>CBDDLT010000027.1:0-25920 GCA_965230755.1 Saprospiraceae bacterium | reverse complement strand
TGGTAAGGATTCCATCATTATGACTTACCTTGCTGTGAAAGCTTTTCATCCGGCAAGAATACCTTTTCCCTTACTTCATATTGATACAGGGCATAACTTTCCCGAAACCATACAATTCCGTGATGATTTGGTAAAAAAATACGGACTGCGATTGATAGTTGGTTCAGTTCAGGATATGATAGATGCCGGAACTCTTGTCGAAGAAAAAGGATATAACGCCAGCCGAAATGGTCTTCAGACTACGGTACTTTTAGATGAGTTGGAGAAAGGTAAATTTGATGCCGCTTTGGGTGGAGCGAGAAGGGATGAAGAAAAAGCGCGTGCAAAAGAGAGGTTCTTCAGCCATAGAGATGAATTTGGTCAGTGGGACCCTAAAAATCAACGACCAGAATTGTGGAATCTATTCAATGGTAAAAAGCATTTCGGTGAGCACTTCAGAGTCTTTCCTATTTCTAACTGGACAGAACTGGATGTTTGGCAGTACCTCGCCATGGAAAAAGTAGAACTTCCCAGTTTATATTATGCGCACGAAAGAGAGGTATTTGAGAGAGATGGCATACTATTGGCGGATTGCGAATACATAGAAAAGAAACCAACTGAGAAGGTAGAAAAGAAAATGGTCAGATGTAGAACCATTGGTGATATGACCTGTACCGGTGTATGGGAATCTGAAGCAGATACTCTGGAAAAAATCATAGAAGAAGTTTCCACAACTCGAATGACAGAAAGAGGCGGTAGAGCGGATGATAAGCGATCTGAGACTGCGATGGAGGATCGTAAGAAGCAGGGGTATTTTTAGTGGTTAGTGATTGGTTATTGGTGATCGGTGATCTGTATTTGTGGAATTCGACTCAGTAACCTTAAATTATCAAGAGTTGAGTAAAATTAAGTCTTTTGAAGATTTGATGGTTTGGCAAAAGGCTCATTTGCTAATACTGGACATATACCATATTACCCAAAAAATGCCTGAAGAAGAAAAATTTGGACTTACTGGTCAAATTCGAAGAGCTTCGGTTTCTATTTCGACAATATTGCAGAAGGAATGGGGCGAAATTCTCCAAAGGACTTCATACGGTTTCTGTATATTTCACGAGGTTCTTTAGAAGAGACTAAGTACCTGGTTATTCTTCTTAAAGATTTACAAATGCTTTCTGATGAAGAGAGTGAAAAATTAACAAATCAAATAACTACTGTTGGCAGAATGCTTAATGGCCTGATTAGTTCTATATCATCTAAATTATGATTCGAATCATTTCTGTCAAACAAACTACCGATAACTGACAACTAATAACTGATCACTAAAAAAAATGAAAATACTCGTAACAGGAGGAGCAGGATATATAGGAAGTCATACCATCATTGATTTGTTGGAATCGGGATTTGAGGTGGAGTCCTTGGATAATTTTATCAATTCTGATAATTATGCCTTTGGTGCGATAAATCGCATTACTGGGAAAGATGTTGTCAATCATCGTATTGATCTTAGAGACGGTGAGGCGGTGATGAATTTTTTCGAGAATCACAATGATTACGACGGGGTAATTCATTTCGCAGCCCTAAAAAGTGTAGAAGAAAGTGTTGCAAACCCTATTCTATATTACCAAAACAACATTAGCGGCCTGGTCAATCTGCTGGAGGGAATGAAACAGTTTTTTATTAACAAAATTATTTTTTCTTCCAGTTGCACCGTTTATGGCAATGCAGAATCTCTTCCAGTGACAGAGGATAGTCCAATTAGGCCCGCAGAAAGTCCCTATGGATATACGAAGCAAGCTTGCGAGCAGATGCTGGAAGACCTTGTTAAAAATGATACGTCATTTCAAGTTATATCACTGAGGTATTTTAATCCAGCAGGAGCCCATCAAAGTGGAATACTTGGTGAAAATCCAATAAACCCTCCTAGAAACTTAGTACCGATCATAACTGAAGTTGGAATAGGTAAAAGACAAAAAGTTACTGTCTTTGGAGATGACTATGCTACCAGAGATGGGAGCTGTATAAGAGATTATATACATGTCGTTGATCTTGCAAAAGCGCATACCATGTGTTTGGATTATTTAAGAAATAACCAAGATGTAACTTATGACGTATTCAACGTCGGAATTGGAGAAGGAGCGAGTGTATTGGAGGTAATTAACGCCTTTGAGCAGACCAATGACACAAAAATTAATTTTGAAATAGGTTCTAGGAGACCGGGGGATGTCGTTGCTATCTATAGTAACTATGAAAAGGCAAAGAAAGTCCTTGGTTGGGAACCGAAATTAGACTTAAAAAATATTATGTCCACTGCATGGCAATGGGAGTTATACAAAGATAAAATCAAATAAATGAGTGAGTACACAAATTCGGAATTACTTAGATTTACTACAGCTGGAAGTGTAGATGATGGAAAGAGTACTTTGATCGGAAGATTGCTTTACGATTCTAAATCAATATTCGAAGATCAGTATGATCAAATCAAGGAGAGCTCTGAAAAAAGAGGAGAGGAAGAAGTAAATCTTGCTCTTCTAACAGACGGATTGAAATCAGAGAGAGAACAGGGTATTACCATTGATGTTGCTTATAGATACTTTTCCACTCCCAAGAGAAAGTTCATTATAGCAGATACTCCCGGTCATATTCAGTATACTAGAAATATGGTTACTGGCGCATCCACGGCCAATGTCGCTTTGATTCTAATTGATGCAAGGAAAGGGGTAATTGAACAAACGAAGAGGCATGCCATTATTGCTTCGTTGTTACAAATTCCACATCTCGTTGTTTGTATCAACAAAATGGATCTGGTAGAATGGAGTGAAGAACAATATGAGAAAATCAAAGAATCATTTGAGGGTTTTGCCTCCAAATTATCAATAAAGGATATACACTTTATCCCTATGTCAGCTTTAAAGGGAGACAATGTTGTTGATCCATCCGAAAATATGTCTTGGTATCGTGGTTCTACCCTACTCTATTACTTGGAGAATGTGCATATTGGTAGTGACTACAATTTGATAGATACCAGATTCCCTGTGCAGTATGTAATTCGACCAAATACAGATGAGTTTCACGATTATCGAGCATATTCCGGGCGTGTTGCGGGTGGTATTCTGAAAAAGGGAGATCAGGTCTTGGTTCACCCGAGCGGATTAATGTCTAAAATAAAGAGTATTCAGACCTTTGAGGGTGAAATTGAAGAGGCATTTCCGCCTATGAGTGTTGCGATTGAATTAGAAGATGATATTGATTGTAGTAGAGGAGATATGATTGTTAGAGAAGGTAATCAAACCGATGTAACTCAAGATATAGAAGTAATGATCTGTTGGTTCAACCCCAGACCATTGCAATTAAGAGGTAAGTATGCGCTTATGCATACTACCCAGGAGGCAAGATGTGTTATTAAGGAAATCAATTACAAGTTAGATATCAATACGCTGCATAGGAATCTTGATGATCTTAGTATCGGCATGAATGATATCGCAAGGATTAAGATTCGAAGTACCAAGCCTTTGTTTGTTGATCCATATCGCAGAAATAGAATTACGGGTAGTGTCATTTTGATCGATGAAGGGACCAATGAAACAGTAGGTGCCGGAATGATTATATAAGAAATTATTCGGATATTGAGATTTGGCTATGATTAAGTTTTTTCAAAAAAAACAGGGTGTTCGAGATTTTTCCATTTTGGAAGTGGACATGCATTCTCATCTATTACCGGGTATAGATGACGGTGCAAAGGACATGGAGGATAGCCTATTTCTCATTGGGGAATTAAAGAGTTTGGGTTATAGGGAAATCATCACGACCCCTCATATTCACTATGAATACTATCCGAATACCAAAGAAATTATTCTAAGCAAGTTAGAAGACTTAAAAGAGGAGCTGGTAAATCGAAAAATTGATATTGAAATTAGCGCTTCTGCAGAGTATTTTATTGATGAACATTTTGAAGAATTACTGGATTCCGGAGAGCTGCTACCATTTAAGAATAATTATCTTTTAGTCGAACAATCGTTTTTCGCAGAGACCCCGGGTATTGACGAAATTCTGTTTAAAATACAAACCAAAGGGTTCCAGCCAATATTGGCTCATCCGGAAAGATATACTTACTGGGGCAATCATTTTGAACGATACGAGCAACTGAAAGAACAAGGCGTTTTGCTACAGGTAAATTTGTTATCTCTAAGTGGAAATTATGGTAAAACTGTCCAAAAAATAGCGCATAGACTTATTGAAAATAATATGGTTAGTTTTTTGGGAACTGATCTCCATAATTCCAATCATATTCTCAAATTAAAAAAGCTCCTTGCCGATAAAAAATTGCATAAGATTCTTAATCAGAATTGGCAAAACAAAGCATTACATTCATTAACATTGAATGCGTCCTAATATGATAAAGTATTTAATACCACTATTAACCATCCTTTTTTTAACGGCTTGTGTCAAGCATGAATCCCTGGTTTCTTTTTCACCGGATCAAGCCATGCCTCAACAAGAAGAAATTCTAAATCAAATTGATTTGAAAGTTCAAAAAGAGGATCTGTTAAAAATTGATGTTTACAGTTTCAATATGGAAGCTGCAGCACCATTTAATGTTTCTACTGGTGCTACGAATAACAATAATCAACAAAGATTTAACAATACGGAAAACCTAGAGCTGTTTGAAGGATACTTTGTGGATTTAGAAGGAAATGTTGACCTACCTGTGGTTGGCAAAGTGCAAGTTGAAGGATTGACTATTGCGGAAATAAAAAGTAAAATATCAGAGTTGATTAAGCCCTACCTCAAAGATGTTGTCGTCAATGTGAGATTTTTAAATTTCAAAATTACGGTTGCCGGTGAGGTGAACAATCCGGGTATGATTCGACTGACCAATAAAAGAACAACAATTTTGGAGGCAATCGGTATCGCAGGTGATCTTACAAGTTATGCGAATAGGACTAATATATTGATTGTGAGGGAAGAAGATGGAGTTAGAACCTATCAAAGATTAAATCTACAGGACTTTGAAGTATTTAGTTCTCCATATTTTTACGTTCAGCAAAATGATTTTATTTATGTTGAACCGCTCAAGGCGCGAGTAGCCACGGTTGCAGATCCGGCACAAAGATTGATTTCTTACAGTTCAGGTGTATTATCCGTCATAACCTTGATAATTGCACTGACCAGGTAAATTTAACAATGGAATCGTATCAAATAAATAACAAAAACAGCAATATAGAAGAAGATATAAAGAAGTACTTTTATCTTCTTCTGAGGAATTGGTATTGGTTGGCTCTTGGCCTAATACTTGGGCTTTTGGCGGCATGGACCTACTTGAGATACAGTACAGAGATTTATGAAGTGAAGGGGTCAGTATTTGTCGATTTCGAAAAGAAAAACGGTCTTTCACAAGAAGCAATTCTTTCTGAATATGGCTTGAACACTGGAAATAGAAATACGGACTTAGCGAATGAACTTCAGATTCTAAAATCGAGCACCTTGATGCTGGAGGTAGTTGATAGTCTAGGTTTAGAGCTTCAATACTTCAAGGAAGGTAGAATCAAGGATAGTGAATTGTACAAAAATGTTCCTCTTTCATTAGAGCGTAATGGCGTAGCACAGAAATCCGTACCCGTCAATTTCAGAATTAGTGTTGACAACGATAAGGAGTTTAAATTGCTACGCAGTGACTCTGATACCTTGGTCTATTCATTTGATGAGCTTTTTACCTTAGATAATGAATTCTACAGAATAGGATTAACCAAAAATATTGAAGGTGGTGGTACTTTTAAATTAAGATATAGCAATCCGGAAAATATTGCCAGAGCCTACGCTCGAAAACTGAACCTTCGCACTATCAGTAGTTCTGACGTAGTTCAAATAAGTCTTGAGGACAGAACTCCCGAAAAAGCTGTAGATATTATCAATACATTGGTTCAGGTTTACAATAAAAACACCATTGAGTCAAAAAACGTATCGGGACAAAAGACCTTGAAGTTTATTCAAGAACGACTCGAGTTTATCTCGGATGAATTATACGATGTTGAAAAAGAAGTAGAAGGATTTAAGAGAATAAATGAAATTCCAGTTGATCCTAGCCAGAAGGCTACAGAATTCCTGGGCGAATTAAAAAATATAGACCAAGAGGTATCAAGAATAGAACTTCAGATAGAACTCTTAAATAAAACCAAGTCTAAGCTTTTAAATAATCAGAAATACGAGAAACTTCCTTTTGGAGGTGAAATATTAGGGGAAGAAATGGGGCAATTGGTAGCGGAATATAACCAGCTAATTTTTGACCGTGAAAACTTCCTTGAGTCCGCAACTCCAAGCAATCCGGCGGTGTCTACTTATGAAGAGAAACTGGCTAATATTCGTGAGAATATCTTGTTGAGCATAAATTCAACTTTGGAAGACGTCAAGCTTAAGAGGGATAAACTCGAAGAACAGACCAAGCCAATTCAGGAAAAGATATCCACCATACCCAGAATAGAAAGACAGTTGCTTCAAATCATGAGGCAACAGCAAATTAAGGAACAACTTTTTCTATTCCTCTTACAAAAGAGGGAAGAAACTGCGCTACAAATAGCAGCTCAAACCAGTAATGCCAGAATATTGGAACCTCCGGTTTTGACGAGTTTGGTGAGTCCAAAGAAAGAACAAATTTACTTGTTTGCTGGTGGATTGGGTCTTCTTCTACCCCTTTTGGGAATTTTCCTACTGTTCTTTTTTGATAATAAAGTTCATTCTAAAGAATTCATTCAGGGTATAACTTCAATTCCATTCCTGGGTACCATTGCTTTTAATGAGAAAGATAATACCGGTATTGTAGTTAAAAAAGCGAGTAGAAGTAGTATAGCAGAAATGTTCAGACTATTGAGAACGAACTTGAATTACAACGCTTCCGGTAATTCTTTTAAAACACTTTTGGTTACATCCAGTATTAGTGGTGAGGGAAAAACATTTGTCTCCGTTAACTTGGGCGCAAGTATGGAACTATCCGGTAAAAAGGCCCTACTTCTCGGGCTTGACTTAAGAAAACCCAAATTATCGCTCTATCTCACCGGAACCAAGGATCCAAAGGGAATAACCAATTATCTGGTTGGTGAGGAAACAGACCTCAGCAAACTGATAAAATCTGTAGATGGATACGAGAATTTAGACTATCTGGATTGCGGCCCATTGCCTCCTAATCCTTCTGAACTCTTGTTAGGCGATAAATTGAAGCAAACTTTAGAGGAGTTGAATGAGATCTATGATATCATCATCATTGATTCTGCTCCTGTTGGATTGGTTACTGACTCTTTATTACTTGCGGATTATGTAGATCAGACCCTGGTGATTTCTCGATTTAATTACACCACAAAGAATCTAATATCCATGCTGGATAACTTATATCGAGAGAAAAAGCTTCCAAGAATGGGAATCGTCCTAAATGGGGTCAAAAAACAAGGAGGCTACGGTTATGGTTACGGCTATGGATACGGCTATGGCTATGGATACTATTCTGATGATCCGGAACCAAAATGGTGGGAGTTCTGGAAAAAATCCAAGTAGTATATTGTAATGAGTGCTGAGAAAAACTATTTCCTACATCCCAGTTCCATTGTTGACCAAGGTGCCAATATTGGTATCGGGACTAAGATTTGGCATTTTTGCCATATTATGAAAAATGCAAGTATTGGTAGTCACTGCATACTGGGACAAAACTGTTTTGTAGCAGATGGGGTTGTCATAGGCAATGGGGTAAAAGTTCAAAATAATGTGTCACTGTATTCCGGAGTGGTTATCGACAACGAGGTTTTCATAGGTCCTTCTGCGGTCTTTACCAATGTAAATCGACCAAGGGCCTTTATCGAACAAAAAAACAATTTTCTCACAACTAATGTGGGGCAAGGAGCAACAATAGGGGCGAATGCAACAATTGTTTGCGGAAACAGTATTGGTAAGTTCGCATTCATAGGTGCCGGATCTGTTGTTAATCGAAATATACCAGATTATGCCATGGTAGTAGGAGTTCCTGGTAAGATCGTAGGTTATGTGAGTCGTTCAGGACAAAAGTTAAGTTTTGACCAAGAAGGAAAAGCACAGTGCAGTACAAGTGGTGAATGGTATTATAATCAGGACGGAAAAGTAAAATTAGTTGGCTGAGATTAAAACTTTTGCACTTATTGGAGTTGCAGGATATGTAGCTCCGAGGCATTTGAAGGCGATTAAAGCTACTGGGAATGAACTGGTAGCCGCGTATGATCCTTGCGATTCTGTTGGAATTTTAGATAGCTATTTTCCGAATGCAGCTTTTTTCACAGAATTTGAGAGATTTGACCGACATTTAGAAAAACTCCGGCAACAAGGCAAAGGAGTGGACTTCTTGGTTGTATGTAGTCCTAATTACCTGCATGATTCTCACTGTAGATTGGGAATGAGGCTAGGCGCCGATGTCATTTGCGAAAAACCTTTAGTTCTCAACCCTTGGAATTTAGATGCTCTACAGAATTTGGAAGTAAGATATTCGAGAAAGTTGCATTCTATTCTACAACTGAGGCTCCATGAAGAGGCCAAAAAACTCAAGCAATATTGCGAAGAAAATAAAGATCAGTTTTTTGAAGTTGATCTAAGCTATATTACCAGTAGAGGAATGTGGTATTATGCCAGTTGGAAATCTGACATTCAAAAATCAGGTGGAATTGCTACTAATATTGGTATTCATCTATTTGATCTGCTTAGTTGGGTTTTCGGAAAGCATAACGGACTGCAAGTCCATCAAAACAGCCATGATCGGTCCAGTGGGGTGCTGACATTTCCTCAAGCACGGGTTAAGTGGTTCTTAAGTATTAATCCAAATACTCTGCCCCAGGAAAGCGTGGCCAAGGGCGAGAGAACATATAGAAATCTGAGTATTGATGATTATCATTTCGACTTTAGTCATGGTTTCGAAGAACTGCATACTTTGAGTTATCGAAGAATTCTGGACGGCATAGGTTTTGGTGTAGAGGAATGTCGAAATTCAATAGAATTGTGCAGGGAGATTAGAATTGCTGAACCCAAACTGGGCAGTGAAACTGATATGCATCCGTTTAATTCTTTAAGTCAAGACCAACATCCATTTATTAAAACTTAAATCATGAAAGGAATAATACTTGCCGGTGGTTCTGGCACCAGACTCTACCCTATTACTAAAGGGATATCCAAGCAGTTAATGCCCATCTATGATAAACCTATGATCTATTATCCATTATCAATTTTGATGCTCGCCGGAATCAATGAGATTCTTATCATCACCACTCCAGAAGACCAGAGTCAATTTCAAAAATTACTTGGTGACGGGTCAGATTATGGATGTCACTTTAGTTATGTCGTTCAAGAAGTCCCAAATGGTTTGGCTCAGGCCTTCGTTCTAGGCGCTAAATTCATTGGGCAAGATAAGGTAGCATTAATATTGGGCGACAATATTTTTTATGGTGCCGGCCTATCAGGATTACTGCAGGAAAGTGCGGAAATTGAAGAGGGAGCGCGTGTTTTTGCTTACCCCGTTCATGATCCGGAAAGGTATGGAGTGGTTGAATTTGATCAGAACAACAAGGTGATTTCCATTGAGGAAAAACCTCAGAATCCCAAATCTAATTATGCCGTACCAGGACTATATTTTTATGATAATAAAGTAGTTGAAATAGCTAAAAACTTGGAACCATCAGCGAGAGGAGAATATGAAATCACGGATGTCAATAAGAAATACCTTGAAATGAATCAGCTGTCCGCAGGAATAATGCAAAGAGGTACAGCTTGGTTGGATACTGGAACGTTTCAATCACTCAGTGATGCAAGCGAATTTGTTCGTGTTATTGAACAGCGACAGGATTATAAAATTGGTTGTGTTGAGGAAGTGGCTTATAGAATGGGATTTATTACCAAAGAAAGACTAATTGAATTAGCTCAGCCCTTGCTCAAAAGTGGATACGGCAAATATTTGGAAAGGATAGCAAATCAGTAAAACATGTCTATAGACAAAGCAACTTCATTAATTCACAAAGAATTATCTGGTTTTCTAGAAAAAGGACAGGAACTTTTTTGTAGCTCTTCTTTTCAAACTCATAGTATTCCGCTGCTACATATATTGTCAACTTTTGACAAAAAAATCCCGATATACTTCATAGATACTGGATTTCATTTCCCCGAAACCATCCTGTTTAGGGATGAAATTTCGGAAAGACTAAATATCGAGGTAACGGTGTTAAAGTCTCCCGTTAATAAAATAAGTCAATTGGATCAAAATAGTCGTTTCTATTTTGCTTCCAATCCAGATTACTGCTGTTATATCAATAAAGTTTTACCTCTAGAACCCATCTTACAGAGTAAGGATATTTGGATTTCCGGAGTTCGAGCAGATCAGAGCAAACACAGGAGCAATTTAAAGAAAACTGCGGCCGGTAAATTCAGCACTCTGAAATATCACCCTATGTTAGAATGGACGAATAAGATGATCGCTGAATATCGGGTTAAATACGATCTGCCTCCTCACCCATTGGAAAGTCAGGGTTATTTGAGTATTGGTTGTGAACCTTGTACTGAAAAGTTCTCGTTTATGAGTGCTGATGAACAGAGATCCGGTAGATGGGCTGGTTTACAAAAAAGTGAGTGCGGACTCCATACTGAGTTGGTAGAAAAGGAGAATTAATGAAGATTTTAGTAACAGGTGGTGCTGGTTATATAGGTTATAGTTTGATCAAGGAGCTCTTCGTTCAGTTACCGGAATCGACCATTTGCGTTTATGATAACTTAAGTCGAAAGAACATGGGCTTATTTTATCATCACAAGTTCGATTCGCGTCGAATTAATTTTGTTCAAGGAGATCTTCTCGATGTGCATCTATTGAAAAAAAACTTGGACGATGTCGATGTAGTAGTCCATCTGGCGGCTAAAACAACTCAGCCGGACTCTGACTTGGATTCTCATCACTTCGAGCAGGTCAACCATTGGGGAACGAGTTTATTGGCTGATTTAATTGCAGATTCGAAAAGTGTTAAGAGCTTTATTTATCTCAGTTCATCCACTATATATGGCGACGATTTAACTCATAAAAATGAGGAAGACTCGGCTCAGCCTTATAGCTTCTATGCGAGATCAAAATACAGAGGTGAGCAGCAATTGAGTAAAATTAAGGATGGGAAAAATGTTTACATTCTTAGGTCAGGAAATGTTTATGGTTTTAATCCCGTTCTCCGCTATGATACTGTCGTTAATAAGTTCATGTTTGATGCGCATTTCGGTGGTAGAATATTAATAAATGGTGATGGAGAGCAGTCCAGGGCTTTTATCCATATTGATAAGTTATGCAGCAGTATCCGTCGTATTATTCAAAAAAATCCGGAACCGGGAGTATACAATGTAGTCGAGCATAATCTCTCCGTTAATCAACTTGTAGAGAAACTCTTAGTTCTATACCCAAACCTCGAATACCTGAGTATTAACCAAAATTCGAAAATGAAAAACAACCTGATCGAAATACCTACGAAAATTAATAGGATTGTTAAATGGTCTAATTCAAGTATCGAAGAAGAACTGTTGGCTTTTAAAAATTCCTTTAGTTTTTAGATTAGGAGTTAGGGATTTGTTAAGAGAATTGAAGAAATAAGTTTCTTGACGAATTCAAAAACCTTTCGAACAGAGTCTATTTCGAATAAACTAGTCAACATACAGTTATTTAAATAAAAAAGTGCAAATGAAGAACATCTTAATCACGGGAGGAGCAGGATTCATCGGTTCGCATGTCGTTAGACTCTTTGTCGAGGAATATCCGGACTACAATATCATTAACCTGGACAAATTGACTTATGCCGGTAACCTGGAAAACCTCAGTGATGTCGAAGAAAAACCGAATTATTTTTTCGAGAGAATAGATATTGCTGACTTAGAAGCGGTAAGAGAATTATTTCAAAAACATCAAATTACTGATGTCATTCATCTTGCTGCAGAATCTCATGTTGATCGCTCAATAACTGATCCTTTGGTCTTTATTAAAACCAATGTGATGGGTACGGCTACTTTGCTACAAGTGGCCAAGGAAAATTGGAAAGAAAACCTTGATAATCATCTTTTTTATCATGTTTCTACCGATGAAGTGTACGGTGCGCTTGGAGAAGATGGAATGTTCACGGAAACGACTCCATATGATCCACATAGTCCATATTCCGCATCAAAGGCCAGCTCCGATCATCTGGTAAGATCATGGAATGACACCTTTGGATTGAAAACAGTTATTTCTAACTGTTCTAATAATTACGGACCTAATCAATTCCCTGAAAAATTGATTCCACTGTTCATCAATAATATTCTTCACAACAAAGCACTACCGGTATATGGCAAAGGACTGAATGTTCGAGATTGGCTGTATGTAGTAGATCATGCACGCGCTATTGATACTGTTTTCCATCATGGCAAAAATGGCGAGACCTATAATATAGGTGGCCATAATGAGTGGAGCAATATAGATCTAATTAGAGTTCTCTGTAAGAAAATGGATGAAAAATTGGGTAGAGAAACGGGAAGCTCTGAGAAGTTGATCACTTATGTTAAAGACAGGGCAGGACATGATTGGCGGTACGCGATAGATGCAGCTAAAATAGAAAGGGAATTGGGATGGAAACCATCTCTTCAATTCGAAGAGGGAATATCCAAGACCATTGATTGGTACTTGGCTAATGAATCGTGGCTGAAGAATGTAACCAGTGGTGCATATCAGCAGTACTATGAAAAAATGTATAGTGTTAGTGATCAGTGATCGGTGGTTAGTGATCGGTGGTTAGTGATCGGTGGTTAGTGATTTTATTTTGCGAATCATACATTGTGTGATGCTAATCCACAATTAACCCTAAAGAATAGAACTTTTCTCAAATGGATCTTTATAAGAGTGTAGGTATTTCCTGATCCTTTGGATTGTTTGGGATAAAATCGGAGAAGAGCAAAATTGGTCAATTGAAATGTCTTATTTGAAAATCACAACGGGCAGAATAGATCTCTTTACTCCTAAAAAAATAGAATTATAATTAACAACTAAATATGCTTCAAGACTTATTAAGTAAAAAGAAAAAACTTTCTGTAACGGGTCTGGGCTATGTGGGACTTCCACTAGCCTTAGAGTTTGCCAGACATTTTTCAGTAATTGGATTTGACATTAATGAGGAACGAATCGAAATGATGCGCAATAGTGTTGATCCCTCTAACGAGCTCGAATCATCCGCTTTTGAAGGCTGTGACATTGTATTCACTTCGAATTATGAAGATCTCAAAGATGCTCATTTCCATATTATCGGTGTTCCCACAGATATTGATCAGTATAAGGTGCCAAATCTAAGACCCTTGCTTGGTGCATCGGAAAGTATTGGTAAGGTTTTGAAAAAAGGAGATGTCGTAGTGTATGAAAGTACGGTCTATCCCGGATGTACAGAAGAAGATTGTCTACCCATATTGGAAAAGCATTCCGGTTTAAAAGGGTTCAAAGACTTTGAGGTAGCTTATTCTCCTGAGCGTATTAATCCTGGAGATAAAAAACATACACTTACCAAAATCACTAAGGTTGTTGCCGGCAACAGCGCTGAAGTAACAGATCTTGTAAGTGATGTCTATGACCAAATCTTAGAAGCAGGAGTATATAAAGCTTCATCGATTAAAGTAGCCGAAGCGGCTAAGGTTATTGAAAACACCCAACGCGATATCAATATCGCCTTGATGAATGAGCTCGCAATGATATTCGATAAGATGAATATTGACACTAAAGAAGTATTGGAAGCAGCGGGCAGTAAGTGGAATTTCCTTAATTTTTTCCCAGGTCTTGTCGGAGGACATTGTATTGGAGTGGATCCATATTATCTCACCTATAAGGCTCAAAAAATGGGTTACCTGCCTTCTATGATTCTCAGCGGCAGAAAAACAAACGAAGCCATTCCCGAGTACTTGGCTAAACGTCTGGTTCAATTCATCATTAAATCCGGAAAAAATCCGGGCGATTGTAAAGTTCTGATCAAAGGCCTGACTTTTAAAGAAAATGTAACGGACATTCGTAACACCAAGGTTACGGACGTTATTAAAGAATTGGAAAGTTATTACATAGATGTTGATGTGGAAGACCCATGGGCTAAACCTGATGAGGTCAATCATGAATACGGCATTGATCTTATCCAAGATCCAAAAGGGCCCTATGATGCCATAATCGTCGCGGTAGCGCATCAGGAATATAAGTCTCTTGAAGTGGATGATTTCATTCATTTGATGAAGGATGATCCAATTCTATTCGACTTAAAGGGAATTTACAATTTCGAATCTCCGCAATTGAAACTTTGGAGACTCTAAGCGCATCCGAACAGTAATTAAGTAATCAAAGACTTTTATACTACTGTATTAGTAACTGCTCATGTTTGGCTTCCTAAAGAAATCTAAGAAAGAAGTCCGATTTCACGGAATTACACCCATCGATTCGACAAGGGACGAAGATGTATTTATCGTTGGCTATCCCAAGTCAGGGAATACCTGGATGCAATATATTATTGCCCATATGGTCTACCACTTAAATGAAACTTCAAGTAAAGTTTTGGTTAATGCCATCGTCCCTGACCGGCATTCCAATAGTCATTATTTAAGGCTTAACAGTAGATGCTTTTTTAAGACTCACTCGCTTCCTAACGAGAGATTTAAGAAGGTGATCTATATTCTTCGGGATGGAAGGGATGCCATGTATTCCTATTTTCGAATGAAATACAACATGAACCAAAAGGTCAATATAGAAAATTTCTTTTCCGCTGATTATAAGAAATTTCCCAGCTCATGGCAAGAGCATATTAAGGCATGGTTCGACAATCCTTTTAACGCCGAAATTCTCTATATCAAGTATGAAGATCTGTTAAGGAACAACCTGGATACCTTGAAGAAGATTGCTGAATTTATTGGAATGAGTGACCTTGGTGTAGAAAGGCTTCAATACGTAGGCAAAATGACCAGGTTTGACCAATTAAGATCACATGAAGAACGAGATCCAAATTGGCAAAAACGAAAGAACGATAAGAACTTTAAAAAGGGGAGTTATTTTTTTAGAAAGGGACAGATAGGAGATTATAAAAATGAAGTCCCTGAAGGAGTCATCTCTGATTTTGAATCCTACTCTAAAGATGCCTTAAGGCTTGCCGGTTACGAATTGACTAAATCTGACCAGAATTGAAATACTTCTTCCTTGGACATCACAAATGTGGGACTACTTGGGTAATCAAGTACCTTTATCAGTTATGTGGACGAATTAATTTGCGACATCAACATTACCACTCCGCCAAAGATTTTGGTTTTGATCTCAACAAGTCATTAGATGCCATCGACTTTTGCTCTCTCACCAATGCCAAATACAGTTACTTAGAAGAGATAGGAGACTTCAAAGCCTTTCATGTCATTCGAGACCCCAGGGATATATTGGTTTCTGCATATTTCTCACATAAAAACTCTCATGGGACAAAGTATTGGCCAGAGTTAATCGGGCATCGTGAAAAACTTCAGGATATGCCATTAGATGAAGGTTTATTGTACAGTTTTGAATTTACGGAAAAGCTAAAAATTGATGGATATAATTGTGAGTTGATCAATTCTATTCAACATTGGGATTACGATGACGATAGAATTATGGAGTTGAAATTCGAAGATTTTATTCGACATCCTTATGAGTACTGGATCAATATCTTTAAGTTTCTCAATCTTCTGCATCAAGGGAGTGATCTCTCATTGAAAAGAAGCATTCAATACCTATTATCACAAAGGCTCCCTGCATTGTTTGGGACTAATTTTAAGCCCAGCATATCCATGCTTCTCAATACCCAATATGACAATAGCTTTAAAAGACTATCAGGTGGGCGGACAAGAGGTGATAGTGATGCCAAAAGTCACTTTAGGAAGGGTCTGGCAGGTGATTGGAAGAATTACTTCAAAGAGATGCACAAAGACTATTTTAAAAAAAAGTACCCAGGTATTTTGGTGAAACTGGGTTATGAAAAAGACGACAACTGGTAGCATGTCGAAGAAAGTACTAATTATAGGTTCTAAGGGCTTTCTGGGGTCGAATAGTTTGAATTGGTTTAGGAGTAAATCAGATATGGAAATTCATGGCTGCGATGTCATCCAGGACAATGGTGCAAAAAACTACCATCTGGTGGAGAAAGAAAATAGTGACTATTCGAGCATTTTTAGAACCGTACAATTCGACTATTGTATCAATTTTTCTGGAGCAGCAATCGTTTCAGACTCTATCCAAAATCCAATGAATGATTTTACATTGAATACTGTTAATGTATTCAATCTAATCAATGCCATTCGAACATACAATCATGAGTGTAAATTCCTCAACATATCCAGTGCAGCAGTCTATGGCAATCCTGTAGAATTACCCATTTCGGAAGACCATCCTATTGCGCCAATTTCTCCATATGGCTATCACAAACGTCAAAGCGAGATTATTTGTAAGGAGTTTTCTCATATTTACAATATTCGAACCGCCAATTTGAGAATATTTTCCGCTTATGGAAATGGGCTTCATAAACAGCTATTTTGGGATCTTTTCAGAAAACAACAGGCCAACGATCATGTCAAACTATTTGGCACTGGAAAAGAATCTAGAGATTTTATTCATGTACATGATATTATGCAAATTGTACAGAAATGTCTGGAAAGACTGGAGTTCAACGGTGAATCTCTCAATGTTGCCAATGGAAAAGAAATCACGATAGAATACGCGGCAAATACATTCTTTAAGTTTTTTGATCCTAAAATTCGAATTCAATTTTCAAACGAAGTTCGCAAAGGGGACCCTAATAATTGGGTTGCAGATATATCGAAATTAAAGAGCCTAGGATACCAGCAGGAGATATCACTGGAGCAAGGGCTTACATCTTATGTCGAATGGCTGAAAGGATTATAATAGGACTCACTTTTGGTTATAACGAGAAATGGATTGGCGGATCTTATTATATTATGAACCTTATCCATGCCTTAAAAACTCTACCTGATGATCAAAAACCACATCTTAAAGTGATACTTGACAAAGAAGAAAGTGCCAAACACATTTCTGCCATCAAATACCCTTATATGGACTTAATACCATCTGAACGTATTCTGCCGAAGATTTTGGGAAGTCATACATTGAACTATTTTTCTCAAATGATTTTTGGAGAGCATGTCGTAAAAATCAAAGCTTTTAAAGAAAAAGTAGATGTACTTTTTAAAGGAGAGATAGGCGACTATTTTCGAAGGGTTCAAAAACAGGTTTTTTGGATACCTGATTTTCAGGAGGAATATTATCCTGACTTCTTTTCTAAAGTAGAATTGCGAAATAGGAAAAATCACAACGCCCTTATTGCTAAAAAAGCAGAACATATCATATTCAGCAGTGATAATGCACTTGGAGATTTTGAGAAGTTCTTTCCGCATTCGAAAACAAAAAAATATGTACTCAATTTTGCCGTACAACATCCTCCCTTAGAGACAATAGAGGTTTCCAAACTTTTGGAAAAATATGATTTAAAGCAAGACTACTTCATATGCTCCAATCAATTTTGGCAACACAAAAACCACCTTACGGTTTTAAAAGCATGGCAGCAAATCTCCATGGATTGTGGAGAAAATTGTCAATTGGTATTTACTGGTAAAGAATTCGACCATCGCAATCCTAACTACACCGATGCGCTGAAGAATTTTGTCTATGAAAATGGTTTGACGAAATCGGTCAAATTTCTGGGATTTGTAACTCGAAAAGACCAACTTCACCTCATGAACAATGCTATGGCAGTAATCCAACCCTCTTTATTCGAAGGATGGAGTACTTCAGTAGAAGATGCTAAGGCCCTGAATCAGATTATAATTGCTTCTGATATAGCGGTACATAGGGAACAAATGAACGATCTTGCTTTATTTTTTAATGCCGAAAGTGTAAGTGATCTTGTTCAAGCTATGTTAAAAGTCAAAAACAAAGAAATCAATAGACCAAATTTTAACTATTCCGGAAATATCAAAAAATTTGGTCTGGAGTTTATGCAAATTATTAAAAAGCTTATCCCTTCTTAATATGAAAGATATTAGTACCAAGCTAACATCGCTTTATGAATTAAAATCTCTTAGCTATGAGTGGAACTAAAGTAGCACTTATAACGGGAATAACAGGTCAGGACGGCAAGTATCTTGCTGAACTATTGCTTGAGAAGGGATATGAAGTTCATGGTATAAAAAGAAGGAGTTCTCTTTTTAATACTGAAAGGATTGATCATTTATATCAGGATCCTCACGAAGATCAGCCGAATTTCTTTTTGCACTATGGTGATCTATCCGATAGTACAAACATTATTCGAATCATTCAAGAAGTTCAGCCTGATGAGATATACAATCTTGGCGCTATGTCTCATGTTAGAGTATCCTTTGAAATGCCTGAATATAGTGCTGATGTTAACGGTATTGGTACATTAAGAATTTTAGAGGCCATTAGGATACTTGGACTTGAAAACAAAACCAGGTTCTATCAGGCTTCTACCTCAGAGCTATATGGTAAAGTAAGGGAGATACCACAAAATGAAGAAACGGGCTTCTACCCTCGGTCTCCATATGCCGTTTCTAAGTTGTATTCATATTGGATAACAGTAAACTACCGAGAAAGCTATGGTATTCACGCCAGTAATGGAATTCTTTTCAACCATGAAAGTCCATACCGAGGCGAGACCTTTGTTACAAGAAAAATAAGTAGGGCTGTAGCAAAAATTGCACTGGGGCTACAAGAAACAGTATACTTGGGAAATGTAGAAGCCAAGAGAGATTGGGGGCATGCTAAAGACTATGTCCGTGGAATGTGGAAAATGGTTCAACACACTGAACCCGGAGATTTTGTATTAGCTACTGGAAAACAATATTCCGTTAAAGACTTTCTAATAACCAGTTTTTCAAAATTGGGAATTTCATTGGAATTTTCGGGATCAGGGATTAATGAAGAAGCTAGAATTGTCGAGTCCATTCATCCTCAGTATGCCTTAAAACCTGGACAAATAGTAATGAAAATTGATCCCAGGTATTTTAGGCCGACTGAAGTAGATCAATTATTGGGAGATGCCTCTAAAGCAAAGAACATATTAGATTGGAGTCCTGAATATACATTTGATGATATCTGTGAGGAAATGGTTCTTGCCGACCTCGAATTGTTCAGAAAGCATAAGCATTTGAAAGACGGGGGATTTGATGTATTAAAAGAGCATGAATAAATCTTCAAAAATCTATATAGCCGGTAGAGGCGGAATGGTAGGAGCTGCAGTGGAAAGAGCTCTTTTGGAAAGACAATACTCCAATATTATTGGTCCTAGTTCTAGTCAATTGGATTTAAGAGAACAAGGTGCCGTTAGAGAATATTTTCGATCGGAAAAACCTGAGATTGTGATATTAGCTGCTGCCAAAGTAGGAGGAATATTGGCCAATGCGTCCTACCCTACTGAATTCCTTTATGACAATCTAATGATTGCCACCAATGTAATTCACGCCGCCTACCAAAATGATGTGAAGACCCTACTCTTCATGGGTTCTTCCTGCATATACCCAAAGTATTGTCCTCAACCTATGAAGGAAGAACACCTGTTAACTGATGTTTTAGAATCCACCAATGAGCCTTATGCGATTGCAAAAATTGCAGGACTTAAGTTGTGTCAATACTACCATGAGCAATATGGCAAGAACTATTTTTCCGTAATGCCAACCAATCTTTATGGACCTGGAGACAATTTTGATCTTATGAACAGCCATGTATTGCCTGCACTAATAAAGAAGATATTACTGGCTAAAAAGGAAGGCAAAAAAGAGGTTGAGATTTGGGGCAGTGGAAGTCCGTTACGAGAGTTTCTTCATGTTGATGATCTGGCCTATGCTTGCATTTTATTGCTAGAAAGAACCGGATCTTTTTCCAATATGATTAATGTTGGCAGTAATGAAGAATTAAGCATTCTGGATTTGGCAAAATTGATCGCAGAGGTTGTTCAATACGATGGAGAGTTTACATTTGATCACAGCAAACCGGATGGTACACCTAGGAAACTATTGGATAGTTATAAGATTAGATCTTTGGGATGGGAACCGAAGATTGGATTGAGAGAAGGAATTCGGAGTTTGTTGGCGTTTTAGCGTTTTGGCGTTTTGGCGTAGTAATAATAGATTAAAGGCTTTGAGAGATTTTAGAAAATTAGAAATATGGAGGGAATCGAAGGATTTTTGCATTCATATTTATGCAATCGTAGAGAAGTTTCCGCAATCAGAGGGTTTTGGATTAAAGTCTCAGATTTGCCGTGCTGCGGTATCTATTCCTTCTAATATTGCCGAAGGATGTAGTAGAAGTAATAGATCTTTGGTTCAATATCTTAATATTGCTCTAGGTTCTTCCTTTGAATTAGAAACTCAATTAATAATTGCTTCGGAAATAGGTTATATTTCAAATGATAGTTTAGAAAAACTATTGAATAAGCTACATCTGCTTCAAAAAAGAATGAATTCATTTAGAAGTAATGTCAAAGAAAGATAAAACCCCGATACTAATATCTAAACACCAACAACCTAAAACGCTAACAACCCAAGACTCTAAATAAAATAAAACAAGAAATAATGAAGGTACTCATTACTGGAACAGCGGGATTTATAGGATATCATTTAGCAGAAAGGTTGTTGAATCGAGGAGATGAAGTAGTTGGTCTCGATTGTATAAACGACTATTATGATGTGGAGGTAAAATATAGCAGACTAAGCAATCATGGAATTGAGAGGGATCGAATAGAATGGAATAAGAAGATTGTAAGTTCGAAATATCCGACCTATAGTTTTATTCGAATGAATATGGAGGATAAGGATGAAATGAAACAATTCTTCAAAGAAGAACAGTTTGATGTGGTGGTGAATTTAGCTGCTCAGGCTGGTGTTCGATACAGCTTGATCAATCCCCATGCTTATGTCGAGAGTAATATTGTAAGTTTTGTCAATATTCTTGAAGGTTGCAGGCACAACAATGTCAAACACTTGGTGTATGCCAGTAGTTCAAGTGTGTACGGTATGAACGAGAAAATGCCTTTATCGACTTCAGACAATGTGGATCATCCCGTAGCTTTATATGCCGCTAGTAAAAAGAGCAATGAGTTGATGGCACATGCCTATAGCCATCTCTATGCTATGCCAACAACAGGACTGAGGTTCTTTACTGTCTATGGACCTTGGGGGAGACCGGATATGGCTCTTTTTCTTTTCACTGATGCCATGTTGAAAGGAAAACCAATAAACGTCTTCAACTACGGTGAGATGATTAGAGATTTCACCTATGTAGATGATATAGTAGAAGGTGTTGTGAGGGTTATTGATCATCCTCCAAAAGGCAATCCGGAATGGAGTGGAATGACACCATCACCGGACAGTTCAAAAGCTCCTTATAAAATCTATAATATTGGGAATAACAATCCCGTCAAACTAATGGATTTCATAACGGCTATTGAGAACGAATTGGGAATAGTTGCGGAGAAAAATATGATGCCCATCCAACCAGGAGACGTGCCGGCAACTTATGCTGATGTGGCAGATTTGGAAAGAGATCTAGACTATAAGCCCGAGACCAGTATTAAAGATGGCATTCATCAATTTATAAGCTGGTTTAGAGAATATTATAAAGTATAACTTTATACTTAATGTATAGACTGGATAGGACTTATTTTAAAATTAAAAATCAAGCCAATGAGCCTAAGTCCTATACGTATTGGAAGCATAAAAATGTCGAAGAAAGATTAAGGGCATCATATTATTTAATTTTATGTGCTTATAATTATAGTCTTGAACAAGAGCCAAGAATGGAACGGGGAAATTTTAACATCAAAAAAAGAAGTGAATAATATATTTAATCTGGATTTTTTGGACTTTCTTAAGGCTTTGAATCAAACCCAGGTGAAATATATATTAGTTGGAGGTTATAGTGTCATTATATATGGGCATAGCCGGACAACTGGAGATATGGATTTATGGTTGGAACAAAGTACCGATAATTATGAAAATCTGACATCTGCTTTTGACATTTTTGGTATGCCAATTTTTGACATGACAAAAGAACGATTTTTATCAAATACTATGGATGTTTTTAGTTTTGGTAGACCTCCAGTTTCTATTGATTTAATGACTCAAGTCAAAGGTTTAAAATTTGCTGAAGCATTTGCCAATGCCCAATTTTTTGAAATTGACGATGTAAAGATTAGAGTATTACATCTGAATGACTTAAGAAAAGCTAAGAAGGCATCCAATAGGCCTAAGGATCAAGATGATTTGCTTAATTTGCCCGACCCTATTTAGAATTAATTTTTATTCATCTAACCTAAAAAAATTCAATGAAGAAAATACACATGGTTGACGTAATCGGCCAGTACAAGGGAATAAAAAACGAAGTTGACCAATCCGTAATTGAAGTAATAGAATCAGGTATGTTTGTCAACGGACCTGCAGTCAAGAATTTTCAAGCCAATCTGGAAAACTATTTAGGGGTAAAACATGTGATTCCCTGTGCAAATGGTACAGATGCATTGCAAATTGCCCTGATGGCCTTGGGACTACAGCCAGGAGATGAAGTTCTTGTTCCATCTTTCACTTTTGTTGCAACGGCTGAGGTAATCGGGCTTTTAGGCTTGCAACCAGTAATGATTGATGTGGACCCCGGTACTTTTAATGTTAATGTTGAGAACTTTAAAGGGAAGGTTTCTGATAAGACTAAAGCCATCGTTCCTGTGCACTTGTTTGGGCAAAGTGCGGACATGGAAGAAATCATGGAATTTGCGAAGCAACACAATCTATATGTTGTGGAGGATAATGCACAAGCCATTGGAGCAGATTGTATTCTAAATGATGGTACCAAACAAAAAGCGGGTACGATTGGAGACATTGGATGCACTTCATTCTACCCTAGTAAAAACCTAGGTTGTTATGGTGACGGCGGTGCAATATTTACCAATGATGATGTCATGGCGGAAAAGATCAGAATCATAACGAATCATGGAATGAATGTGAGATACTATCACGACAGATTAGGGGTTAATTCCCGCCTGGACTCTATACAGGCTTGCATTCTTGACATTAAGCTCAAGAGATTAGATGAGTACAATGAGAATAGAAGGAAGTTAGCCGATGCATATGACGCAGCCTTATCTAGTATAAATGGTGTAGAAGCTCCTCAGCGTTCTGAAAAGAGTACTCATGTATTTCATCAGTATACGATGAAAATAGAGAATACCGAAACAAGAGAAGGACTTCAAAATCACCTGAAAGAACGCAATATTCCTTCAATGATATACTACCCTGTTCCTCTGCATCATCAAAAAGCCTATGCCAAGTACCATGACGGGAGCAATCTTCCTGTTACCGAAGATTTATGCAGTCGTGTGCTTTCCTTACCGATGCATTCGGAGATGGATGAGGAAGGATTGGACTATATTATTGAGGGTATAACGAGCTATTTCAAGTAGTTATTTGAATAGTTGTTGTCGTTTTTGACAATTGGCTTTCTTAAAAACAAGTATTCCACTTCCAACACTATTCCCTGAATTCAGTATTGGATTCAGACTCATGAATTTATTCCAAATCAATTCGTGATCCAGTAAAATGGGTATCAATCGGGTTTTCAGTTTTATTTTCTTTTTCTCACTGCTTTATTGTTGTTATGGATGTAGCAAAACAACGACTAAGAATGATAATTCCGGAACAATTCTAATTTACTCAGATAACAAGGAATTACTCAAGGAAAATGAGCTTGTTATCGATGACTTGCGAAATTTCCTTGAAAAAACGGGATGGCAGTGCATCAGCAATAGGGATTCGTTCAAGGAGCAAACTATCTCTATTTCAATAGCTGAAATTCAAGATGGTGGACTACATAAGAAATTCAAAAACTTGTTGCGCGATAAATCGAATGACAGCTTTGTTGTTGATTATCAGGATAAGTCAAAGACACTTCATGTGGTTGGAAAATCACAACAAGGTGTGAGAAATGCCATCTATTACCTCATAGATTACTTTGGTGGACGATATTATCATCCTGGTGATCTTTGGACTGTATTTCCTTCGTATTTAGAATTAAGCCAAATAAATGTATTATCCGAAATTATAGTAGAACCAGAATTCCAGTATCGTTGGTTTACGGCCACAGGAGGACATCTCAAGCAAAAAGATTTGATCCAGCGATATGGATCTGTAGCAGAAGACTGGAATATATGGCAAAGTCGAAACAGATGGTTTAGGCCTTTCCGAGCTGGAGGGCACTTACAGTCCTTTAACCTAAAAAAAAGGAAGGAGTTAGAACAACATCCCGAGTGGATGGCGGAAATTGACGGAAAACGCTCGGGGTGGAGCAAGAACGTCAAGCAGTGCATTAGCAATGATCAGGCAATAGAGATTTACCTGAACTACTTGGATGAAAGGTATCGCAAATCCATTAATAGTGAAAATAATACCTATCAAATGCAGGTCATTTCAGTTGAACCTCCTGACGGAGGAAGACACTGTACTTGTTCTTCGTGTTTGTCAATGGGGTCTATCTCTGACAGAGTGTTTTTTAGAGCAAATAGAGCAGCTGAATATTTCGAAGCGACCTATCCTGATAAAGAAATATGGGTCTCTCTATATGCCTATAATGAGCACGCCTCCGTTCCTTCAATTAATATTCATCCAAAGGTTTTGGTTTTCCTCGCTCCATATGCTTTTCAAAAAGTAGCATCACCTGAAGTGCTCATTGATCAATGGAGTAAGAAGCATAAAAAACTTTATATCCGTGATTATTGGGGAATTCCAGATTGGCAAAAGGATCAACCCGGATTTTCTGCTTCTAAGATTGAACAGCGTCTTTCTCTGTGGAAAAGTAAAGACATCAAAGGGTTTCAGGTTGAGTCAAGCTATAGTATTGGAGCATTGGGGTTCGCTCATTATAGCGCTTCTAAATCAAATTGGGATGAAAACATTAATAATGATGAGCTAAAAGAAGTCTATTTTAAAGAATTATATGGACCTGCTAACAAAGAAGTAGAAAAACTCTACGCCATATGGGAAAATTACAATCCCTTTTTCTCACTACCAGAATCCTTTACTACATTAAAAAACACCGATCAGCATACTCTCTCAGAAATAGAGGAAAATAGAATTTTGGAGCTTAAGAAATACCTTCATTTTCTCCATTTGTATAATGAATATGACAAAGCAAGAAGGGGTAAGTTAAAATCCTCTTTGCGATATGATTTGGCAGAAGAACTTATCCAATATATATGGAGCATTCATCAATCAAAACTTATTCATACCCATAGATTACATAATTTGATCATTAATAAGTTTGAAAAGGATAATCCAAGATTAAGGGAAAAATATGGATTTAGAGGAAATTCGTTTATTGAGAAAAATTGGCAAGGTATTTCTCCTATAAGCAAGAATCAGGTTACTTCTAATTTTAATAAAGTATACGGTCAGTTTGCCGTTAATAAGCAGATACCACCGTTGACAAAAAGCAGTCATGAATCCACACCACTACCAGGACCCAAACCACGCCCTAGTTTTTTGTTAAGTCGCCATCAATCCATTGGTTTTCATACGCCTGAAGCAGGAAGAATTAAACTGTCTCTAACAATTGTTGATCTAAAAAAAGAGAATTCAACTCCAATTATTAGTCTATTAGATGACTCCGGTAAAATTATTGATGAAGTTAAATTATCCAATAACAAAGAACAGATTGATCTGAAATTCAATCTTAAGAATGCAGGAAATTACACTTTGGATTGTAGGATTAAATACGCGTCACTTGAAGTCAAAATGCCAGATGATATTGGATGGTGGTTTGAAAGAGGAGTCAAAAATTTCAAGTTGGCGAAAAATCAAATTTTGAAATTCTACATACCCAAAGGAACAGAACGACTTTAC
>CBDDLT010000026.1:0-166650 GCA_965230755.1 Saprospiraceae bacterium | reverse complement strand
ACTGATCTTATAAAATGCAGTCTATCCGAAGAGGAAATTCATGGAAGAAACATCATTGTTATCGATGATGTAGCGAATACGGGTAGGACTCTGTTCTATGCCTGCAAGCCCCTAATGGATAGCCTACCAAATAGACTTGAAACGGCCGTTTTGGTCAATCGTACACATAAGAATTTTCCCATTCGGGTGGATTATGTAGGCCTGTCTCTGGCTACCACACTTCAAAATCATATTCATGTCAATTTTGAAAAGAATAAAGTAGAAGCTTTTCTTCAATAAATAGTTCTTAGAATGGAAATCCTCTTTTGATCAGAACTCAGTCGGAATCTATTCTAGTAAAATAAACTACTACCCCCAAAGGAGGTAGTTTTGAATTGGCCCTAAAAGGGCCTTTCCTTTAGAACAATTTATACTCATCATTGTCTGTCTCTTCCTTCCTATCATTTTTCTCCTGATATTTTACATATCTTATCACTTTATCTTCATCTATCCCTATCGTGCTTACAAAGTATCCGCGTGACCAAAAATGATTTCCCCAATATAACTTCTTCTTTAAACTCGGATAGTTCTTAAACATCATTACTGCCGTCTTACCTTTTAATATCCCCATGAAATTCGATATGCTCAACTTTGGCGGAACTGAACACACCAAATGCACATGATCATCCTGGATATTTAATTCTATTACTTCCACCGATTTCCACTTACATATTGCTTGTATCTTTTCTTCCAATACATCCGCAACTATCCCTTCCAATACCCTATATCTATACTTCGGTGTCCATACAACATGATAGTTGCAATGATATATACTATGCGATAACTTCCTATATCTTATCTTCTTTGGCATCACTACAAGATAAGAACTTCTTTACTAGCTTCGCTCTTAACCCTAACCTACCGCCTTAGGCGGTGGTTTTTTAGGTGAATAAAAAAGGACGTCGCTTTCGCAACGTCCTTAAATTTATCTTCTAGCAAAAATTTTAGAAATTCAACCTAACGGAAGCATTCCAAGTTGTTCCATTTTGATTGAAGAATCCAAATCTATCACTTTGGTTGATCGCATCATTGTCCAGAACGTTATAAACATTCGTTCTAATCTCAAGATTCTGATCTCCTAGGTTAAACCCATAAGATGCACCTAAATCAAGAAGGCCATAACCATCTAGTGTTCCTATGTCTGCCGTAGGAATTGCATCTCTCGTTCTAATATAAATATTGTCAAAGAAATTGTAGTCTGCATAGAAATTCAGACCATCGATGATTTCAGATTTAATTCCAACTCCATAAGATGATTGTGGAGCAGACTGAACGTGCACACCTTCAGCATCTATTCCAGCTGATTCACCGATCAATACTCCAGTATCATCATTGAAAGAAGTAACTGATTCAATCTCATTGAATGTCCAATCACCCATTGATAAGTATCCATTCAACTGGAATCTTTTGCTCAATCTATATTGAAGATCTATTTCAGCTCCATTATGTACCTGCTCGATTCCTCTTTCCACATCTCTCTGGTTGAAATCATCACTTTCATCATCTGGTGTACCATTATCATTGCTAAAGGTAGAAACTCTAGTTCTATTACCCCAAGTTGTAGAATATACATTAAAATTCAATACAATATCATTTCCAGTATATTTGTATCCACCTTCAATTCCTGTAATTTCCTCGTTGTCGATATCTGGAGTTAACAAAGTATTGGAATATCTAATATCCTCAAAGATGTTATCCAAAAATGGTTGTCTAGAGTAGAAACCTGCATTGGCAAAAATCGTACTATTATCTGACAGGCTATAAGAAGCACCACCTTTTACATTAAAACCTGATTTAGAAACTTCATCAGACTCTCCAATATCAGCCCATCTTCCTTCTCTTTGATAAGTTTGATTTGAAACAGCACCTTGTACAAAAGCAGTAAATCTATCTTCAGTATACTCTAACTGAGTAAATCCACCCAAATAATTGATCGTCTCAGAATAATCGTAAGCAATTCTGTCTCCTTCATCTGCAAAATCAAACAACGCTGCCCAAGGTCTTGCTTTATAAGTATTAGATACTGTATAATCACTTCCTCGAGTTGCGTGTCTAAATGAATCTTGATAACTGTCCAATCCGAATAGTTCTACCAATTGACGGAAGTGATCTCCTGTGTAGAATCTCAAATCACCTCCAACATTCCAAGTCCAATTATCATTAATTGTGTACTCCAAATTCGTTACGTTACCATACCACTGGTGGTTATTTACTGAAGCTCTAAGTGCATAGTTATCACTGAACATTCCGATTCCATCATCATCAGCACTGTTGGCTGCATCAATTGCATCCCAATCGACCTGACCATCAGCTGTTCTGATTCTGTTCGAACCATAGTTTCCAGTTCCACCACCTCTACCGAATGAAGCGTACAATACAGATGAAAGATTTGTTCTATCACTGATATCATAGTCCCATGAAAGGTTAATAACTGGTTTGTGATAGTAATTTCTTCTCTCTGTCTCGAAGTCACCATTGTATTCACCCCAATGTTGGTTGAACTTCGGTGTTTCTTCTAAAGTTTCTAGACTCTGAGACCATCTCTGACCATGCCATTGAGGAGCACCAGTTACTAAGAAATTCAAATTGTGATTGTCATTCGGCTTGAAACCAACAGAAAGGAAATAGTTCTGTCCTTGTCCTTCAGTACCTTCAGCCCACTTGTTGTCTGCTTGCCAATGGTCTACCATTAAAGAATAAGCCCATTTTCCTTTTAGTCCTGAATTATAAGAAACTGTTCCTTTTAGATAATTGTCATTACCATACATGAATCTTACAAATCCTCCTTGTTCTTTGTCGATAGTTCTAGTTACAATATTTACCGTACCACCTACTGATGAAATAGCCAGTTTTGAAGATCCTAAACCTCTCTGAACTTGTACAACATTAGCTACATCCGACATACCAGACCAGTTAGACCAATACATTCTTCCATCCTCCATACCGTTTATAGGCTGACCATTCAGCAAGAAAGCAGTATTAATCTGATCAAATCCTCTTAAGAACATTTGGCTATCACCAAATCCTGTTTGTTGAGCAACATAAACAGAAGGTGTATTTTTCATTACCTCAGGAAATTCAACATTACCAACTGCCTTGGCTTGAATATCCCTTTTAGAAATAGTAGAAACGGCCACAGGAGTTCTCCTGTCCCTAACTACATCAATAAATCCTGTAACTACAACCGCGTCCAGACCATAAGAGTCAGAAGACAGTCGAATAGTAGATCCTTGTGCCTCAGCCAATGTTAATGTTTGTGATCCGTAACCCACATATTGAATGGTTATTCTATCGTAACCATCAGGAACATTTAAACTGAATTTACCCATTGCATCAGTAACAGTACCTATGGAAGCTCCATCCACAACTACCGTAGCACCAATCAAGGGCTCGTTGCCTTCGGAATCCATGACGGTTCCCGAAACCGTTGTTTGTGCCATTCCCATTGCAAAAAGAAATAGGCCACATAAAATCGTAATTAACTTTTTCATATTACCAGTTTTGATTAATTTATGATAAAAGTAGGCAGAAGGAAATTTTGCCAAGCCCAATACGTGTTAAATAAACTTTAAATAGCATCAAAACATTAACAATTAGTTAATGTTGTAATACATTGATTATCAATAAGGTAAAGGTATTCTTTTCGATTGGAGCAATCGATTTGCGAGGTGTCAAATCTTCTAAATTCTAAGACTTAAAGATACAGAAAAAGGTTGGCTAGTTGTCAAAATTTTTAGCGTCAAATGAAAAAGGCAACAAGGCTGAGATGGAATTAAAAATCCAAATATTGCGTCTAGAATTACTCAATATGAGTCGGATATTTGATTCCTGCCTGCTCTCTTGCTCCCTCAATATTTGTCTGCACGAACCACAAGGTGTCAATATTTCTTCACCAATAGAATCAGGACTATATATGGCTATCATTAGAATCTCATCTTTCTCTTTCATTTTTGTCTTGGAATTGGATAACATTACCTGTTCCGCACAGAGGCATTGTGGATACGCCGCATTCTCAATATTAAATCCAAAAATCATACACCCGTCGCTCAACAGTGATGCTGCTCCAACCTTAAATTTTGAATACGGAGCCTGTGCACTTTCTGAAGACTGTACAGCCAAAGCAAATAGCGACTGTTCTTGGGCATTCAGCTGTTCAGCCGAATTATAAAAACTGTATTCTACCTCAAAGCTCTTTTTCATAATCACTATTTTAACTCTAAATTTATTCAAACTATCGATATCTTCGTTCATATAATGAAGATGAAAGTATTTCTATGAGTAATATTTTAGTTCTTGGGGCGGGACGTTCAAGTGGCAAATTGATCGAGTATCTATATGAGAAAAGTCAGAAATACCAGTGGAAGATGACGGTGGTAGACTCGAATGAGCAATTTTTAAAAGACAAATGCCTGGACAAACCGGAGATTAACACTTCTGTTTTGGACATTAATGATCCGGATCAAAGAAGAGCATTTATTGGTAGCAACGATATTGTAATAAGCCTCCTTCCTGCCTCATTTCATCATTTACCGGCAAAAGATTGTCTAGAGTTAGGAAAACATTTTATCAACGCTTCCTACGTCAATGATGAACTAAGTGTTATTTATAAAGAGGGTATCAGTCGCGGTTTAATTTTTATGGGTGAACTAGGACTAGATCCAGGACTTGATCATCTTTCTGCTGAAAAAATGCTTGACCATCTCAGAGATAACGGCAAAGAAATTGCATCATTTCGATCCTTTGCTGGCGGGTTGGTCGCTCCAGAATCTGATGATAACCCATGGAATTACAAATTCAGTTGGAACCCTAAAAACGTAGTACTTGCTGGTAGAGGTGTTGCACAGTTCCGCGCCAATGGAAGAAGTTATTTCACTCCTTATAATCAACTTTTCGGAAGATCCTATCAAATTACAATTCCCGGCTCCGGCGACTTTGATTGGTATCCCAACAGAGATTCCATGTTGTATATTCCTAGGTACAAATTATATGATTGCCCGACGGTAATCAGAGGAACGCTGAGGATGCCAGGATTTTGCAGAGCGTGGAATGCCCTGATTAAACTGGGACTTACAGATGATAACTCGGTACTTTCCAACATGGATGAAATTAGTTTTTCGGAATGGATTAGAGGAATTATTAAGTGCTCCAAGCAAGAGGATTTAGTAACGCATCTAGCTCAGTTTTTAGGTATAGAACCTAATGATAAGATTATAGACCAATTGAAATATATTGATCTCCTCTCCGATAAAAAGATCAAATCAAACAGAAGTACCGCGGCAGGAATTCTAGAATCTCTCTTAAAGGAAAAATGGGCTTTAAAAGAGCAAGACAAAGATCGGATTGTGATGATGCATGAAATCATCTATAAGGAAGATGACGGTCAATATTTTGAATATACTTCTATTCTAGATAAAGAAGGGGTCAATAAAGAACAAACTGCTATGTCGGAATTGGTGGGTCTGCCATTGGCCGTAATGGCGGAAAAAATTCTTACCGGTGAAATTAATAAGACGATAAGAACAATTCCGATAGAACGAAAAGTATATGGTCCTATTCTAACCCAATTGGAAGAACTGAACGTAAAATTTCAAGAGCAAATAAAACCACTTTGAATTTTGAACTCCAAAAATGGCTAAACGACGGATCGAGAAGCCTCCAATTCTATGGAATCTTCCGTTTCGCCGTCATTTTACTTATGGGGATTCTTCTTGTGAAATGTGAATATCCCACTTCTGAAATTAACATTTTTGAGAAGTACCTGTTCTATACCTCCAGCTTGAGTTTTTTTATTTCAGCTGCCATCAATAAGGCACTTATTAGTAATAACTTAAAGAATAGTGACCTGCCTTTGATTCCATTAGGGCTAATGTGTACAAGTATTTCCTTGATCATTGCCTTTTTTATTACCCGATCAAATCCGGAAATTTCTACTTCTCTCACCTTAAGTCTTCTATTGGTACTCCCATTTTCCAACAGCCTTGAGTATTTCCTTTTGGTTAGAAAAAAGATTCGCTACATTTATATCCTTGGTACCCTACTCCACATTTCCTGGCTCTTAGTGTTTGTATTCTATCTTTTCCATTCAAAGTCCATTGAAACTATTCTTCGAGCATACGTATTGTTCCATGCGCTCAAGACAATTTTGTCCATTGCCTTTCTCAATAAATCAAGAGTAAACTTAAATTACTCTTTTACAAGTCGAATTTTTGTTGAGTTCTTATTTATTGGACTGATTAGCGGGCTCATGGATTATATAGATGGATATTTGGTGCAATGGGTCTATCCCGAATTCGATTTTAGTGTTTTTAGATATGGTGCAAGAGAACTGCCATTGATCAGTATTATCTTGACCTCAGTGGCCAGTGGTTATGTCATAAAAATTCAGGAATCCCCGAACTGGCAAATAGAGATGAAGGAAAGAGTTAAAAAGATCATATTCTGGTTGTTTCCCCTTATTGCCGGACTCATGATAATTAGTCCTTGGTTATTCCGACTCGTTTTTTCAGATGACTACGTTCAGTCTGCACAATTCTTCAACTTGTATATGCTACTTATTCTCTCTCGGATTTTTATTGGGCAAAGTATTCTTTTAGCTCGAATGAAAAATCAATTTTTACTCTTCTTGAGTATATTGGAATTAGTACTTAATATAATCTTTAGTCTTCTGTTTAGTTCTGTTTTTGGAATATACGGGATCCTACTAGGCACCATATTTGCGTATTTAATTCAAAAACTAGTACTGGCCTTCTACCTAGAGAAAAGACTTATGTTGAGCGTAAAAGACTTCTTTCCATTTAGAACATATCTATTATTCGGATCTCTTGTGATCCTTTGCTTCGTTTTATCTCAAAACATATTCTAATGGAAGTCATTATAGGAGGTCCGGGTAGCACAGGCAGTTCATTACTCTGCCAAATTCTGAATCGGCATTCCAATTTCTTCTGCGGTCCTGAAAGTCGAATTTTATCCTTGCCTCAATTATACCATGACTGGGACAAATACAAAGGGCGATTACTGAAAAAAGCTCCATTTGGACTTAGACCCGGTGCTTTTCACAATATCACCGGTATAGATCTCAGTGGTTATCCTGAAATTGCGTCCAGTGCGAAGTTCAGAAAATTGGTTCTTGAAAATAATAGCTTTAGCCATTTTACAAGGCAATTCTTCAGTGAAGTACTTCATCAAACCAGCGTAAAAAATTGGGCTGAAAAAACTCCTAACAATATATATTGTTTCGATGCCTTTCTCAAGCATTTTCCAAATGGTAAAGGCATTGTTACTCTGAGGGATCCCCTCGAAATAATTGCTTCACAGATAGCGAGAAAAAAGACCTGTTACAGTGCAACCGCTCAGTGCCTTCTTCACTATTCTTTGGGATTAAAATGGCTTGAAAGCAATGATGTACTAACCATATTTTTTGAAGAATTAATTGGCAACCCAGAAAAAGAGATTAAACGATTATGCATTTTTCTCGGAATACCTTTCGAGGAAAGTATGCTAGTGAAGAGCGAATCGGATCGGCGTCATAAAAAGACTCAAATCGAGGGTTGGAGATTCGATGAAACCGATGCAATTGCAGAAAAAGTACAAAGTCGCTTTAAGCAGTTATCTCCGGAACTAAAGAAGAAAATACTCTTCTTTATGAATAATATCAGAATTGATCAAAATTTTCATTCCGGCGATATACTTGATTTTGATGGTCTCTATAGGAAAATAAACTATGTCAGGCCTGAATTAAACGATGTCAAAAACAAACAATTGAAAAAGGAATTAAGATCCGAATTGAGAGAGGATAAGATTTTTCGAATCAAGAAGGGGCAATTCAATTATATAATGAACTACCCTATTCAAATAAATTAGTTCATTCTTTCCTGGATAATATGGCCATATTGCTCAGTGCATAAACCAATTTGGCTGAAGTAAACCCGTCAACATATGAATCGCCAGCGGTTTCACATAAGTCTAAACCAACAATGGTCCTTCCCGATCGTACAATTTCCCGAACCAAATAGATGATATGGTAATAATGTAATCCTCCTGGCACCGGTGTACCGGTATTCAAACTGTATTGTAGATCCAAAGCATCCACATCCAATGAGAGATAAACCTTACCATTCAATTTTTGAATAAAAGACTTTACAATACTTGAATAATCACGACCCTCTAAAAGCTGGAAAAAGAGTTGTTGAGCAGTCATCAAATGATAACGATCACCTAAGTTCCTGCCAAATTCCATTTCCTCTGGGCAAAAATCTCTGGCTCCGACACAAAAAAGTTGGCCTATATTCAGTTTGGTCATCGCATTAAAAAATATGGAAGCGTGGGAATATTCAAAGCCCTCATAAGCCTTCCGTAGGTCCAAATGAGCATCAATTTGTACTATATCGATAGCATCATAATGCTCCGATACCGCACGAATATTTCCAAAAGCCGAACTGTGATCTCCACCGATAACAAAGGGTAATTGTCCTTTATCTAAAACAGCGCTGCATAACTCAAAGGTATTCGTATGGACTTTAGCACAAGCTTCATTGATTCGAGTAAATAAAGACTCCGTCATTTCATGGTTATCACCTTGGATTGATTCTAATTTTTGCGATAATTCATGATTTAATTGAACAGTTTTTTCATTAATAGGACGGAACTCTCTATGTACTTCCCAGGCAGAGGGAAGAAGCTCATCGTACAGGTCAATTTGCAATGAAGAATCAAGTATATTTTTAGGACCATTTGCTGTTCCTTTGGCATTGCTGGCTGTGATATCCCAGGGCACCGGAACATATACAATTTCTGTCTTCGAAGTATGGATTGGCAGACCGGCAAAATTGCCATTTGCCTCCGCTGCATCATTCGGATTATACGTCATTGTCGTTAACAAATTAGTTTCAAAATCATGTTTGAAAGTAACAAGATTTATTGATGAAAAAAAAATTTGAGAATCTATTGATTCTGATTGAAATTAGTATTTATTTTGACTTTTTTTAGAGATAAGTTATACCATCAAAATGTCTAGAACTCTTATTATTGGAGCGGGTGGAGTGAGTACAGTAGCCACCTATAAAATGGCTAAGCACGCCGAAGTCTTTACAGATATACTTTTGGCAAGTAGGACCAAAAGTAAATGCGATCAGATTAGGGATTATGTAAGAGAAGAATTAGGGGTTAACATTGAAACCGCCCAAGTAGATGCCGACGATAAAGAGCAATTGGTGCGTCTTATGAAGGACTTCAAGCCTGATCTTTGTGTTCACCTGGCACTTCCCTATCAGGACTTGACCATCATGGATGCTTGTCTTGAATGCGGTGTACATTACCTGGACACAGCCAACTATGAACCTAAAGATGAAGCTAAATTTGAATATCATTGGCAATGGGCTTATCAGGAAAAATTTAGGGAAGCGGGATTGATGGCCTTGTTGGGATGTGGTTTTGATCCAGGAGTAACAGGAGTCTTTACGGCATATGCTGCTAAACATTATTTTGACGAGATTCATTATCTCGATATAGTGGATTGCAACGGTGGGGATCATGGAAAAAGTTTTGCTACTAACTTTAATCCGGAAATCAACATCAGAGAAGTAACTCAAAAAGGAAAATACTTCGAGAACGGAGAGTGGATCGAAGTTCCTCCCCATTCGATAAAAAGAGTATTGAACTACCCGGAAATTGGACCACGAGATTCATATCTCTTGTATCACGAAGAATTAGAGTCTTTGGTAAAGAATTTCCCAAGTATTAAGAGAGCTAGATTTTGGATGACATTTGGACAAGAGTATCTCACGCATTTGGAGGTCATACAAAACATCGGTATGGCTGGTATCGAACCCATTAGTTTCAAGGGACAAGAAATAGTGCCTTTGGAATTTCTCAAAGCGGTACTTCCCGACCCGGGTTCCCTTGGCGAAAATTATTCCGGGGAAACAAGTATTGGGTGCAGAATAAGCGGGCTAAAAAATGGAGAAAAAATAAGCTATTATGTCTACAATAATTGTAGTCATCAAGAGGCCTATAACGAAACTGGAGCACAGGCAGTATCCTATACAACTGGTGTACCTGCTATGATTGGCGCCATGTTAATGCTGAAAGGAATTTGGATGAAACCAGGAGTCTTTAATGTTGAAGAAATGGATCCCGATCCTTTCATGGAGAAGTTAAATACCAACGGGTTGCCGTGGAATGAGAAACACAATATTGACCTTGAATTTGAGTAACTAAATGAAAAGAGCATTTTCTTTTGATTCGATCCCAAGCCCATCTTACGTTGTCGACGAAAAAAAACTAAAGAGCAATCTAGAATTATTAAAGAAAATTAAAGAGCAGGCAGGAGTCAAAATTATTCTGGCCCAAAAAGCTTTCTCGAATTTCACATTTTACCCCCTGATTGCGCAATACCTGGATGGAGCTGCGGCCAGTTCGATTAATGAAGCCAGACTGGCCAAAGAAGAGATGGGTTTAGAAGTACACAGTTACAGTCCCGCCTATAAAAAAACGGAATTCGAGGAATATCTTCAATACTCCTCACATATTGTTTTTAACTCCTTGAGTCAATACAAGCACTATATTTTGGAGGTTCAAAGTCATCAGGACAGTCATCATTTTAGCCTTCGGGTTAATCCGGAGTACTCTGAAGTAAAAGTAAAACTCTATAATCCAGTTATTTCAGGTTCAAGATTTGGAGTAAATGCGCGGGACTTGGATCAAATTCCAGAGGGAATTAGCGGATTGCATTTCCATGCCTTGTGCGAAAACGACAGCCATACTTTGGAAAGAACTTTGAACAAGTTTGAGTCACTTTTTGGAAAGCACTTGAATCAGATAAAGTACCTTAACCTTGGTGGAGGACACTTCATAACTCATCCGGACTACGATGTCGAACATCTAATAGGCCTTCTACTAAAACTTCAAGAGAAATATCCCCATATAGAAATTACATTGGAACCCGGCTCAGCAATTGCTTTCGACACCGGTTACTTAGTGGCTAGTGTAATAGATATTGTTGACTCTAAAAATCAGAAGATCGCAATTATTGATGCATCTTTTACGGCGCATATGCCCGATTGCCTCGAAATGCCTTACCAACCCAGAATTAATGGAGCTAAACCAGGTGATCAAGGACCTTTTGTTTATAAAATTGGTGGAAACTCTTGTCTTTCGGGAGATTTTGTTGAGAGTTATTCGTTCGACAAAATGCTGCAAATTGGGGATCGACTCATATTTGAGGATCAAATACATTATACCATGGTAAAGACAACACAATTCAATGGAGTTGAACACCCTTCCATCTTTAAAATTACAGAAAACGAAACCATAGAACTGATCAAATCCTTTGGATACGAAGATTACAAGAACAAACTAGGATAAATCTTTTTTATCTCGTCAATACCAGTTTACCACTAAACTCAATTGTCCTCCCACCATTCGGGAATTGATACATTATTTCATACGGATAAATACCCGCAGGCATATGATGAGGAAAAGTATTTCGATCATTGAAATCCAACAATACATCGTTCTCACCAATATTTATCCTATTCCTTTCCAGCAGATCCAAATCTGCTAGTTGAATACCTTGCGAATTCCAAACTCGTAAGTTGATCAACTCAGGAATCTCATTTCCCGCAAAGTCCAAATTCAAATAGGCAACACTTCCTATCGGATTAGGAGTAAAGAAAGGCGTTTCAAACAAAGTATTCTGCTGATATTCGAACTCCACTTCATAGCTAAGCTCTCTTCCATTTGGTCCTTCTGCATTGACTAGTAAACTATAAATTCCCTCTTGTTGAAGTATTGGATCAAAACTAACTTCTGCTCCATTAAGATCATTTGGTTTGTCAAAAATCAATTCTCCGGAAGCATAATTGAGCATGGTGTAATCAATACTGTCCGGATATCTCAACATAACTTCTATGTTATTGGTATCCAAATCAGAAAACTCAGAATCATAATCCCAAAATCGAATGTCTATTTCGGGATGACCATTTACCAATGCTCCATATGGTAATAGATTACCATCGAATCGAACCTCTAAAAACGGCGATGTTTTATCGGAAATAACTTCGAATGGAAGAGTAGCAAAATTATTTATGCTCAAATGCTCTCTTTGCTGACTTTCGGGATTTAATTCAATGACAAACTCTAGATTTCCTTCCAAATCATTGGTCTCAAATTGAACTTTTATTCTTCTTTGTTCCAAGGAATCCATTTCCGGATAAATTTCGTCCCATGCGACCTCGTTGTTGTTGTCATCTCTAATAATGTATCTTATTCTCATGCTATCAGAGTCGAAATTTGAGTAATTTCCTACAAGAAAATCAACTATCTGATCAGTTCCGGACACAAGACTACTAGACCAATGAATAGAGTCTTCATGGTGGTAGTAGAATTCGGGATATCCCTGATGATATACCCTTAAATAATCCAGTTGAGGCATCGTATTAGAAATGGTATCCATAAAATCCAATTCCACAGACATCTGATCACTAAATCTCAAATCACTGCTTTCAAGGTCGAAAGTATACTCAGGTGAAATGTTATCTGCACGTAGCAAGACACTCTCATCGACCATTGTTAAACCCACTATATCCGCACTATCTTTTTCCAAAATACCTAGTTCCAGGCGTTTAAAATCTTTAGATAGTCCTATATTTTCCGAAATTATTCTACCGTCATTTTGTGGAATAGAAAATCCAATAGTCCTTCTAATATCATCATAAAAGTCATCACCTACGACCTCTAATACCGGACCACTTCCTTTGCGGTAAACAAAAATATAAGGTCTAGGATTATCCACTAAACTTCTGATATCCTGCGCTCCCTCTTTTTCCAACTCTTGAAAGAGATTTCTACCGTAGTAAATGCTGTCTTCAGCCCATTCATCAATTCTAAAATTTGTCGTGTCTTCGGCCTTTCTCACCGGCATAAAGATCACATAATCGCCATCTTCAATTTTTTCATTCATAAACCGCATCACCAGATTTCTATCTGAAGTATCCGGATTATTCCAGAGAAAATAGCTTCGACCACTTGGGCCATAATCAACAAAAGTAGAATCATTAGAGATGGGTTCAAAAGTTCCATCTTTTACCAAAACAAACATCAAACCTCTAGGATTGAAATTTGCCACTACCCTTTCATTGTTCTGTGTTATTTCAGGTGGGCTAGAATTATTATCAATCAAGAATAGATTTCTAATATTGTATTCTATTATTAGGCCATCAAAATTAAATCTGCACGTTGAATCCAACTGAACATCCTCCAATTCTAAATCTGCAAATTGCCCCTTGTGGGATTGATTCCAACCTTTTTCAGACTCCGGTCGATAGATGAAGGATCGTTCATCCCATAAATCGCTCTCAGCCGAAGCTGTTTCCAGTTTAGTTCTTATATAATAAACCCTGTCTAATTCCCAACTCACGCTTGGCTGCCATGTTACCGCACCACCTTTGCTGATGATCATATTTTCTTGCAGGAATGGGCTGTCAAAAGAAGCGGTCGTATCTATCTGAAATAAATAGTTCTTTTCAGTAGAAAATAACCGATCAGATTGTGCATAGAAAACAGGATTGGCTTGGGTTAGTATCGAATAATTGGTGGGATACAAAAATCTGGCTTTGGCTTCTAGAAAAATCAGTTTAAAGCCCTCTCTAGAATTGCTAAAACCAAGTCTGTTATTGTTTTCTGCTTTAGGTTGCGGAGTCTCCTCTATTTCATTAAATGGATCAATCGTGATGTGGAAATAAGCGATTCCTTCTGTAATACTATCCGGAATTTCAAATTCTCTTTGTAATGTCATTCTCGAACTCAAAACATCAACCGTATCGTATGACAACAAAGTCCATGTCCCTTCCTGTTCCAATTCATACTTTAAAATAAGCTCTTCCCTTTCAAAAGCGTGAAGTGAATGCAAATCGAAAGAAACAGCAAAGCTCTCATCTTCAAAAACAATCTCATTTTGCAAGGCTTCAAACGAAGAATAACTTACTGCATAATCCTTGCCTTCGACAGGGCCTATTTTTAGTGCTGGATCACCAACCAAAACAAACTGCTCACGAAGATCCTGCATTCCAGTAAAATTAACCGATTCAAGGCTATCAAGAGCAACTCGATGAACCTTACCCAGAGTTTGATCGAATTCCCTGGTTAATTGCTCGTAATGCTTTAATCCCATCCTATACAGAGAAGAGAGATATGCATTTCCCGTACTGGCCATATAGGCAATTGCTCCACCATCAGGTTCAAGTACAAATTGCTCTGCCAATCCAAAAATAACACTATTCACATCTCCGCTAATACAGCCCATGGAATACATCACAGGATATTTTCCAAAACTTTTGTACTCAGAAGGATCTTCAAGTTTAAAGTCAAAAGAACCCGTCGAAGAATGGCCAAAGAACGTAATGATGCTTACTCCATCATTGATTCGTTTCTTCAATTCTTCCGATTGAGCGGTCTGAATTGGGTCCGCACTTGTTTTATAAAAAGAAGTTACTTCTCCATTCCACCTAGAATCTATTACCATGGACTCCAAACTATCCAGAAAGTCGCGAATAATCACCTGCTCAGAAGATCCTCCGCCTAAATGTAGAACTTGTTTTTGCCATTCAACATCTTCAACTCTTGAGTTTTCGATATACCGAATACTATCGAACTTCATGACCTTATCTAAGTAGGTTCGGAGTTGTCTTTCCGAAGTTACGGGCAGTCGACCTATTTGCATGATCGGATCGAAAGTGCTAGATCTCGAATTTAGCATATTATCTGAACCGTGAAATCCATAAGTGGGTATGAACGCCTCTAGAAAAACAGGATTCGAAATTTCCTCAGGAGATCTCCAGTCGTTGAATGTTCTTCCCTTTCCAATGATGAATACCTTTTCTGGAAGGCTATTATTGATATCCAGATAATTAAAAAAGTTTTTTATGGATAAGAAATTTCTGGGGATTCCATAGCCGAATTGATTTAAGATATCCTCATAATATAAGAGTTTAACCTCGTAGGATCCACCAATTTCACTTTCTCGATAATTGATATAATCGTTCAAAGCAGAAGAATTATCATGGAAAATACCTCTGGTACTCAGAAAAAGATAATCCGCTCCGCCTAAATTCAAATCAGGTATTTCAAGTGCAGTCAATTTTGTTATTGTATGGTGCGAGTCTGAGTTGTACATCGCTGACATCAGTTCAGCATCTTCAAAATCTGCAAGATCCATTACACATTGACCATCCATTATCTCCTCTGCGATCACCACAGTGTCTGAATTCGAGAAGTAAATTCGAAAATCATCCTGAACATTATCAAATGCTAAATTATGATCGCGTAAGTCAGAAGGGTAAATATGAATCAACGCATGCGAGCCGGATAGTAATTGAGGAAATTCCACGCTGTAGTTGATGACATTAAACTTACCATCTGATGTCACGTTCTGTATGAATATGTCATTCCTGGACTCTACTTTTTCACTTGTAACCTCTAAGATGATCTCTTTATATTCACCAACAAATAAGGCCTCATTATATAGAGTATCACCATTCCAAAGGACGGCCAAATCACCCTCTATATTGCGATTTAACAGATTGCAGTGTAAAAAGCTACTGGTATTAGCAGATTCATCCAATCCAGGTAATTCAACATTGCGTTCTCTATAATTCTTAGTTGTCGCTATATAGAATCCGTCGTATTTTCTAAAGTGGGAAGGGTGTGCGCCTGCTTCAGCATCGAAAGTTTTATTCAATCGCGTAGTGCCTGCCAAGCCAACTGAATTGTGTATGGACGACAAAGTATCTTTTTGATCGTTCGCTCCATACTTTTGGATGGTATATCTTTTACTGGCACTTGAAGACCAAGTTAAATAATAGCAGCTCGTATCTGTGATAAGATTGTATTGATCGTTGAGTTGATCGTCCTTACCATTAACATATAGGTATTCATGAAGGTCATCTGTCATTTTTCTTCCAAAAAACTCGATATAATCGTTGGGACTCATAATATCGGACGACGACCAAACCGAAAGTGCTTGTTCTTCTCCCAAGCGATACAATTTGAGCTGGGTATGCTCAATCGCATCAACGGGGATACCGGCTTCGATGAGTGTGGAATAATTTATTCTGTAAACTCCGTCCTCTCCAATTTTGAACGAGAAGTAATCCTGATTCTCTTCAATCCATTCATTCCCATATAAAGTATCTCCATTGGATTGAATCATCTGGCCTGAACACATCGAAAAAAAACCGATGAAGCCCAGAAGAAAGAATATTACTTGTTTCATAAGTCTTATTGGCCTCTTAAAGCGTTCAAATTAAATAATATTTTACTAAATAACTTATTTGCTCTAAAAATATTAACGTAAACGTCTCGACTTGAACCAAAACCGGAATAATGGGCATCCAGACCCTTTATCATTGTACCTTCGAAATCAAAATCAAGTCCTAATTTTCTTGACAACTCGATCCCTTTCCACAATAAATACAATGACACCGTATCTTCTGATTTATTGACTTCATTGGCGCCAATCGCGTAATACATTCTCTTGGTATCCCAACCCAAAAAACCGTAAGATAATGGAATTGATTCCTTGTCCTTAATACACAATAGAACACCATTTTTATTCTCTGTAACCGTTTGTATCGCCCCTATCAGCCTATCCTTGTTGTGTAAATTTGAAATCCCGATTCGATTAAAAGTAGTTTTTAATATATCGTAAAAATTATCATAGTCCTGAGACTCTTCCACAACATACCGAGAAGTCATTTTGTTGATCTTATAGCGATGGTTCTTGCTCATATTCGACCAAATATCATCTCTGGAAAGCGTTCTGGGCAAAAAATAACTGTGTTTATAGGTGAGTTGATACTTTCGAAATTTCATCAGGTGTGGGAGTTCAAAACTGGGCAATAAATCTTGAGCTACACAATCCACTTTCATAGTGTCCATATAGTCTAGAAAGTGATTAACCACTTTTGTCTGAAACCTTTCGAAACTCAATTTATTCTTAAAATCCGTGATTTCGACAAAAAAAATAGGCCCCAAATTTGAAACGAATGTAGGATGCGATAGACATTTTAACACATACAAACGTTTAATAATATCAAACGGCCATAACGCGATGATTTTATCCTGATCATAACAGGCTAAAATTCTTGGATTCGCGGACAAACCTAGAAACCATGGTGCCGAATGAAAAAAACTAAACTTGTCAGCCTGTTTTTTGAATAATTCGGTATAAATTTTGTTACTAATACATTGGACTTCCATGAATTGATATTATCTATCGATTTAATTTTTAGATAATTATTAAGCCAATATGATAATTATTCATGGAAATAAGCGAATAGAGTTATGTCAAATATTTGTAAATCGACTCTTTTTATTTGGATAATTTTCATGATTTCGTCTTGTTCTTACAAGTCGAAGTATGAGAATGCACTTCTTGACATCAAGAAGAACAGCATTTACGAGAAGCTGTACGAAGAACAAAAAGAATTCACTTATCTACTTCAGGACAGCCTGGATAATTATAAAAAAGAGCTCAGCACGGTATTGTTTAATTATGAAAGAGGACTGGGAGATGACAGCGGTGCAGACACCATAATGTCCGAACAGGAAATGGAGTTGATGGAGGAAATAACAAGGCTCAGAAATAAAAATAAAATGCTCCTACAGTCCATAGCTCAACTTGATTCACAGCTGTTGATTTATCAGGCTAATGTGGACTTGCCTGAAGAAGTCCAAGTAAGATCTCATAGCTATATTTCGAAAAAGGTCCATCTCATCAATACTTTTAGAAGCATACAAGCTGAGTATCCTGATGAGACATTCCTCTTTCTGGAAAATGACGAGGTAGCTTTTTCGATTGATAGGAAAGTTTTGTTTGAGGACACTTATACCTTGTCCCCTGTCGGCATTGAGATAGTCCGTCAAATCACTCAGGCTATGAATCCATTGTTTGGTCATGAAATGTCGATAGGATCTAAGTTTGCCATTGATGATCCATATGGAGAAGATTGGAAAGAAGCGATACAGGGTCAAATCATGATTGCCCAGTTGATGAAAAGATTTGGAATTAATCAGGATAGAATAGACGGTGAAAACGCATTTATCCAGGGATCCAATCTTGACGGATCTTATATGTTTATCCTCAAGGAAAGAGGATTTGTTGTCCCTTAGTATTCAATAATTTTTATTCATTGGACAAATAATTGTAAATTAGCTTAGTCTGAATTTTCAGGCTATTATGTTTGATTGATTAATAATTTGCCAATGAGGAACCTATTTCTTTCCGGTTTATTTTTATTTCTTCTTGCCACCTGTTCAAGTACTAAGAATCAAAAAAATAATGCCACAACAACCATCGCTGAACCGGTGGTATGTCCGGTGTTTAGTTTTGGTACCGGTCCATGTTTTGGCTATTGCCCTATTTTTGAAATTAATGTAGACACCAATGGAGTTGCTCAATTGATTGGAAAGAGGTTCACTTATCCTTCCGGAATTTTTACGGATACGATGTCCAATGCCCAAATGGCCCAACTATACCATTATGTTAACCTTATCAGCTGGGACACCGTTCCGGAAAGATATGAGTCAAGAATTGCCGATGCCCAAACCTATTTTTTTCAAAGCGGTGACAGTACGCAAACAGTTGGGACATTTGATATGCCAACTGCCTTTGACAGTCTGAGGCAATTCTTTTTTGAAATGGAGAAGAGCTTGGATTGGCAGGAGTCCGAAAATGATATGTACGAAAAAATAGCTCAAAATGATGGCGCCTTTGTTCACTTTTTGGAAGAGATCAACATCGATGAGTTTAGAAAAGATAAACCCTTTTTGGACAATGCGCGATTCACCATGATTGATGAGAACAAGCATCTGTACATGGTCAATACCTTCAATACTAATTTGGATTACGATGGATTGAAAAATCATCTCACCCAACTGAATTTGGTTGATAAGGTTGAACCTATTTACCAACTAAAAAAAAAGCAGTCCATCATTCAAGGAAGTATAGAAAAATAACTTTCAAGGGGACCGAACTTCAAGAAGGAGATTTGCTATATGTAGATCTTGATTGCGGACCTCTTTGCGAATCCATCACCGGAGTAACGACCGGATATAAAAACGCTCAAGTATCCCATGTCGGACTCTTGATGTATTCGGAAGAATTAAGCTCAGAACATCCTTGGAGAATAATTGAAGCCATTGGAGATCGGGTGCAAGACACGAGCTTAGAAGATTTTTTCTCCAGAAGTCCGAAGGACAGAAATGACAAGGAAAAAATTATGGTAGGAAGAATAAAAGAAATTAATCCTGTAAAGATCTCTAAGGCGATTGATTATTCTATTCGACAATTAGGAAAACCATATGACAGTGCTTTTGAGTTGGGTGAAGACGCGTTTTACTGTTCTGAGTTGATTTATTTTGCCTTCGATCAAGAGTATTTTAGTTTGAACCCTATGAGCTTTAAATATCCTTATAAGACTCAAGTTCATGACGGCTGGAATGCATATTTTGAAGCATTGAATATCGAAGCGCCGGAAGGAGAAATGGGCATAAACCCAGGAGCCATGTCCAGACATTCTGATCAAGAAATAATTGCTATTTATGGTCTTCTCGATAAAATAAAGTTGTAAGCTGAAATGAAATATGTATTCGTCATATTCCTATTCACCATCAGCATTGGTTATAAATCTTCAGCCCAACTAATCTTCCTCTTACAAGAAGAGAATCCTTTAACCGTTCCCTTCGAATACAAGGGCGATCTCATTTTGGTCGATGTTGTCTTAGAGCAGAAATTACCTCTGAAATTCATCCTGGATACTGGCGCCGAAAACTGCGTCCTTTTCAATAAAGACGTAAGTGACTTGCTTGGACTAAAAGCCCAAAATAAGGTGGTATTGAGAGGGAGTAATCTTCAGGATACCATTGTAGCTCATGTAATGAGAAGGGTCAACCTCAAACTGGATAACCTAAATAATACACAAACCGATATCTTAGTACTTGAACATGAGCCAAAAAATCTAAGCGCGTTGGTTGGAGAACAAGTCCATGGAATTTTGGGCGCTTCATTCTTTTCGAATTTTGTCTTAGAAGTAAATAGCAAAAGAAACGTTCTTAGGTTTTACACTACTACTTCCTGGACCCAAAGGAATTTAAAGAAATTCGATACTGCCCCATTGATTATTAAAGATGGCAAGCCCTATATAGAGACTGAAGTCACCATTGGAGAAGAGAAAAGTAAATTGAAGTTGTTGCTGGATTCCGGAGCTGCAATATTTCTGTTGATGCACCACAATACATTCGAAAATCTCAAACTACCTGAAAATAAGCTTGAAGGAATTATTGGTTCCGGAATATCGGGAGATGTTATGGGTTATCTGGCTAGGGTTAACCATTTTAATTTTGGCCATGTTGATTTTAATGAACGAATCTCATCTTTTCAAACATTTGAGATTAAGAACCTTGAGGACAATGGAATCATTCGCAATGGAATCGTTGGGAATCAATTAATGAGTAGATATCACTGGGCGATTGATTACAGCCAAAGAACATTCTATTCTAAACCTTACAAAGAGGTTAAAAAAGATTTTTCTGTTGACAAATCCGGATTATCCCTCATCGCAAGTGGTGTTGAATTCAATGAATTTCAGATTTACGAAGTGCGATCCAATAGTCCAGCCGGCGAATGCGGAATCCAAGCGGGAGATAAAATATTAAAGATTCAGGGAATAAAAAGTCAGTACTACAATCTTCATCGAATCAACAAATTACTATCCGGTAAAACAGGAAAGAAAATAAGAATTCTAATCCAGAGAGGTGAAGAAATCCGAAAATTTAGATTTAGCTTAAAAGACTTACTGTAAAGCTCTACGGCTTAACAATATGGAATCTCTTAGTCAATTCTGTAGTAGGATCTTTATACTTCATGAAGAAAATCCCTTGAGGAAGATCAATTAAATTAATCTCAACACTGTTAACACCAGAATGTAAGCGAACATTTTTCCTTTTTAACTCTTGGCCAAACATAGAAACAATCTGAATACTTCCCTCTGAAGATCTAGAGGATTCAATTTCCAACTCCATAGTAGAGGTTACCGGATTTTCAAGTAATTCTACTCTTGACTTTGCCAACCGATCTACTTCTCCAGTATTGGTAACGCATTGTCCTTCTTCATTGAGCGTTAATATATATTTTCCTTCACCGGTAATAGCGGGATCGGGGAAAGTAAATGGTTGAGCACCTAAGCCAGGAATATATATCAAAACATCAATTTCCAATTCGTACTCTCCCGTTGGATTACCTGAATCAGGAGTACCCGTAATAATTAAACAATCTGCTTGATCCGGATAAAAAACTCCATTAGGAGTGTTCGTTTCTTCGTCCAAACCCGTTGGTAATCCTCTTACTCCATCACCATTCAAGGTGATAGAATCTATCGGAAGTGGAAATCCTGGGATGGTAGGAGGTACATAAATTACGAATTTAGTACTATAAGCCTCATTAAGACAAGCTTCATCTTCGATACCACCGTCCGGATTGAGATCTGGGTGATAAGGCGCTGGAGTAATTATTTCAACTGAATCAACCTCCGAATCCATAAAAGTACATACTTGAGCATTGCTCGTACCGAAAAGACAAATAATTATTAATACGTAAAATAGCCTCATAAATAAATCGTAAATTGACAAAAAAACACGCTTAGTGCCCTATATTCACTAAATTATAAAAATACTATCACATTATTATATATGTACAGATACTTTTATACTTTATTTAACGTTTTACTAGTTTATTTAGTTCTATCCCATCAACTTGACGCTCAATCCATTGAAGGAAATGTTTACGACGCAGAGACTCAGGAACCACTTATTGGAGCTACGATTTACGGCTCTGATCAATGTAATTCGACCACCAATGCCCTTGGATATTTCTCTTTAAGCAATTGTAAATCCGATAGCATAGTTATTAGTTATATTGGATATGAAAGTTATGTTTTATACCCTCCTTTTATCGATGTAAATGATGTGCGGTTAAATCGTTCGAACAGCCTTTTGGATCAAGTTACTGTTACGGGATCAGGATATAGACGGAGTTCGAAACAATCCATTATCAGTATTGAAAGGATTGATTCCGATCGAATAATTCGTGAAAATACACCTGAAATCGATGACTTACTGAATCGAATTAATGGCGTCCAGATAGTAGATGGTCAGGCCAATATCAGAGGAGGTAGTGGTTATTCTTACGGCGCTGGTAGTAGAGTAATGATTATTTTGGATGGACTGCCCATACTACAAGCAGATGCCGCAACAGCCAACTGGAGAGATATACCCACGGAAAACATAGCCAGCATTGAAGTTTTAAAGGGTGCATCATCCATCATATACGGCTCATCGGCACTTAATGGAGTAATTAATATAGAGACAAAAGACCCGGGTTCGACACCTGTTACAGAGTTTTCCACACAGTACAGAGCTTTTGATGGCCCACCTGCGGACAGTATGAAATGGTGGGGGTCAACACCTTTTATTTCCACGGGTTCTTTAATACATCGCAGAAAAATAGGCAAACTGGACCTCACTGGAAATGTTTTCTATTCTAAAGAAGAATCTTTCATCAAACACAAAACGGCTGAAACCAAAAGGGGTGGATTAAAACTGCGTTATCGATTTAAGCCAGAGCTAATAGTAGGACTCAATGTAAATTACAACGATTATGAAGGCAATAATCCTTTCTTTTGGGAAAATTACGGCAAAGGAACACTAATATCCGACACGGCTTCCTTTTCAATTACCGATGCTATTAGATACAATATTGACCCTTATTTAAAATTTTATGATAATTCTGGTGGACATCACAAGCTTTCTAATAGATTCTATTACGTAGAAAACGCGAACGAAGAAAACAGATCGAATAAATCTCAGCTTTATTTAAGCGAGTATCAGTATTACAGAGATCTGACCAATTTGGGAATTAAGTTTACCGGAGGGGTACTTTTTTCTCATCTTGAATCTGATTCGGAACTATTCAGCAACTCCAAGTTTTCCCAGAATAATCTTGCTTTTTATGGGCAAATCGAAAAGGCCATTGGAAAAAATCTTGTTGTTCAGGCCGGGCTGCGATATGAAAGCAATAATACCAACGCTCCGGACACCATTCAGTACTTTAAAATTGACCAGGGGCTAAGTGAGCATTCAGAAGTCGTGGCGAGAGTTGGATTCAACTATTCACTGAATGAATACACTCAATTTAGGGCTAATTGGGGGCAAGGATATCGTTATCCGGCCATTGCCGAAAGATTCATCAATACCGATATCGGCATACCCATCGTTGCCAACCCTGAACTCAAGCCGGAAAGAGGATGGTCTGCGGAATTAGCATATCGTCAAGGATTGTCCTTGGGTAGAATTAAAGGCTTTCTGGATATCGCTTTTTTCCAAATGGAATACGAAGATATGATGGAATTTGGTGCTGATGGCTTTCCGCCACCACTGCCTTTTATAGCTTTTCAGTCTACCAATATCGGAAATACAAGGATTCGTGGATTGGACTGCCAGGTTCAGTCCGAAGTAGACTTCTCGTCAAGTTCAAATCTATTTTTCAGTTTGGGCTACAATTATATTGACCCCAAGTTCAAAGACTTTACTGTGGAAATCGAGAGAAGATCATCAAGTGATGAAAACGTCTTAAAATATCGACAAAAACATATCGGCAAGGCTCACTTCTTCTGGGAAGTTAATAATTGGGGTTTGGGCTCAACCTATCGATACATCAGTAAAACAGAAGCCATCGATTTAATTTTCTACCAAATCTTAGAGGGTGCAGAAGAATTTGATGCCGACCACAATGACAATAGACATATTGTGGATTTAATTCTGAGTTACAAGTTTTCGAATAACCTAACGCTTAGATTGAATGCAAAGAATATCACGAATGAGTTATATACTTTAAGACCGGCTCAACTAGAAGACATTAGGAGCTTTTCTTTGCAACTCACAAAAAAATGGGAGCATAACAAAAGCTGACATTTTGACATCGTTGCTGATATTTTTTAATTTTGCAATATTTTAATAGAATAGAGCAAGATAAATATGTCGGATCATCAGGTAATGCTGGAGGAAAAATTGCAGGGTCAAGCTATAGCCGGGAAAAAAAACGATAATTATTCCAGGAGGTTCTACATAGAAAGTTATGGGTGCCAAATGAATTTCAGCGATAGTGAAATCGTCGCTTCCATACTTTCAGAAGTGGATTATGGCCCGACTGACGAGATGGATCACGCTGATCTAATTCTTATCAATACTTGTTCGATTCGAGAAAAGGCTGAACTAACAGTTAGAAAAAGACTGAAGGAATTCAACAAAGTAAAAAGAAATAATCCGGGTGTTCTTATTGGAGTCCTCGGCTGCATGGCTGAAAGGCTAAAAAGCAAGTTACTGGAACAAGAAAAACTCGTTGATCTTGTTGTCGGTCCAGATGCTTATCGTGATATTCCTCAACTTATTGCTAAAGCCGATGATGGTGAGAAGGGTATTAATGTCTTACTTTCAAGAGAAGAGACCTATGCGGACATCTCCCCTACCCGTCTGAATAGCAATGGTATTACAGCATTTATATCAATTATGAGGGGATGTGACAACATGTGTTCTTTTTGCGTTGTACCATTTACCAGAGGACGAGAGAGAAGTAGGAATGCCTATACTATCGTAGCCGAAGCAAGTGATCTGTTTGATTCTGGCTTTAGAGAAGTTACGCTGCTAGGGCAAAATGTGGATTCCTATTCATGGGAAAACCCGGAAACAAAGGAAAAAGTGGATTTTGCACAATTGCTTAGAATGGTAGCAGAAATTGATCCATTGCTCCGGGTGAGATTCTCAACTTCACATCCAAAAGATATTACTGATGATGTTTTGTTTGCCATGAAGGCTCACGAGAATATATGCAAGTATATTCACTTTCCGGTTCAATCCGGAAATAGTAGGGTTCTTAAGCTAATGAACCGCACCTATGATAGAGAATGGTATATCAACAAGATCCATAGGATATATGAAATTCTACCCGAATGTGCGATATCTTCAGATATGATAGCTGGCTTCTGCTCTGAAACTGAAGAGGAACATCAAGATACCCTTTCCATTATGGAGATTGCTAAGTATTCGATGTCCTATATGTTTTATTACTCTGAAAGACCCGGAACCTTGGCCGCTAGGAAATTAACCGATGATATTCCGTTAGAAACTAAGAAAAGGAGGCTACAGGAGATCATTCGATTGCAAAATGAGTTGTCCCGCGAGCACAATAAAAAAGATATAGGAAAAACCTACAAAGTTTTAATAGAGGGAGATTCCAAAAAATCAGATTTGGAATTCAAGGGTAGAAATTCTCAAAATAAGATGGTTGTCTTTCCCAAGCTTGAGGGATTTGAGGCTGGTGATTATGTCGAAGTATTGATACACGACTATACCAGTGCAACTTTATTGGGTGAAATAATTGAAAGGAATGACTGATCTGCAAGCCATAAAAAGACGGTTTGGCATCATCGGGAATACAGAATCCTTGAACAGAGCCTTATCTACTGCGATCCGCGTGGCTAAAACGGACCTCACGGTCCTTATTACCGGAGAAAGTGGTGTTGGAAAAGAGGCCTTTTCTAAAATCATCCATCAACTCAGTGCACGAAAACACGAGGGATTTATTGCCATCAATACTGGAGCCATTCCTGAAGGCACCATCAACTCCGAGTTATTTGGTCATGAAAAAGGTGCGTTTACTGGAGCTACTTCTGATAGAAAGGGATACTTCGAAACCGTTAATGGAGGAACCATTTTCTTGGATGAAATTGGCGAAATGCCTTTGGATACACAGTCTTTCTTATTGAGAGTACTAGAATCGGGAGAGTTTTTAAAAGTGGGGTCTTCCAAAGTTCAAAAAACCAATGTTAGGATTGTAGCCGCAACGAATGTCAATTTGCAAGACAAGATCTCTTCGGGAAAATTTAGAGAAGATCTGTATTACCGTCTGAATACGGTTCCGATCTATGTTCCACCACTTCGAAAAAGGAAAGAAGACATTTATCTTTTGTTTAGAAAATTCACCTTGGATTTTGCCGAAAAATATAGCGCAAGACCAATAGAATTGGAAGATGATGCCCTGCGTCTATTGGAGAGTTATCACTGGAAAGGGAATATCCGAGAACTAAAGAACGTCGCTGAGCAATTATCAGTGCTGAGCAATAAAGAAAAAATTGACGCGGAAGATCTATCACAAATATTACAGTATACACAAGGGGACTTACTGCCATCAAAGATTGAACACACCGCTGCCGGCGAAAGTATGAGCTTTCAAGAAAGAGAAATATTCTATAAATTTCTCCTGGAGATGAAAAGTGACTTAAATGAGTTGAAGTCTTTCGTCTTCAATTTGGCTCAACGCAATGATCTGGACCTGCCTAAAAACTCACAGGAACTCATACCTGCTCACCCAACTAACTTCTCTTACAATGTGGTCGATAGCCATCAAATAGAGAATGAAGTAACACCACCTGAATACAAACCTAGAACCGAATTTCCCAAGTCCTATATGAGTATAGAAGAACAAGAGGAATTCGACGAATCCGAATTAGTTGAAGAAAACCTATCCTTGGAAGACATGGAAAGAGACCTTATTCAAAAAGCTTTGAAGAAGCACCGAAATAAAAGGAAGGAAGCAGCGTTGGAATTGGGAATATCAGAAAGAACTCTGTATAGAAAAATAAAACAATACGACCTAAGTTAAATGAATAAGTTGCTTTTTGTTCTACTGCTTACAATTTCCTCAAGTTTCTACTCATGTTTAAGCTTCAAGGGAATCAGCATACCACCGGATGTTAATACCTTTAATGTAGTGAATTTTACGGATCGATCCAGAAGTTCTATTCCAAATCTGGATATTGACTTTACCATTAAATTGAGGGATCAAGTTCGACAAAATAGTAGACTCTTGTTTACCAATCAAGATCCGGATGTCGTCTTTGAAGGAGAAATCACCTACTTTAATGTACAACCCGTTTCACCTAATGCCAACAACGAGGTGGACTACAACAAACTGGTGATCAAAGTCAAAGTGAATTATTACAGTGACAAGAATGATGAACTAGGGTTCGACAAAACCTTCGAGCATTTTGAACAGTTTCCCGCTACTGAACTACTTGTTGATGTGCAGGATCAATTAACGGAAGAAATCTTTGATCAGATCGTTGAACAAGTTTTTAATGAAGCTTTTACAAATTGGTAAAAAATATTATATAAATTTGTAGCATGACAGCTGCATTACTTCAAAACATCTATGAAGGGAAAACTAATCTCACAGATTTGAGCTTGGAAGAGTTGAGGACTCTTGTAGTGCAATATCCTTACTTTAATCATTTGAGGATTCTGCTCGCAAAGAAATCACATATGCAAGATGATCAAAAGTCGAATAACGACATTTTGTTTGCAGCTATGTCTACTCACCCGAGAAAGTCTTTGTACGACTTTATTTTCCGTAAAAAAAAAGCTTTCATCTAACATTTCTTAATCGATATTCTGATTTGCTTTCCAGCTTTCCTAAGGTGGGCAAGCGAATTGAAAAACTCATCAAATACAACAAAAAAATGCTGTACAACGATACCAGTCCTTTGGTAGTGAGCTTTAGAAAACACGAGAAATCCAATCAAGAAATTAATGAGAATAAAAATTCTGGGGAAGAAAAATTAGGCTTTAATGAGTGGTTAAAGACATTGAAGAAACCTTCGATTAAATGAGTTTTATCCTAACTTTTAGCTACTTAGAAAAGCTAGAATATCATATTAATGAAAAGAATCATAATCTGATATCTTGCATATAACGAAAAAAATGGCGTACTTTGCCGATTAGAAATAAACAGCTGGATTATGTTAAATTTTATGACCATTATTATCACCCTTATTTGTGTAATACTTATGGGTGTTGTTTTGATCCAAAATCCGAAAGGAGGAGGAGTTGATTCTACTTTTGGAGGAACTGCTGCTAACCAGGTATTTGGTGCCGCAAAGTCGACTGATTTTATCGAGAAATTGACTTGGGGTCTTGCCATAGCTCTTTTCGCTGCTTGCATCATTGCAACATTCATGATTGGATCTGGAGGATCTGGTGAAGTAGAGTTATTGTCACAATAAGATAGAAGATATATCATATAAAAAGGGAAGTTCTTGTATAGAGAGCTTCCCTTTTCTTTTTTAAGAATTTAAATATTATCATTACCATATCACCATAAAATACTTTGCCAATGGGAGCCAGTGAAAAAATAAACAATGCCAAGAACTTATATCTGGAGGGAATTAGAGATGGGAATTATCGAGAAGCTGTAACAAAATACACAGGAGACCAATACCGCCAACACAGCACTGGAGTAAAAGACGGCGCCGAAGGATTTATAGAATTTTTCGAATCCTTTGTCCAGCGCAATCCTAAAAGGGATATTCAAATAATCCGCGGACTGGTAGAAGGCAAATACGTATTTCTCCACGCCTACCAAAATATCAATGAAGGCGAAGCAGAGTGGGTCACCACCGATTTTTTTCTAACAGATGACAATGACAAAATAATTGAACATTGGGACGTAATTGCGCCTTACTCAGCCCAAACCAAATCAGGTCATACATCTGTCGATGGGTCCATTGAAATTAAGGATCTTGATAAAACTGAAGAAAACAAAGAGCTAGTAAAAAGACTTATTAAAGAAGGTCTCATGAAAGGCGGCAACCCAGAACTGCTGCCCAAATACATCTCTTCGACGAAATATATTCAACACAATAAAGATGTTGAGGACGGTCTTGAGCATTTTATGCAACTGGCTCTCGATCCCAATAGGTCCCTCTTTTATGATGAAATCATATTGATGGTAGGCGAAGGAAATTTCGTAGCAACACTGTGCAAGGCTCATTGGCTAGAGAATGGAAAAAGACAGGACTATGCTCAAGTAGATCTTTTCAGAGTAGAAAATGGCCTGGTCGTCGAACATTGGGACAATGTAGAAATTGTACCCGAACATTCAGTGAACAGTGGGAAATTTTGATTTTGTAAATTCTGATCTGTCAGTTCTCTCATCATTGCTTCTAGAATAAATAACATATTGTCAGTGTAGCCTGCCAGTAAAGTCATTACATCTACATTATTTGGCTTGTTAACAAGCTCATTCTGCAATTTTGTCATATCCGTATCCCTTGGCACATATTGTGTATTCATGCTCGTAGAATTTTTAATTGTATAATCTTAGAAAAAACTTTTTATAGTATGAAGCCAATAAACGATCGTGTTGTAGTAAAAGCGCATGATGCAGAAGAAAAGACGGAAGGTGGAATTATCATTCCGGATACTGCTAAAGAAAAACCTCAAAAAGGAGAGGTGGTTGCGGTAGGTCCAGGTAAAGATGGTAATAAAATGACCGTAAAAAAGGGAGATACCGTTCTTTATGGCAAATATGCCGGGCAAGAGTTAAAGTATGAAGGACAAGATTATCTAATCATGAGAGAGGATGACATTCTTGTAATTCTTTAAATTAATTCAATCTAATAGAAAATCTAAAAAATAAAATAAAATGGCAAAGGATATAACTTTTAACAGCGTAGCCCGGGAGAAATTAAAAAAGGGTATTGATGCGCTTTCAAATGCGGTTAAGGTAACATTAGGACCAAAAGGAAGAAACGTAGTTATTCAAAAGAGTTTTGGTTCGCCAATGATCACGAAAGATGGTGTTTCCGTAGCTAAGGAAATAGAACTAAAGGACCCAGTAGAAAACATGGGAGCTCAAATGGTAAAAGAAGTGGCTTCTAAAACTGCTGATATTGCAGGTGATGGTACGACTACTGCTACTGTTCTTGCTCAGAGTCTTGTGCATGCTGGTATGAAGCACGTTGTTTCAGGAGCGAATCCAATGGATTTGAAAAGAGGTATTGATAAAGCTGTTGCTAACGTAATTGGCGATCTTAAAAGCCAAAGTGAAGTTATCGGCAATGACTTTGAAAAAATCCAACAAGTTGCTTCTATTTCTGCCAATAATGACAACGAGATCGGAACTCTAATTGCTGAGGCGATGAAGAAAGTATCTAAGGACGGAGTTATTACTGTAGAAGAGGCGAAAGGAACTGAGACTTATGTAGATGAGGTATTGGGGATGCAGTTTGACAGAGGATATTTGTCTCCATACTTTGTTACGGATACGGAAAACATGGTCAGTGAATATGATAACCCACTTATCTTGATTCACGACAAGAAAATTTCTAACATTCAGAGCATAGTTCCTGTATTGGAGCAAGCGAGTCAAAACGGTAGACCTCTTTTGGTTATCGCTGAAGACGTCGACAGTCAGGCTCTCGGTTTGCTAGTTGTGAATAAATTAAGAGGAGGACTTAAAGTTGTTGCAGTTAAAGCACCTGGATTCGGTGATAGAAGAAAAGCAATGCTTGAAGACATCGCAATCCTTACTGGAGGAACTGTTATTTCTGAAGAACAAGGATACAAAATCGAAAATGTAGATTTGTCGCACTTGGGAACGGCTGAAAAGATCAGTGTTGATAAAGACAATACGATCATTGTCAATGGAAGTGGTGATGAGAGTATGATCGAGTCTAGAATCAATCAAATCAAGTCTCAGATCGAAACTACTACTTCTGACTACGATAGAGAAAAACTTCAAGAAAGATTAGCGAAACTATCAGGTGGTGTAGCGGTTTTATATGCCGGTGCTCCAACAGAGGTTGAAATGAAGGAAAAGAAAGATAGAGTTGATGATGCATTGCATGCAACAAGAGCTGCAATTGAAGAAGGTATTGTTGCCGGTGGAGGAGTTGCACTAGTGAGATGTATTCCTTCTTTGAAAAAGTTGAGAGGCGAGAATGAAGATGAGAATATCGGTATCTCAATGGTACAGAGAGCGCTAGAAGAGCCTTTAAGAACCATCGCTGAGAACTCTGGAATGGAAGGAAGTGTTATCCTTCAGAGAGTAAAGAACAGCAGAGGTGATATGGGATACAATGCGAGAACGGATAAGTTTGAGAACTTAAAGAGCGCTGGAGTAATTGATCCAACTAAGGTTACTAGAATTGCATTGGAAAATGCAGCGTCTATTGCCAGTATGGTATTGACTACAGAATGTGTGATCAACGACATCTCTGAGGAGAGTAATGATCATCATATGGGAGCTCCAGGAATGGGCGGCGGAATGCCAGGAATGATGTAATAGATTATCATTTGAACAAATATATAAATAAAGGGCTCCACAGTTGTGGGGCCCTTATTTTTTTGTATTTATGGATCCTTTATTGTGTTATACTACTTTATCCAAAGTAAATCCGAAAGTACTTCCCGCATCTATTCTTGAGCGAACATTGATGGTTTGGTTGTGGTTTTCGATAATGTGCTTGACAATGGCCAAGCCTAAGCCACTACCTCCACTTTTTCTGGATCTACTCTTATCGACACGGTAGAAACGATTAAAAATTCGCTGAAGATCTTTTTCTTTCATTCCTATACCATCGTCGGAGATTTCTATTAGAACCTTGGCATCCAGATCGTAAAAAGATGCTTTTGTGTAGCCTCCTTCCTTACCATATTTTATAGAATTCGAGACCAGATTACTCAGGACTTGTCTGATATTTTCTCTATCTCCTAATACCGCATAATTTGAAGATGCATTTTTCTTGAACTGGAGTTGGATAGCTTTCTCATCTGCTTTATGCTGATAATCATCAAAAACCTCCTCCACTAAATCTTTGATATTAAATTTCTGAATATCGAGGATGAAACTTCCACTTTCCATTCTACCTATGGCATCGAGATCTTCGACAATCGAAATCAATCGATCAACGTTTCTGGAAGCTCTATTCAGGAATTTCATATTAATTTCCGGGTCTTCTATTCCACCTTCCAACAAGGTGAAAAGGAATCCTTGAATATTGAATATCGGAGTTTTAAGTTCGTGGGATACATCTCCAATAAAATTTCTTCTATACTTCTCCATTGAACGCAATGTTTCGATCTCCCTCGTCTGCTTTTGCATCCAACCACCCACTTCCGATTCTACCTTGGTCATGATGTCTTCAGTAGAAGCCAAGGAAATGATGTCTTTCTTCTTTTCCTTCGCTACTTTGAAGTCATGGATCTGCTTATAGATCAACTTTATTTTGCGGTACACGAAAAAATTAATGATAACTCGAACCGTGATATAACTCACTACTGTAAAACCCAGTAGGCAAAACCCAAGGGTGTAGTATTCGAATTGCATAATTCCCGTCACCTTGCTTATAAAGAACAGCAGAGCTAACAAAATTGTGAGAAAAACAGCCAGATAAAGTGATAACTGGTGGGGAGACGGATTCTTATTCATCTAGAAGTCAAATTTATATCCAATTCCTTTAATGGTTTTTATATAGTCCTTTCCAATCTTTTCTCTGAGCTTTCGAATATGGACATCAATCGTTCTATAACCAACTATAATATCCCGATCCCATATCAATCTAAAGATCTCCTCTCTGCTAAATACCTTACCCGGTTTAGAAGCCAATAAATTCAATAACTGGAATTCTTTTTTCACCAAATTGATCTCCTCATCCCCTTTCTTTACCTGATATCTGTTTCGATCGATAACAAAGTCTCCTACTTTCAGAATCTGGGATTCCTCAATATCAGCACTGCGAATTCTTTTCAACAAGGCCTTAATCCGAAACTTGAGTACATTGATTTTAACTGGTTTAGAGATATAATCATCAGCTCCGGCTTGAAAAGCCGCTATTTGACTATAATCTTCATTGCGAGCCGTTAAGAATAAAATCAAGGTATTGTTTAAGATGGGTATTTCTCTCAGTTTTCTGCACAACTCTACCCCATCAATATCTGGCATCATAATATCCAGTAATATCAAATCCGGGGTGTGTCTTAGGGCTAAATTGATGGCATCATCACCGTTGGTACAGTTTAAGACGGAATATCCCTCCTTTTCTAAATTATAGCTTATGAAGTCTACAATATCCTTCTCATCGTCGATCACCAGTATGGTATAATTAAACTCAGACATCTACAAAGCTTTTAGTAAAAATAGAAAAAATTAATCATGTCAGAAATAGCCCTTTGTATGCTGAAGGAGATTTAAATCCTAAAGATTTTTATATATATTTTTTTAATATATTAATTTATCCTATATTTGCATCGAGCCTTTTTAATTATTCTCTCATAAGTCTTAGATGGAGCTTTCAACGGAAGGCTCCATTTTTTATATTCTTCTATCGATAATTAGTAATTAAATAGAATCCAATTTAGTATTGAGCTCTTCGCGCACCAAACCAAAGTAATGCGCTGATAATTTGGTATCCTTTGAAATACGATTTACATCAGACGCAATTTTTGCAGAGTCCAAGCCATTCAAATCCAAAATTATCTTTTCCATTTCTTGAGATATGCTATCTCTTATCCCTAGCTCATAAAACTCCACCGCACTTTCCTTGAGCATTAAGTCAGATAAGTAATTGACCAAAGTAGCTTCATCGTAATGAAACTCTACTTCTTTCTCCTCACAAGAAATTGATAATAAAAGGAAAAACGAGAATAAAACTACTTGAACATTTTTGGGAAAATGAAATTTTGCAGCTCCGCATTTTTTTGTGAAAAATCTTTCCATGAATGAATGTCTGTTTTCAATATCACCAATCCAGAAGTTGGTACATTAGCAATATACTCAACACTGAACTTATTAACAAAATTGGTAATGGTGGGATTGTGTCCCACTAACATTAATTTATTCACTTTATCACTTGTGGACTTAATAATCTCAATTACATCGTAGTAAAAAGCATGGTAAAGTCTTTCATTAAACTCCAGAATATCAGGATTCCAATTCATGTGTTCTATCAAAAGTTCACATGTAAGTCTTGTACGTCTTGAGTGGCTTGAAACAATTTTGTCCACAGCTAAACTCTCATTAAGAAGCTCTTCAGACATTAGTTTGATATCGCTAATCCCCCGTTCGTTGAGTGGTCTTTCCAAATCAGACAAGTCCCCATCTTTCCAACTTGATTTGGCGTGTCTAAGGAAAAACAAATACTTCATACAAGATTTTTCGCGAAGTTAAATAAATGTATTTTAAATATTAACTAAATATGAAATCAATTTATAGAATCTCTAAAATTAGTCGAAAAAGTATTTCTTTTAATGCGTAAATACAAGCTCTATCCGTTTCTTTACAATATTTTTTTTCTGATGGCTATCGAATTTTGGACTTTTGGTAAAGACAATAAAGACAAATACCGTGAATTCGTTAAGGAATATCTCATGCTATGCCAAAGGTATCATAAAGTCAATTTGATCTATCTCGAGCGCAATTCTAAAAAATGTGCAAACTCAGAAATCATTAAAAGAGAAGAATCTGAATTGCTGATCAAAAGAATAAATTCCAAATCTTACGAGCGAAGTAATTTTGTATTACTCGACGAGAAAGGGAAAAGCTATGACTCCCGTAGTTTCTCCCAATATCTCCAACGTCACTTCAACTACAATCAAGGGCAAGACCTTGTATTTATTGCCGGTGGAGCATTTGGCTTCACCAAAGAACTTCGGCAAATAGTCCGTGAAAAAATGAGTCTTTCGGATATGACTTTTCCTCATGATCTTACCAGGCTTATCTTTCTGGAACAATTGTTCAGAGCGTTTACTATTTTAGCAAACGAAAAGTATCACAACGATTAATATGATCACACTAGCGCTTGTAGTAACCATTGGATTAATCTCATATAATTGCTTTAATAATAGAGCAAATTTTGATCGGCTCAAACACTCTCCTTATATGGAAGCCAGAGATAAGAGCTACTACAGATGGTTGACGGCAGGTTTTGTGCATGGTGACTGGATGCACCTTTTGATTAACCTATTTGTGTTATATATGTTTGGTTCGTCTGTTGAAAAATGGTATGCCGCCTTCTTTGGATCAAGCTTAGGTGCAACTTTGTATTTGCTTCTATTTATTGTTTCCGTGGTTGGTGCGAATATCGCAACCTACTTCAGACATGGCAATAATCCCGGTTTTGCAAGTGTCGGTGCCTCCGGAGGCGTCTCCGGTATTTTGTTTGCCTATGTTGTTTTTCAACCATGGGCCATGATCTACTTATATGGTCTCATCGGTATTCCTGGAATCATTGCAGCCATTGCCTATATAGTATATTCCTATTATCGAACAAATAACAAGGTTGACTACGTAGATCATGAAGCGCATATGTATGGCGCTATTTTCGGTTTTCTATTCACCATTATGCTGAATCCTGGAAAAATCCTACCTCACTTCATAGAAGCCCTAACCAGCTTCTAATTATTAATTTTTAATTAAAAATTTTTAATTATTCATTTTCCCCATGTGTGCTTGGAAGACCATAACATCAAAAAGTGTATACCAAAATCCCTGGATACACATAAGTGAACGCAAAGTTCTCAGCCCAAATAATACAGAAGCCCTTTACGGAAAAGTGCACTTTAAGAATATAGCCATTGGCATCCTTGCTCTGGATGAGGACAATAATATTCATCTCGTGGGCCAGGATCGATACACCATTAACGATTACTCTTGGGAAATTCCCGAAGGAGGAGCGCTTCTTGGAGAAAATTATCTGGATGCTGCAAAAAGAGAGTTAAAAGAAGAAACCGGGGTGACCGCATTGAAATGGGAAGAATACCTCCGCCTTCACACCAGTAACTCTGTGACGGATGAATGGGCTATAATATATAAGGCAACAATGCTTGAATACGATACCGCAGAACCGGAACACACGGAGAAATTCGAGTATATGAAAAAGACTCCGGAGGAGGTTCACGAACTGATCAATCATCATAGAATAACGGATGCTATGAGCGTTGCTGTTCTGAATAAATACCTGCTCGATCTGAAGTAAAGTCTTCATATCCAATAAATCTTGATATAAACACTGCAATAGTTTCGGAGAATAACTATCTTTGCCCTCAATTTTTAAGATTTCGACTATGGCTAAGAGCAGAAAGAAAAAACAGAAGCAGGAAAACGAGGAGTTATTGGTAGACATTTCCCAAACTACGGATAAGGTCACTCATTTTTTCGAAGAGAACCAAAACACCATAATGGGTGTGATCATTGGTCTTATTTTAATCGTAGGTGGATACTACGCTTATTCTAATTTTGTAAAGAAGCCAAAACAAGAGAGAGCTATAGCAGAAATCTATCAAGCTGAATTACAGTTTTCCAAAGACTCATTTGCATTGGCATTGACCAATCCGGGAGGAGGCTTCCTTGGGTTTTTAGATATTATTGATGAGTACAGTGGTACTGCCACAGCTAATTTGGCCAAGTATTACTCTGGAATATGCTATTTAAATCTGGGAGAGTTCAATGATGCGATTGATTACTTGGAAGATTTTAGCACATCTGACGATGCATTGTCTATCTCAAAGTATGGCGCTATTGGTGATGCTTACTCTGAACTGGGTGAAATGGACAAAGCAAGATCTAATTATAAGAAGGCGGTAAACCAAGCGGATATTTCTTCTTTAGTGGTGCTTTACCTCGAGAAATTGGGGCTTTTGAGTTTGAAGGAAGGAGACAATGATTCAGCAAAAGAATACTTCAATAGAATAGCTAAGGATTATCCGAATACTCTTCAAGCCAGAGAGGTAGAAAAGTATTTGGCCATGTTGAATGGTTAAATTCTATTCATTCTTTTATCCTTTTTACTAGACTCACCTTTTAATCTTATCAAGAATGGGAAAAAAAACTTGGTGGCAGAAAAAGGACTATGTCGAATTAGAACACGATAACGAGTACTTGATCGCAATCGTAAAAACTCAGTGGAATGCTGATATTACAGACAGGCTATTAGAAAGTTGTCGGAAGAGTTTGATAGAACTTGGATCCAAAGAAGACAAAATACTTGTAATCGAAGTCCCCGGAGCATTCGAAATTCCATCAGCATCTCAAATGATCATTCACAGTAAAAAGCCAGATGCTGTTATTACCCTAGGTTGTGTTATCAAAGGACAAACCGATCACGACCGATATATCAATCAAAGCATTTCTCAAGGCTTGGTACAACTGAGTCTAATCGAAAGAACTCCTTGTATTTTTGGCGTATTGACTACCAATGATTACGATCAAGCTCTTGCAAGAGCAAATGGTGATGTCGAGAACAAAGGAATGGAGTGTGCGCTGAGCGCTATTAAGATGATTAAGTTGAAGAAAGAACTCGAGAATCGAGACAAGAGAAACATCGGATTTCTGCGCTAAAACTTTCTATTATGGAACTGAAACTAACAAGTATTCACGCCGGCCTTTTCAAACTTGATGGAGGAGCCATGTTTGGCATTATTCCCAAAAGATTGTGGAGCAGACTGATCGAAGCCGACGAAAATAACCTCTGTACTTGGTGCATGCGGTGTTTATTGATAGAATTCGACAATAAAAAAATTCTGGTAGATACGGGTATGGGCGATAAGCAAGACGATCGCTTTAGAAGCCATTTTCAGCCACATGGACCCTATAATCTTATCGATTCGTTGGCTGAACAAGGTGTGGACGCCGAAGATATCACCGATGTGTTTGTTACACATCTTCACTTCGATCATGTGGGTGGTGCAGTGAAATATGATGAAAATAAAAACCTAGTTCCGACATTTAAAAATGCCCGTTATTGGATACATCGTGGTCAGTACGAATCTGCCTTGAATCCAAATGTTCGTGAAAAGGCTTCATTCCTACGAGAGAACTATATGCCCTTAGTGGAACAGGATCGTGTGGAATTCTTGGATTTTGAAGACAAAATGGATTGGTTAGGCGGTATTGAAATTCGATCCTGTAGTGGCCACACGCAAAACATGATGTATTTGGCCATACCTTATAAAGGAACTAAAATCCTATACTGTGCAGACTTAATGCCTTCGAGTTATCATATCGGTATGCCCTATGTCATGTCTTACGACATTCAACCTCTTTTGACTTTAGAAGAAAAGTCCGCCATGCTTAACGAAGCTCATGAGAACGAATACTATCTCTTCTACGAACATGATGCCGATATCGAATGTAGTAAGATTCTGAAGAATGATAGAGGGAGACTGGTTCCCGGGCCTGGAGTGAATCTGGATAAGATATAGTCTAATAATTGAGTAATTAACTATCCATCATCCCTGAATAATTAGAAAATTATAACTTACTCTTTGATCTTGGTCTCAAAATAACCATCCGTTATAACAATCGTATCCGGTGAACTTGGATCAAACCTAATTAAGGAATCCACCTCAAAAGAAGCTTGAAAGTTCCCCACAACATCTCCCGTCGTTTCATCTAGAGAAACTATTTCCAAGAAATCCTCAACTTCGTCCATTTCCAACAGATGATAATTATTTCCTTCGACATCACCGTCTCCAATACTTGTTGAATACGTGGCCTGTGGATTAAGATTTTGATTATTAGAACGATGTAAATTTTGAGCTCCCCTTTGATCAACAAAAGGGTTAAAATGTAATTGGGTTCGTAGAACATCGTTTTCAAAATGATCCAATACCAAACTATAAGTACCTAAAGAAGGAAAAAATTTCAAACTCGGTCTAAAATCATATTTAACACCATTAACTTTAGCTGTAGCATGTCCATTGTATAATTCCTGTTCCGATTGTTCATCATCTCGGCAGCATAATATCAACAGCATTATTAAAATTATTCCAAGAGATTCTTTCACAATACCCTATTTTAATACCAAACTCAGAAGATAGATCAAACTATTTTATCTATAGTAATTATATAAAGGCATAAATACAGGTTTCTAAGCCCATTAACTACTCAACAACTCTAGTCTCAAAATAACCATCGCTTATTACAATAGTATCTGGTGACCCCGGATCAAAGATAAACGAAGTATCTACATAAAAAGACGCTTCAAAATTTCCTGTCACATCTCCTGAAGATTCCTCAAAAGAAATGATTTCAATAAAATCTTGAACCTCATCTCCTTCATTTAGAAAATAATAGTTTCCTGTAACATCTCCATCTCCTATTAGAGTTGCATAAATAGCCTGAGGATTTAAATTATCCTCGTTTTCACTATTTAGAGTTTGAGCATTTTCTTCTTTGGTAAATGCCGAAATATGTAGTTGCGCTCTTTTAGTATCATTTACATAATAATTCATAACTATATTATAGCCAATCCCTGATGAACGAACTTTCATTCTAGGCTTAAAATCATATTCAACACCATTTACCTTAGCTGTCGCGTAACCATTATACAACTCCGGCTCTGACTGCTCATCATCTTGACAGCAAGATATCGATATGATAATTAAAAGAATTCCTAGGAGTTTTTTCATCATTACTCAATTTTTCTAAATGACCTAATATAGATTACATCTTCTTTTCCTAATTGAACAAAATAAATACCATTTGGAAATTCAGATACATCAATCTGAATAGACTTTTTGCCAATATCCATAAAACCAAAGTTAAATGAATAAGTTTTTATTCCATACGTGTTAAAAATATCAACCCAAACTTCTGAATTATTCTTTACCAAAAATTCCAAGTTCAGAAAATTTGGTGTTGGATTCGGACTAAGATTTAAGACATCTGAAATATACTCTTCTTCGTTAAGTATTGATCTGGGACACAATAAACCGTCATCATATTCTTCCACTATTTCTATGCTATGATAAGAATACTCAATGCTGCCATTACCTGATGTTACTTTCAATAAAAAGTACACTACATCACCTATACCAAAAGACGGGTGAGGTGTAGAGAAACAATAGTAAGTATTTGTGCCGGCAACAGGAGTGGAATTCCAATTTAAACCGCTATCATTAAATTTCCATTCATAGGTATAAGGTCCAGGACTTCCCGATACCTGAGAATATAAACAAGCATAATCAGTATTGCACATCTGATCTTGACCATCAATGCCTACCGTTAATTGTTCATCACCTGTTTCATAATTGGCAACTGTGCATGCCAAAAGCTCCAGTTGCCTGGCATTGTCTCTTTCATTAGCGATGCCGGTATTAATTCCATCAAACCGTACATCAGGGTTGGAATAATGAAGAATATAATGTTTTCCTGAACCCAACCCTCCAGAGTAAACTATGGTCTTTTTTTCGTGTGTCTTTTTCCATAGCAAACAACCAGTTTCATACGTCCAAGTATGTGCGTGTTCGAATCCATTACGATCCCCATCCGTGCAATTATTACCCGCATCATGCGCATTACAAGGTTCATGAATAGCACCAAGAACATGGCCTATTTCATGGGAGAACGTGTATCCGTTGTTATTCAATTGGTATGTCTTAACGGTGGCAAAAGGAGAAACACTTGCAGGGCCTAATGTAGCAATTCCTCCAACACCTGGATCATCCATTATTCGATGCTCTACAAATAAGACTACAATATCAGCTTTATGAAAAGCTCTTCTTGATGCCACAAATGAAGATGATCTTAAATTGGACATAACCTGAGAGAATGTTTTATCTGTTTCATCATAGTCTTGAAACTCCTCAGTTGCTAATAGTTCCAATTTTAAATCACATCTTGAAATATCACTATTTCTAAAAGCTTGATTTGTTATTTCAACGGAAACCGAGGCCAAATTTTCAATACTTGAAGAAGCTTGTTCTGCTGCAGAAGTGTATAAGGCTAAAATTTTGACATCACAATTACCATTACTTCTTGACTGAGTACTGGATTCATTATTCATAGTGCCTTGATCATCTATTTCTGTTTCACAAGATTCATCAATTCCATCACCAGGTTGTTCAACAATTACATTTCTTCCCCAATGTCCTCTATATCATAATATTCATCCTCCAGTCTAATTTGACCAAACTGTTCACCTTGCTTTGACATTAAAAGGATATAACCATATTTACAGGCACAAGAATCAGTAGGATCATATTCTAACTCGCCATACCAAGTAAAGTCATTAATTGATTCAAATTCAACCCTCTTACCTTTAAAAACCCGATTTTCGCATTCAGAATCCAAAATACTAAGAGTAATTCTGTTATCATTAATCGAAGTGACGTCTCCAATTCCAACTTTGGTAATGTTGTCTTCATTGCTACCATTCAATATCCTATTGTATCTGGACAATTGATCCGCAGAAAGCTCAGAAGTTTGCCAGTTTTCTAGAAAAACAAAACTTTGAGCATTTAAACTAATATTATTAGAAGTTAATAAAACGATTATAAAAACGATGCAGTATAATTTCGTATTCATATTAAGTGGTTTTAAAAGTTTTTAATAAAAATTATAATTCTCCTTTTAGATATAACAACTGACAGGAAAAGTAATTTGTTCCAGTATAATCATTTTTCATAAAAACAATAGTGCTTTTATGCAAATGAATTGGCATTGACTAGTTGAATTTTTCAGATCTTGATCATCACCTTAATCTCAAGCTTTCATTGAAGTGAAGATTTATTAAATCTTATATTGTTCCTATTCATTATCCCTATCTTCGACCTTCTAAGTTTAGAAGAACGGATCGATGCTAAGTAATCGCCTAGATATAAAGAAAACCATCATTTTGGCCTGGCCCGTGATTCTGGGGCAGTTGAGTCATATTGCTCTTGGTGTTACTGATACTCTAATGGTAGGAAAACTCGGAGTAACTCCCCTTGCTGCAGCTGCTCTGGCCAATTCCTATTTTGTACTACCCCTCACTTTCTGTTTTGGATTGGCTTCTGCCATAGCGCCATTGGCGGCAAAATATAGGGCTCAGGATAATGAGTATTTGAATGGCGCATTGCTGTTCAACGGATTCTTAAGCTTGTTAGCTTTTGGACTTTTCTTTTGTGTTTTTCTACTACTCGGGAAAATTTTCCTTCCCTACCTCAACCAACCCGAAAATGTGGTTGAAGAAAGTTTGGCCTACATCGATTACTTGGCGGTTAGTGTAGTACCTATTGCCATTTATTTACATTTTAAGAACTTTATTGAGGGCTTTGAGTGGATGATGCCGGCCCTTTGGATAGGAGTTGCCAGCATACCGATCAATGCCTTACTCAATTATATTTTTATCTATGGTCATTTCGGAGTTCCAGCTTATGGCCTAGAGGGAGCCGGAATAGCTACACTTCTAACAAGGTCTTCAATGCTTATAGTTATCTTAATGGTCATCTTTAAAAGCAAACTCCGAAACTTCCTATTCCTTTCTTTGCGATTGAGATGGAATTCTATCAAGAAAGTACTCAGCATAGGTATCCCTGCGGGAACACAGTATGTATTCGAAGCAGGAGCATTCGTCATCTCAGCCTTGTTCATGGGAATGCTTGGAGAGAAAGAGCTCGCTGCACATCAGGTAGCCATTAATATTGCTTCGGTTCCATTTATGATTTCGATAGGCATATCAGCGGCTGCGTCTATCCGAATGGGTAATTTATTGGGCAATTCGAACTGGCCCCAAATTAGGATTACAGGTAGAAATATCATCATTATCACGACAGCTTTGATGGTGGTTACTTCTACCCTACTCGCTATTGGATATCGATGGATTCCTACGCTCTATATTGATCATCAGGAGGTATTGAGAATGGCTTCACACATGTTGATCATCGCCGCTATATTTCAGATATCTGACGGAGTTCAAGCGGTATTGATCGGTTTACTCCGCGGACTTGAAGATGTGGTCTGGCCAACTGCCTTTACTTTAATCGCTTATTGGATAATTGCCATTCCGTTGGGTGCGTATTTGGGTTTTCGGACTGATTTAAACTATATGGGCATCTGGCTTGGACTTCTGATTGGATTGAGTATTTCAGCGACGATGATGATCTTAAGATTTAATTATATTACGAAAAGAAAACGATCCATAAGTTCATGAATGATATTTACTTCGGGTTGTACAAAACCTCGCTAGGTACCTTCAAAATTGCCAGTATAGAAGACCGGTTATGTCTGCTTGATTGGGCCTACAGAAAAATGAGAAAATCAATCGACGATAGAACTCAAAAATTTCTCGGAGGTCAATTTATTCAGAAGGAAGTCGAATTGCATCATCAGGTCATTGGACAGATAGAGGAGTACGCCCAGGGAGATCGTCAGATTTTTGATTTACCCCTACGATTCTGTGGGACGGACTTCCAGCAATCCGTATGGAAGGCCTTGATGCAAATACCCTATGGTCAAACTGTTAGTTACCAGGGACTATCTGAACAACTGGGTAATCCCCTAGCCATTCGCGCCATAGCATCTGCCAATGGAGCCAACGGCATTTCCATTATTGTTCCATGCCACAGAGTAATAGGATCGAATGGTAAGATGGTTGGCTATGCAGGAGGATTGGCAATAAAGAAAAAACTGCTTAAGTTAGAAGGAGGCTTGCCAGATTATGGTCAATTAGAACTCTTCTGATCCGTCTTAACGCTTTCACCGTTTAACCATACTATAATACCTATGCCCGGTTGTACGGACTCCCATTTTAGGCTGATGGAATCCTTTTTCCTTGATAGCCGTTCGTACCTTCCTCCAACTTTTATAAAAGCTTTATCTCTGACGATTGGGATGTACAAATTTGTTCCTACTCCATATCCGAACATCCAGGACTTATCAGGTTCAAAAAACGGAAAAGTCCACTCCCTTAATCTTGTGGTCCTTGCTTCTACAAAGAAATCTATGCCAAAACCTTTAGGGCCTCCGGCAAAAAAAGCAGAGTACCCTAGTGAATATCCCATCCCAGCATTTTCTTCGCTATCCATATCTATTCCGGTATAAATGAGATTTTTCATATCCATGATATCAAAGGAATAGCCAAAGTCCAATGACCAATCAATCCTTTTATCTCCATCATCGAAGGCCAGATAGTTCTGGGTCGACATGAAGATCGATTGAGCACTGATATTAACAAACGTAAAAAAGAAACCAATAGTGAATATTAAAACTATCTTTTCCAACATCGACTTTGTTTTTAACGCTTAAAAATTAATCGTTGATCAGAGCGATTTTCTCTTGTATTTTATCGATCAGCTCATGCAAGTAGGCAGGGACATTATCCTTCATTAAATCCAGTCGCCAGGATTTGATCTCTTCGTTTTCAGAAATGCTGAGATAGAGCCCACCCCAGTCACCGCAATCAGGACAACCAATAGTAGTCTCTGTCTCATCATATAATTCACTTGGGATAAAATCTGATAAATCTTTGACCAATTCGAACTTTTCATTGTCCAGTTCGTAAAAATCGAAAGATCTCAATCCATAATCATCTACTGAATCTTCAAATAGAGTATTATCCTCTATTTTATAGGTCTCAACACAAGTCTCTCCCCAGCACTCTCCATAGAAATGTCCAAATATCAGGAAATCAATCTCTTCAGAATTAGAACTTGCATTGTCATCGTCACAGGAAAATATAAGGCCAGATAATAGGATCAAGGCAAACAATTTTAACAGTTTCATTTTTGCGTTTTTAAATTAACAATTCGACAAAACCAGCTCGATATTAGCTTTTCAATTCTATCATTATCATGAGTATTACGTTACTTTTTCTCACCCGGTTGCCTGTCCAATAACAATTGATCTTAAAATTCATCGGTCATCAATAAATCAAATTTGATAAGGCAACCCCTTTGTATATTCTCCCGTATTCTTTTCGAATCATCTTAAAAAATAACTCATCATGAAACAGATTATAAAAATATTTGGCTATTTACTTTGTTGCGGATTGTTGCTTTCCTGCTTTGAAGAAGAATGCATGGTGGAACACGAAGTTTACCGTCAAGTTCTAGTTCATCCCGCTGATCTTAAGGATTTGATCAAATTCGATGGAGAGAAAGCTCTCGAACAAGTCGGTAAAATCAACTTCTATAAAAATTATGTTTTTATCGGCGAAGCCAATGAAGGTATACATTTGATCGATATTAGTGATCCTACGAATCCCGATCTACAATATTTTTGGGAAATTCCGGGATTGGGTGATATGGGTATACAGAACGATGTGTTGTACGCCAGTCAATACACGGATTTAATTGCTTTAGACATTCGCAACATCCATCAACCTAAAGAGATTAATCGAAAATCAATGGCCTTCGATAATTTTAGCTTGCTGAATGATTCGATTTATGTAGGTTATGAACCTACCGGAGAAACCAAATTAGTGCCTTGTTATGGTGGAGATATTTACTTAGAAAATGTCTTTTTGAATGATTCACCAATTACAGCTACTGGAAACGGTGGAAGTACTAGAGTCTCTACTGGTCTTGCTGGTTCGTTGGCCACTTTTGCCCTGACACAAGAGCAAATGCTTTACACGCTCAACAGTTCTACCGCACTTAAGTCATTTGATCTAAGAAATAATCTTGTTGAAACTTCTGATACGAAGTTGGATTGGACTGCAGAGACTTTGTTTCCCTACAAAGATTTGCTCTATGTTGGAACGCAGCAGGGCATGATCATCATGAGCCTTGAAGATCGCGAAATACCTAAAAAATTGTCAGATTATCGTCATTGGGTGTCTTGTGATCCAGTGGTTGTCGACGACGAGTATGCATACTTAACACTAAGAAATGGTCGATCTTGTAGAGGTGGTGTCAATCAACTTCAAGTCATTAGTGTTCAGGACCCCATTCACCCGGAACTCAAAGACACGTATCCCTTGTCCAATCCGCATGGATTAGGTTTAGGCCGACAAGAGTCTCTATTTGTTTGTGATGGCGACGAAGGCTTGAAAGTATTCGACAGAGATAACAGTCCTATTTTACACTTAATAGAAAACTTTCCAAACATGAAAGCCATAGATGTTATCGCCTTAAATCAGGTTCTGATTCTAATAGCGGAAGAAGGTCTTTATCTATATGACTATAAAGACTTACATGACATCAAATTACTTAGTGAAATCCCTATTAAATAGTTAGAAAGAATAATTTACCTTAAAGATTAAACCAATACCATGAAAGAAATTAGTTTATTATTGATTCTATTTGTTCTAGGAATGTTTATGTTATCATGCGATGATGATGAAAGTCCAGATACCAATCCAAGCAATGACTGTGACCAGCAGATTCTGATTAGCGATAGTTTATACACTGTAGCTCCGGCTGACACCTTGGCCATTGACTCATTTTACATTGTGGACGACTGTTTAAACATTAGATTCGGCGCTAGCGGTTGTGATGGAGAATCGTGGGAATTAGAGTTATTATCCGGGGAATATATGCCTAACATATCTGGTACTTTTCCCTATTATGACGTCAGACTATCTCTTCTGGACCAAGAAGATTGTGAAGCGTTCATAACGCAAGAAGTATCTTACGATATATCGAACTTACAAGTTCAGGACACAGCGATTCATGTGATTCAGCTTAATATTCGAAACGCTCAAAGCAGCATTTTATACAGATATTAATTTTAATAAGTAGAAAAGATTGACAGATTAATAAAAAATAGAAAAATGATGATGAAACATATAAGCATACTAATGGTAATGATAATAATAGGTTTGGTATTGGTTCAATGTGACGATGACGAGGGCAATTCCACCAACAGCTGCCCTGATCAGGTAATCATCAGCCAAAACGACTACGAAACGGCACCAGCAGATCTATTGACGATACTCTCTATGGACATAGATGGAGATTGTCTGACAATTAATTTTGCAGCAAGTGGTTGTGACGGTAATTCCTGGGAATTAAAACTGATCGATTCAGAGGCCATAATGGAATCTTTGCCGGCTCAGAGAAATGTTCGACTTTCATTGAAGAATACTGAACTCTGTGCTGCTGTAATCACTGAAGAAATATCATTTGACATTTCTGGTTTACAGCTCAACGAAAATGACAGTGTAATACTTCATATCACTAATTCTGAAGATAGCATTCTTTACGAGTATTAATGCAATAATGATGTAGTAGGACTCTAAACATAAATCAGAAGAATGAAAAAATTGAAATTTCTCATATTACTATTGGCTAACTTTATTTTGCTCGTATCCTGCCAGAATAATTCCTCTCAAACAGATGAATTAGAGGGTGTTTGGTTTCGATCTTATAAGAATAAAGTATGGGATCGCGCTACCAATACTTCATTCGAAAGGGGCGAAACTCATGTAACTTTAAGCTTCATGGAAGATGGGAGTTTCACCAAAAATAGAACCGTTTTCGGACTCTACGATGGGACCAGTATTCAAGACACAACGGCAATAGTGATCGAAAATGGTACTTATAGCTTGGATAACGAAAATATTGATATCACTTTGACGCAGCGATTGTGGTGGGATTCATTTTATGGAGATATGGAAGGGCTTGAAGAAAGTGGATTTAATGCCCACAGATATCAATATATGACTTATAATATAATAGAAAGCGAACTCTTTATACAATACTTTATCGAAACGGATATCTTCACTCCCATGCAGGAAATTCCGGGATTGGATAAATTTGGAGAAAGGTTTATGAGGCAATAAGCACAATCAGAGAACATGAAAATAGACACTATGTAAAACCAGATATGACGGCATACAATATGCAAGTTCATATTATTCACTTGAATATGTGTTATGAAATGAGTTTGGATTGAATAAAAAATGGACAGAAAACAGCTTAGTTAAGGCTTGCTTGAAAAATGACAGGAGAGCCCAAGAAGTGTTTTACAAAAAATACTATGGTCTGTTAATGTCTGTGTGCTTGAGATATACCAGTGATAGAGATGAGGCTGCTTTTGTGTTGAACCAAGCCTTCTTTAAGATATTTAAAGAGTTGAAACGCTTTTCATCGGGCAAAGGAAGTATAAAAACATGGATGTATAGAATAACCGTTAATACGGCTATTGATCATTACAGAAAAGAAATGCGCAGCTTTCTAACGAAAGAAGGCATTGAAGAAAAAGAAAATAGTCTCTTGACCTTAGATGATCCTATTTCGGATTTATCCGCTCAAGAAATCATTGGACTAATCCAAGACCTCTCACCGGCATATAAATTGGTGTTTAATCTCTTCGTGGTGGAGGGATACAGTCATCAAGAGATAGCCGACAAACTCAATATCACCGTTGGAAGTTCTAAGTCCAATTTGGCCAAAGCCAAGAGGAATATGAAAAAATTATGGTTCGAAAGGAACAAAATAATTCGGTATGGAAATCAATAAGTTAAGAAAAACACTACAATCATATTCTCCTGAATACCATGAGGAAGATTGGCAGCAAATGAAGGAGATGCTGGAAGAAAAAGAAAGAAGGAGAGGAATATTCTTTATGCTCCCTGCCTCCGCTTTTCTTATTGCGGCTTCTTTAGTTTTGTTTTTTGGCCCCATTTCTGATCCATTCGTTCACAGTAATTCTACTATAAAAACACCTGCCAACCCTTCTTTGAGTATTGAGCAATCTGCTCCTATACCTCCAGACAACAAGTCTGAAGAAAAGAAAATCGTCACTGATCCTATCAAACTAAATGCAACATCGTCTCTTTTAGCTGTAACTAAGGACGAAACTGCTTCTAAAGCCACCCATTCATCTCAAGCTATTGCTATTGCAACAACGCAAATCCCAGCCAACTTATCTCATATCGAATCAGCAGGTCCAACAGCAATACATAAGGAGAGTATTGATCATGTTGCCATCGACCTTTACAAATTACCAATGTCCGATATACAACTTATAGATTATGAAATGGTGGATGAATTGTCTTTAGAATTTACTGAGCAAGATCATATTATTCCGTTGAGTGCTGCAGCCCAAGGAATTCAGACTGGGCTGCGTGCTGGAGCGGCCCATTTGCATAGAACTGATTATTCCTTCGGTTTATCTCGACCTGGTATGTTTGGATCAATGACGTTCTATAAAAACAGATGGAATAGCGGTGTAGGACTTGCTGTCTATAATAAACAATCCTTTTCGACTGATGAAGTTCGCATTAGAACCATACTCGGGGATAACTTAGTTTTTAACGATCAAAGAGAGTCTGATCCAACGGGAAGTGCAATCGGTGAAATCCCTGAGAATTATGAATATCCTGTCTATTCTGATGACTACGTATATTTTATCAATACTTTTCTGAATTATAATATTCTACATAAGAAGTTTCGAATAGGAATTGGTTTTAATCTAAACTACTCTTTGAATATTGGTGAATTTTCTATTGGCCCGAGATTGGATCTTTCCTATCAATTCAATGATCGAATTGGTTTATACTGCCATACGAGCTTACAAGACAATTTGTGGATGAGTGGTTTGGGAATGGGATACCAGTTCAAGTCTTAAAGTTTAAGTCTTCTGATTCGAGCTAGAATAGATGGTATGTTTTCTTTATTGAGACGATCTACCAACTGAAGAAAGTCTTCCTTAAGTTCAGGATGTTGTTCGGATAAATCGTGCAAGGACTGCACGGAATTCACTCTTACTATTCTGCTCTCTTTTCTGTTCTCGGTCCATTTAAAGAGCTGATCCCAAACAATGCCCAATTCTCTTATTGTCCAATCTGGTCTGGAAGCAAGTAAAGCCAAATGCCATTTGATTTGCTTAATCTTTACTAAACCCAGTAATTGGATAATTTCTTCTTTATAGGGAAATAAGTATGAGGGTTTTTTTCAGAGTAATCTTCTCTACTGCATCTGCTGCACGCATGGCGACTACTTCATCGTCCGAAAACATAAGAATAAAAAGTTCGGCAAAAATCTCCTCAGTAGTGACCATAGTCACTACCTCAGATACTTCACCTACCGTCCTTAAGTCTCCTCCGGACAGCTTTTCGAGTAGGTCACTCACTTGGTGCTCAACTAATGTATTTTTAAGCTACCATATGTCAACTTGGCTTCTATAAATCCACTTCCATCGCCGACCTTACCCGTTGCTTTCAGTTTTGTTCCACTTTTATCTCTGGAGACACCGTTATTAAAACCAGATGATGTGACCAAATCCGCATAGGAACCATTAAATCTAATTTCAAAGCCTGAATTGTCCTCAAGGTTTGCAGAAATATCAGAGTAATCTCCATCAAGCATTAATCTTTTAAAGCTCGACGAAACAAAATCAAGGTATAAATCTGAATAGTCCATATCGATCTCTACTCCTTGCATTAGACGCTCCAATTTGATATCCGAATAATCCATATCTCCAATGATATCTTTTATCTCTTCTGCTTTTAAATCGCTGTAATCCATATCGAGATCAATGGATCCACATGTCTCCAACTTAATGTCAGAATAATCAGCATTAAGTTCAATAGCATTGGCGCCACCAATAAAGGCATCAGAATACTTGACAACCAAATTGGCATGATCCATATTCTCAACTTTCATGTCTCCGTAGGCCAGATACAACTCCAATTTCTTACAGAAATTTACTGCTTTCAAATCACCATATTTTAAAGTTATATCTGCTTGTTCTTTGATATCACCTAAGTGAATATCACCGTATTTATTGGCCAAATCCAATTCGATATACTCTGGCATTTTGACAAAATAGTCTATTTGAAACTTGGTCTTAGAATTCCATGACATTACAGATTTCCAGTTGCTTTCTGAAGCAATTTCAGTTTTGGCAAATACTGTATTGTCGCTTTCACTAAAGCCCACACCAATGCGATCAAAGGACTTATTGGCTGCTTTCTCATTATCGGCGGTAACAGTAATGATAACCTTTATTTGAATTTTATCACTCTTCCAGTTTTCAATTCGAATATCACCATACTTATTGGATACATCCAGTGTATATCCATCTTGAACATTGAATGACTTCTCTATAACTTTTTCGAATTTTTCATTCTTTTTTGCTTCAACACCGTTGAAAGCGATCAAAAATAGCCCGAACAAGGCCAGTTTGTAATACTTAAATACTAACATTTTCAATAGTTTTAGTTTCTTCCTTAGTGCTACTGGAAACATCTTCCAGTATTCGCTCTAATATTTTTACTCTTAATTGATAATTTTCTATCATGGCCGCAATAACCACCTCGTCTTTAGAATGATCAGCAAGATCTTTCTTAAGCATGTCAAATTCTTCCTTTAGTTCTTCTAGAACCTCCATTATCTCCTCCTTTTCATGGGGCTTTAAGGTCTCCACCTTAAATGCTTCTTCCCGCTTCATATCTTCCAATCCAATATAATGGGCTTCCAGTTCTCCGAGTTCTTCTGACACATCACCCAAGGAAAACTCCTCAGTTGCTCTGCCATTTTGTTGCCAAATTTCAATAGCAACAAATCCGAAAATCAATACGGCCGCAACCCTCATCAGCATTCTAACCGATAATTGCCGAGATTTTTGTTCCTCGGGAAGTCTTTCCTCTAGTGCTTTCCATGAAAGTTCATTGGGAAAGTCATCATCGAACTCTTCTCTATTGTTCCTTATAAATTCCTCTAGTTTCATTCTTACTATTCATAATTTCAATCAGCTTTCTTTTCGCCCTACTATATTGTGACTTAGAAGTCGACTCACTGATCTCTAATATTTCTGCTATCTCGCGATGATCATAACCTTCAAAAAGATAAAGACTCAATACTATTCGATATCCATGAGGTAGTTCGCCTAAGCTTCTTTTAATTTGATCTATTCTATTCTTCCTGTTTTCATCTTCAGGAAGTTCATACGTCGGAATCGATATGGAACCAACCTGCTCACTGTAAAGTATTCTACTGTGTTTATTAATGTGGTTAATACAATTATTAACCGCGATGGATCTCAACCATGTCCGCGGAGAAGCCAAGTCTTCGTTAAAAAGTTCAATCTTATTGTATGCTTTGATAAAGCTCTCCTGAACCATATCCTTCGCTATTTCTCGATCGTTCACAACACGCAAGCAGGTATTAAATACACTTTTGGCGTATTTCTCGTACCATGACTTCAATTGCTTCTTTTTGACTTCCGGGGCTTCCTTTCTCAACGTTTCTATAACGAGTTCTAATAGAAGCCCCATTTAATAGAGCTCCCATTGATTTCATACCTGATTTACAGCCGCTTTACTTTGCCAATACCACTGTTCTCTATATTCTTTGCGTCTTCATTCCCTGAAAATTGATACTTGACCTGACCAATGCTAGATGATTCAATATCAAGAGACGACTTTGCTCTAATCGATGTATTTCCCACTGAAGAATTGTGCAATTCCAGGTTTTCCGCTACCAAATTTAAGGCATCAACATTTCCTACGCAGGAGTTGTGAAGATTGAGGTTTTTAGCTGTTCCTTCAAGGGTAGTATTACCAACATTTGAAAGATGTACATCTAAATCATCACAGTTTAATGACATTGAAATATTTCCTACCTGCGAAGATTGTACATCCAAATCATCCAAGTTCAAGCTCTCCTGTGTTTTAAGATTACCCACTGTTTTGATCTCGATGACATCCAAGTCTTTCACGGTTATATAGATATCTGTTTTTCTATTCTTTTTGTTTTTCCTTCTATCTCTCACCACCAACCTGTCATCTCGGTTAATGAATTCTATATTTTCCAAGGCATTTCGGTCATTGGTCTTAACACTTAAGGCCTCTTTATTTCCCTGAGACAAATACACATTAAAAACACCGTCTAGCTCAAGTTCTGAGAAACTTTTTACGGCAATTTCTTTGCTGTCCATATTCTTGCTCTGAGCAATACTTTGGTAAGGAGCCAAAAATAAAATTATGGCCCAAATGATCTTGATTACTAATTTTAAAGTTTTCAATTCTCCAATATTTAAGTTCATAAATCAATACACCTCTTATACAGACAAAAAAATCAAGGGTTGCATGAAATGAAAAAATATTTTTCCCAATTGGTATTTCGTACTGAATTAGACCTATAATTAATGCTTCTTTAAAGCCGTAACTTGAATTTCAATCTTCATTCTTTCATCAATTAAACCGGCGGAAAACATGGTAGCAGCTGGTCGAACGTCGCCCAAATATTTACGCAATATGGGCCAGCATTTCTCAAAGTCCTTACCCCTTGGTAAGATGTACGTTATTCTCACGATATCTGAAAGTTGAGCACCGGCTTGAATAAGTGCTGACTTAATATTCTTCATGCACTGCTCAGTCTGAGACTCGATATCCTCAGCAATGGTCATATTCTCATAGTTAAAACCTGTGGTACCCGAAACAAAGATCCAATCTCCCTGAACAACAGCTCTGGAATAGGCTACCTGTTCTTCAAATGTCGAACCTGAACTGATTAATTTTCTTTCCATTGTATAGTTTGATTAAGACAGTATTACTTCTAACGAAGCATAAACATAAGGCATTAAAAATAATAGATCACCAATTCATTTTACACCATAAATAACACGGTAATTAAAGGTCATCGTTTTCGAAATGGGCGGATCTAATGATTCGATAATATTCTTAAATTTAGCCCATCCCGTTTCTTCTTCTGAGTACCCCCTTCTCAAGAGAGCTTGAATTCCACCTTGACTGAGCGCTAGGTTGATAAATCTCTCTTTGTTGAATACTTCAATCTTATGATAATAGGATTCCTTGGTGAATTGGAACAAACCACTCGATTGAACATTGGGGAAATGATTGTCCTTATTCCATTTATGGGCCATCGGTTTGTCTATTTCAGCAGTCAATTCCTCAACTCTATTAAACAGGTCATTATAGGCCTGTTCATAAAAGCTATTGACTTCTGGTGGCCAAACGACATCAAAAATAACCAGCACCCCTCCCGGTTTCAACAAACGACTCACTTCAACCAAAGTAGTTTTTGGTTCCATCCAGTGAAAGGATTGAGAACAGCTAATGATATCGACAATTCCCTCTTCTAAACCAGTGTCATGGGCATAGGCTTGACGGTAATTAATTTTAGTACTTTTGTTGTTTTGATCAGCCAGACGAATCATATCTTCTCCAGGTTCAATACCAATAATTTTCTCTGTGAAATCCGTCCAGATACCGGTTGATAAGCCGGTTCCGCTTCCCATATCAATAACCAACTCAGCTTTTGCTTGGTTCAAATAGTTGAGACTTTGCTGAATGATTGTTATTGGAGGATCTGGTCGAAAATCGTGGTACATCTGGGTATACTCTTTTCCTGAAAACCGTTTTGCGTTCAATGTCAAATCCATAATCCAAATATTTATGACTCTTAATTCTTCTATTCAATTATACCCATTTTTTTGAGCGCTTTCATGGTTATCTGTTGACGAATCACAGGAAACATATCCATATTGAACGCTTCATTGGGTATAATATTAGTCGCGAAATAATGTAAGTCTTTTTCCTTTTCAAGATATCCTACAAACCATCCATTATTTTGACCTTCTCGTATCGCCCATCCGGTTTTGGCACTCAAGCAGTATTCATCGCTCTTTTCAAGTATCAATATCTCCTTAATGATTTCATAGGTAGCGCTAGATATAGGTAGTTCTTTCCTGTATAGTCTTTGTAAAAAATCAATTTGCTGAAAAGGGCTTATTTTCGAATCACCTACCAACCAAAACATATCTATGTTGGCAGAGTCAACTTCTATATCACCATACTCCAACTTATTCAAATATTTATTCATCCTATCTGGTCCAATGCCTCTAGCTACCTCCTGATAGCAAGGCACACATGAACGCTGAAAAGCTTCTTTGAGGATAAGATCCTGCTCCCAAACTTCTAAAGCCCTACTTTCTCCACCCCATTTGAAGATTTTATCTTTGCCTTCAATAACTCCAGTTTCCAGGCCAATTATGGTGTTCGCAATTTTAAAAGTAGAAGCGGGTAATCTTCCAAGCTCGGCCCATTCGAAGTCATTAGAATAAAATTCCTTCTTTTGGGGATTGTATACCAGAATAGAACCTATTACATCAGCTGAATCTAGTATTTTTTGGAAATCGTCATTAATGATGCGTTTATCACTTAAAGTTACTTCTTCCTTAGAAGCCTTCTCCGCTTTTTCCTTCTTATTAGTTTGACAACCAGTTAACAAGGCCAAAATCAAAAATCCAAGGATATATGATCCGAATCTCAGCATATCGAAATTTATAATTTTAAGATTTTAGATCCTCTCTCACCGGATAGAACACATCGGTAACCTCAACGTAGGTAATTGCTCTTGCCTCGTGATCAGTATTGGAAGGAATCACCGCGACCATGCCCTCTCTCATCACTTTGGTCTCATCTGCGATTGTCAACTCTAACTCCCCTTTGGTTACTATGGTTATTTGTTCGTGTACGTGCTGATGCCGAGGCAATATTGCCCCCTCGTCGATTTCCCAGAAAGCACAAGTCTGATGATCGGTATGTACCAACTTAGCTTTCAAGCCATCAAACGGCTTAATATATCCCAGTTTTTCTAACAGTATCCATTGGGTTTCAAGAGTTGTTTTATCTGACATTCTGTAAATTTTAGTTCTTCAATTATTGATCCCATTTCAAAAGAGGACTTTGCAATTTTTTGCCTCCACTTAAATATACATTATTTCAAGTTTATCGAAATTGATATTATATCATCAAAGATCAAGAAGTTCTCCTTAATCATATATTTCAATAGCGATTCCATTAGAAATGGCTGGTATTGGGTCGAATAAGATTCACTTAATTGTCTGGATAAAATATAGATTTAAACCTCAATAAGAATGATCTGCCAAGTGAATGTACTCTATGGAATAAAGTTCATTTGCCTGAAGAGATTCCTTCAAGTCGTTGACGATGAACATGGGAATATCAACATCGATCCATAAGATCGCTTTGTCATTAAAAATACCCTTCTTCTTATGTTCGATAATTTCTGTTGCTATTATATGGTCTAATTGATCAATATCCGCGACGGTTCCATTGATCTCTATATAAAACTCTCCCTCCTTCTCGCCAATACGAACGATTAATTCATCCAACATTTCTTCAGCTTGAGTATCCATATTTTTGATAATTGGGAGTTCAAGGTATTCCGCACTACTGGTTTGAATACTAGTCGTGACCATAAAGAAGAACAATAACATAAATATGATATCAGGTAATGCCGTCGTATTGATCTTAGGTGCTTTTCTTTCGTTTCTAGGTATCTTCATAAGCTTTTAGTTTCTTGTTCTACAATACGGTATCTCAAGCGAGCATTGATTTCCTTTTTTTGAATCGAATTTAAATCTTCAAAATCCTTATTCATGGTAGAGTTGGCAATTTCTTGGCGTATTTTCTCCTTGGCCGCTTTTATGCTTGATAACAAATTCAAGTAACTATTGTATTTGGTTTCCGGATGTATGATGATTTTCACGATTCCTGGCTTTTGATGTCCGGTTATTCTTTGAATTCCATGTGTGAGATCTAAGTCATTGAGCTTATCATAAATCTTATCCTGATAGAGTATTTGATTTTCTTTATTCAGAAATATCTTCAATAATCTATCCTTTACTATTGCTCCTTTGACATCTTCATTCTGCTTCGGAGGTAAGATCATGGCTATTTGATGTTGCTGATTAAAGGTTGTTACAACCATGAAGAAGATCAATAATAAAAAGGATATGTCAGCAAATGATCCGGTATCGATGGTGTAATCTGTTCTTCTTTTTCGCATTGTACTGGGTATTTGTTAGCTATTAGATGAAATATTTTTGGAGAAGGGTGTACCAAGAAGCTAAATGTAGAAATATAATTTCCTAATATTCGGTATATTTAAATCTGTTAGAATACAAGAATTAGGACAATTTAGAACAGTTACATGCAGGTAAAAAAATATATTCAACGTGTATTCTTGATTGCCTTTATCATTTTCTTTTTAAATAAATTCTATCTAAGACCATGGGTATTGGAGAATGACTTACCCTCCTTCCTTAAAGTCATAGTCTATTCTCTTCCCAATCTCATTGAAGCAATCATGGGAACCACTGTCGTCACAGGAATTGCATTTCGACTAAGAGAATATGCAAAAAAAGAAATCAGCGATTCGTATATCTATCTAATTGCCGTGTTTCTGGCAGCACTATATACCATTTCACAGGAGTTAAAATTCCACAATCTTGGAGGTAACAATGTCTATGATTTCAATGATGTAATTGCTTCAGTCGTCGGTCTAATCTTTACCTACAGTTTATTTAATAAATATGGATTTCTAAAGAAAACAAGCTCTTAAACTTTTTCGCATAATTGTATTCTCTGAATCATATTTTTTAACTACTTGAGCATCGATCTAAAAAAATTTCTTCAAAAATTTTGAACTTTTTCTGTCCTGCATTTGTATTAAAAATATAGGTGTGTTTGGGTTTTTAAATTGGGCTTAGCGGAACGCTCGTTCTCTGAGCCCTTTTTTATTGCATAAAGAAAGAGGAGCCAAGAAGAAGATTTGATTCTGTTCCTAATTGACACAGATATTATTCAAATAGAAGCTAAAGAAGACACTAGATTTATACTTCCCACCGAAAATCCATCTGAATAACAGTCACTTCATAAGGACTCTTTGTGATAAATGCGCTATCTGAAATAATGGAGGCATTTCAAGATGCGCAGATAGGCAGGATGAAAGTTATAATTGAAAATTTTGATTAAATATCAATTGAATTTTATTTATATTTGCCTTCCGTTTTTGCCGATGTGGCGGAATTGGTAGACGCGCTGGATTCAAAATCCAGTTCTCGCAAGGGAGTGAGGGTTCGATTCCCTCCGTCGGTACAAAGAGGAAGTCAAAAATGGCTTCCTTTTTTGTTTTTGCCTAATGCAATTTGTATCCTACAGTAAGTAAAAATCGTATATATGATGGCTCTAAATCGGTCACACATGAATTTACCAGATTTCAGCTGCGCTGTAAAATATTGAATACAAATCCTATTTATTATTGCAAATTGCACGCTAAATAAGAAAATAGTTGAAAACAGTTATTGGGCAGAAGAGTACACACTTATCAGAATTGGAATTTGTTGCGCTGATGGCATTATTAATGGCTAACGTGGCATTTGCTGTAGATGCCGTTCTTCCAGCTTTGACTGACATTGGTAAATCCCTAAATAATAATAGCAATACCGATTTACAATTAATTATTATAACAATTTTTCTTGGCTTAGGTGTAGGACAGCTCATTTTTGGGACCTTATCTGATAGTTTTGGAAGGAAACCAATTGTTTACGTAGGGGTCGGCATATTCATTGTTGCAAGTATAATTTGTGGGACTGCTACAAGCTTGGAATTGATATTATTGGGTAGAATTCTACAAGGCATAGGCCTTTCTGCTCCAAGAACAATTTGCATATCAATAATTAGGGATACTTATAGTGGTGATTATATGGCACGGATAATGTCATTTTGTACGGTTGTTTTCATCTTAGTACCTATGATTGCACCAGTACTTGGGCAATGGATTTTAAATATTTCCAATTGGCAGGCCATATTCTACTTCCAAATTGCTTTTGCTACAACTACACTTATTTGGTTTGGAATAAGGCAAAAGGAAACATTATTGAAAGCCCAAAGAATTAAATTAACCTCGTATCTTTTTATCGACGGTACTAAGGAGTTCTTTAAGTTCAGAGAAAGTATTATTTATACCCTGATTTCTGGATTGATGACAGGTGCATTTATGGTGTATTTAAGTACTTCAAAACAAATCTTCCAAGATCAATATGGTCTAGTAGAGGAGTTTGCATACATTTTTGCAGGTTTAGCTTCCTCACTAGGTTTTGCCGCTTTTTTTAACGGTTCATTGGTTCTTAAATTTGGGATGAAAAGGCTATCTACCAATGCCCTTTACTTGTTTTGTTTGTCATCCCTAACATACTCTTTTATTTTCTTTAGCTCCGAAAATCCTAATCTAATAATATTGTTGTCATTCTTTACAATTCAATTTTTATCAATTGGATTTATATTTGGGAATGTTAGAGCATTGGCCATGCAACCTATCGGACATATAGCTGGAATAGGTGCTGCAATTAACGGATTTGTTTCTACCATTTTTGCGATTCCAATAGCAATTCTCATAGGTAAACATATAGGGACAACGGCGCTACCACTTTTTATTGGTTTTTTATCTTGTGGAATATGCTCGCTTATATTGCTAGGATTTTTAAACCTGTTTAATAACAGCAATACTAAAGTCTAAGCTGGTTTCCTTATTGAGCGAAACCTATTTGCTCTAGGGCGATTTCAACTTCTTCCATCAATTCGTCAAAAAAAGGAGAACTAACATTGAAAACATGCGTTTTGATAATATTCCTTCTTCCGAATCATAAAAATGCGTCAGATCATTGGCTCTGATATTCTTTTTTTATATCCATTGGATTGAAGGTTTGACTTATTAATCCAACTTACCCTGTAAATTATCCTCCATTCTCTTCAAATACTTCCTCCTCTTCCAGTTCTCTTTCAACAAATTGATCCAGTTCTCTGAATTCTGCTCTAATTCCTCTTCTGCATATTTCAACTGTTTATCCAGACCATCAAGTAGTCCTTGCAACTCAGCTCTCATGATTTCGATTTTCTTCGCATCCATATTATCAATTTCCATGATAGCTTCTTGTATTTCCATTACATCCATCAAAAAATCATTGGAAACACCAACTTGATCTCCTAGATTTACACCAGAAATTTTTAAAATATGTTCCAAACGCCCTTCGATACTGCTAAGGCACTGAAATGCCTCATTGTTTAATGCCGCCATAATTTCCGCCTCTGCATCAGAATTGTGATCGGGGTGAAACTTTCTGGCGTAAGAATAATACTTCGCGCGTAAAGTCGCCTTGTTCGGAAAGAGACTTACAGGAATTGCATAAAACTCGAAGTAATTAACCGGCATTATCCCAGTAATTTGGTTATATCGTTACAGGTTACCAGCACGAATAATGTCATCAGAAAAATAAAACCGAAGGTAACTAGTCTTTCCATTACTTTATCACTTGGTTTCTTTCCCGTTATCATTTCAAAAAACAAAGCCATGACATAGCCTCCATCTAAACCTGGAATCGGCAAAATATTGATGAATCCGACTACCAAACTGATCACAGCAGTTATGTTCCAGAATCGCGCCCAATTCCATTCATAACCATATAGCTGTGCCATACCTACTGGTCCTGCTAGGTTTTCTTTTAGTGGTAAAGCTCCGGAGAACAATAGACCAAAGGCTTTGATCTGGTCCGTAATCGTCGTAACAGCCTTGACGCAACCTTTAGGCAAAGATTCAAGTAAAGAATATTTCTTCCTTTCAGGATTAAAAAAGGTCCATTCCATTTTAGCCCATACACCCATTCTTCCATCTTCATTGAGCGTCAATGGTACTTCAAGTGTATCCACTCCCCTCAAGACCCCAAGTCTGATCAATTCATTTTTTTTGCCCGATACAACTTTCGAATAATCATTGTAATAAGGCGTCGGAATTGAATCTACAGAGATGATTTGGTCGTCTTTTAAGATACCAGCATCGAATGCAGGTCCATCCGCCACCATAGTATCCACAATAAAAGGAACTCGAGCTCGCATAAAATCACCCTTATAGCTAGCCAACTGGCCCAAATCCATTCCTTCGAAACTCAGGATTTCCTTTCTCCCATTTCGCAATACCTCAACTTGAGCATTGTCCTCAAATAACATTTCTTTTCTCAACAATGCCGAATTGAATTCCGTGAATTCCTTACCATTCACTTTTACAATTCTATCCCCATCCTTAAATCCATAAGATTGAGCCAAGGAATCTACCTGAATTCCATAAACGATCTGATCATTTGGGATGTATTGCTCACCGTAATGCCACAACATCATAGCAAAAATGAAGGCTCCCAAAATAAAGTTGACAATTACTCCTCCTGTCATGATGATTAATCTCTGCCAAGCTGGCTTAGATCTAAACTCCCATGGTTTGGGTTCCTCTTTCATCTGATCCCGATCGAAGCTTTCATCTATCATTCCGGCTATTTTAACATAACCACCTAGTGGCAACCAACCAATACCGTATTCCGTTTCGCCTATTTTTTTCTTAACCAATGCAAACCCAGGATTGAAAAAAAGATAGAACTTCTCAACTTTGGTTTTGAACCACTTAGCAGGCAGGAAATGTCCTAATTCATGCAGAATGACTATAATGGATAAGCTTACTATTATTTGAGCAATCATTATAATTACCATTCGATCGTATTTCTATTTTTAAAAAATTGAAGCAAATTTATGATTTATTAACTCATAATGTGCAAATTATGTTATCATTCCTATTTCTAAATCGACGAACAAGCTGATGGACTATTTTTACGGTCATCTTATTGATGAGAACAGAGCTGAACTGACTGAATCAGATTCTACCCATAGCACTAAAGTGATGCGCTTGAAAATGGGAGATAAGATTAGTTTTACGGATGGCCTGGGTCATCTTTATTTGGGTCGAATTGATGGTATGGGGAAAAGGACTTCTGTTCAAATTGAAGAAAAGAAGTTTTTTGATCCACCATCTTATGAATTAAACTTGGTAGTTTCTCCGACCAAGAATATCAATAGGGTCGAATTAATGCTCGAAAAAGCAACGGAACTCGGTATCAACAGTTTTCAAATTATATGGTCAGAGAATTCAGAAAGGAAAAAAGTTAGAGAAGACAGATTGCAAAAGATCGCTATCGCTGCTATGAAACAAAGCCAAAAAGTTTATTTGCCCAAGGTCAGTGTTTCAGGAAAATTAAAAGATCACCAATCCAAGGCCCAACAAAAATTTATCGGCCATTGTCATCCTGAGTTTCAGAGAGAATACCTCCCTGATTTAATAAATCCAGGGCAGAGTTACGAGATGCTTGTAGGTCCTGAGGGAGATTTCAGCCCCGAAGAAGTAGAATGGGCCATCAACAAGGGTTATCAATCCGTCCATATAGGTCCTAATAGACTTAGGACGGAAACGGCAGGAATATATATCGCTGCGCTTTTTTATCATTTGCATATGGGGAGTTAGCGAGTTGGTGAGTTGGCGTATTGGCGTGTTGGCACGTTGGCGTTTTAGGGTATTGGGGTTTTGGCAGTTAAATCTGATGATCTAAGCTTAAAGACTCCTATAGATACAAAACAAAATGGATATGATTAACTTATTATGTCTTGTCCTAAAATAGGTTTACACAAAAAGCGGTGTAAAATGGGACGAAAAGCTGGTAAAAGTAAGCGTTACGCTAGAGAGTTAAAACAGAAGGTGGTATTGGAATATTTAAGGGGAGAAGAGACCCAAAAAGAAGTACTTAACCGATATGGGATTAGAGGTAGTTCTACATTAACGAACTGGATACGTCAGTTGGGTTATGAGGATGAATATGAAAGGGGTATCTTTCCAAAAACAAAAGCTTTGTCTGAATTTAAGAAGGAAAAGAAAAGCCAATCAGCAAGGAAGAGTGCTTTAGAACAAGAGAATGAGCAATTACGCTTAAAGCTGGAGTTGTATGAGCGAATGATCAAGAAAGCGGAAGAGGTTTATCAAATCAAGATTGAAAAAAAGTTCGATTCCAAGTAATTCAACAGATGAAGACAGATAAACCAACAGTTCAGATTCAACGGTTGTGCACATTACTTGGAGTAAGTCGACAAGCTTATTATCAATATCAAAAGCGAAAAGCACAAGAAAGATTAGATGAAGCTCTCATTTTGAAATGGGTCCATGCGATACGAAAACAGCATAGATTTATGGGAGGAAGGAAGCTATTTAAGAAGATTCAAGCCGATCTTGAAATGCACAATATCAAGCTGGGAAGAGATGCGTTTTTTGACTTACTTAAAAACCATAACTTGTTGATAAAAAGAAGAAAACGAAGAGTTCGAACCACTAACTCTATCCATAATTTTAAGAAATGGCCTAATCTAATAGAAGGGATAAATCTAGAAAGAAAAAATCAGTTATGGGTTAGTGATATTACTTACCTCAAAACAGTACGAGGCTTTTTGTATATCAGTTTTATAACGGATGCATATACCCACAAGGTCATAGGATTTAATGTAAGCCACTCTCTAAAGGTCAAAGAAAGTATCGAGGCACTGAAAATGGCTTTTAATAGCTTAGAACAAGAAACTCCTTATCATCTGATACATCATTCGGATCGAGGATTTCAATATTGTAGCTATCAATATGTATCATTACTTCGATCAAAAGGTATAGCAATCAGTATGACACAAACTGGTGATCCAAGAGATAATGCAGTAGCCGAAAGAATAAACGGAATCATAAAGAATGAGTATTTAAAGGACCTAAAAATTACCTCCTTGAAACAGGCTAAAATAGAGCTAGATAAAGCAGTTAAACTTTATAACAACCAAAGACCTCATTACAGTATAGGACTCTTTACTCCTAATGAAATTGAAGCAAACAAAAATTTAAAACCAAAGAATTTATGGAAATCAGCAAAAACTCAAAATGTAAACCTATTTTAGGACTTAGAAACCTATGTCAACCTATGCTAGGATTATTATTTAATCGTGTAAACTTATTTTAGGACGAGACATTACCGAAAACAGATCACAGACCACCGACAACTTACAACCGACAACAGATCACTAATAAAAAATAGCCTCATTACGCAATGAATATCTTTATTAGCCGATACTTACACTTTATCAATTATTTATTCAATCTTTGTGCTTCTTTTAATCTAACAACAGCGAATGTCTTTTGCCAAATTGGGCTTATCGGAGCCTCTTCACCGAGCTATAAAGGAAATGGGATTCGAAAATCCTACCGATATCCAAGAAAAGGCATTGCCTATTCTGCTTGAATCAGAAACTGACTTCATCGGTTTAGCTCAAACCGGAACTGGAAAGACAGCCTCTTTTGGTCTTCCTTTGTTGCAAAATCTCAACCCAAAAGATTCATTTATTCAGGGTCTTATTCTTGCTCCAACTAGAGAGTTATGTCGGCAAATTACGGACCAATTATACTCCTATAGTAAGTACCTCAAAAAGGTAAAAATATTACCTGTTTATGGCGGTGCATCGATTGGAGTACAACTCAAAGAGTTAAAAAAAGGGCAACATGTCATCGTCGCTACTCCGGGAAGATTGATTGATTTAATCAATCGAAAAGCGATAAAATTAGATCGAATAAGTCACTTGATTCTGGATGAGGCCGACGAGATGTTGAATATGGGCTTCAAAGAGGATATCGATCAAATCTTAGAATATACTCCAGAAGAAAAATTGACCTGGTTATTTTCTGCCACAATGCCTCCGGCGATTAAGACGATTGTAAAGAAGTATATGACGGAACCTCAAGAAGTGGTCATCAACCCAAAGGAAGAAGTCAATGCCAATATCAGTCATTACTTTGCTGTCGTCAAGTCTTCAAATAAGGCAGATGCCTTGAGAAGATTTCTAGATGTAATCGAAGATTTGCGCTGTGTGATTTTCTGTCGAACAAAAATCGCCACTCAACAATTGGCCGAATATCTCATGAAACACGGCCACCTTGCTGATTCTTTACACGGTGATCTATCTCAGGCGCAAAGAGATCGGGTCATGGCGCGGTTTCGCCAAAAGAATATCGAGATTTTGGTGGCCACAGACGTTGCTGCCAGAGGAATTGACGTCAACGATATAAGTCATGTCTTCCACTATTCACTGCCAGACGATCTTTCTTACTATACGCATAGGAGTGGTAGGACTGCCAGAGCAGGTAAATCAGGAGCGTCTATTGCTTTTATAAGCGGGAAGGAGCTTTACAGAATTTCTAAGTTAGAAAGAGCACTCAAGATCAAGATCAATAAGGTTCTGGTGCCGAAGGCAAGAGATATTATCAAGACCAAATTAGAATCTTGGTTGGATAAAATAAAATCTACACCTCCAATACATTACATAGAGCCAGAACTAATGACTCATGTTCAAATGTCACTCGCCGATGTTTCCAAGGAGGAGTTGATCGAAAAAATACTCTCCATCCAGCTCAACAAACTTCAATTCGAAAACAATAAAGATCTCAATGACAAGGAAGGCCCTGGTGGTCGAGAGCGAGGAAGGTCCGGAAGAGACAGAGGTGGTTCAAGAAGAAAAAGAGGAGGGGGCAAGCACCGTTCTAAGAGAAGGGATCGAAATTCTAAAAGATCCGGAAATAAAAAGAAGTTTTACGGAAACTCTGGTTCCAGAAAAAAGAAAAAGTAGACTTCGTCCAATCCATTTGTGAGTATACTCACTTAATTGTTTGATAAATTAAACTACTGGGGTTTACTTTCTCCAATAAAAGCGTTTTCTTTGCCCCTTTTTTATAATACAGACAATTATTCTGTTCATTGTTGAATAATTAAGCATGCGAAAAATATTTAATCAGTTCACTGTAGATCCTAAAAACGATATTTTATCTGGCTTAACCGTTGCTCTGGCTCTTGTGCCAGAGGCGGTGGCCTTTGCATTCGTTGCAGGATTAGATCCGCTGGTAGGATTATATGGAGCCTTCATAATGGGTCTTGTGACCTCCCTTTTTGGAGGAAGACCTGGGATGATTTCCGGGGCGACTGGAGCCATGGCTGTGGTAATGGTGCATCTAATTCAAGAAGGACAGAAAGTCGGAGCCTCCCTAGATGTTCCTATCGATAATCTAGGCCTAAAATGGTTATTTGTCACCTTATTAATCACTGGACTTATTCAGGTATCTGCAGGATTCATAAGGCTGGGGAAATTCGTTAGGCTTATCCCCTATCCTGTTATGATGGGTTTTGTGAATGGCCTGGCCATCGTTATCTTTTTATCTCAATTGAATCTATTCAAAACCTATGTCAATGGGGAGCAGCAATGGATGTCAGGTTCAGATCTATACCTGATGATTGCCCTTGTTGCCTTGACCATGCTTATTATGTTCGTACTTCCTAAACTAACCAAGAAAATTCCAGCAGCATTAACCGGTATCGTAGTGGTAGCTATGATTGCTATTTTTGGCGATTTAGACGTGAGTTCTGTAGGGTCATTTATTCGAGACGGAGGTGGATCCGGATTGAAGGGGGCACTACCCTCTTTTCAATTTGATATTTTCTCTGCTTTACACACCATGAACGGACACTGGGGTACCGTATTTTCTACTGCATTTCTCCTGGCGGCTGTTGGATTGATAGAATCCTTGATGACTTTGAATCTCATCGACGAAATGACCGAAACAAGAGGAAGTGGCAATAGAGAATGTGTAGCCCAAGGAGGAGCCAACATACTCAACGGCCTTTTCGGGGGAATGGGTGGATGCGCTATGATCGGACAATCCATCATCAATATCAACTCAGGAGGAAGAGGAAGACTTTCTGGCATTACCGCAGCAATACTTCTACTTTCTTTCGTCCTTTTCGGATCCCAACTAATCGAACAAATTCCAATAGCCGCTCTAGTAGGTGTGATGTTTATGGTGGTAATAGGAACATTTGCCTGGAGTAGTTTCCGTTTGATGAACAAGATTCCCTTATCTGATGCACTGGTGATTATCATTGTTTCCGTGGTTACGGTGCTTCTGGATTTAGCCATTGCCGTATTTGTAGGGGTTATTATTTCAGCTTTGGTCTTCGCTTGGGAGAATGCCATTCGAATTAGAGCCAGAAAGAAAATCAAACCTGACGGCACGAAGGTATATGAAATATGGGGACCACTTTTCTTTGGTTCAAGTCAAGTATTTGCGAATAAATTCGACCCTAAAAACGATCCCGACAAAGTGGAGATCGACTTTATCGAGTCAAAGGTGAGCGATCACTCTGGTATAGAAGCCATTCGATCTATTGCCAATAAATATATCGATTTAGGAAAGGAGTTAAAGCTTGTCCACTTAAGTCCAGATTGCACGGATATTTTGATCAAGTACAATCCGGAATTTGAGACGATTATCCATCAGTCTGTAGAAGATCCGAGATATTATGTTGTAACCGATTCGGTAGATGCTTAACCCAATTCAGCATTTATTTGATTCATACTTGCCCTAGACGAGGCTCTGCTTTTATTTTTTATATTTATAGCAATAAGCTAATAATATATGACAAAGCAGATATCCTCTCTACAAGAATACCAAGCCGAGTATCAAAGAAGCATCGAAGATCCGATAGGGTTTTGGAAAGAACAGGCTGATAGCTTTACCTGGTTCAAATCTTTTGATGAAGTACTCCAATGGAATTTTGATGGTCCAGATGTGAAATGGTTCATCAACGGCAAGACAAATATCACTTATAATTGCTTGGACAGACATTTGGATAGTAGAGCGGATCAAACCGCTATTCTTTGGGAGCCCAATGATCCTAATGCTGAGGTTCAACACATCACTTACCAAGAATTACACGAGGCTGTCTGTCGATGTGCCAATGCGCTCAAGGAGAAGGGGATTGAGAAAGGAGATCGGGTTGTTTTTTATATGCCCATGGTTCCTGAGCTGGCCATTGCCGTATTGGCTTGTGCCCGAATTGGAGCGGTTCACTCTGTTGTCTTTGCCGGGTTTTCAGCTCAAGCACTGGCAGATAGGGTTGATGATGCACAAGCTAAAATGATCATATGCTCTGACTTTAATAACAGAGGCGCCAAACATATTCCGGTTAAACAAGTAGTAGATGATGCGATGGATATCGGCTGCAATTCAGTAGAAACGGTAATCGTTCATCAGAATACAGGAGATGAGGTCAACTGGTCTGACGATGTCGATGTGTGGTGGCACGATCTTGTGGATCATCAATCGCCCAATTGCGAGGCCGAACCCATGGATTCTGAGGATATGTTGTTCATCCTCTACACTTCTGGATCTACTGGCAAACCCAAGGGAGTAGTTCACACGGTAGGTGGATACATGGTCTATGCCTGCTTTTCGTTCAAAAATGTATTCCAATACCAGAACGGCGATATTTACTGGTGCACGGCGGATATAGGCTGGATAACCGGGCATTCTTACATAGTTTATGGGCCTCTTCTTGCAGGAGCAACAACGGTGATGTTCGAAGGAGTGCCAACCTTTCCCAATCCCGGGCGTTTTTGGGAAATATGCGAAAAACACAAAGTCAATCAATTCTACACAGCCCCAACCGCCATTAGAGCATTAATGGCATGCGGTGATGAATGGCCGTCAAAATATGACTTGAGTGAGCTCAAAGTCCTCGGTTCTGTTGGAGAGCCCATCAACGAAGAAGCCTGGAATTGGTATTATAAAAATATAGGAAGAGAACAAACGCCCATCGTAGATACCTGGTGGCAAACAGAGACCGGTGGTATAATGATTACTCCCCTACCCGGCATCACAGATACTAAACCTACTTATGCTTCTTATCCGATGCCAGGAATTCAGCCCGTTTTAGTTGATGCCGATGGAAATGTTTTAGAAGAAAATGGCGTCGAAGGATTATTATGCATACAATTTCCTTGGCCATCCATGCTAAGAACTACCTATGGTGATCATCAACGCTGTAAAAACACCTATTTCTCCGCTTTTAAGGGAATGTACTTTACAGGTGACGGAGCGAGGCGTGATGAAGCTGGTAGAATTAGAGTGATTGGACGGGTCGATGATGTCATCAATGTATCGGGACATCGTATGGGCACAGCAGAAGTCGAAAACGCCATCAATGAGCATCCTAATGTGATAGAATCTGCCGTGGTAGGTTATCCACATGCGATCAAAGGACAAGGTATTTATGCCTATGTCATTACCAAAGGCAAAGTCACTGATGACAACTTCAGAAAAGAGATCATTGATGTGGTAAAGAAAGAAATAGGACCTATCGCCAAGCCAGATATAATTCAGTTTGTCAGTGGTCTTCCCAAGACCAGATCTGGTAAAATCATGCGGAGAATTTTAAGGAAGATTGCTTCCGGGGATATGGTTAATCTAGGGGATGTTTCTACTCTATTGAATCCAGAAGTTGTGGAGGAAGTGAAGATGGGGAGAATGGTGTAATTATTCGAATTTACCAATTCATGTAATTTTTGAAAAAATTCTGGCAAGAAGGTCTATTAAGACATTCCTTAAAAAGCGTAATACATCAAAATCTTCTCTTTTTGTATAACAAAAGTTATACAAGTGATTTGATCATTCCTATTTATATTTAGACCATCCCAAAAGATGCAAATTCCGGTGTAGCGTAGACTAATTGAATAGAAGGATTTTAAACGTTTGTAAATGTTTAAACTGAAACCAATTGGAATATAACATGGTATGGTTGGCATTATAACTACATTATGCATCATAAATAAAATTAAAAATGAGAGATTTAACAAGCATAGAAAGAAGAGATTTTGTAAAACTTTTTGAAATTCCAACAAACACTAAAAATGATGTGGATAATTTCTTTTTCAATAACTTAATGGAATTTAGATGGAGCAAATCGAATAAAAGGTTCCCAGTACAGTCATTCTTTGATTTTTTATATGTTGACGATATAAACAGTTATAACAAAGAAATTGAAAATCTGGATTATAATATTACTAAACGACAACTTCCATATCATTTCGTACATAGTTATGGCAAGAATGGAAAATCAGTTTTTATTGAAAGCTTTATTCATAAAAAGAAAAATAAATTCTCTTTTTTCAATCTTGATTTTAAAGTTTCGAGTGGACTCAACAATAAACTTGATTTCCAAGAAAAATGTGTTTTATGGATTATAGATAGATATAAAAAAAATAGAGATATTTTTTATGCAAATGTTAGGCTTTTAAATTCTATTTTAAATCAAGAAACACCAACTCAAGGCACTCCAGATTACAGTTACTATAATGATTTTCATGCAATTTTTGACACTTGGTTTTACAGATTTATTGAATTCGTTGATAATTGTGAATCACAAACAGAAAACAAAAATTATTTTCAGCAAAATTTTAAGCCACTTATCAAAAATTGGTACAAATCCAATTTAATTTCAGATAGCGAATTATTTAGTTTTTTAATTATTATTAGTATTCTTTCATTCACGGATTCTGACAAAAGGAGTATTATAATTCTTGATAATTTAGATGATGTTTTTGACATTACAATTGAACTCTTAGGATCAGATTTTATCCCACATGTCGATAATATAATTGAACTAATTAAGCAAAACCTTCCCGACGACTTAGACTATGAATATAATATTTCAAGAAGATTAAGTAATATTCACTATATTTTTATTTATAGAACTGCAAACTATGTAAGTACTTTGACTCAACTCAAACTTAATTCCTCAAAAATTGAAAGGAATAGGAAGATACTAAAAACTCCAAAATATTCAATATCATCCATAAAAAGATCTAATAGTATCTTAAAACGGAAACTTCAATTTTATGATCATCTATGTAGTACTTTTGCAATTGAACATAGTCCAAAAAGGCATGCCTTTGAGAACCTTATTGACTCTTTCAATTCAATAAGATTAGAAGATCATTCATATGTTTTTAGATTATGGAATGGAAATCGACAAGCATTTTTCCGCTGCTTTGAAAACATTGACAATGAAGAAACAATTGAAAATATTTCTGCAGATTCTTTTCCAAAAAAGTTAAAGCGTGGCATATTCATATATTATGCGATGAGTCATTATTTAAGTAATCAAACTTTGGATGCGGGTTCATCTATGTCAACATCTTTAGATTATTTCATTCAATCCCATGACCTCGATTCCAAAACATTTAGATGCAATTTATTTAGACTGTTTTGTTCCCAAATAATTAACAAGCAGCCCGATTCAAAGAACATTAAAAACAATTACGACATTTTTAAATTTGGAGTTAGTTTATTTGACCTTTTAAACGCATTTGCACTTCTCAAATTGAAAAAAAATGAGCCGTATTATGATGCAGACGATTTCAAAAAAATGTTTTCTAATATATTTCACTCTAATATTGATGAATGGGGGCATTTTTTGACATGTGTAACAAATAAGTCAAGAAATGATGAAACAGAAATCATAAGAAAATACAATTTTGATAAAGAAATTGATTTATGGTTTAAAAAGAAGCGAAAACCAGAGTCTTTTCGTAAAATACGATTTTATGCTAATACTAATTGTAAGTATTTTCTAATCTACGTAAAAAGGCATTTTGAATATTTCTCGGCATCAGTAGATTCAACTAACGAACCTCTCTCATCTGGCTTAAAGATATTCCACAGTGTTCCAACTCACTTGACTTTTGAAAGATATCTTTTTAAAAACCCCAAAAAATTTGAAGCATTTGAATTGCCAGTATCATTTTCAATAAATAAACACGAACATATTTTATCAACTATTGATAAAGTGAGATCAAGTTGCTATGCAACCGTTAGTTTTTACAAAAAGGGAATGCGAAAACATTGGAAGCCATTCAATTATTGCTTAAAATCAGACTTTGCCTTAAAGGAAACCTTTTATTTTGCAGATGTAGTATCCAGACAAATAGCCTATATAAATAGAGTACGAAATGAATACGTAAAATCAAGATTAGGTTTTAAAATACAAACTATAAATAATTCTAATTTCGAGAGCAAAGATGTAAATAACAAAGATCTAATTAGTTATAAGCGTATAATTAATATATACTGTGCATTCTATATCAAACAACTGCTCGAAATATTTGATACTTGCTATTCAAAAATAAGTGAGAGAATTGAGACTCAATATTTAAACCCACAACTTCTGGCTGCTAAAAGATCCTTCAATGGTCTAAAATTAAAATTAAATGATCTCTTTGACAGTGACTTCAAAGACTTCAGGATTACGATACAAAATGATTAATTATGCTTTCTGATTTAGATATAATATTGAAGGAACTAAATGATAATCAACTACAAAAAGAAAGTATTTCATCTTCTGCGGAAAGTAGTTTTGAATATAACTTTAATCTGTTAGTTAGAAGCGGATATATTGCAAAAATCAAAAATTCGCCTAAATACGAGCTAACAGAAAAAGGAATTGAGAAATATCTTATTGAAGGTGGATTTGAAAAATCTGTTGCCAACAAGAAAATTGAACTTAAGACACAAAAGAAATTTTGGGAAGCAGGAGTGCTTTCATCAAGAATTAGTATTTTTTCAAGCCTTTTGGCATTATTTACCTTTGGAATCTTGATTATTGATAAGTGTTCATCAAATTCAGTTGAAAAAAAAACATTTAAAATTGAAAACAAACTATGCCTCTATGACAAAACAACAAAACATATGTTGGATTCTATTTCCCTTAAAAATGAAGTAATGTTGAAAAAAGAATAACGATGCATAACACTATATTTGACAGAATATTCCCTTCGGTCATACTCCGCATTTAATAATCCATTAGCCATAAATCCCCAGATAGGGCAACCAAAAGGAAAGAAATCGAATTTCGAATGCCTATTGATTACTCAAGCGGACGTTCGATCGGTAATCATAAAATGGAAGAAAAATTGACAAGTAAGTCAAATAATGGAGCTGATAATCTGCAACTTATCGAACGTTAGTCAGAATAAACAAACAACACAAAAATGAATATAATTTTTGAAGATATGGGTTTTTGGAAACTTCCAAGACATGAAAATTTTATTCGCTCAGGAACAATTTCTTATTTCCCGGAAAAAGGTATTCGTTTAGAAATACTGAATCCATTTGCTGAAGATTATAATGAGCATAAAGAAGAACATGAAATTATTCATGGATTCACTAGAAGAGGCAAAAGAATAACTTTAGTTGAAAGCAATGGGAGCAGTTCATCAAGTATTCCGGGAATACGTACCACAAATTATTCTTCTAGATTTTTAATTACCGGGCACTGGTTTAATAAAAAAAAAGAAATCCTTTTTGACAAGGTAACGCTTCAACTTCATAATTTTACTGAATGGGTAAATATTTCCGGTTTTACATTCAATAGAGATACTAGTGATCCTTATAAATCAACTCTTGAATACAAGTATCCAGAAAACATCAAATTGTATAAGGATGACGAAATAGAAATATATGTAACATTTAAACTAACCAGAACACCGTCTTTTTCTATTAAAAAAAGAGAATTTGAACAAATTGCTTTACTTAATATAAGATATACAAAATTAACTCCGCTAGAGTATATTTTAAAAAAAGTAAATTTAATGATTGGTTTTATATCTATTGGTTTATCTAGTATAACGAGAATAAATTCATTCGAATTAACGAATAGTAGTATTTTGAATCATATGGAAACACCAATTGTAAATCATTTAATTTTCACAAGTGATATTCTAACATCAAAAGTTTTGAATGACGTTGACCCAAAATCTATGTTATTCAATTTTGACGATATTCAAGAAAACAGGGAATTCATACTGGATAAGTGGATTAAAAAATTCAATTTACTTTCTCCTGTTGTTGATCTTTATATAGATACCGTTTACAAAACTAAGATTTATGCCAAGCAACGATTCCTAAATACTATATTCGCAATTGAAACCTTACATAGAAGATTAAGTAACAAAACAGATTTACCTGTTGAAGATCACGAAAAAAGAGTAAGCGCCATTTTAGAGAATACCCCAAAAGAATATAAAGAATGGTTAAAGGGAAAACTCGCATATAGCAATGAACTAAACTTAAGATCACGAATAAAAGAAATACTTGAAATTCATTCTGATGTAATCACAAGTTTTTTACCAGCTAAGAAATCAAAGTTTATCTTTAAAGTAATGAATACTAGAAATTATCTTGTCCATCATTCATCTGGATTAGAAAAAAACATAATTAGAGAGGAAAATATGTATAAATATAATCTTGCTCTTATCATAATCTTGAAAACAATGATGTTGGATTTTATTGGCATACAAAGTGACAAATTCGAACTAATGCTAAATAGACCGTCACTTCACAGATTTTTAAAAAATGAAGTAAATAAAAAATAAATAACAGAGATATTGTGTCCAACAAAGTGCAAATGTCCATGATTCTCCGCGTTGTCCGTAGTTTCCTCCGAAAAGGCGGACAGGTCCAAACTATGGATGCATATTAGATAGAGCTTAACATATTGAGATATTGGTTTGTAGTTTGGAAACTGCAAACAACGAGGGGAGAAAGAATAGTTTTTTGGGTCAAAAAAAAAATTATATTTTGTGGAATTGAGATAATAACAAGTTAACTATGAAAACTAACTTTCTATTTATATTACTGCTATCCATATCAGGAACAATCAAAAGTCAAGTAGTCAAGGAGGGTAATATCGCGCGTTATTATTTTAATAATGGGAATGCTAATGATGAAATAGGTGAAAATGATGGAGTAATATACGGTGCTGTATTAAGTGATGATCGATTTGAAAACATTGAACATGCTTATAGCTTCAACAATTCATATATAAGAATAGATCATGACAATGAACTAGATTTAGGTGCTGGATCGTTTTCGATAAGTGCGTGGTTCAAGACAGCGAATAAAAATACATATGGAGTTATAATTAATAAAGGAGAAGGAACAACAATAAAACCAAGGATATTTATCCGCACGATGGAAACTCCCTCTTCTACGCTTCAATGGCGAGTGGGAGATGGGATAAATAATGTTACGGTATCGCATACAGATTCAAGCTATTTTGATAATGAATGGCATCATGTTGTGTTAGTTCGACAAAACAGTAGTATATCATTATATCTTGATGGGGTATTAATTGATGAGACAATAGATAGTCAATTGCCAACAATAAATACGAATAGTGCACGTCCGATTTTACTAGGTGTACAAGACTCAGTATATAGTAGTAGTGGAAATTTAGGCTTCGCAAATTATTTTGATGGATCCTTAGACGATTATCGAATATACAATAGATCCATAACGGATCTAGAAGTAGATTCATTATATAATGAAGGAAATCCAATGATGACATCCGGAGTAGAGATAGGAAATACATATAAGGGACTGAAGGTATATCCAAATCCAACGAAGGAGTATATAAGTCTAGTTGGAGCAACTGAGATTACGATTGATGAGTATGAAATAGTAAATACTCAAGGCAAGCAACTGAAAAGAGAAACATTAAGAGGCAATGAAATTAATGTAAGAAGATTGGCTAACGGATTATATATATTGAAGTTCTATAGATGCCAAGAGTTAATCGGCCTTGAAAGATTCATAAAGAATTAACAGTTATAAGAAGCCCTCCCGTTGTCCGTAGTTTCCTCCGAAAAGGCGGACAGGTCCAAACTACGGATGCATATTAGATGGAACTTAACATATTGAGATATTGGTTTGTAGTTTGAAACTACAAACAACGTTGGGAATAAGTAAAAATTTCCTATTTTAATCTTTCTTCAGAGACATAGTTTTTTTTAAATAAAAGTATGGATTATATAATTTTAATAGGGTTGCTAGGCTCTGTAGCAAGTATCATGGGTTTAATTTTTGCTATTACTAATAACAAAAGTGGCTACTCAGCATCTATTAAAACTTCACTGATTTTAATAGGTCTAATCCTCATTGGTATTTGTATCTATTTATCAATTAAAGAAGATAAAGATGAACCTGGAGACACTGAGGCAGATACAGAGCACAGAATATATAATTTCAATTTTGATACCGAAAAATCTGAATTCAGAAATTTCATTCAAGCAAATGACAAAGAAATTGTAAAATTCAAGTTGGAAGTACCAATATATGGCGACAATCTAGGTGTCAATGATTACTTTGTTTCATCTACTGTAACTGACTTATCATTTCTAATGATTTACAACCCAAAATGGAGTATAGGATTGAAGATAAGATGATGAAGTGTAACGATAGGAAGATTGTAAAAGAAGTTTACAATCTTTATAAAGATTATATTGAATTTGCTGATCCATATAGGGACCAAATGGAAAAAGGAGAAAACATGGAATTGATAAATAAAATCTTCCCTCAAAAGATTAGAGAAATGGAGTTTGACTTTTATAATAAAACTGGATATAACATAGGTGTTTTGTTTGAGAATTATAATTGCTTTTGTTATGATGTTTATTCAATAAAAGGAAATAGAGAAGACTACATATTTTATAGCGAAGGAGGAGGAATTGTACTTGATGGGAGTTTTTACATATTTTCGACTAGATTAGACCAAGATTATTGTTCTCACATTTCATTAAAACCAATTATTCCAAACTAACAATCTGACTTTATAGTGCTCTAAAGAATGAATAGAATCGAATATAGAAGAAATTACCCCAACGCCCCCCGTTGGGTGCTTCTAATATTAACTAAATTAGGTAACCCCGTGTAACAATATATGATGACAGCATATCTCTCCTGCGTCGAGAGAAGCTGCATATAATCATCCCTTAAATCTAACAACTCGAAAACACAACTCACCTCCAATACTAAAACCAGCAAAAGCATGGTTTCTACTAATAGAAATAAGATCAAAAAATGAACCTCAAACTACTCACCCTTATCGCATCAAGCTTAATCATCGCAAGTTGTTCCCACCAAGTTGATTCTAAAGACAATAAACAAGCTGAACTAGATTATCCATATACAATCGAATGGGGCCCCTACGGTAAAGGATCAAGCCTACATCCCAGTACCATCAAAATCAATAAGGATTCAGTAAGAATTATCATGAGAGATCAGGAAAACCCAATGCATACCAGAAGTTTTGCAATAGCTTCTGACCAGACTAAGTTTGAATCTCTATTACGTGAGTTGGAGCCATGGGATGGAGATAAGCACTATAATAATCCCGATGTTCGCGACGGAGGATATTGGAGCATTTCCAATAAGAATGGAAGCATAAAATTTGTCAATGTGTTCATGGGATTAAGCTCCAGAGAAGATATTCGGCCTGATACTATTGGTCTCGATGCATTCGAAAACTTATTCGACCATGCAAGATCTGTGCTAAAGGAAAACAAATAATCATCCTTACATCCAATCTATAATTCAATTATATTCGTTGCTTAATTCAGAGTCAATCAAAATTCCATTACAAGTCATCAACTGAGATGGCATCTTTAAAAAATGAAAGAACTAAAAGAAGGACAATTCTACGGCAATTCGAACTTTAAGAGTCATATCAATGGCGTCACCGTCACTGATACGGAATACACCCATGAATATGTTCATTGGCACTATCATGAAAACCCCTATTTTACTTTTCTTCTTGCCGGTAAACTCAAGGAGGAAAACAAGAAAGAAAGCTATTCACTCGAACAGGGAAGTTTGGTATTTCACAATTGGCAAGATTCCCATCGCAATATGAAACCTGATGAGTATACCCGAGGAGCTCATATCGAAATCAATGAGCGATGGATCAATCGATTCGACTTGAGTATTGATGCTATTGAAGGAAGTCTGAACATAGAAAACCCCAAAGCAAAGAATTTGCTTTTCCATATTCTATTGGAATCAAAAAAAGCTGATGCTTTTTCGGAAACTAGTGTCGAAATGCTGGTCATAGAACTGTTATCCACCATAAGAAAAGACCTCAATAATGATCGCTCTAAAAAGCCCCAATGGTTCTCTAGAATCATAGAACTTATTCATGAAAACATTGGTGAAGATCTATCGCTTAAGACGCTCAGTGAGCAGCTTGGTATCCATCCCGTGTATTTATCACGAGCTTTTCACAAACATCAGGGCATCTCCTTTGGTCAATATTGCCGAGAAGTAAGATTGCATAAGACCATAGCTTCCATTTTATCCAAAAAATATAGCTTGACTGAAGTGGCTTATCTGAATAATTATTACGATCAAAGTCATATGATAGCTGATCTAAAAAAACACTTCAAAGTATCTCCAAAGAAGATCATTAAAACCATAGGTTAATAATTTCCTATTTTGTCTTTGCCAGTAAGTGCAAATTGCGATAAAATTTTGTACAATATGAGAGCATTCTTAGTAATATGGGCAATGATCCTATTATTTATCCAAGCAGAAGCACAGCAAAATCCTTTTTTGCCTTTGCAGTTTAAAGGAGATTGGAAAACAGACTATATACTGAATGGCAATCCTAGACTTCAAAAAATGGATAGCCTCATTTCCATCGAGCACTATCAGCAAATAACCAGTGTCTTGATAGCTCATCAAGGGAAATTGATCTATGAAGGATATTATAATGACAGTAAGCCTACCGCTTTGCACAACACTCGATCAGCCACTAAATCCATTACAAGTACATTGATCGGATGTTTAATCCATGATGAGAAACTAAATTCTATAGATGAACCCGCTTCGAAATATTCGAAAAGAGAAAACATATACTATCCCGACTCCAGAAAGGATAAGATTACAATAAGTGACTTATTAACCATGTCCTCTATGCTTGAATGTGATGATTGGAATCAGATTTCCAGGGGAAATGAGGAGCGCATGTACCTTGTTGAAGATTGGGTAAAATTCTATTGGGACCTTCCGATAAAGGGGTTTCCAGAGTGGGCTAAAACACCAGAAGAATCGGAGTATGGTAGAAGTTTTAGTTATTGTACCGCGGGTACAGTTGTGCTTGGGGATGTGATCAACACGATAAGTGGTGATCTAAAAAGCTATGCGGAAGAAAGTCTTTTTAGCAAGATGGGGATTACAGAATACCATTGGCAAATGACGCCTTTGGGGATTCCGATGACTGGTGGAGGTCTTGGCTTGCGCAGCAGGGATTTGTTAAAGATGGGGCAACTCTACCTCAATAAAGGCAAGTGGAATGGCGAACAAATCATCTCTGAAGAATGGGTAACTGAGTCAACTACACCAAAGGCTAAAATCGAATTTGGACCAGGCTTCAACTACGGATACCTATGGTGGATATCTGAATTTGGTGGAGAAGGAGCCTACTATATGACTGGAACGGGAGGTAATAAAGTTGCAGTAATTCCGGAGTTAGAACTGGTCGTTGTACTGACCAGCACTTTTTATAACGGGGGCATGCAATCTCATAACCAGACTACTGAATTGCTGAATGATTATATTGTTCCAACCATAAAAGAGATTAAACAGTAAAAATAAGCGGGTATTCTTGGCTTGGAATTGATAGGGATAATTGATACTTTCGATCGATTTTTACCATATCAATCTATATTGAATGAAGAATATCTTACTCATTTTTTTAGGGATCTTTGCTCTCTTATCCTGCAAGCTAAACAAGGATTCAGACCGGCAAACTACGAACGATCAACTGATCAAAGACAGCTTGACCTCAGAAATTGCAGATTTAGGCAAAGATTTCTTTAATGGATTAGGAGTAGCTATCGTTGATTCTGCAGGAGTGCGCTATGAAAAGGGGATAGGCTTTTCGGATGTTAATTCGAAGAAACCCTATACTGTCCATACCGTTCAACCTATTGCTTCTGTGTCAAAAACATTGATAGGCATTGCCCTGATGAAAGCTCAGGAAATGGAATTGCTGAATTTGGATGATCCGGTGAATGAATTCCTTCCTTTTAAAGTGGAGAATCCAAGTCATCCGAATGATCCAATAACAATTAGACATTTAGCGACCCATACATCAAGTATTCTAGACAATGATAATTATGAGAGTAAATCTTATGTTTTGAGAAGTAAAGCGGATAGTACTGGAGTTAAGTTTGAAAATATCCCTCAAAACTTTAATTCCAGCGAGTTGAAGGTTTCGCTTTCAGAATATCTGAAGAATTATTTATCGAAAGAAGGTGAATGGTATAGTGAAAATGCATTTTCTAAGGACCTTCCCGGACAAATGTTCGAATACACCAACGTTGGTGCTTCCCTGGCTGCCTACATCATTGAAGTGGTTTCGAATCAAAGCTATGCCGAATTTACTACAGAACATATTCTTGAGCCATTGGGAATGAACCAATCTGCTTGGAGCTATGATGATGTGGATTTGGACCATGCTTCTTCATTATATTCTAACCAGAAGACTACCATTCCTTTATACTCATTGATTAGCTATCCGGATGGTGGGCTTCTTACCAATGTAAGTGATTTAGCCAAGTATTTGGTCGAATTGATCAATGGATATTCAGGAAGCGGAACATTGCTCAGGAAAGAAAGTTATGCGGAGCTTTTCGAGATCCAATTAGAAGATGAAAATTTTGTTGATAGAGATCCCAATCATCCTTATGACGATGAATACAATTCTGGAATATTCATGGGTTTTTCTGGAACGGGCAATGTAGGGCATACCGGTGGAGATCCTGGGGTATCTACTTTGATGTTTTTTAATTCAAAAGATAAAATAGGCAGAATACTTTTGGTCAACACCAATATTGAAAACCAAGAAGGGGTGAATGCGTATTACGATATCTATAATACTCTGGAGAAATACGCTCCGAAACTACAATAAATGATCGGTGGGAACAATGTGTAATGTTTGTGGCGTTTAATTTAAAAAAAGAATAACGATGTATCAAAAAGCCATTTTTTTAGTTTTAGCCGCACTCCTGTTAAGCTTATTTTTTTCTTGCGCTAGTTCAGTTAATACTAAAGAAGCTTATCTAGAGAATTATGAAGAATTCATTGAAGAGATAAAAGAGAATAAGAACAATTACACACAAAAGGATTGGGAGAAAAAAGACATAGAATTTCAAAAATTCAGTGAAGAACTTTACGAAAAGTACGAAGGTGAAATGGGTATATTCGAACAGGCCAGAATCGCCAAATATGCGCTGGTCTATGGATCCACAAGAGGAGTCAATGCACTCAAGGAAGCATTGGATGATGAAGAAATAGAAAGTGCAATAGACGAAATATCCAATATTTTCAATGATGATATAAAGGAGGATCTAGAGTCAGCCATTGAGGAATTGAAAGAAGTTTGGGATGAGGATTTGAAGGATGAACTAGAGGATAAACTGGACGAAGTAAAAACTCGATTAGAGGATGAAGAATTCAGAGAAGAATTGAATGAAAGTCTCGAAGAGGTTAAAGAAGTTTTAGAAGACAAAGAAATCCAGGGAAAATTGAAAGATGCTTTAGAAGAGCTGGAAGAAGTATTTCAGGAGATCGAGAAAAAGGTGGATAAAAATTAGGATCACCCGATGTAGAAGGATGATCAATCATATAATCCTTAGAGCCCAAACACCCTCATATTTTAACAGTATTTTGGCCAAAGTATTGATCAGTTAATTTTATTCGAACAAAATAAAACAGCTTCGTCAACCTATGATTTAGTCCTGCTCGAATAAATAACAAACTGAGCTCATCTAATTCACATCGCTAACTACTTTTCTTATTCCGTATTCCGAAAAAAAGCAAAAATAAGTAGGGTAAATTCTTAGATGCTTGTTTCACATATGAATCAATCATAATGGAACGCTCTTGATATTATTTACTCCAACAGGTCATGATTCTACCCTGTTATAAAATCAGTTATATGGCTTTTAATACTTTATTTGACCCAAGATTCCTTTACATGTTTTTGGCTTTTTTGCTTTCTCTAGGCTTTTCCAGTCCCTATGCATTTTCGCAATCACCCATGCAGGTGGCTGGCACGGCAACGAAAGTAGCCAGTTCCTCCGGTAATTGGACTTCCGCTTCTACTTGGGGAGGCTCTTTGCCAGGTGATGATGATCGCGTTCTTATCCCAGAGGGAATTACCGTAACCGTAGATGATAAGATATCTCAAGAATTCAAATCAGTTCGGATAGATAATGGTGGCAAGCTTGCTTTCGCTACTGACGTCGATACGGAATTGCGCACAGAATATCTCTTTAGCGGAATGATGGGAACAATAGAAATTGGAACCAATTCTAATCCCATACAAACTGACCGAAAGGCTAGTTTAGTTTTTGCAGAAAGGGGTGGTACTAGTAGTTCGTTTGACCCTGACAGATTTGCACCAGGTGCTGTTCTAATGGGCCCAACAACGATGCAAGGAAGCGAAAAGACCAGTTGGTTGACCTTAATGACACACCCCAAAGCGGGGTCTACAGAATTCGTCCTGGATTATGCGCCCACAGGTTGGAAGATTGGAGATCAATTGGTAGTAGCCGGAACAGATCCGATAACCAACGCTTCAATATCAAGTATAGACGAGATCGGCAGCGATGAAGTAGTGACCATCACTAATATTTCAAACAATATTATAACATTTACTCCTCCACTAGTGAGAGATCATATAGCTCCTTCTCAAGCTCCTGACCTGGATGTACATGTTGCCAATTTGAGTAGAAATATAGTCATATCCTCTGAAAATCCTAGTGTAAGTTCTATAGGAGGTGAATTCCGCAAACCGCGTGGTCATATTATGTTTATGCATAATCTCGATGTCAATTTTAAATACGTAGAAGCCAATAATCTTGGCAGAACGGATAAATCAATTATTTTAGATGACTGGGACTTTGAGGATTTGGATGCCAATCAAAATACAGGTTCTCCGGTACCCAATGGCAAAAGGAACCCAAGAGGACGCTACTCCTTTCATTTTCATCGAGGTGGACTAGATGATTCTGTATTTCCGGCAAGACCGATCACTCCCCTACCCACTCCGGCAGTAGTAGAAGGATGTGTTGTTAATAATGATCCGGGATGGGGATATGTAAATCACTCCGCAAGAGTAAATTTTATAAAAAATGTAAGCTACGATGTGGTTGGTGGTGCTTTCAATACAGAAGCTGGTAATGAAACCGGATCTTTCATTGAAAATATTGCTATTAGGACTATTAATCCTGAAAATCCCATTATGACAGCTCCACGTCCCAGAGATTCTTACACGGAAGGTGGACCAACTGGCTCACTTGTTGACCTAAGAGAACATCGTCAAGATTTTGCATGGCAGGGAGATGGTTTTTGGTTTCATAGTGGCGGTATAACCGTAGAGGGAAATGTGGTTTCCGGTTGCACTGGCCATGCATATGTATATTGGTTAGACGGACTAATTGAAAAAGGAATGGGTGCGGCAAGAGGAGATATTGATGCCCATGTTCCGGCATCGGAATTCCCTTCTCAAAACCAAATGTTAAAGGATTGGAAAAATAGATATCCCAACTTCGTATTAGACACATGGTACTTGCAACCACGACCTTTCAATAATAATACTGCTTATAATTTTGTACGAGGTGTACAAACCTATTATATGCATACAGAATTTCATCAAAGAACGGATCCTAGTGAAACAGACCCCAATTCTTGGATGAATGACCTTCCCGGAGATTATAAAGATCAATTGCAATTCGTATTTGATGGAACAGTTTTATGGAACATCGGTCGAACAGGGTTCGGTCATGAGACTTCAACAAATATTACGATTCAGAACTCAAAGATATTCGGATATGGATCTAGAACGGGTTATGAAGATTATGGTACGAATCCCGCTCCTGATTTTGTTCAGGATGAACCGGAAGTTATTGGAATAGATATGGATTATTTCCATAATACCCATCGCTGGAAACTAAATAACAATACTGTTGAGGGCTTCTCAGGAAATTCAGTAGGAATTGTGCTTCCCAAAAATGCCCAAGTGACCATTGACGGAGGTACGTTTAATAATTCGGGGACTGATATTTTTGTCGGATGTGCGAGCGAAAACTTGAGTAATGAAGATGATGGTTTTGGTATTGGTATGCTATCAGTTAATCCGACACAATCGGAAGTATTGATCAAAGGAAACATTAATTTTCAAAATTCTAACAATAATATTGTAATGGATGCTGAAATAATATACGACGAAGTTACTGGAAAAGGATTTCCTTTAATCAGTGGAGAGAAAGTGGATCCTTTGTATTTCTTTGCTCCACAGGTCGTAACACTAGACTTTGGCCCCTTTAATAATACCAATGCTTATTTTAATGAGCAAGACGCAAGTTACACTCCGATTACATCGGGAAATCGATGTACAATTAGTAATGATGGAGAAGCTTGTGTTAAGAATCAATATGCCAATAAAACCAACACTCAACTTAAAAATCAGTACAACAAGTCATTTCTGGGAACAATTACTCCTAGCTCAGCAGTAACTCATCCCATTGTTATTGGTGGAAAAGTTGGAGAAGTATCTTCGGATCCATGTGAAGGAGCAGTGCCAATGCCACCTTCATCATTTTCGGCTCAAAACAACAATTGTACGAGCATTCAGTTGTCCTGGTCATCTGTACAATGTGCCAATTCCTATTTAATACAAAAAAGGATAGATAGTGGCAGCTGGTATACATTGAACAGTTCTGTTACAGGGACTTCTTATACAGATAATAATTCGTCAACAGGAATACTGCAATACAGATTGAGGGCTCAAAATGCAAACGGTCATTCCGCTTATGTCCTTTCTAATTCGATCAACTGCAGCGATAATCCTCCTACTCAATACACCTTAAGTGTAAGTACGGTTGGCAATGGTGCAGTATCGCTAAATCCAGCAGGGGGCAGTTACGATGAAGGAACAGTGGTTACCTTAACTGCTTCTCCCAATTCGGATTCTCAATTTGACAATTGGTCCGGAGATCTTACTGGATCTAATAATCCAATTACAATATCCATGAATAGTGATAAAAACGTAGTGGCTAATTTCTCCTTAATCGACATGGGCGATGAATGTGAATGGGTTACCATTGATTTCAATGATTTTGAATCAGGATGGGGCATATGGAACGATGGAGGATCAGATTGTCGAAGGAGTGCCAGAGACGAGGACTACAGTTCGAGCGGTCGATATAGTGTACGATTGAGAGACAACACGAATTCATCCGTTATGACCACAGATATCCTCAACTTAAGTGATTACGAGGAAATCGCCATCGAGTTCAATTACTTCGCAAGAAGCATGGACAATGCCAATGAAGACTTTTGGCTACAGATTTCTACCAACGGAGGTGATGACTTTACAACGATAGAAGAGTGGAATAAAGGAGACGAATTCGACAATGATGAATTTTATACAGATGTTGTGAACATATCCAGTATGAGTTTTTCTGACAACACAGTGATCAGGTTTAGATGCGACGCTTCGGGTAACTCGGATTGGGTTTATATCGATGATGTGAAAATATCAGGTTGTACCAAGATGAAAGATGACGATGGCGAACCTGAATTTCAAGACATCATCAATTTTAGTTTTGAAGAACCTGGTGAAGGAGATTTTGAAGATGATTTTAGTCGAATTCCTGGATGGAACAAAGGTGGAGATGGTGATTCGGGAATAGAAAAAGGATGGATGGAGACTACGGATGGAGAGTGGATGTGCTATCATGAGGCCGGAGATAATTATATTCATCAAACCCTGGAATTACTTATTGAATCTGGCAAAAGCTATACTGTACAATTCGATGCTATTAATATGGAAGATGAGGAAGCTAAGGCTCAAATTCTATTGAGATATGGAAGCGTCAATATCGTCAATAAAATTTTCTCCCTTACAGATGACTGGGACAACTATACCGTATCATTTAATTCTGATGATTTCCCTTCTGCGATTGGTCAAAATTTAAAGATCTTTTTCAGAAACAAAGGCGAGGAAGGAAGCTATGCTGGATTTGATAATTTCATATTATCTATTGGACAAGAATTTACTGAAGAGAGCAATGATAGATCCTTAGAAACGGGACAAATCATCTCGAATAGATCAGTAGTTGTTTATCCAAATCCTGTAATTCAAGGAAATATAGTTAGACTTAATACTTCTGGATTTGATGATTCGGCTTGGTATTCGGTCTATCATATCAATGGTAAAATAATTCATCAAGGTCCATTACACAGAGTCAGTCAAATCAGTACCACTGGCTTACAATCCGGAATTTACATTTTAAGAGTTTCTGATGAGCATGGGGCTAAGACTTCAAAGTTCATCGTACAAAATATCTAAATAGCTACAAAAAAAGAGGACGGATTAGAGTTGATCTGCTCCTCTTTTACTAAAGTCAGCACATCTTAAAAAGAAAATCCCGAATTCCTTGATTCTTATCATACTTTCCATAACTTTACAATGCCTTATTGCGAAAGATGGAGGGATTAGGCCCGATGATATCTTAGCAACCCGGGTTCAGGCCGGGTGCTACATCCTATCAGAAGTAAGATTCTGAAAAGATAAGGATAGCGACAGATCTTTATGTGATGAGGTTGATAATAACAAGAATCACATGAGAATAGAAGAACTGGCTGCTGAAAAAATACTCGTCCTTGATGGTGCTATGGGCACCATGATACAGCAATACAAATTTACAGAATCAGATTATCGTGGTAAATTGTTTACCAATCATCCATTGGATCAAAAAGGGAACAATGATCTATTGAGTCTTACTCAGCCGGACGCTATTCGAGATATTCACCTACAATATTTGGAGGCGGGAGCTGATATTATAGAGACGAACACCTTTAATTCCAATAGAATTTCGATGTTGGATTATGGTCTTGAGGCTAAAAATCATATCCTAGAACTCAATTCAGCAGCTGTTAAACTAGCCAAAGAAGCCATTCGAACTTATCAGGATCAACATGGGAATAAACCCTTATTTGTGGCCGGATCACTGGGTCCTACCAACAAAACAACGAGCATGTCTCCAAGAGTCAATGAACCGGAATATCGTGAAGTGGGGTTTGATGAAATGGCGGAGGTTTATTTTGAACAGTCTATGGCCTTGATACAAGCGGGAGCTGATACTTTATTGGTCGAAACTATTTTTGACACTCTCAATGCCAAAGCTGCTTTTTATGGTATAGAGCAGGCATTTGACCTTGCCGGAAAGAGATTGCCTTTAATGGCTTCTGGTACGATAACCGACAAAAGTGGAAGGACCCTATCTGGGCAAACTACCGAGGCATTTCTCATATCCCTAAGTCATGTCGATTTGTTTAGTATAGGACTGAATTGCTCTTTAGGAGCCAAGGATTTAAAACCTTATTTGAAGATACTTTCTGATAGGAGTCCAGCTTTAGTCAGTGTTTATCCCAATGCCGGTTTGCCCAATGCTTTTGGAGGATACGATGAAACACCAGAATTCATGGCAGAACAAGTTCAGGAGTTTATGGAAGATGATTTGATTAACATTGTAGGTGGCTGTTGTGGAACCAGCCCTGATCACATTCAAGCTATCACTGAGCTCAGCAAACAATACTCACCAAGAAAAATTGCCCAGTATGTCTGAGATCTTAATGGAATTATCGGGTATTGAACCCTTATACATTCGAAGTGATTCTAACTTCATCAATATTGGTGAAAGGACCAATGTCACGGGTTCTAGGAAATTTTTAAGGCTCATTAAAAACGATCAGTACGAAGAGGCATTGGAAGTAGCCCGAGAACAGGTCATGAATGGAGCGCAAATCCTGGACATTAATTTTGACGAGGGATTGATTGATGGAGTTTACGCGATGGAAAAATTTCTACGACTTATTGCCGCAGAACCCGATATCTCTCGAGTTCCAATTATGATTGACTCTTCAAGATGGGAAATCATTCAGGCCGGCTTGAAAAATACCCAAGGAAAATCAGTGGTTAACTCCATATCCTTGAAGTCCGGAGAAGAGGAATTCATCCAACAAGCTAGGGAAATAAAGCGCTACGGTGCAGCTGTGGTTGTGATGGCCTTTGACGAGGACGGACAAGCAGATTCCTATCAAAGAAGGATTGACATCTGTGCAAGATCCTATGAAATACTGGTGGAAAAAGTGGGCTTTAATCCCAAAGACATCATTTTCGATCCCAATATTTTTCCGGTTGCCACCGGTATGGAAGAACATAAAACCAATGCTCTTGATTTCTTCCATGCTTGCGCCTGGATCAAAGAAAATCTTCCTCATGCCCATTGTAGCGGAGGAGTGAGCAATGTTTCCTTTTCTTTCCGGGGTAACAGTCAGGTTCGAGAGGCTATGCATTCTGCCTTCTTGTATCACGCCATTCAACACGGCATGAACATGGGCATTGTCAACCCCACCATGCTAGAGATATACGACAATATTCCTCAAGAGCTGCTCGAACTCGTAGAGGACGTTCTGTTGAATAGAAGAGATGACGCTACCGAACGACTACTGGATTATGCAGACTCTTTGAAAGGTTCGACTTCCAAAAAGAAGAAAACAGATGAGTGGAGGAATCTGGACTTGAATCTACGAATTGAATATGCTTTGGTCAAGGGCATATCCAGCCATATCGTCGAAGATGTTCAATCTTCCTATGACATATTGGGATCAGCACTGAAAGTTATCGAAGGTCCCTTGATGGATGGAATGAATATTGTCGGTCAACTTTTTGGCGAGGGGAAAATGTTCTTGCCACAGGTGGTGAAAAGTGCGAGGGTGATGAAAAAAGCCGTTGCTCACCTTGAGCCATATCTATTGGCCTCTAAAGAGGGAGACTCTAAAAAAGCAGGAAAAATACTGTTGGCGACCGTAAAAGGTGATGTCCATGATATTGGTAAAAACATTGTGTCTGTGGTCCTTGCTTGTAATAACTTTGATATTGTCGACATGGGAGTTATGGTTCCCACCAAAGAGATCATAGACAAGGCCATTGCGGAAAAAGTCGATATCATTGGATTGAGTGGATTGATCACCCCTTCTTTGGATGAAATGGTGGACGTTGCTACAGAATTAGAATCCAGAAACAGTAAAATTCCATTGTTGATTGGAGGTGCTACTACTTCGAAGATTCATACTGCGGTCAAAATAGATCCTAAGTACAGTGCTCCAGTAGTACATGTTTTGGATGCTTCATTGAGTGTTGGTGTTGCGTCGAATTTATTGAGCAAACAATCTCAGACCTATCTCCAAGAGTTAGAGGGAGAGTATGATGTATTGAGAAGAAAATTCGAAGAGAAAAATGCTAGGGTCGAATTATTAAGCCTTGAAGAAGCCCGTTCGAATAAATTATATCTTGAATTCAGTCAAGAGGAAATACATAATCCAAAACAGTTGGGCATCCATCAATTTAAGCCTGGTATTGAAGAACTCAGACCTTATATCGACTGGACTCCCTTCTTTAGTACTTGGGGACTCAAAGGGAAATACCCCGATATTTTAAGCAATGCAACTGTTGGAGATCAGGCCAAATCCTTGATCAATGATGCTCAAAAAATGTTGGGTGAATGGATACAAGAGAATTCCGTTCGAACCAGTGGTATTTGTGGTATTTTTCCTGCCAACTCGGATGGATTTGAATCCATTAAGATTCTAAATCCAAATACGGAGGAAGAACATACTCAATTCTATACCCTCCGACAGCAAAAGAAGAAATACAAGGGATTGCCCAATCTGGCTTTATCCGATTACATCGCCCCCAAATCAAGTGGAGTTCAGGATTATATGGGTTGCTTTGCCGTAACGGCAGGGATAGGCTTGGATGAATTGGTACGAAAATATGAAGATGAAGGCGATGACTATAAGTCCATCTTGGCCAAAGCATTGGCAGATCGATTGGCAGAAGCTTTTGCTGAATTTCTGCACGAAAAAGTGAGGGTAGAACTCTGGGGATACGCTACTGAGCGAATGAACAACGAAGACTTGATCAAGGAAAAATACCAGGGAATCAGACCTGCTCCCGGTTATCCGGCTTGTCCCGATCATACCGAAAAACTGACCATTTGGGAATTGCTTCAAGTCGAAGAAAAAACAGGAATCAGCCTTACTGAGAATTTGGCCATGCATCCGGTATCCTCGGTTAGCGGATACTACTTCGCCCACAAGGAAAGCAAATACTTCGGGCTGGGAAAAATTGGAATGGACCAGGTGGAAGCCCTGGCTAAGATTAAAAATATTACCCTGGACGAGGCCACGAAATGGTTGCGACCGAATTTACTGGACAAATAAGCATATGAAGATCACAGAAATCATAGAAAAGAGCGACAAGACATTATTCTCCATCGAAATTCTCCCTCCGATGAAGGGTGGGTCCATCAAGGATATATTCAAAATGCTGGACCCGCTGATGGAGTTCAATCCCCCTTTTGTCGATGTCACCTATCATCGAGAAGAATATGTTTATAAGAACCGTGGACAAGGCCTACTACAGAAGCAAATTGTCCGAAAAAGACCGGGAACGATTGGCATCTGTGCGGCCATTAAGAACCACTACGATGTGGAGACTGTTCCACACATCATCTGCGGCGGTTTCAACAAAGAAGAAACCGAAAACGCCCTCATTGAACTCAATTTCCTGGGCATCAACAATGTACTGATTCTACGAGGGGATCCGGTCAAATCCGAACAACACTTCATTCCGGACGAAAATGGCCACCACTATGCTTCTGAACTACTAGAACAAGTAGTTAATCTCAACAAAGGTATCTACCTGGACGAAGAACTCGAAAACTCTAGCAAGACGGACTTCTGTACCGGTGTTGCCGGTTATCCGGAAAAACATGCGGAGGCTCCCAATATGAAAAGCGATCTCAAATACCTCAAGCGTAAGGTAGATTTGGGAGCGGATTACATCGTTACCCAGATGTTCTTTGACAATCAGAAATACTTCGATTTTGTAGACGCTTGCAGAGCAGTAGGAATCACCGTACCCATCATCCCCGGCATCAAGCCCTTATCCGTCAAAGGCCATATCGTCTCCTTACCCAAGATGTTCAACATTGATCTTCCTGATGATTTGGTCGATGAGGTGCAGGACGCCAAGGACTCAAAAGCCATTTGCCAAATCGGTAAGGAGTGGTGTATTGAACAATCCAAGGAACTCAAAGCTGCTGGGGTACCAGTTATCCATTATTATACGATGAGTAAATCTAATTTGGTCAAGGAGATTGCGGGGGAGGTTTTTTGATTTCTATACTTCTGAAAAGCTAATTTCAACTTTAATGTAGGCTAATCTTTAGTATTTGATTGACCGTAAGAATAATTGCACTTAAGGAAACAAATTGGAATTGTTTGAAACATTTAAGACGAATCTTTCTGGGGAAAATACAATAATAAAGTTGTGTTTATATCAACTATGTATTTAATTCGGGAACTATGAAAAAGATATTAGTTATTTTCACTTGCCTAGTTCACTGCTTGTCTATTTGTGCCCAAATAGAGATAGTGTCTGACACTCTTCATCAAACGAAGTATTTCACATTCCACAATAATATGTGGATGAATTTGCACCACTTTTTCTACGAACAAGCCTCCAATAGACAAAAAATCAAGTTGGCGGAAGACGGATTAATGTTTAATGAAATTGGAGACAGCCTGAGTATCACTGAACTGACCGCTCAAGAGAAGAGAACTTATGATGAAGGAGTGGAGTTTTACACTAAAATGATCATTGATCAAAAGCTTATTAATTCGGGAAGAATTTTTAAATGGCTTCAAGCTCAGCCGAGCAACCGAATGATCCTGGACACAGCATATTCAAAAACTTTTACCGATAACTTAAATTCCCTAAAACCCCTATATGAAACACATTTTTGGCATCGACATTTTAAAGAAAACCGTAAATTACTAAACGACTATATTGATCTTATTCGAAAAACTGAAGACAAGGTCATCAGTAAAATGGAAGAGCTTTCTGGCTCTCAATGGAAAGGTACAGTAAGAATTGACCTAACCACCTATGGTAATTGGGCTGGAGCCTATTCTCCCGATCTGGACAACATAGTAATCTCATCCATAGATCCTCTTATGAACTCCACAATCTATGTTGAATTTGTTTTCCACGAAAGTTCTCATTTGTTGTTCTTGAGAAAATCTCCATTTAGAATGGAAATCTTTATAAAAAGCAAGGAACAAGAAATAAAAAGACGTAGACACTTATGGCATGCCGCTATGTTTTATTTATGTGGTCTGGCGACAAAAGAAGCTCTAATTGAGCATGATATAAGTCATGAATTAATAATGAAAGAGAAAAATGTTTTCAAACAATACTATCAAAATGAAAAGTTCAAGTCAATACTAAATGACTACTACAGTTCTAATATTAAGTTATCTGAAATGGCACTAAAAATCTTAGAAATCGATTAACACTTTATGGCCAGAAATACCTTTTTTATCAAAAAAATGGAAAAATCATGATAGACTTGGTCCAGACGTATTTTTGAAGCAACAATAAAAGGCAAAAGAATACATAATGCCTATTGCTATCTAACCCAAAAATAATGGCTAAAACTTAAAGCAGTCACGGTGACCTGTTTTAGAAAAAGAATATTCCATCAGAACGGTATGATAAGCCATCCTAAACATTAAAATTTGCGTATACTTGCTGCCTATTTTAGAATGTAAATTATGCAAGAGAATACAGTACTGGTTTTTATCAAGAAGTTAATAGAAAATATACCTACAGATTGGTTAAAGCTAACAACTCATCGACTAGATATCTATAATGAAAAGAGGGCAAAAGTTGAGTTTTTAGAACATTTTGATGCACTTTATAAAAACCATGATTCTAAACTAGGTGCTCTTAAGGAGTTACCTACTGCCTACGACTATATTCGACTTGGTCATCCTCTTTCCTGTGTTCTGGAATGGACCATTGCACAATTGAACAAGGTGGATGCTCAGAATGTCATTAGCTTTTCATCTACAACTATTGCTACTCTTGCCATACTGAGAGAAAACTTGCTAAGCAACAAAGCCACTCAAATCCTCTACTTCGGCAACTTACCTGACACGTTTGATGCGGAGTTATTGAGACAGGTTTATGGGTATCAATTTGAGCTAAAAAAGATTGAGAGTGCATCCGATATTACGGCATTTGATGGAAGTACCATTTTGATTTCGGAGAAAGACAATATTTGTGATTTTGACCTCAATGGTCCTGTGGATTTCTTCATCAATTATAAGACTAGTTTGGGAAGCATTGTTTTGATCAATACTGCATCAACTTTGTCCTCCCAAAATCAGAATGAGGCCTATGCACCTAGAATTCAACATGTGAGAAGAAGAGAGACCATTGCCATGACACCGGCAGATTGTCTTATTGCCTTGAAAAAACTGGTTGGGGATTCTTCTATTAATGACAAAAAGAACAATGTTACTGAAAATAAGGCTCTTGTCTCGAATACCATTAAGGATATTACGGGGACAAATACCGATGCTTTGGTTGCTTCAAGCGGATTGTCCATACAATATGCCATTACAATGGGGCTTATTCACCATGCTCAAGAGAAATACCCCGGAAAAGCCATCAAAATAGTCGTTCCCCCTAACTGTTATGGAGGAACCAACGATCAAGCAAGGCGTGTTGCCGCTTTTATCGACAATGTTGACGTGGTGGATTTGCTAGTGGATAGTGGCAATGATATGGTAAAGAGCATTGATGGTATCCTGGAGAATATTGCCCAACAAGATGCGGTCCCCTATATCATTGCGGAAATACCGACTAACCCCAGAGTTGAAGTACCAGACTTGCAAAAACTCAAAGAAGTTCTGAGCAAAGAACGTCAAACAGCAAACGGAGCAGTAGCGGTTGATCCCGTTTTCATTTTGGATCAAACTTTCTGTCCCAACACTCGCTTTCTTGGGGAAGATGATATACTATCTACCGTAAAAGCGATTGCCTATATAAGCGGATCTAAATTTCCAAGTGGAGGACGATGCACAGCCGGATTTTGTGTTGCCAATAAAAAGGCGCAAGCACTAATAGAAAAGATAGGCTTGCATTTAACACTTTGCGACAATGAAGCAACAGATCTACAATATGAAATACTAGCCCAACAAATGCCTTCTATGACTCGAAGGATCCGTGAAGCCTATGAAAATACCCGTGAATTTGTCAACTTCATCCACGACACCCTACCCAAAGCAAAAATCAATTTTGTCTCAGAAGAATTGGCCAATCAAGGTTTTACGCCATCGGTATTTTCATTGGACCTTCCAACCAAAGGGGATACAGCTGAAGAACGAGAAAACCATAAAAGAGCATTGAATCTCAAACTAATCAATGCGATGATTGGAGAAATACCTCATGAAAGTAAGTACTGTGTCAGTTACGGACAGTTAAAGGGTTGCTACTGGACCATACCTGCTACTTCTACTCAAGGGACCACAAAAGAGGACGATAAGGATTATATTGTTCGTGTGGCGGTTTCTCCTAATATGGATCTGGAGTTGCATAAGAAGGTGTTTTTGGGGTTTGTGAGGGGGATTGGGTAGTATTACTCATAAGTTTCATGCTATGAATTAGTGGCGGCAACTTCTTCTTGTATTGTTTTACCTGATTTAGCTAGGAATAACTTAGAGAAATCAAGCAAATTTTCAGTTGTAATTCAACCGTTTATATATTGTATAACACTACTGTCCGGTAAAAAATGAGCAGGAGAGTTAAGAATCTCCTGCGGATGACGAAATTTGTAGTTCCTACACTCAAATTTTAGTCAATATGAACAAAGATCTAAATTTTACCGGACAGCCGATATTTTCTCAGCTGATTAGTTTAATAAATAAATCAGAAATCTACCGACTAGCGAAGAAGTATAAGTCTGACCATTACACCAAGAAGTTTACTACCTACCATCATTTAACAACGATGTTATATTGCATTTTTCATAAATGCACTTCATTGCGTGAGGTGACAACGGGGATGCAGGCCTGTTTTCTTAAATTAAATCACCTCGGCATGAGTTACTGCCCTAGAAGGAGTACGCTTTCAGATGCCAATAGGGCTAGGAATGCACAAGTATTTGAGAAGATATATATGGATTTGTATGATCGTTTACACAAAAGTTTACCGGACAGCCGATTTAAAGAATCTTGGTTTTCTAAGCTTTATATTGCTGATTCAACTACTATAACTTTATTCAAAGAGATTTTAAAGAGTGCTGGAAATACTCCAGCTAACGGAAGACGAAAAGGAGGAATGAAGGTGCATACCCTTATTAAAGCAGATCATGATGTACCCTGTTTAATTAAGATGACTTCAGCAGCTTCTCATGATGTAACTTTTATAAAAAACATGAAACTACCACAAGGATCAATCATAGTATTCGACAAGGGATATCTCAATTATTATCAATACGATTTATGGACTACTGAACAGGTGACATGGGTAACTAGAATGAGAAAGGACGCCAAGTTTGAAGTAACTGATCAATTTCAATTAACTGATGAACAAAGAAAAATGGGCATTATCGCTGATGAACAAATCATATTGGGACATACCTCTCATAATGATGTTACAAGAACTAAGGCCAGACTAATCACTTACTATGATCCTAAAAAAGATAAGATCTTCTATTTTATCACCAATAACATCGTTTTTCAAGCTCAAACAATCACGTTAATTTACAAGCACAGATGGCAAATAGAATTGTTATTTAAAAGAATAAAACAAGCTTATCCTCTACAATACTTTTTGGGAGACAATGAAAACGCCATTAAAATACAGGTGTGGTGTGTCTTGATTGCTGATCTATTGATCAAATACCTAAAATCTAAGCTGAAAAGAAAGTGGGCCTATTCTAACCTTAGTTCCATGATAAGACTTCATCTGATGTCCTATATTCACATATTCAAGTTCCTGGAAAATCCAGACAAGGCTCTAATCAATAACTTACGCAGAAAACAAAATATCCCTAATCTATTTAGTTCAGCTTAATATCAGCGGCTATCATTTTAAATCTATAATATCCACCATTGATAATCAACTAAATATCACTAATTTTAATCCTGTCCGACATTTAACCGGACAACAGTGATTGTATAACAAAAGTTATATAGAGACTTTTGTTTGTTTTGGCTATTTTGAAATTCCTGAAGAATAAAATCTCATTTTCACGTCGGCAAAAAATAAATTAACTGTGATAATGATGGGACTTCAGGAAAATAACGTTAAATGTTGATAAAAGTATAATCTTTTATATTTGATGATTAATGGGGTGAAACATCTCACGATCGTTGATAATTTTCAATTATTTCAGCAAAGAAAAGAAATGTTAAAAATCAAAAGTATCAGCATTGAAGGAGTTGGACCAATTAAGAAACTAGACCTTTCATTTGACGACAACTTTAATATAATTTGTGGACGTAATGGAATTGGAAAAACTACAATACTGGACTGCCTCGCTCAATCATTTTCGAGAAACTATATTTCTGTAAAAAAGAATGCAAATGTAGAGAAAGGAAGCTGGTCCGTTAAAACTTCAGTTGACGGAAAAACTATGACTAAACAATTTTATACTACTTCTTTCCATCCTTCTGAAAATAGTCGCGAAACAGGTTTTCATCAATTCTCAAAAGATATAGTAGTTTTCAAAACATACAGAAATCTACCTTATGAGCGTATCCAATCTTTAAGAACAGATCCTGATAAAAACGCTAATCACTTTGAAAGCGACCTAAAAAAGGGTACTTCTCAAAATGACATAAAAAATTGGTTCGTTCATAGACATTTATGGTCGGCTCACGAAAACCATTTAGATGAAAACCAACTCAAAAATATTGATCTCGCCAAAAAGTGTTTCAATTTTTTAAATTCCAAAGTTTTCTTCAGTAGAGTACTACCAGATTCAAACGAAATAATGTTAGACACACCTGAAGGTGAAATATACTTTGAGTATCTATCTTCTGGCTATAAATCTTGTATCGCCGTCTTAATCGGAATAATCAAAGAAATTGAATTCAGATATAAAAACCCTGGTAAAAACGTAAAAGAATTCTCTGGCATTATTTTTATCGATGAAATTGACCTACACTTACACCCAGAGTGGCAGGCGAAGATCTACTTAACACTTAAAAATATATTACCAAAAGCGCAAGTGTTTACTACAACTCATAGTCCCCATATTATTCAAGTCGCACAACCAAAAGAGATAATACCATTGACACAAAATGAGGATAATGAAATAAATTTAAATAGTGTTGTAAACCAAGATTATGGATGTCAAGGTTGGTCTGTCGAGGAAATATTAAAAGATGTAATGGGCATGCAAGAGACTAGAACTTCTTACTATATAGATCTTATAAATGGTTTTAATTCTGCAATCGATAATGAAAATTATAATTCTGCTAAAGAATACCTTGATATTCTTGACCAAATGCTACATTCAGAGAATATGCTAAGAAAAATATTAAGAATTCAAATTGCTGGACTTTCCGATAATGATTAAACTTGATAGAACGACTAAACCCGCAAAACTTACAGCTGAACTCCAAAAAAGGCTAACAGACAAATTTAAAGTAGATGGAAAGCCCGTTTGGAATAAATCTTTCATTAAACGTGCATTATTGAATTTCTCACATGACAAATGTTGTTATTGTGAAATGAATATAAAAGAAGAAAGTAAATATCTCGAAGTTGAACATTTTCATCACAAAGATAAATATAAGGATGAAGTTTTAGAATGGGAAAATCTACTTCCCGCATGCAAAAAATGTAACGGTGCCAAAGGAAAACATGATACAAAAAATGAACCAATAATTGACCCATGTAAGATTAACCCAAAAAATCATTTAGGCTACTGGAGATATAGGATTAAAGGCCTTAATCAACTTGGAAAACTAACCATTTCAGTTTTGAATCTAAATGACCAAGATAGATTAGTTAGAAAACGATTCGAAGTTGGCGATGCAATTCAAAATAAATTAGAACAATTGAATGAACTTATTGATGACTATGCTTCCAATATTCAAACAAGTACGATTAGGAAAAATAGAATAATTAATGGAACAAAGGATGTTATGAAAGAAGGTCTGCCAAGTTCCATTTACTCAGCTATTACTGCTACTATAATTCTCACGGATACTGAATTTATATCCCTAAAAAAGAAATTACTTAAACTTAATTTCTGGGATGAAGAGTTTATCGAACTTGAATGCGGACTCTCGAAAGTAGCTCTAGATCTCTATGACTAAGAAACCACCAAAATTAAAAGCACGTTTTCTTTATTAATAATTTACCTACTTGTTTGTAGTTTGCAAACTACACCCCCCCTATCTTATTTTCACCTCAAATTTAAACATCAATCCTTAGCTTAAACCTGTCCTTTTTTGCCAGAAACAAAGGATAACGTTTACTTCAAAACATCAAAAGTATATTTAAACACAGTTAACTTGATTGTTATGTGTATTTTAGCAATAAACTATAAGGAGTGAAAAATCTGTACTTAATACTGGCAATCATTGGGTTTATTACTCCTAGTATTTTGGTAGCCATTGAATCCTTGGAAACAGGTAATATTTTATTGTATATGAATCCGATGGCGACAATTGAAGGGATGTTCGCGAATAGAATATCCACCATCTTTATGATAGACCTGCTTTTTACAGTCCTGGTATTCTTTGTATGGACTTATTTTGACGGGAAAAAAGCAGGTGTGAAAAACCTTGGTGTCGTTTGGGTTTTGACCTTGTTGCTAGGACTGGCAGGCGGATTTCCGTTCTACTTGTACTTAAAGGAAAGAGCCATCGCCAAGAAAACCTGGATTGCATGATTATAAAGTTTTGTTAAACTATTAGTACCTATACGGGTTCAAGCTGTAAGCTCCTAATTTAGCTGCGTCTCATCCAAGTAAAATATAAAACATCGTCATGTTACAACTTAGAGTCCTGACTGTAATTGCAATTTTACCAATACTAAGCTCTGCTCAAATATTATTTGAAGATAATTTCGAAGGGAATCTATCAGGTTGGGAAATAAATAATGCTAGTTCGATAAAAATTATTGAGTCTGAAGATCCCGGTCAGGGGAAGGTTCTCGAATTGGCGCCTAATGGAAATGTTTCTGCGATCATCAGGAATTCCGATCAATGGGGTCCCTTAAGCGTAGAAGGAAAAATGTTGTTTCCTAATGATGAACACAATTATTTAGGCTTCATCTACAATTATAATCAATCGGACAAAAGGGAAGACTTTGGTCTTTTGTACGTCAAGGGCAATGGAAGCTAAATCAGAGTTAATCCCTGGAGAGATGGCAATGTATCACGACTTTTATACGAGGAGTATAAAACAAAACTAGAAGGAGACCAGGCCATACAATTAGGAAAATGGCACAGGTTTAAGATGGAAGTGGTCGATGAAATCTGTCATTTGTATATTGATGATTTTGAAAGACCTAAAATAACTTTCGGGCTTTTTGAATTGAAATCTGGTAAAATAGGATTTCAACCAAGGGTTACCGGTGGAGCTGTTTGGATTGATGACATCAGTGTACGATCAATTCGACAGTTTAGTTTTACTGGAGAGAACATTCCAAACATTCAGTATGAAGTGGATTCCTTAATTACAGAATGGGAAGTATTTGGGCCCTTAACAAAACCTAATTTGGCCATCGAACAAGCTGTGGATATATCCACAGACAGGAATGCCGATAGCCTTCTAGGCTGGAAAAATTTTGAAACGGATAGTAGAGGTGCTGTAATCACCGGCAGTGTTACAGAATATCAAGGAGAACATACCGTAGCCTATTTTCGAACGGTATTAGCTGCGGAGGAAGATAAAACGGTAACACTCCATTTTACCACAACAGATGAGTTGACGCTCTATTTAAATGGTCAGGATTTAGGTAGAATTTACAGGGATGGATACGTTTCAAAGGATAATGACTGGAATGCCTGGTATGATTTCTGGAAAAACCCCAAGCATAAAGGTCGGAAAACAAGTATCCCACTTAAAAAGGGGACAATCAACTGATCATTAGAGTGCGAAATGGGCAATTTGCATCAGGAGGCTTCTTTGCATATATGGAAAAGTGATAAACCTTGATGTATTAGTTCCTTATTGATGAATTCCCATCTACAATTACTTTCTTAATCCTTATTGGTCAGTTAAATATCAACTTGAACCATATTATAAATAGCTTACAGCCATCAATTCATGTTGAGAACGAGCAGTTTATCAAAGATAAATCTACATAAGCAGAAGATTAGGTTTGGGAGCATGGAGAGTTTTGTAAACTTCAATAAATAATAATCCGGGCTTAGAGATAGAGAGCCGAATATGGCGCGGAAAATAACATGTCGTCCCTATGGGACTTAATATTTAAACAAAAAAGAGCTATGGGCATATCGCTCCTCTGGAGCTGCATGTTAAAGTTCAAAGCCACAAAGTGGCGAGATATCCCTAAGACAAATAATAACTATAAACTAAGAGCTCCATAGGAGCGACATACTTTACTTATCGATTATACTAGAAAAGCAAACTGTTTTATATAAATCTTATCACCAGAGTCTAGGATAAATGAAATTTTAATCCAAAATACAATCTACCCTTGGTCATAGAATAGATATCAATCAATACGTGGATCAGCATAGGAATCCATAAGGACCCGGTCAATAAAAAAACGATGGAAAGAAGTACACCAAAGGCAAAAGCAAGTGAAGCGTTTCTAGATCCAGTAGCATAATGAACCAGTCCGAAAACGATGTTGCTGATAAGAATAGCAGGCACGATTGGAAGAACTTGAGTCAATTGCCAGTACAGAAATCCCCTGAAAACAATTTCTTCACAAATTCCCGCAGCAAAAGATGTACCTATGGACCAATGGTATTCTTCATCCTTGGTAGGTAATAGAAATATAACCGCGGCATCTTTTTCTACATCTTTTTTTAGCTTTTCTTTGTCCAGTTGGAGTAAATAAATTCTTAAGATCCACCCCCCTAAAATACATGCTGTTAATAAGCTTATCACTAAATACCCCTGCTTAAGGAAAACTAATCCAATCAAATCTATAGAATCGCCATTGAATGCCATTGATCCAAATACCAATGCAGAAAGTATCAACTGAATGACAATGGTCTGTTTATAGAAAATCATTCTACTATTAGGGTTCTCAGCAAAGAATTTTTTGATTCGCTTGCTGGACAGAATTCCGTTGAGCGGTAATAAAACTCCTAGAATTACCAAAACTATTAGATAAGAGACCGATGGTATCATGATTCAATATTTATTGCTATTCTTCAGTTCATTTTCTTTCCTTGATTAAGGATTGCCATAACTTATCATCTTTAGCCATGGCAAATTTGTTCTTGATAAGATGGGTCTTACTTTCGTCTGCCAATTCCTTAGTGACTATCTTGAAGATTTGAGCTTCTTTCAAATCTTCCAATTTCAATTCTCTATCTTCCATAAAGGCCTTCAAGTGACTCATAAGATCATTCTCAACAACGGAATCATCCAAGGCGAGTATCATTAGTTCATGACTCTGATCCTTCACATTCGAATGAACCCCATGAACTATCGCTTTCAAATCATCCGGGGATAAATGAAAATACTTTTTAAATGCTCTAGAGAAGGTTTCATAATCCCTATAACCGAACTCCTCACTCAATTCTTGGATCATCCATTTTTCCTGTAAGATCAAATGATTGGCCTTATTCATCTTCAGTTCTTCTATGAATTTAAACGGTGTTCTCCCTGTCTGTTTTTTGAACTGGCGATGAAACTGAGAAGGAGACAAACATGCCATGGCCGCCAAATCAACGAGCATCAATCTGTTTCCAAGATTTTCTTCTATATAATCCAGTACATCTTTTATTCGATCCTCCATTGATGACAAAATTAAGGACAAAAACCTGTGGGTATATGATGATTCTTACTATTTTCAGCTATTCATGACGTTTATTGAATTGAAAATTCCATTTAGATTCCTGCACTAAGATTATTAGGTGAACAAACTAATCCAACATATAAAAAGTCTAGTCTCCATATCCGATGACAGCTTGTCCATTGTGACAGATAAATTCATTGAGAAACATTTTTCGAAAAAGGAACATTTTCTCCAATCTGACGACCGTTCCGATGAAGTATTTTTCATCAATTCCGGATGTGTTAGAACCTATATTTTAGACTTCAACGGTGTCGAACATAATATTTCTTTCTCAATGGAGAATTGGTGGTTTGGTGACTTACAGAGTTTCATTAATAAAACACCGGCGGCGCACAATATCCAAGCACTAGAGGACACCACGGTTTTATCCGTCAACAATAGAAATTGGAATCATTTGGTAGCGGAGGTGCCAGAATTTGTCATATATACCAGGATATTGTTCCGCAACACCATGTTTGCTCATGAACGAAGAATCTTACAAAATCTCTCCTTTACTGCTCAAGACCGCTATGACTATTTTTTAAAAGAATACCCCAATTTATCACAGCGTATTTCACAAAAACACATTGCAAGTTACCTGGGAATCACACCAGAATTCTTGAGCATGCTCAGAAGTAAAAAGAAGGGATAATTTCTTAAACTACTTTATTTTTTTCCTTAGTAGAAGCCTAGATCTTTGTATCAAAGCAATAAAAAAGAGGAAACATGATAGAGAATATGATTAAAGCACTTTTGTTAGTCCCCACTTTCATGATCATTAGTTCCTGCATTTTTTTTAACGAAACAAAAGAAAGTACAATGGATACTACAATAACTTTGGAGAACATACCTTTTAGGCATGGCGATCGCCCAGCTACCACCAATACTAATCCACATACTCAATTAAACCAACAACCTGAGGATCTTTCCTATATCGAAAACTTACAAAAATGGGCTTTCTCTCTACTTCACATAGAAAAAAAACCAAGTGCGATTTCCGTACCCGGAGCTATTGCAATGTGTATGGAAGATGAACATTGTTGTGATGGCTGTAAGGCATTCATGATAGGTACAGAGTTCGCCCATTTTCATCCGCGTCCCGATTACAGCCTGCATCTTGGTCTACCTGAAGAGGATGCTCAGGTCATCATCAATAAAGGTTGGGGAGAATGGCACCCATTGATCAAAAGGGGTTTTCTACCGCCCAATATCATCATGTTATACGCACCTAGAAATCAAGAAGAACTAGAAGTAGCCAAATTTGTCTTGGGCCGTTCTTACACTTTTGCTAAGGGAGAAAATTAGACTTTTATCAGGTCATGTTAGAGATTCGAAAAAACTATTCCAAAATAATAACTTGGTTAATAGCTCAATAAATAGAAGCAATGTAGTTTATTGAACCATGAATTAAAATAAAGTGTCATATTTCTTGATTACTTGACTATTTTTACAAAAAACATAGTCTTCATGAAGATCACGAATATTATGATTACCGGAACAGGAAGCTATGTTCCCAAAAATATTGTTACGAATCAAGACTTCGCAAAAAACAAGTTTTTCGATGCCTCCGGCAAGCAGTTTGATGCTTCGCATGAAGAAATCGCTGAAAAATTCAAGGCCATAACGGGAATACAAGAACGTCGCTATGTAGATAAAAATATGGTGGCTTCAAATATTGGTGTTATAGCAGGGCGACTGGCTATTGAAGATTCCGGTATTGATCCTGAATCTTTGGACCAGGTGATTGTTGCCCATAATTTTGGTGATGTGCGATCCAATACCATACAGTCGGATAGTGTACCTAGTCTCGCTTCTCGAATAAAATTTGGCCTAGGAATAAAAAATCCTTCTTGCGTCGCTTATGATGTATTATTTGGTTGCCCTGGATGGATTCAGGGTGTAATCCAAGCCACAGCCTATATTCGATCAGGCATGGCCAAAAAATGCCTTATAGTCGCTACTGAAACCCTTTCCCGTGTGATAGATTTACACGATCGGGACTCAATGATTTTTGCAGATGGTGCCGGAGCTTGTATCGTTGAAGCTGTTGAGGGAGGTAAAAAAGAGGGCATAATTGGGATGGAAGTTGGAACCTGGGCTGCAGATGAGGCGCACTACCTTTTCATGGGCAAATGCAATACTCTTGAGTCAGATCCCAATGTGCGATATATTAAAATGTATGGCCGTAAAATATATGAATTCGCGCTAACAAAAGTGCCTCAAGCAATGAAAACATGTCTGGATAAAGCAGGGTTCGACATTCATGAAGTCAAAAAGATATTCATTCATCAGGCCAATGAAAAAATGGACTATGAAATTATTAAACGTCTTTTTCGCCTTTATAAAGAGCGCGAAATTCCGGAAGGAATTATGCCAATGAGCATCCATAAACTGGGCAATAGCTCAGTGGCTACCGTGCCTACACTTCTCGATCAAGTTCGCCGCGGTACAAGTGAAGAAAAACATGAGTTGAACAAAGGGGATCTCATTTTAATGGCCTCTGTTGGAGCTGGGATGAATGTCAATGCCATCGCTTATCGATATTAAAAGCAGAAAACGTTCTGTCATAGATAGTAGATAATGAAATAAGCTGAACATCATAAGTAAGTACGTTATTGATGTAGCAATCACTTGAATTCAGTTAGAAACTTATCTTTAGTACAGTTTTTCTTGATAAAGAATATTAATGAGTATCTTTTAAGACCAAATCAAATTTTTACCAAAATTCGACCAAATGAAGAAAGGAAGAAATAAGTATACCCTATCCCTCTTATTCTCTCAGACTACTCTTCTCTGTTGCACTTTTCTGGTATTGTATAGCTTTATTCCAAAAGACTTGTGTGCGCAATCCTCAATGAATGAAGACTTTGATATCAACGGTGATGATGAAATAAATATCCTTGTAATAGGTACCAATAGTTCGATTATTGGAGAAGAAGCTTTTTCACCAGATCAAATTGCAGTCGAATTACAAAATATTTTATCCGAAGATGGGGCAGTTTCGATGGACGTTAATGTGGTTGCCGAGGATATTTATAAGAGCAAACCTGTCACTTTGGGTTTAGGAGGAAATGGTGCAGAATATACCTGGAATCATTACAGTCATTCACTGATGCAGTATTATTATTGGCCAGAAGGTCATGATGTTCGAATGCAGAACTTAAAGGGTGAGGCAGGAACGGACTGGGATTTTGTCATAATAGCTGCGGATCCATTTATTGCCGCGAATACTCCGGGATATTATTCCTTGGGAGTCAATAAAATTGCGGCTAAAGTTGCAGAGGGTGATGCTCAATCACTTTTGCTTATGATGTGGCCAAAAAATCCCACTACAGGAGCCTCCATCCGGCGCTTTGAGGAATTCACATACCGAACTGCGGATGGAGCAAAAGAAAATATTTCTGTCATTCCCGCAGGGCTTGCTTGGAATGCTTTGCCCGAGGATAAAAAAGATATTTCCAGTGTCCACCCTACACCAAACGGGGCTTATTTGACAGCTGCCACCATTTACTCTCATATTTCTTCTCAAAATGCAGCTACTTCCGATTATGTTTACGATGATGAAATAGCTGAAATTGCGCTATTCGCTGTTGGTGAAGCGGCTGACGAGGTTCATTATTCTGGTATTATTAAGTTCACATCTCCTTATCAATGCTGCCATATTCCAGATGAAACACTCAATTATAACCACACAGGCACTAGTTCGGAAAATGGCATCCTAGGCGGATTGAATTGGATATTTAACCAAGCACCGGAGATGCTTCAGAATGGAGGAACTTCTCCAATTAATTTTAATTATGGACGTGCCAATACCAATTTCGAACCCAATAAAAGATACCAGATCGATCCAAGCCGGTTTGATTATTCTTTTGGATTCCCCATGCAGGATCATGGAAATCATGGAAATACATCTATGATGTACGGTTTGGACAAACGTCAAAGTGGTACAGTCAATGATACTGATTTAGGCGTTGCTCAATATATGATACAACAATCCGAACTGCCCTATGCTCGGGCCATTCCCATTCGTATTTTATACGCTCAAATGCAAGAGGCCATTCCGGGCCAATCTGCATACAGAGATTCTTGGCATATGCATAGAGATCTAGACAAAGCTATTGGAGCTTTTATGTATACCATTCTTACTGGGGATTGTGTCCTAGGGGAAGAACCGGCCGATCAAAGTTCAGGTCAATGGCGCACATGGATGTCTCATAAAATTGGCTATGAAACAGCGTGGAATTTGATGTATTTACAAGGCGTGGCTCCTGATTGTAGCACGCTTGTCGATTTGGATGGTGACGGATATAATTCTTACGTGGATTGCGATGATAATAATATGGATATCAATCCTGACCAGATCGAAATTATCTATAACGGCATTGACGACGACTGCAACGAAGCCACTCTTGATGATGATTTGGACCAAGATGGATTTGTATTGGCCGATGACTGCGATGATAACAATGCGAATATTAATCCAGGACAAACAGAAATACCGTATAATGGAATTGATGATGACTGTGACACAGAGACCTTGGATGACGATTTAGACCAAGACGGATTTGCACTGGTAGATGACTGTGATGATAACAATGCAAATGTCAATCCGGATCAGATGGAGATTCCTTATAACGGATTGGATGATGATTGTAATCCTGCAAGCCTTGACGATGACTTGGATCAAGATGGGTTTTTACTCGCTGATGATTGCGACGATAACAATCCTGACATCAATCCGGATGCTGAAGAAATACCGAATAACGGAATCGACGAAGATTGTGACGGAATGGACTTGGTAACCTCGATATTTGAATTGGCCAATACAAAAATCTATATCTATCCCAATCCGACAATCGATGTGATCAATATTGAGCGAGATGGGCAGTTGTTTTTTCAGGCCAACTTATATGATCTTGAAGGTAAACTGATCTTGTCTGGTTCGAATACAGATCAATTTAAAATCAGCTCACTTTCCTCTGGTATATACTTCCTTGAAATTAAAGATTTGAATTCAATAGAATTTATCATAGAAAAAATTGTAATTGAAAGGTAGAGCGGGGAAATTGGACCAATCTCATTTTCTCAAGATTTATTGATAGTCATGATAATATAGCTTTGAAGATTTATTGATAAAATTTCCGGTTCTGAAGTGATCATCAGCATGCTTGTTCATACTGTTCATAACTAAGTCAAAGACATCATCGGAGATACCATGTGCACTGAAATAAGGAAAAAAGTGATACTCTGCATAAGAAACAAATTCGTCTCCGTATCTGTTCATTAAGGTTTGAGTTATATCATCCGTATCACGTGGCTTTAGAATTTGATGCTGAAATACAATAGGTATGAGTTGGTCAAGTATTTTAGCTTGTTCTTGCAGTGATATTGCCTGGGATTCCATCGATTTTAATACAGGAAGCAGGCTTTGTTCCACGCGATGTCCCAGTGCCTGTAACATTTGTTGTTTTACCGTTTTTCTACTCCCTATACCTCTGATTTCCATTAAAAATTTGCTATCGATCGTAAGAAAAGCTTTTATAGATCCGACACTGACAATTCTTTCACCAGTATGAAAAGATAAATTAGGAATGTCCAAGACGAACATGCCATCGTCAATCTTTGGCATATTATCCGCTTGATTTTCCAGGCCAAATTTTAATCTAATTTTACCGCTTAATGTTGTCGGAGTTCTACGTATAGCATCAACCATGGGTTGGACAAAAATACCTGGGTTTATAAGAGTAAGATCTAATATGTGATTGTTGGCCATCATGAATTTCAGCCTTGCTCGAGCGGGAATTCTTGGTGTTGCTTTTCCGAGTAAAGCGGAAGCTATATTTTTCCAATAATAATAATCTAATTTGGGCAATGGCTCTATGATATAATCTTTTATCTCAAGCTGAGATCTACCCCTTAATAATCTTGTGTAATTTAGAATTGATCCCAAATGCCGTCGAGTATTGATCAACCTATATTTTCTTGCAGGGCCATCGAGTTTCTGAAATCCCATATAAAGTAGACGGCTTAAGTTCGTAGAACGACTGATATACTGATGCAAGTCTGGGTGGTTCCGGAGCCCAGCGGTAATAATTTCTTCCGTCACACCAATTACACCTGCAATTTCATCCAATTCACCATCTAAAAGCGCTCTTAATATTTTTGGGTTGTTGATGAACTCTACGAGTCTTTTTAAAAATAAATTGCTGCTCTGTAAACTCATGAAGCAACAAGTTTCCCTTCTCTACTAATCTTCGAATGATCATTCCCAATAATCATATATGCCAAAGCTGCAAACAAATTAACAAAACTAGCTATAGTAAACCATTGGTCCAGTTTTTCTCCAAATTTTACTAAATCATCTTGAGTCAAAACATCACCTTTACTTTTACTAGCCCATGCAACAAAGGTCTTTAATACATCATTCGCATAGCTAGTTATAGCCCATAATTGATTAATTAAAGTTTCAATTAAATCATTCAGTTTTTTCGGTATCAGTTCGCCCACTTTCGAGAAAACAGTTAGTGATTTAACCGATTCACCGGCCTTACCCGCAAACCTGGCAGCTTCACCTAATTTACCAAGCTTGCCCATTTTTGCAGCAGCAGAAAATATTCCTGTCGTACCTCCACTACAAAACATTAAGACAATATCTACTATAATTGGTCCCAAGAGGCAACCTATATTGAACCATTGTTTAACAAGCCAAATAAATCGATCCATTAAATTTGGCTTTTTAGGATATCCTTTGGTAATTAGCTGTAATGCTCCTGAACCAATTTTAACCAAACCATTGCCAAGGAATTTACCAACTGTTTGACCATATTCAGCAGCATGATCTATGAAGCTATTCACGGCTTTTTTAGTAAATTTTAGTAGAAGTGAAAAAATACTGGGTAAATCTTTGGAAAAGAATTTTTTCAAGTCGAAGTCAAATATCAGCATTTTAAGTAAGTCTTTATCCGCGCTGATCTGATCCTGAGCAGGCTTATGCCCGAGACTGAGTATCCAGGCCAACACACCTTGAATACCTTTTCCGGCGTACCAAACTAAGTTTATAATCAAATTGATTATATCATAAATTATTTGATATACCGTTCCAATAAGAAAAGGAATAGAGCCAAAAAGACCACCACCTATCATTAATTCTGCATACTTCCCACTATTTTTATAGAGGCGACTTCCTTCAGCTCCAAATATTTGAGTAATTGCTTCTGAACCCATAGCTTGAAGCATATTCGATTCAAAAGTTGTTTTGGCTTTTGACATTTTCATTAAAAAATCAAACATTTCCTTTTTCTCCTTGAGATAAGAATTAAACTTTGACCAAAAGAATTCCATTAAAAAAGTAGGACTTGGAAGATATGCGCTCACTTTGTTTATGCTTTCTAAAATACTAGCAATTCTTTTTTGTCCATCAACCAGATAATTGAGCGCATCCGGTTTTAAATCATTTTTAATTCTTTGCTCCGCTTGCTCTAATAAATCTTCTATAAAATTTAAGGGCAAGATATCGTCAAATAAATCTTTGAAGGAAGAAAAGATATACCCTTTATTAGACATCATTTGGTACAAATAATGGGAACAAGAGGAAAAACTATTGGAGATAAATCCAAGCTTAAGCAATCGTTTCACATCATGCCAATGATCAATTTCCAATTCATCATGATCAATGATTCGCTCGAAAATGGCATCGTATTGATGCCCTAACAAAACATCAAAACCTTTACTTACATTGACGTCTTCAGACAATGACATCATTTGCCGAATCAGGTCTTTAAAATTCTCTCCATATCTTATAAATGCTTTAATTTTTTGCTCTGATGCTATTGTTGATATGCTGCTACTTGACGGATTATGGATTATAACAAAAACTCCGCTTTCAATTTTATCAAAAGATGCTTTTAAATCATTAAAATCAGAAGAATCATTAGTGACCTGGATATGGTAATCAATTCCCTCATAATCTTCATTCGGGCACTCCCCATCTGATATTTCTATATTTAACTTCTGCAGCAAATCAATATTCTGAGGAGCACTATCTGCGAAACTAAATCGAGAATTAGGAGTAGGCAGAACTCTACTCATTAATCTTGTTTGATCAATGGCCATACTTAATCATTAATTACACCAAGCAATGCTGTTGACTTGCCAATTTTAGACTCAGGAGCATCTTCATCATGACAACACGGAAGTCCTTCTCCTTGGAGGAATGCAGAATCTCCTTGTATTAATGTTAAAGAGGAGGGTACACGCGTTTCCCATTCTTCTTCTACAAAAGACTCGGGCTCTTCCAGTTCTTCATCAATGGACAAATAAAGATCATCATCAGTATCAATAACTAAGTCACCACCATTCCATATTTCTCCCGTTTCCAGATAATAATTAACAGCACGTTCAAATCCTCTACGAACGGGAACAACTACCCTGGCCATGCCACTTTGCAAGAAACTCTCAAAAATTAGATCTATTGAATCCTCTGCTTTTAATAAAAACTTCCAATCACAGCGACTTGCCCAGAAGTATGGATAAAACAAATATGCCATAATTTCCCATTCAAAAGCTTGTTCGAAAAACTTAACTTTCGAGGAATATTTTTCCCAATTCTTATTTTGCTTTGGATAAGGAATTTCGCATTCACCATATCTTATATAATCCGCGCCAATATTTTCTCCGAAGGGGCGAGTGATCATCTCAATCGCCGATCGTTTGAGTTCTCTTATTTCAATACGTCTGTTTAATGCAGTATTTCCTGTGGCTAATTTGGCTAAGTTCTCTTCCTCTTCTTTATTTCCTTCTTCTTCTTGATTTACAAGTTCATCCTGGTGGTCTTGATAGGCTGCTTCCAGAAGTTCATACATTTCTGTCTGCCAATCTAATAGCGATTCATCCGTAATATTTGCTGTTAATTTTATATTTACATTGTATGAAACCGCTCTATGACTTACTAGGACTGCTTCAACATTCCCACTGATATATTCATCAATATCTAAATTCGTTTTATCATTATCCGGAATAACAAATGTCTTAGTGCCTGTTCCATGATTATTTGTTTCAATTTTCTTTTCCCAATTTTTACCTGCTACCGTTATAGAAAAGATAGTATCATTGTTAGCATTGCCCGGATTGTACTCAAAATGTCCGCTTATAACCACTTTAGTGACTTCATACTCAGGATCAAAATAATCCGAACCCCGTTTCGAATGTGGATTCTTATGATCTATATCGGCACCATTGAGTATGATATTCTCAATAACTTCTCTCATCGGTGGGTGATTCTCCACGTTAATACCGTAATAGCTAGCCAAAGACTGGTAATGCCTGGGATGATTGCCGGTAGAATTATTAGAATAGGCTAAAATGTCATCAGGGCCATGAATACCCTTTTTTCGAAGTGATACAAGTGCATTTGGATTCAGAGGAGGAGTCGTTGTTGATCCATCCACTGAATTATCTTCCTTTCTTCCCAATATCGTTTCTTTGTAAAATCTTGACGGTTCTGGAATTAAGAATTCGACCATTTCCATATTACCATAATTGATGAGTCTATTGGTATATATAATGTCTATCCATCTATATATACCGGTAACATGCTGATCTCCATCTCGATTATCATAACCATGTCGTATTTTTTCTTCAAATTCCTTAATGATCTTGGAAGTTCTTTTCGCGGTGACTTTCTTCAATACTTTTTCCGCTGCACTTCGAGTAATATCTTCTGCATAAATCTGTGCCTCAGTATCAGATGTTGATGCTGCATTGGCCATGGCGATGCCGAAATTTGCATTGGCCGAATATGTCCCATTACCCGTACTTCCTTCTACACCTATGGCACCTCCTGCACCTAACGATAAATTTTTATTCAACACCTCTGTAACCGCCTGATGCATTTCATTTCTAACTGTTGTCGAAGTATCCGTATTAGTCTCAATTGCAGATTCAGAAGATTCTTCAATAGTATCTTCGGTAGAGGTAAAATTCCGTGTAGAACGCTCCTTGTATTCACGGGCCATGATATTTTCAATATGGGATACCTCACCAGGTACATAACAACAAACTTCCTGTTCTACTCTTCTAAAAACACCCATGCCTATATGATTTACACCATATAATTCGGGGCTATCATTTTCTACTTCTATCAATTCAGGATTTCCAGGTGTTGTAGAGCTATCTTCTCCATCATCTAAACAATTTATATAAATTAATTTTTCCGGATCCAAATCTGCATTTATTGCAATTTTCTTACTACTGGACAATTGCAATTCTCCAATAATATTAACTTTCAAATCAGGTGAGTGAACGAAGGTTTTCTTCAATCTAATTTGATAGGTTTTGATGTCTGAGTCATTTTCTATAAGAAAAAGAGAAAGTATTTTCAATGTTTTTTTATTCACGGTTACTTTCAATGAATTACTTGTAACCACTTCGGCCATCGCCAACTTAATTGAAATCGAAAGTTGATCGTAGCCAGGTTTTAAACCTAATCTAATCAAATAACAATAGTCATCCACTTTGTATTTACTCAAATGAATGAGCTTTTGTTTGGAGTCTCTATAGCTGCGATTAGCAGACATTATACCATTATTAACTTTACGGTATAAATCGAATAATGTTAGTTTTCTGTTTTGATAAGAGGAAAGAAAAGCCCTTGTTGAGTCTTGAAATTTTGCTTTTTTATTGCTCAGAACATCTTTTATGGGTGTCGTTCGCAAATTGCTGATTTTCAAGTTATTTTTGATATCGTCCTTGAATTTAGACAATGTCCTCAACTTATACAATGCACTTGAGTTTTCATTGCTGGTCTTTAAAAGTTCTTTATTATATCTAGGCAGAGATCTTGGTTTGTCTTGGGATTTTTGAGATCCTTGTACTTTCTCTTTATTGACTTTAAACATGTTTTTCTTAACAGAAAATACCTTAGGGACAAGAACTTTAGAGTTTGCCAATCTTTTCAAGAATTTATTCAGATAATCCTCTTCAGATATAATCTTAGGATTTGATTCATAAAACCATTTAGCATAATCCACCAAATCTTCCTTCTGACTATAACGAATGAAATGATCCGCAATAAGTATAGATGTACAAGTTTGCCTGATAGCAGGTTTCCGTTTTGACAGTAATTGGTAAAAAAGTTGATCCCAAATTAATATTTGATGAGCCAAATTAAGAGGAGACAATTGCTTAGCTTCATCATTTAACCTATTTATCTTGAGTGACTTTTTATTCTTCATCAACCAATAACCAAACCTATAAAGTCTCGGATAATTGGCTTGTAAATCGCGAGGTTTGAGCTCTCCGTTAAACGTATTTTTTCTTTCGGCAATGATTTGTCTGGCTTCTTTTAACTTTTTTCCTTTAATGCCTTTCAAAAAATGGCTCTTAGAGAAATCTGGATGTTCGACAGCAACAAACTCACGCTTAATGGGATCGATTAATTGTGGGCTTCTCAACGTAATAAATTTAAATAGGTCAGTCTTTACAGAAATGGAATTATTCATATTATAAGCTTAAGGGATCAAGTGTTGATTATGTCAAAAAATAAGATTAAACCAAAACATATAATCGCTATGTTTCAACAAAACAAGTTTTTAATCTACGTCATGGCAATTTATAAATATAATCATAATATTCTGCATTGCCAATAATCTTAGAATATTCCTAGCAGACTATACTGATAAAGGACCAACCTGATCACATAAGTATTGAGCGTATTAATCTTTAAAATTATAACTATGAATTGATCCACTCTACAGTAATAATTCCAAGAGTAACAATTGTATTCTATCTAAAGAAATACAAGTATCAATTGATGTAACCAGGAAAAATTAAAATGATTAAATTGAGGATCAATTAAATTTTCACAAGTCTACTTAGTTCAGCGAGCATGCTAGAAGAAGTCTTTTCGATAGTTCAATCTTATAAGTTAAAGGTTCCTATTCTCCTGAGCTCACCCCATTCTGGTGTAAGTTTTCCCGACGAATTGAAGAATCAATTTATTAAAGATAAAATGCGACGTCCGGACGATGCTGATTGGTTTATTCATGAACTGTATGATTTCGCACCGCAGATGGGAATTACAATGATCCATGCCAACTATTGCAGATGGGTGATTGATCTCAATCGTGATCCTGAAAGTAAACCTCTATATGATGATGGAAGGATCATTACTGCATTGTGCCCGTCTACTGACTTTTTTGGGAATCCAATCTACAAAGATCGAGTATTTGAACCCGATGATGATGAGGTCACGCGCAGGAAGAAACTCTATTTTGATCCATATCACCTACAGCTCAAGAAAATACTGAATGAACTTAAGAAGGAATTCGGTTTTGCCTTGCTCTTTGACGCCCATTCGATCAGAAAGAAAGTTGATACCATTAGCTCAGAGCCATTTCCGGATTATATTTTGGGAACCAATGATGGTGTGACTGCTTCAGATAATATCATCAAGGCCGTAAAAAGAGTCTTTGTTGATGAAGACTTCGCTTACAACCGCCCTTTCAAAGGAGGTTATATTACTCGTTCATTGGGAGATCCGGGCAATGGTATTCACGCCATTCAATTGGAAATGGCCAAAACAAATTACATGGATGATGATGAAGTTAATTATCATCCTACAAGAGCTGAAAGAACAAGGAATATACTGAAGCAGTTATTCAATAATATTATTGAGGCAATCTAGGAAAGTAATGAAAGTATACAGAATAGATTATTTGGTACAAAAGGGAAGAATACATCAAGATGTATACGTCCAAGTAGAAGACGACGGCAAAATATCAGCAATTTACGAGGAATACTCCGGTAATGTTGAAGAAATAAAAGCTTTGGTTCTACCGGGTTTTCAAAATGCGCATTCGCATTGTTTTCAATATGCTATGGCTGGAATGGCGGAGATCCATTCTACGGAAAGTGAATCGGATCACTTTTGGTCCTGGAGGGATGCCATGTATAGAATTGCCCTTCAAATTTCGCCGGATCAATTAGAATCGGTGGCTTGCATGTTGTATTCGGAGATGTTAAGATATGGATACACGGAAGTGGCAGAGTTTCACTACTTGCATCACGATAAGAAAGGTAATCCCTATTCGAATCTATCAGAGATGGGTGAAAGACTTATCTCTGCTGCTAATAAAACCGGAATTAAGATTACCCTGATTCCAATTTTCTATCAAAAGGGCGGATTTGGAAAAGAGGCCCAGGATGGACAAAGAAGGTTTATAAGTCGAGATTCGAAAGATTATCTGCGATTATTAGAAGCTGCGAATGAATCTGCCAAAAGCAATAATAAAGCCAAAGTTGTTCCGGGCATTCACAGTTTAAGAGCAGTTGATGAGGAAAATATTAAGAATGTTTTAAGTGAAAAGAAAAGCGGTATTCCATTACATATTCATATCGCTGAACAGCTCCAAGAAATTGAAGAATGCCTAGCATATTACGGTAAGCGACCAGTTGAATGGCTACTGGATAATTTTGATGTAGACGAAAACTACCATTTGGTTCATGCCACCCATCTTATTAATTCTGAAATCACAGGAATTGCAAAATCTCAAGCAAACGTGGTGCTCTGTCCTAGTACAGAAGGAAATTTAGGAGACGGTATTTTTCCTTTGAGGGTCTTTCAAGAGAAAGAGGGAAGATGGTCGATTGGAACTGATTCCCATATTGGTTTACAGTTTATGGAAGAGTTGAGGATGCTAGATTACGGTCAAAGACTGATTTCCCATAAAAGAAAAACCTTTTATTCTCCTGCTCAGGGTAATTCCGGATTCTACAGTTTGAATCAATCTATATTGAATGGAAGGAAAGCCATGGGTATTGATTCCGCTGACTTTTTTGAGATCGGAGCTGATTTTGATGCAGTAGTTATTGACCTTTCTCATCCGCTACTAACAAGTTCAAGATCCGAATTGATGTTAACTACCAATCTATACTCTATGGATCAATCTTCAATAAGAGATGTTTATGTTGCTGGAGAAAGAGTGGTTATAGAAGGCAATCATTTAAAGAAAGATGACTTCTGGGATGATTTTACAAAAACATTGGAAGACCTGAAGTTTAGAATGTAGTGTCATCAAGGATTATTTGAAATCTTCTTGCTCACTTGACCATTGCAGTTAAAATCAACTGTACTTCTCCTTTAAAACATTCAAATGATGGGTCGTATGAAAAATAGAGAAATAGATAAACTCTCTCAGGGTACATTTTCCTAGAACTGGATGAGGCATTACGTAGTTGCCCAAATCTTCTTCGGTCCAGTTTCCTATTACCTTTATTAAGTCATCAAGTTCACTTTCAAATCTTTCAATTAAAGAAGTTCTGTTAAAAAGGCGTTCCGACTCTGCCTGAAAAGCATTAGGAGCAACTGGATTGTTTTCAAAAAGGATTTTATTATATTTCTCTAGCATCTCCTTATAACTTCTTTCACGTTGATTTCTTTTTCCAAATAAATCTCTTAGCTTTTCTCTTGGCATTGCCATTCCACTGCTTACTGCCTTGGTGCTTTTGATCAGATGGTAAAGATGACCAGCTATGGTCCATTTGTCTGGAATCGTTTTTTGATTGAATCGATCTTCATTTTGTTCATTTATCCACACTATTACTTTATGAAATTCTTCTTTTAAATCCTTTATTAAATATTCCTTTTTTCGAACCTTCATTTTCTTGTTTTTTGTCTATAAGAACAGTTTTAGTTACTTTTAGTAACCAGAACAATTATAAAGAATTATTATTTGATATTCAATAAGTTACAAACCGATAATCTAGTAACATGGCAATAACTAAAACTGATAATCAAACCAATAGACTAAAAAATAAAATTGAAGTTTTTTTTAAAAGATCAATTGAAAATAGGAAGAAGAAAGGATTCTGCATTACAAAAGATTTGATGTCAGTGGTAATGGATAAGTGGAGTCTGTTTGTAATTTACAATTTGGCTTATTACGAAACACTGCGTTTTGGTGAACTCAAATCAAATATTCGAAGAATCTCTTCTCGCATGCTTTCCGTTACTTTGAAAAAATTAGAGTCTCATAATATTGTCGAAAGAAAAGCATTCGATGTAATGCCTCCGAGAGTCGAATACAATTTAACAGAGTTTGGCTTAGAATTGGCCAATAGGAGTGTCGATCTCAATGATTGGTTTTTAGATATATATCTGGCGCAAAATGATTAGGTGAGTTTTGCTCAATTAGAATATTTGAATAACTCCAATTAATAATGGTCGCTACTGGGACAGCATCCTCCTATCTTCACTATAGAATGTCCCGAATTTCCTATTTTTAAAGCATGAGATTCCTGTGCTTTTCATTGTTCCTTTTGGTTTTTCAGTTTTGCTTATGTCAGCAAATCGAACTAGAGTTTCAACTTATCGATGAAGAAACAGCAAAGCCCATATCTGACGCCCATGTTTTCATCAGTGATGCCAGTATTGGGACTACCAGTGACTTGCAAGGTTTTTGTAGAATGAGTGTCCCAACGCAAGAAACCCAAAACCTTATCATATCTCACATTTCCTATGAGACTTTAGTTCTTCACCCGGTCCGATATCCTCTTCTTGCTAACGGAGAAAAGATTAGGCTAAAATGCAATGGTTTTGATCTTAACGAAATTCAGATCACCGCGAAACGAAGTAGCGATTGGAAAAAAAATTACAGAAGATTCAAACGTGCACTACTTGGCGAAGGTACTGCGGCTTCGAAATGTAAAATTTTAAATCCTGAAGTTTTGAGATTCTATGAGAACAATGGTGAGTTAACCGTTAGCGCTGTTGATCTATTACACATTGACAATGACTATCTAGGATATGATATCCGATTTTGGTTACGAGAATTAATTGTCGAAGCAGACGGTTCGAAATATTACAGCGGTAATGGTCAGTTTGTCGACAAGAATGATGCAGATAATAAACAATATCTCAAAAGAAGAGAACAGGTTTATCGCAATAGTCTAGCCCATTTTCTCTGCAGTTTATTGGAGAGTTCGAATAATGGATCCTTAAAGGATAAGGGTTATGAAATTTCATTTGAGAAATACAACAATGGGCAATTCATAAAACTGTTCGATCCGGAGCCAGGAGATCTTATAGAAGAAGACTTAACACCGGGTTTCTACCAGCTACATTTCAACGAGTTTCTCAGTGTCAAACATAAAAATCTTAAAATATCTTCTTCTTCAGGCCAACAAGTTTCCGTTTCAGGAGCCGAGCAGCAAAGATTTGGTAGTGACAGATCAGTTTCCCTAGGGCAAGGAGGACAGGTAGCTGTTTCCAGATTGTATAAGATTAAGCCCTATTTGATATTTGACACAAGGGGTAATATCATTAATAAATCTGCTGTTCGCGAATACGATTACTGGGCAGATCAACGTCTGGCTACTACCCTACCCATTGATTATAAGGGATTTGCTCAAGTGGATCCAAAGTACTCCATTACTAAGCCTATAGACACCTTACAGATCTTTCTTGATTTTATTGGAATTGATCCTGAGAAAAGAAGCAAAGCCCGGGAATTCTTGGATGAGAATTGGTCTCTAACCTATGTAGCAGCTTTATTGGACATTCTTCGATTGAGCAATAATGCCGAACTTAAAGCAGAGATAAAGACTCTATTGAAAGCACATATCACTGAGGTGGCTCCCAATTACTTTGAGGGCTTACAATGGTTGTGGAAACGTCCGGCCAACTATGGAGATTACTATGCTAACTTAAAGGCCCATTTATATCAGGCTATCGACACGACATTCTTTGAATATTTTTGGGGTCGTGAGCGACAAACTGACATTCGTCTGGATGAGATAGTATGGGGAGGAGTTCGCCAAGATGGTATTCCACCTCTTCGCAATCCGGAAATGATTTCTGTTGATGAAGCACAGTATTTGTCCGATGCGGATGTGATCTTTGGATTAGTAATAAATGGAGAAGCCCGCGCGTATCCCAAAAGAATCTTAGCCTGGCATGAATTTTTTACAGATGATATCAATGAACAATCAATAGCTGGAGTTTACTGCACCCTATGTGGAACGGTCATCATTTATGACGCCGTACATGAGGGCGTTAAACATCAATTAGGGACCAGTGGTTTTCTTTACCGTTCGAATAAACTGATGTATGACCAAGCAAGCCAATCCCTGTGGAGTACTGTTTTAGGAAAGCCTGTTGTCGGACCATTGGCAGAACAAAACATAGAATTATCAACCCTTCCTGTTGAAACCACTAACTGGGGCGACTGGAATGAAAAACATCCCAATACTAAAGTTCTCTCTTTAGAAACGGGATACTCTAGAAACTATGACGAGGGAGAAGCTTATAAAGAATACTATTCGAATGATGCCTTGATGTTTCCAGTACCTAAACAAGATTTACGCTTGCCAAACAAGGCTCGGGTATTTATTCCTAGACCTGAAAACTATACTGAAGACCCTTTGGCCATTTCCGTTGATTTCCTGCAGCAAAAAAGAATCCATCAAGATCAGATTGGTGATCAAAAAATTATTGTTCTGGCTGAGAGTAATGGTGCCAGTCGTGCCTACGTTATTGGTGATCAGCAATTCGAAACATATAAGAAAGCTAAGTTGATTCATCAAGGAGGACAAGAGTGGAAAGTAACCGAAGAAGCTCTAATAGGACCTAATGGACAATTACTTTCCCGCCTGCCTGCTCATGAGGTATTTTGGTTTGCTTGGGTGAATGTTTTTCCGGAGACGAGGATTGTGTATTAATAGAATGTTCCAATAGATGCTGTTTGATGCAGAATAGAGTATCAAAAGGGGAGCTTAGCTTATATAATTTAACTTTGTCACCTAATAATTAGAATAAAACTTAATTTAATATGATAAAATAATACTTATGACCAAAGAAGAAGAACTATTCCTGTCCATCGGAAACCGTCTTACCGATGCCGAAAAAAGCCAATTGTTTGGTAAGCCTTGCTTTAAGATAGGAGGCAAAGCCTTTGTTTGCTTATTTCAAAATGAAATGGTCTTTAAATTGACTGGTACAGACCATGAAAAAGCATTGGGTTTGAATGCTTCGAAACTTTTTGACCCATCCGGAAAAAATCGACCCATGAAAGAATGGGTTCAAGTATCTTTCGAGAATAAAGAGAAGTGGGAGGAGTTTACCATGGCTGCGATGCAGTATGTCAATCAAAAGTGATCCAAGCTTTAATTTCTCCCAGCAATTTTTTCTTAAATACTCCCAGATAAATCTTTAACCAAATTCAAGATCATTCGTTCATTGTCTTTTTCCTCTTCGACATTAATGAAGCGACCATTTCCGGCATCAGCAAGGCTTTCTAAAAACTGCAAGGCCCTGGGATCGGTTCCATAACCTAATCCGGAAAGACTGATCTGATACCTTAGATTCATAGACTTAGCCTTTTTCTGTAGTTTTTCCTCAGAAAAGTCCTTATCGTTGAATTTTCCATCTGTTGCTAGAACGATTGCATTATTACCCTCGGGGATTCTGTACTTAGCTACCATTTTATAGGCCATTTCCATTCCCTTGCTTCCGTATGAACCTCCCTCTGCGTTAAGATTCTCAACCATTTTGATCATTTCATCCTTTCTCTCTCCGGACCAACCCTCGCAATGCACTTCAATTGACCGTGAATAACTGATCAATGTGATTTTATCTTGAGGACGAAGGGCTCTTATTAGTTTATTTAAGGACAGCTTGAGCTTCTCAATTTTATCTTCCTGACTCATTGATCTGGACCTATCCAAGACCAGGACAATATTGTTGGGAATGGCATCGGATCTAAACTCATCGGGGCTATCCACCACCTTGACTTCTTCCTCTACAACTTCTGGTATAGATATTACAGGAACAGATTCATCGATATCCTCCTCTTCATCTTCCAAAAAATCATCCTCAAAAGCATATTCTTCACCCACTTTTTCCTCTACTTTCTCAGGCTCATTCTCCTCCTCCTTCTCACCAACATTAAAGATTTGTACCCGTTCTTTTGGTTCTGCTGATGCCACGGGTGAAGACGAACGTCTTATAGGTGGACAATACACCAAGGCATTCGGATCTATTGTCCTAATATTCCCTGATATCTTAAGCATGATCTTATCATTACTTACATTGATATACAGAGGGATTTCAACGTTAAAACCGCCAGTGTATTCCGTATAATACAAAACCCCTACTCTAGTGGATTGTCCAGACTGAATTCGATCTCTTGTATGCAATACCTGATACTCCTGATTATAAAACTGGGGTAAAATGTACCATTCACTGCTTGAAGTATTCCTCAAAGTGAACCAAAACGTATCATTTTTCCAGTTTTCTATCTTACCTAAACGGTAATCTTTAGGATGTAATTGATAGGGCTTCTGAGACATGACATTACCGCAAAGCACCATGAAAAATGTCCACAGAAAAAGGACTTTAGTTGTTCTCATCATAAGCATTAAACGCAACTATCTGCGCACTAGTATTTCACTAATGCACAACGCGAATCTGTTTACTGGCGGTTCCATTGACAGTCTTAAGATTAACATAATATATTCCAGGTGCTAAATTTTGAACTTTCAACTCTTTTTTCTGCTCTTTAAAGCTTACTGATTTGACCGATAGTCCCATTTCATTGAAGATAGTAATTCCCTTATCACCTGTTTCTTCTGTGGTTAATTGTATATAATTCGTAGACGGATTTGGATAGATGTTGAAGTCACTGATGAGTGCATTTTCAGAGACGGAACTGACATCGCTGGTAACCAATTCATCCAAGCAGAAATAGGCCGGTGTATTCATCCCAAAATCACCATTATCGGATGAAGACAATGAGAATAGTAAGCTATCGACATTACCCAAACTTTTCAAGTCTACCCAGGTCCAATCAGATACGATATAGTCTTCTTCTGCATCATCGAATCGGTAGTCAGCTAGGTAGAATTCAACCTTTTCGCTTTTTAATATACCATTTTCAAAAGCTTCGATTGTCAAAAGGAAGAAATCCGGATCAGAACCATTAACCCCACCAAAACGTTTGGCAATACCATCTCCTTCCAGCATACTGAAATAGGCATAAGTAGAATTATTGATACTGAATCCATCAATAATTCCTCCGCTTGCCTCATTGATGGTATAGGCTTTGGCTGGATCAAATGCGTAAGCTGTCAAGTAAGTAGCTGATCCTTGCGCACCTTCACCTTTAATACAGCTATACTGATTTCCCCAGCCTCTAGTCGAAGTATCGGTGGTTGAAGAAACTGAGAAACCACTCCAAAACATACCTTGTTCGTTGTAATTATTTCTAACAGAAAAGTTTCCACTGGTAAATAAACCAGTTGGGCCCGCATTTGCTTCAAAGCTGTTTTCACCTGGATAAAGGTTTTCGAAATCTGCAGTTGTTTGAGCCTGAGCCAATCCTACAACCATTAGAACACCTAGAATACTGAGTAAAATGTTTTTCATATTTATTAAAATTTAAAGTTCACTTCAAAAGAATAGTTTCTACCCGGCATAGGGAAAAACTCTATAGATTCATAATATTGATTCAAAACATTGTCGATATTCAATCCAATCTGCATCCGCCCACTGTAAAAAGGAATATCAACCATTTTGTATCGCAGATCCAATAGAGCATATGGATCTAAAAACGCTGAAATGCCATCACGACCAGATATATATTGGTAATGAATGGACCATGACATGGATTTCCAGTAAAGTCTTAAGCTATTATTCGTTTTAATTTCAGGCGTATAGATCAATTGTTGTCCTTTATCAATTTTAGGACTATTTAAGGATACTTGATTCGTAGATTTTAGAAAGGAAGCTTGATTAGAAAATACTAAACTAATTGACTGAAAGTTGAAGGGATAATCAAAGGAAAATTCTATTCCTCTTGTCCATAATTCTGTCAGATTATGAGAAGAAAAGAAGTTTTCCCCATCAAGTCTTGCCCAAATAAGTCCATTGTGGAGATTGCGATTGAAAAGACTAAGACTCATATTGAATTTAGACTGATACAAACAGGATAATTCTTGAGACCATCCCTTTTCAGGTAATAGATCAGGATTTCCTCCAGGATTAAAATATCTATCATTAATGGTCGGCAGTCTAAAGTTTCTACTTATTTTGAATAAACCCTTCCAGTTGTTTTCGAATTGATATTCTCCACCGAAACTAAAAACAGGATGTATCTGACCATTGTTTTGAGTCTCTACTCTAGAACTCAATTGTAATTGCCATCTAGAAGGATTCCATCTCAATGACCCGAATAAGGCCTGGATTTGATCTTTTTGGTCGCCTTCCAGAACATTGCTGAAAACTTTGTGATGTCGATAGGCGTAACCGATAACCCAAGGGAGTTTTGAATTCTTTGAAGGAGTCATGTTCAATTCGAAAACCTTAGCATCCAAGGTCGAAAGAGATCGCAATAGAATCCTTGGGTCAAAGTAATCCAAGCGCTCTCTGAAATAAGCCATCTTGCTTTCGATATTCAAATTTCCGGTTTTCAATGTATAATTCATCATCCATCTTGAAGCCCAATCTTTTTGATATGCAGAACTAGAATTCTGCTGTAAATTAGGAGGTATCTGTCGACTTGTAGATTGCAGCCAAGCATGAAAATTTAAGAAATGGCGATCATCCTTTGAGTAGTATATGGATTGTAAAAAGGAAGACTGCCTTTTTCGGGCGTTGGATTGTATCCCGGAAACGGAAAATGCTTCATTCGAATACGAAAAATCATTATCCACTTTTTCGTCCATCAAATAACTTGCAAAGCCCCAGTTGTTTTCCTTCCATCCGATATTCGCTTGTATTCTACGGCGTCCAAAGCTCCCCATCAATAGCCGAAGGTTAACTAAATCATTGTCACCACTGATAGCCTTATTATTGCACTCTAAAACACCTCCTATTGCACCACTGCCCCACAAACTTGATCCACCGCCTTTAACCAATTCGACCTGATCAATGCCAGAGATTGGAATCAGAGACAAATCAAAAACTCCCAATTGAAATTGCTGGATAGGAATTCCATTCCAATTCACCAAAAATTGACTTCCGGTTGATCCCCTTGCCGAAAGAGTGGAACTGGATGAAGGTCCATTGGAGCGGAGATAAATAAGGCTGTTCTTATTTAACCATTGATCCATGGTCGTCAGCCCCCCTTCGGATAATTTTTCTGCAGAAGCGTTAAGCGTAATGCTTCCCAAATTTTGACTTCTCAACTTGGTTTCCTGTACCGTTACGGTATCGAAAGCGATGGTATGCTGTGCAACGGTTTGCACAATACACACGAGAATGACCAGAAGGATTAAGAATAATCTCAAAACCAAGTTTTTCTCGAAATGAATTGCAGATAAGTTAGGAAGCAGAAATGCCTTCCCTAAAAAAGAAACCTATCTAAACTTTTCATCCGAAAGTCTAAAATATTTTTTTCAGGCAGGTATTCTGGCTTACCCATTTTTGACTCCTTCCCATCAGCCTAAGGCGGACAGTGGATCAATTGTCAAAAACGTTTATCGGGCTTACAGCAGCGGAGACTGCTCCGGAATTACACCGGATTCCCTCTTAGAGTTGAATACGTATATTCAACTAACCTGGACTGTAAAGTTAGAAATTAAAATTATAAAGTCCATAAAAAAGAATAGCTCCGAAGCTTTGAAGCCTCGGAGCTATTGTATAATTATCAATCAATGTACTTTCGATTGTTAGGATCTTGTCGCAGGGTCTACTCCTCCATCAAGGTAGTCTTGCCATTCTTTTAGTTCAGACCATTTACCCATATAGGCCAATTCTGCTTGTCTTGCCCATGTTCCAGGATTGTGGATTGCAAATCTATCTCCTCCATCATCCAAAATTCTTTGTAATCGATCCACAGAAGCCTGAGATAATTCAAACCATGTATGAATTCCATCATTATTGAGCAATTGAGATATCATTGGGCCAATTCCCTCTACGATGGTCAAATCATCCAATTTTATCTTCTTGCCCAAAGCAAGCTTAGCGGCATCACCATCAAACTCAGGTCCATTAGCACCTAATTGAAGGCTAAGCTCATTTCGGATTTTATTACAATCATCCAAATCTCCAGTCAACCTCAAGACTTTAGAATTCAATGCTTCGTTTAAGCCATTGACTCTGTCTAATTCAGTCTGACAGCTATTCAATTCTACCCTAAGCGCATCTAGTTCTGCCCTTAATCTTTCATTCTCTGCTTTAAGATCGTCGATCTCAGCTTGAAGTTTGTTAATCTTAATATTTCTTAAAAACCAGGCGATTAAAAAACCAAGCAATGCCGCGACTAGCATTACACATATTATAAAGAAAGCATCTTTTCCCATGATTAAATTTATTATTTATGAAAAATTAATGTTTTAAACTTATTTCTACCCTTCTGTTCTTAGCTTTGCCATCTTCCGTCGAATTAGACGCAATAGGTTTGGTTTCTCCCATACCTCTTTGAACAAAATTGCCATTCGCGTAGCCGTGATTCTGTTTTAGAAAATCCGCAACATCTCTACATCGTGCTACACTCAATCTTTGGTTTGTAGCGTTCGATCCGCTATCGTCCGTGTGTCCTACCAGGCTGGCCTTTGCATCAGGTCTCTTGCCTATGTAATACTTTAAATCGGTAAAAAATTGATGAAGTTTAGGATCAGTCTTCATGTTAGAAGAGCCATGATCAAAATACACCGTTCGAACCTTTGCCAGTTCATCCCTTAGCTTGTCAAGTTCTGCCTCTTCGTTATCCCCGTCTCCATCAGATTTAGATCGATCGGTATTAAATGCGAAGTCAATTGCTCCGTAAGTTCTACCCAAATCGTTGTCCACAACAAGATTATCTACTTGCTTAAATGAAGTCTTAATTCTGGTCGTATCTATTCCGAAATTATCACTTAAGTACTTTCGAAATTCGTTCGCCCGAGCTAAGCCTAAATCAGATCCGCCCTCTTCGCCCAAGTATTTTCCAGTAAGAACCAAATTCTTATCAGGATTATCTTTGAGATAAGTAGCCAATTGATTAAAGCTACCAGTAAGGTCGTCTCCAACGGTCAATTGTGAACCTTTATAATCGAAATAGATGTTTGAGGGGTGGCTAATATTCAAAGATGTACCATCCTTGATGCTTAAGCCAGGTATGCTTAAATTTTGTTCAACAGGTTTTTCAGTTTTCACTTTTCCATCACAATGACCTTTGAATTTGCACACCCAACAGTAGGTGCCACAAATTATCCATAATAATAAGATCACTGAGAAAAGATAAACTAAACTACGATTGTTCATATTCCAGCTTTAGTACAGTTAAAAATTATGATTGAGTCGAATTTGATAAAATCACAATATAATTAATTATTCCGAATATTCTAGCAAATTATGTCTCATCAAGATTAAGTTCATATAAAATAATTGGTGGCATAACATGAAGTTTGCCACTAAAAGATTATTTCTTGGATTTGAACTTTTTCAGCATATCGGACATCAACTCTCCGGCTGCTTTTTGACCTCCCAAACCAAAGGATAATGCAAATGCAACAGCGATTGCGCCCAAAATCAATCCAAATGCCAAATGAACAATTTCATTTGCAAAACCCATCGTTCTCAAGCCCATCGCAAAGAATAGTGCCAGAACCGCACCCTTTACTAAACTTGGGATAAAACTGCTTTCTCCCTCCTTTTGTAAAGTTTTATAAGCAATATTGGCAAGAAAACTCCCTGCAGCGAAAATGATCATTCCGAAGAATATGGATCCTACATGTCCAAGAATTGTCTCTAAGATTTCGGTCAATGGCATAAATCCAAGCTTGTTCACAGCGGTAATCACACCGAAGAACATAATGAAGAAAAATGCCAATTGACTAAGCGTTCTTGAAGTTGATCGCTCAATACCAATTAAGCGATTTACTCCTAAGTTCTCAGCCATTTGATCTGTCCCCAAACTCTTTAGTAAATCCCCAAGTAAGGTTGTAACAAATCTGCCTCCGTAAAAGAACACCGCCAATATGATGGAAGCAGCAATAATATTTGGGATGGTTCCCATAAACTCGTTCAACATACTCGTTGCCGGCTGAGAAATAGAGGGTATTTGAAGAGCATCTAGGGCAGCTATGGCGAATGGGATAATAATGATGATAAAAACAATATTCCGAATGATATTGGTAACTCTGAGCGTATCGGAAACTCCGGCTCTCAATGCTACTCTATCGATTACATTTCCGGACAAGTTGACCAAGGCACTGACAGTTTGTGCTACAACGTAACCAATAAAACCAATAACAGCAGCTTTAATAATATTTGGTACAGCCCCCAAAAATTCACTAACCATATCTCGCAATGGCTCCAAGGCACTTGTTGCTCCAATCATGTTCAGAACAGACATTAATACAATGGCCATTACTAGGTAATAAACCAATCTTGAAAGAAGGTTCTCGGAGCTAATATTACTTGATCCTCTCCCCAAGAGCTTGTCATCCAAACTTGTTTTGTTCAAAAATTTACGGGTCAATTTCTGTAAGCCTTTAGCTATCATCCAGCCCACAAATAGGACAATAGCTACTTTCAGTATGTCAGGCATCCAGGAAAGAGCCTCGTTAAAAAAAGAGTCTAAATTTAGTGATTTCATTATTACGTGAAAGTTTATTATCAGATGCTAATATGACGAACACGCACAATTTGGTCACCTAAGGAGAAAAGTATATGTTAAAAGAAATGCTAATGTATGGTAATGAAAACGAATTATAACCTCTCGAATATACCTGCTATCCCCTGGCCTCCTCCAACACAGGCAGTCACCATTCCATATTTGAGATCACGGCGCTTCATTTCGTTCAATAATTGGATGCTCAACTTAGCTCCGGTACAGCCCAATGGGTGTCCCAATGCTATTGCTCCACCATTGACATTGACGATATCGGGATTTAGTCCAGCTTCCTGGATAACCGCCAAGGCTTGGGCAGCAAAAGCTTCATTTAGTTCAATGAGCCCGACATCTTCCAATTTCATACCCGCTTGATCCAATGCTTTTGGGATCGCCGCACAAGGACCTATCCCCATGTATAGAGGATCCACTCCGGCAACAGCACATGCCACTAATTTTGCTTCAGGTTCTAGTCCCAACTCCTTCACCAGTTTTTCGCTTACTACCAACACAAATGCTGCGCCATCACTGGTCTGGCTGGAATTGCCTGCAGTCACACTTCCCTTGTTGGCAAAAACAGGTCTCAACCTGTTTAAAGCTTCTATAGAGGTATCTCTCCTAATCCCTTCGTCCTGATTTACAATATGGCTTTTAGTAATTTTATTACCATCTACAACAGAAGTCTCTTCAACTTCTACGGACACTATTTCATCAGCAAAAAGACCTTCATCCTGAGCTTTTGCCGCCTTTGCATGAGAGCTAACAGCAAACTTATCTTGATCTTCTCTGGAAATATTGTATTTCTTTGATACCGCTTCTGCTGTAATGCCCATACTCACAACATAATCCGGAGTCTGATTAGCCACCTCATAACTTGGAGCCAGTTTATAACCGGTCATCGGGATCATACTCATGCTCTCAGTACCACCAGCGATATAGCAATGTCCCATACCAGAATTGATCTTGGCAACTGCCAATGAAATTGACTCCAGGCCTGAAGCACAGTAGCGATTAATGGTAAATCCCGGAACATCTTTTCCCAATGCTCTTAATGAGATCTGACGGCCGATCTGAAGTCCCTGCTCTCCTTCGGGATTGGCACAGCCCACAATCACGTCATCCACCATATGATTCGATATCTCTGGCGTTCTAGCCATCAACTCTTTGATTACCCTTACGGCAAGATCATCAGATCTAAAATTCTTAAATCCACCTTTATTGGCTTTCCCAACCGCTGATCTATAACCTTTTAAAATATATGCTTCCATAGGATTAATTTCTTAATGGCTTATTGTTTTGTAACATGTATTGAATTCTCTCTAAAGTCTTTTGTTCACCACAAAGGCTCAAGAAGGCCTCCCTTTCCAAATCGAGTAAATATTGCTCCGAAACTTGCTGGCTGGAAGATAGATCTCCACCACAAAGGACCCATGCAATTTTATGTGCTATTTTAAGGTCGTGCTCAGAAGCCCAATTTCCTTTTAGTAATTCGTTGGCCGCAGTATAGAGCGAAGCCAAACCTTGTTTTCCAAGAACCGTAACATCTTGTCTTGGATTCGATGGAGTGTAATACTCGCTGAGTTGTACAACCCTTGATTTAGCAGCGGCGATATTATAAGAAGCATTGACAATCACAGAATCCCTTCCCTTTTGCAAGTAATTGTATTGATATGCTTCATATGCCGAAGTGGCTACCTGAGCAGTAGCTATTGTCTTGAAATACTGAATCAAAGAAGGAATTTGTACATCTCCTTCGAAAAAAGAGTCAGATAGTCTCAAGGCGAACTCCTTAGTTCCACCACCACCGGGAATCAACCCAACACCAACCTCAACTAAGCCAATGTAAGACTCTGCTGCCGCTACCACGGCATCGCAATGCATCATGGTTTCACATCCTCCACCAAAAACATAGCCTTGTGATGCCAATACTACGGGAACAGATGAATATCTACATCTCATCGTTGTCTGCTGGAATAGATTAACCGCAAAGTTCAACTCGTCGAATTCTCCCTGGTAGGCCAGCATAGCAATCATCATCAAATTCGCTCCAACAGAGAAATTATCCGCTTGATTTCCGATAACCAAACCTCTCCAGTCACCTTCTTCCGCTATATCTATCGCCTTGTTTAAGCCTCTGAGCACTCCTTCACCAATCGTATTCATTTTGCTCGTGAACTCCAAACAAAGAACTTGATCTCCGATATCATGAAGAGTTACTTCATCATTTTTGAAAACCGGTTCATTATTTCGAAGTGCATCCAGATTGATTGATTTTTCCTGGCCCGGAACATCTTTATGCTTCTTGTCCTCAAGATCGAAATATACCTTTTTACCATTTTCGAACTGATAAAAAGAACCAACGCCTTTCTCAACCATTTCTTCTATCCAAGAAGGCACTTTGTAATTGAAGGACTTGATCAATTCGATTCCCTTTTCCAAGCCTATGATATCCCAGTATTCGAAGGGACCGTATTTCCAGGCAAAACCAGCTCGTAAAGCTTGGTCAATTCCATAAATGGCGTCGCTTACCTCTGGAATTCTATTTGAAGCATACGAAAGGAGTGCTGCCATAGAGTGACGTATCAGCTCTCCTCCTTTATCTTCTTCTTTGAGCAGTGCTTTGATTCTTTGCTTTGGATTTTCTATTTGTTTGGACACCTCTAGACTTCTCAGTCCGGAAGAGGACTTGGGGAGGTACTCCTTAGTCGCCATGTTCAGAGACAGTATGGTCTTTTTACCGGTATCATCTTTTGTTTTCTTATAGAATCCCTGACCTGTTTTATTGCCCAGATAATTATTCTCTAACATCCAGCTGATCGCTTCTGGCATGGATATTTGTTGAATCATTTCATCATCCGGACAGGACTGCTTGATTCCTTCAACAACCTTTACCGCAGTATCCATTCCTACCAGATCCCCAAGCCTAAAAGTTCCGGTCTTAGGTCTGGCGAGCGCAGGTCCTGTTAATTTATCTACAGAGTTTATATCTAATCCCAGTTCTTCAGTCAACTGAAAGATCTTTGCCATTGCAAAAACTCCAATTCTGTTAGCGATGAACGCCGGTGTATCCTTACATAAAATGGTTTCTTTCCCCAACACATTTCTTCCGTATTGCATCCAAAAGTCCACCACTTCTTCTTTTGTCTCCGGACTAGGAATAATCTCCAACAATCGTAGATATCTCGGAGGATTGAAGAAATGCGTCCCTAAAAAATGAGCTTTGAAATCATCTGATCTTCCCTCTAACATCAGATGAATAGGAATACCTGAAGTATTTGAACTCACTAGAGATCCTTTTCTCCTGTGCTGATCAACCTGGTCGAATATTATTTTTTTAATATCGAGACGTTCAACCACCACTTCTATGATCCAATCACAATCCTTGATTTTACCAAAGTCATCCGTAAAATTTCCAGTGCGAATTCTATGAGCGAAAGACTTGTGATATAATGGTGCCGGTTTGGACTTGATGGCCTTTTTAAGCGATTCATTGGCCAAGCGATTCCTTTGGCTACTCTTACTTGCATCCAGATCTTTGGCATCCTCGGGGACCATATCCAACAACAATACCTCTCTTCCAATATTGGCCAAATGGCAAGCTATCGTACTTCCCATAACACCTGATCCCAAAACCGCTACTTTTCTAATCGAAAAATTCATGTATTTAAAATTAACTCCATCAAAACCACATACTCTCTATGAGGATGAATAATATTTATTACGAAAATGTTCATTTTACAATTAAATTAGCATTTTCCATAATGAATAGTTCATACGGGCTAATATAGTCAAATACAATTTCGAATAATTAAAATACGTTCATCAAATTATAAAAAAGTAATATGATTTTCTTACAAGTAACCGAGGGGATTGAAGAAGGTTTCGGCGTTCAAAGTCTTTATAATCTGATCACTAAAGGAGGGCCATTGGGAACTGCTATTATTGCTGTTCTAATCCTGCTGTCTTTTATTGCACTCTACATCTTTTTTGAGAGATATTGGAATATCAAAAGGGCTGGTAAGCTCGACCAAAATTTCATGAACAACATAAGGGCTAATGTTCAGGCTGGCAATATACAATCGGCCATCAGCCTTTGTCAGACTTCGGATACTCCGGCTGCAAGAATGATTGATAAAGGATTGAGAAGAATTGGAAAGCCTCTAAAGGATATTGATGCAGCGATAGAAAATGTTGGGAATCTGGAAATCTTCAAATTGGAGAAAAACTTATCCACTCTAGCCAGTATCGCTGGGGCGGCTCCAATGATTGGATTCTTCGGTACGGTTACAGGTATGATCCAGTCTTTTTATAAGATGGCCAACGAACAGAATGTCACTCCAGATGTATTGGCAGGTGGTATTTTCGAAGCATTGTTGACCACTGCCTTCGGACTTTTTGTAGGTATTCTTGCTTTCATCGGCTATAATATTTTGGTTTCTTTGGTAGATAAAGTAGTCTTTAAGATGGAAGCCACCACCACACAATTTATGGACTTACTTCAAGAACCTGCAAACTAAGCATTATGGCATTAAAGAGAAGAAATAAAGTCAATGCTCAATTCAGCATGTCTTCATTAACTGATATCATCTTTTTGTTACTGATATTCTTTATGTTGACTTCGACTTTGGTAAGTCAAAACGCTCTGAATCTTAAGTTGCCTAGTTCGAATTCGAAAACGGTGGCGCCACCTTCCATGTCCGTTAGTATCAAGAAAAATGGTCAATTCTATCTCAATGGAAGATCCATGAATTTATCGAATATCAGGTCAAACTTAAGGTCGGCAATTCGTTCTCAAGGGAATAGAGAAAATGTTACCATTTCTATTTTTGCGGAGGAGAATACGCCCATCCAATATGTGGTGAAGGTGATGGATATGGCCAATGACTTAAAAGTAAAAGCTATTTTAGCCACAGAACCGAGTTAATTATGGGGAAGAAGTCAGATAAGTTTGGTTATGTCTACAGTACGGATGACGAATTTGAATTCGATCACTCTTACGATGAAGAAGAAACGAAAGAGAATTCAGAACAAGTACTAAGAGTCCTTTTAGACAGAAAGGCCAGAAAAGGAAAGACCGTTACCCTTGTTAGGGGCTTTGAAGGTAGAGAAGAAGATATTTTGGCACTTTGCAAACATCTCAAGTCCAAGTGTGGTGTTGGGGGTTCTGTGAAAGAAGGGGAAATTATCATTCAAGGAGATAAGAAGCAGAAAATCATAGAATTGTTGATTAAGGAAGGATATAGTCAGACCAAGAGAGCGGGTGGCAACTAGGTTCTCCAGACTATAGAATGATATCTAATGGGAACACTCCAAATAATATCGAGCACTGAAGATTATTTAGTGGTACAAAAACCACCAATGTTGGTTTGTCAGTCCGACAGTGCAAATTCTCCTACTCTATTCGACCAAGCCGTCAAAGTTTTCCCTGATGATCAGTTGCATCTGCTTACGAGAATAGATCAACCCGTGAGTGGTCTTGTGTTGCTTAGTAAAAACAAGAATTTTCTAAAGCATTTCACACAACAGCAAACGGCTAAAAAGGTAGTTAAAAGTTACTTGGCGCTGGTAGAAGGACAATGGAAATATGAACAGAATTGCTTCAATCATTTTATTACCAAGAATCAAAAAGCGAGAAAGGCAAATATCAATGATAAAGGTAAAGGGAAATCCGTTGAATCTAATATTGAACTTCTTTCTACCTTGGATCGATATAGTTTGCTGCGGGTTCAAATTACATCGGGAAAATTCCATCAAATCAGGGCGCAGTTGTCTTACTTAGGCCACCCGATCAAAGGGGATGTGAAATACAGGGCTCGAAGGAAAAACAAGGATCGATACATCATGTTGCATTCCCATAAAATATCATTTGCTTGCCGCAATGAGCAAATTGAACTTGAAAGTCCGATACCGGAAAATGACCCTTTATGGAATACTGCCTTAGATGCTATAGAGGCAAATCATTAAGATGTCTTATCCTTTTTGTTTTTCTGGATGAGTTAAGTTTTAGAATTATCCAATCCAGCATTTGGGCAGCCAAATAAACAGAAACCATTCCGACTATAGCTCCGGCAAAGACATCATTGATAAAATGCTGCAAGAGATAAACCCGCGAAAAGGCAATTGAAAAAGCCAGTAGCGCCAAGAATATGGATATTCTCTTATCTTTCACCACGAGAACCAAAAAAAACAACATAGAATATGCCGAAGATGTATGTCCTGAGGGAAATGTAAACGAGCTATGATAATCCATTCCAGCAATCAAATGCGGTATATCTATCCCCATATTGTCCAAAACCGCTTTAGGTCTTTTCCAAGAGTTAAAAATTAAACGTTTGGAAACATTGACAATAATTCCCATGATTGCCATGCTTAAAGCGGCCTGAAAGAATTCATATCGCTTCTTAAAGAATAGGAGAATTAGAGCGATGCCAACAAACCAAAAGGTATTACCTAATTCCGTAAAATACATAAAAAAGGAATCCAGGTAATCCTCACTAATATATTGGTTGATACAAAGTACCGAACCAATATGACCCTTGATAAAATAAAATATAATCAAAGGGAAAAATAGGGCGATGCTCGCCACAATAAAACACTGTTGATTGCCAGAGCTATTCCATCGTACTTGCATGCCGCAAAGTACTGCTCAGATATTACATGAACTTTAAGGATCTAAAAAACAAACTCTAAGCTATCATTAAGTTAATACTAATAGATAACTGGAGTATTTGTATTGTAGAAGAAGAAGGACCAGATATCTGATTGTTCTTCGATAATCTTAGAAGTAGGTTTTCCAGCACCGTGTCCAGCCCTCTTTTCAATTCTTATCAATACCGGATTATCTCCTTCATGACATTCCTGAAGTCTTGCCGCATACTTGAAAGAATGAGCGGGAACCACTCTATCATCATGGTCAGCTGTTGTTATCATTGTGGCCGGATAGTTAGTACCAGGCTTAAGATTATGTAATGGAGAATAATCCAACAAATACTTGAATTGTTCCTCGTCATCGCTGCTTCCATATTCAGGAACCCAGCCCCAGCCTACTGTAAACTTATGGAATCTCAACATATCCAATACTCCTACCGCCGGAAATGCCACTTTGAATAGATCCGGTCTTTGGGTCATACAGGCCCCAACAAGCAATCCTCCATTCGAACCTCCCTGGATGCCTAATTTTTCGCGAGAAGTATACTTTTGCGCGATAAGGTATTCCGCTGCAGAGATGAAGTCATCGAATACGTTTTGCTTCTTTTCAAGCATACCGGCTTTGTGCCATTCTTCACCGTACTCTCCTCCACCTCTAAGGTTGGCCAAAGCAAAAATTCCATTGTTTTCAAGAAGAATTAATCTGGAAGTACTAAAACTTGGAGTCAAGCTGATATTAAATCCTCCATAAGCATATAGCAAGGTAGGATTATCTCCGTCTAACTCAATGCCTTTCTTGTGAACGATGAACATAGGAACCTTCGTACCATCTTTCGAAGTAAAGAATACTTGCTTCTCAACAAATTGATTAAGATCTACAGATAGATCAGGTGACCAAAACAAATCCGATTCGTTCTCGTCAATTTCGTATCGGTAAATATTACCTGGAGTAAGAAATGAAGTGAAAGTATAAAAGATAAAGTCATCATCCATCTTACCGCTGAATCCTCCTACACTTCCCTTACTAGGGAGTTGAACTTTCTTTTTATCGGATCCATCATAGTTCATCTGAAAGACTTCGTTCGTCACATCCATGATGTACTGAGCAAAAAGCTTATTGCCCGCTTTAGATACTCCTTCAAGCAGATTATCCGTACTTGGGATAATTTCTTTCCAGTTGGCAGAATCTGGATTCTCAATTGGAATACTCACCAATCGATAATTGGGAGCATCGATATCGGTATGAACAAAGAAATGTCCATCTCTGTGATCAACAACCGTGTTCTTATTGTCGAATCCTGTAAACAAGGCTTTGAAACCCGCTTTTTCGTTATCGAGATCCATATAATAAGTCTCATAACCATCGGTACCAGTAGAAGCATTGAGAATTAGATACTTCTCATCTTCCGTGGTTGTTGCCCAATGGTACATTCTAGGAGCATTTTTATTTTCATAAACCAATTTATCCTTGCTCTGTTCGTCTCCTAGTTTGTGATAGTAAATCGAATGAAACTCATTGGCATTGGAATACTCTAATCCTTCCTTTGGTTCCGGATAACGGCTGTAGTAGAATCCATCTCCTTTCCAAGCTATTCCGGAGAATTTAGTCCATTTCAATACATCACTTAAGTCCTCTCCGCTGGCTACTTCTTTAATATAAAGGTCAGCCCAGTCAGATCCAGCTTCCTGACGGCTCACAACCATATACTTGTTATCCGGAGAGATGCTCTTGATACTTAGAGTAACCGTTCCATCTTCTGATTCTTTATTGGGATCCATGTAGACCTCCATCTCGCCATCCAGACCTTTCTGACGGTATATCACGGACTGATTTTGAAGTCCATCATTTTTATAAACAAAAAAGTAATCGCCAGCCTTGATCGGAGCAGATGCTTTTTCAAAATTGAAAATCTTGGTATATCTGCTGTTAATCTTATCTCGGAAAGGTATTTGTCCCAAATAAGAGTTCGTTACCTCATTCTGAGCATCAACCCATTCTTCAACAGCTTTTGCCGTATCTACTTCTAACCATCTGTAATCGTCGCTTACTTCAACGCCATGATAATTATCAACCACTGTTTCCTTGTTGGTTTCAGGATAATTCAAAGCAATTTTTTCAAAACTAGTTGTAGAATTTTCCTTTTTCATTTCAGTACAAGACATAAGTAAACAAAGGCATACCAGGCTGAGGAATAAACTTTTCATTGAATCATAATTTTAGTAAGTAACGTTATTTAAAGCAGGCCAGATGGGAGATCCATTATTAAGATTTTTAGCTGGTCATCTCTTTCGATCATCCATTCGGCCACTAAAGGTACTAAATTTTCTTTTTCGTGATCATCCAAGATAACAGCCATCCATTGAGAAGGATATAGAATTATTTCTACAATTCTTCCTTTTGTCTCTCCGTCTACCTGGACGGAATAATTCAATAGGTCACCATAAGGGGAAGAATTGTCATTTTCCTTGACGATCGTTTTAAACTCCAACAGATTTAATCCTACCAATTCTCCAGCTTCCTCCATGTTCCTGATTTGCTCGAGAAAGAGAATTTCATCGTCCGATTTTTTCTTATTTATTCGAAAAGGAACGGCCAAGTTATCGACACTTAAGAAGACATGATCACTGGATAAAACGGAAATGAGCTCATTATTTACGATATATTTTAAGGCTCCATTCAAGCCTTTGGTACCGGTTATTCGACCTATGGGTTGAAAATCATCCGCAAATAATCTGTTACTCTTCATTCTACTATTATATCAAGGTCAATAGATGGGAAGTAGAACAAAAATATAATTAAAATTTACTACTTGTACTAAGGTTTCGTTGTAGAAATAAATTCTATCCTCTCGATAAAACCCTTTTCGGCTTTATCAAGCCAATCTATTTCGTCACAATCTTCTCTCTGAGCAATGCACTGAGAATCTAGAATCTCCTTATAACTATAACTCAATCCCTTGTTCTTCGAAAAAATTTGCTCGAATCTTCTCCTTTCTATTTGGTTGTCGCCATTGACATACTCAATGCGTACTTCCTCCAAATCCGTTCCGTTTCCTTGGGTGATAAATTCTATTTCGTTGACCGATCCCCATTCTTTAAATATTTGAACTTGCTCTCCTCGAATGCTAAAAAATCTAAAATCATCCACGTATTTTCCGATACTGAATACCGAACTCTTTGTCATTGGGATGGGAAATTCTGAAAGTGCTACCCCTTCTTCAGTTTTGACAAATTCATCACCGAGAACGTCTATAGTATATTGTCCAGTCACGATGAAATTGGAATCTTGATCTTTCGAAAGACTGCGTTCCATGATATATCGTGTTCCTTCATTTAATATAAGTATATCTACAATTTCCTCTTTGAGAAACCATCTGGAGCTATCTACATTAATAGATCCGGGCACTCCGGAATAATAAACACTGTCAAGCGAATAAAGCGTAGTTCGACCCAGCTCTAAACAGATAAAATCTGTTAGGTCGACCACAGAAATTTCTTCTTCGCCGCCCTCGTCGTTACATGCGAAAAGAGTTACCACAAGAAGAAATACTAAGAATAGCTTCTGTTTCATTTACAAACTTTTATAGATGATGCCTCCTGCCACTACATCGTCGCCCTCATAAATAACGGCACTTTGTCCGGGAGCAACTCCCTGAACATTGGCCATGAATTCTACACTTATTTTATCGTCATCGAGAATTTCGGCATGTGCCAGTGTTCCTCTGTCCTGATAACGCACTTTGGTGACAAATTCTTTCTCCGTATCCCAACTTGTATACTTCATCAGATTAATATTTCTGATGACCATCCCGTTTCTCACCAAGTCATCCTTGCGTCCCAAGATTACTTCATTCGTATCAGGTCTAATTTCCGTCACATACATGGGTTCTTGAAAAGCTCTTCCCAAGCCCCGACGTTGCCCAATTGTAAAAAAGGGATAACCATGATGTTCTCCAATGACATCTCCGCTGGTATTCAAGAATTTACCTCCTGCCACTTGACTCTCCAGTTCAGGGACTCTCTTCTTCAAGAATTTTCGGTAGTCATTATCCGGAACAAAGCAAATTTCATAGCTCTCTCCTTTTTTAGCCAAATCAGTAAATCCTGCCTCGAATGCCATTTCTCTAACCTCAGATTTCACATAAGGTCCTAACGGAAATATGCTTCTAGCCAAACTCTCCTGTGATAGTCCCCATAAAACATAAGACTGGTCCTTCTTCAGATCCTTGGCTTTAGAGACATACGTTCTCTCTCCCTGACCAATTTTTGCGTAGTGTCCTGTGGCAATGAATTCGCAATCCATAAGGTCTGCTCTTTTCAGCAAGGCTGACCACTTGATATGGGTATTGCAAAGAATGCACGGATTGGGCGTCCTACCAGCAATGTACTCATCGACAAAATTATCGATCACATAATCACCAAACTCCTCTCTGATATCAATAATAAAGTGATGGAAGCCCAATTTGACAGCCATCTCGCGAGCATCATTGATAGAATCAAGGCTACAGCAGCCCGTTTCTTTAGAATTGCTCGTACCCGAATTAGCGTAATCCCATGTCTTCATCGTTATTCCGACGATCTCATAACCCTGCTCATGTAACATCAGGGCGGTCACGGAACTGTCTATCCCTCCGCTCATGGCTACCAATACTCTTCCTTTCTTGCTCATTCCAAAACTTTAGGCAAAAATAAATTATTTGTTGCACTAAGACATGATTGTCTGCTTTACATTAACTTTGCATTAAAGATTATTTTAATATGAAGTATTGCATACTCCTTGTTTCTTGCTTTTTTTTAATATCGAATGCAAGGGCCCAAAACTTTTTAGCTTCTGCATATCCCATAGATTATCATGGTACGGTTGTGCATTCCGGAGAAAGATATTCCAAGTTTATCGCAACCGCTGCTTCAAACATGGTCACCTTGGGCTCCAAAATTCTGATCTCCGAACAAAAGACTGGTAGAAGCGTACTCGTCAAAGTAAATGATAGAATTGAAGAAGCCGCTGTAGACTTCTTATTTTCTGATGCCGTCTACGAAGAGCTGGGTATTTCAAGGGAAGAAAAGATAATGGTCAAGTATAAAGTTCTGGAGGGAGCTAACCAATCATTTGTAAGTAATTCAAGCCCCAATCAAGGTAATTCCAATTTTAGAACAAAGGGTAATACGGATTATTCCGTATTAAAAATTGAGGAAATTGAAGATCTAAACCCCGATTTCTTCACCCTGCAGATGGCAGCCTTCTCAAGTTATGACTCGGCGATTGACTTCATTTCAAAATTGAAAAAAGATGACTTTGGAGATAATCCGCTATTTATTCGATCAGTTGAGTTCGATCAAGGCAATGTATTATTTCGCGTCTTAAATGGACATTTTGACACCAAGGATTCGGCTAAACTTCAGGAAGAAAAATTGGAAGAACTGGGATACTCGCCGATCGTTAAACCAGTGAAGGGAATCATGTAATACCTTGATCGCTTCTGCAAACTTATTCTTGTTTTCGTGCATCATTTTTTAAATAAATTATAGTTTAGTATAAAAAACTATGGCATTGAGATTATTGGGTTTGGTGATAGGTTTGCTCCTCCTCTTGTTTTCGTGCAAAAAGGAACAATCAGATATTACCGTTGGAAAATTGAAGGATGGAGAATCTCTGAGTGATATTATATCTAGCCCGCTAGATGAAAACGATGATATAGATACCGTTAATGTAGCTGAAATGAACTTCGAAAAAAACACATTCTATTTTGGTGAGGTCATAGAAGGAGAAAAAGTAAATACTACCTTTTACTTTACAAATTCAGGGAAAAAACCATTACTTATTAAAGATGCCAGATCCACCTGCGGTTGCACCGTACCTACCTATCCAAAGGAATTTATAGCTCCAGGGAGTCGAGACAGTATTCAAGTTGTGTTCGACACTAAAAACAAGATGGGCTATCAGAATAAAGCAGTTACTTTAATAGCCAATACGTATCCTAATAAAACTATTGTATATTTGAAGGGTAAAGTAAAAGAGAAAAAATAATGATTCTATTACAGGCTTCTTTGATGGATTCTTTGATGGGCAGCTGGCCTTTAATAATGATGTTTGTGGTGATCTACTTTTTCTTCATCCGGCCTCAAAGTAGGAAAGCCAGAGATCAGGCTAACTTTGTAAAAGGAATGGCCAAGGGAGACCAAGTTGTCACGAATGGAGGGATTGTAGGTAAAATTTCAAAATTGACAGACTCTGAAGTGACACTGCAAGTTGATCAGAAATCCTATATCACTTTTTTGCGATCTACTATTAATCACGAAATGACGAAATCGCTTGAAAAAGCCGGAGCAAAGTAGACTTTCCTTTTTTTCTGACCAATTCTTTAATTTTTTTCGAACTGATTACGGACATCTAGTCATTGGTGTCATCATAGCTTCTTGCGCTTGGGTTTTGATCGAGATTGATAAAGACTATACTACTTTTAGCTACGTTAATTTCAAGCTGAAAGCACCCGAGGGTTATGTACTATCCAAAGACTCTTTCGAAGAAATACCGGTTAGACTTCAAGGAAACGGCTTCGATCTAATTAGGGCGCTATCCAAATTAGAAAAGGAGATCGAAATTGAGATTAAAACGGTGGATAAAAAGTTCAGTTTAGGCCGCTCGAAACTCAATGAGTTACTACGAAAAAAGATTCAGTCTAATGTTTTGGTCGATGCCAACCTGGATTCGCAAATAGATCTATTTGTCGATAAGAACGTCTCGAAAAAACTAAAAATTAACCCAAGGGTTTCTTTTGAAATCGCTCCGGGATTTATTCTTTTGGAGAAGCCGCGATTGTCCAATGATTCTGTTGTTGTTATTGGTCCCGAAATGGTATTGGACACTTTGAATCAAATTGATTCTGAGCATTTGGATCTAGGGAGTATTGACAAAAATACCAGCGAACCACTGAAATTGAATTTGGATAATATTCCAATTCAGGTCAATGATCAGAATATTCTATTGGCATTGAACATTGACAAAATTACTGAGAAAAAGATAGTTGTTGATTTGCATGAGGCTTTATCCGTAATTGCTGATAGTGTTTTAATCGTTCCGAATCAATTGAATGTAGATTTGGGCGTTCCATTATCCATGTATGATGAAATTGGAGGCCAAGACCTTAAGGTCGAACAAATTAAAGGCCCAGACTCCTTGGAAAATAAAACTTTCAGTCTACAAGTAAATGTAAAAGACCCTCGAATCGTGATCTACAATTTTGGTCCTAAGGAGGTTGAAATCTACAAGTACAATAAAAACTAGTTCACTGAACTTTTTTTGAGAATGATTTCCGTTATTTCCGGCCAAATTCCGACCCTTCCTGAAAACCAAAGGTATCCGTAACCTCTATTGATGTAGAGCATTCTATTGCCTTCCCTGTACAGACCCGCCCATTTCTTATAGGCATATTGAATAGGGCTCCATCTGAAAAAAGGCAATTCTATTCCGAACTGCATGCCATGGGTATGACCACAGAGCGTCAATGGAATAAATTCTTCTCTATGCTTTATTTCTTCTTCCCAGTGACTAGGATCGTGGGTCAGAACAATTCTAAAATCATCCTCGCTCGTTCCCTTCAATGCTCTTTTCATATCTCCGTATTTTGGAAATGGTCCATTACCCCAATTCTCCAATCCAACTATTACGATCGAATCACCATCCTTGTTTACAGAGACATTTTCATTGAGCAGAACATTAAATCCAGCCTCTCTTTCATGATTAACTAGTTTCTGAACATCTCCTCTGGCGCCTTCATACTTTTCACCATAATAATCGTGGTTGCCCAGAATAGCAATCTTCCCATGCTTTGCTTTTAATTTGGTCAAGGCCTTTTTATAGGGCTTAATCTCATCCGAATACAGATTGACCATATCACCGGTAAATACGATAAGATCGGGATCCAATTCATTGATCTTATTCAATCCTTTCTGAGCTCGAATTGGATCATCAAAACTCCCGGCATGAAAGTCGGAAAACTGTACGAGTTTGAATCCATCAAAAGCATTGGGTAAATTGTCGAATTCAAGAACAACACGTCTTAATTTGTAGGCATATTTTCCAAAGAAAATACCATATATGAAGGAGAAAAATGGAAAAGCAGCAATGAAGACTCCAATTTGTCTTAAGAACGTTCTTCTCCCATCCGAATAACTTCCTTTACTCCATTCGAAAGAACTGGTAATTTTAGCAAAAAGCAAGACTATTTGATCCAACAAGAAAAAAACGGCCAGAAATAAATCTACCACTATGAACATGATCATCAAAGAGCGGAAAATTCCAAGAGACGGGGTCATCACCCATCGGGAATCCACTTTTTGAGACAGTATTACTGCTGCAACCAATGAGCCAATATTCAATAAAATATAGATGACTGGATAGATGTAGTGGCTCGTATTCTGAAACAAAATGACGAACACAAAGACTTTAACAAGCAGAATTATTAGTAAAAAACCAAATGACATAAGGTCCCCTGAATTAAGCAATTATTTCCCGAAGTAAATTAAATATAGTCAGTAACGTAAATTTCGTAGGTTATTATTATAAGAAATCATGAGCTTTTACGATATTTAAATTTTGAAATTTCAAAACTTAACAAGAACTATATGAAATCATTACTTAAAGGACTCGTTTTACTCCTTTCTCTTTCTATGTTAACTTCTTGTGTATCTAAGAAGAAATACTTAGAATTGGAAGAGGCGAAAAATTCTGCAATGTCTCAATTAAGGGAAGCAAAGGCAAGCATTGCTGATCTTGAAGAAACCAAAGCTAAGTTAGAAGCTGAATTGGCGAAGGTAACTAAAGATCTTGAAATGAAAATTGCTAACTTGGAGGCAGAAGTTGCAGATTGCGAGAAGAGGTCTTTAATGACCAAGGAAGAATTGGCTAGTAGAGAAGCCAAAATTAAAGAATTGAACGGTGCGATCAGTAAAGCTCTTCATTCCAACTCAGGTGTTGCCATGACGGAAAAAAATGGTTCTATCTATTTAGTGATGGATAATAACATCTTGTACAACAGTGGATCTGCAAGAATCAACAAAGATGGTAGAGCAGTGATCAAGAAGATGGCTAACGTTCTTAAGTCTCACCCTGATGTTGGTATATTGGTTGAAAGCCATACTGACCACAAGAAATTGGTTGAAGGTAGTATTTACGCTGACAACTGGGATTTAAGTTCAAGAAGATCTAACAATGTTGTTAGATTGTTGACCAAGTACGGTGTAGCTTCTTCTCAGTTGGGTTCATCTTCTAGAGCAGAGTACAAGCCTGTTCATTCAGGAGATAGCTTGACCGGTGATCAATTGAAAGAAAACAGAAGAACTGAGTTCATGATCCTTCCAAATTTGTCAGGATTATACAACATGTAATTAATTGAAACTGTTCTTTAAGAAAAAAGGAGGTCCATTTGGATCTCCTTTTTTTGTTCGTGTTTAATCGTTTTATCAGATTCGATCAATTGCGGCTTCTTGTTACTAAAATAACGTGAATAATGGATAAGAAAAAGCAGATTATCAGGTAAAAAAGAAGGAGAAAAATCAGTATATTATGGTTTGACAATCAATAACTTACTGAAAAATCTCCTGTTATGAATATAGACAATCTTATCCAAATTTTCATAGAAGTTGACGACTTTTTCATTCGATTTAAGCCTCAAATGGATAAAATCAGACTAGATTCTGGTGTAAAACGAGTGAGAAATAGAAAATCTAGGCTTTCTGATTCTGAGATGATGACCATTTATATTGCTTTTCATCTTAGTCATTATACTAATTTCAAAGCCTTTTATAAGGAGTATGTATGTCAGCATTGGACAGATTTATTCCCAGATTTAGTGAGCTACGAACGCTTTAACCAAACGCAGAAAAAACTGATTATTCCTTTTATAGTATTCATGAATCAGCGTTGTTTGGGCCATAGTAGAGGAGTGAATTTTATTGATTCGACGACCATAAAAGTTTGTCATATTAAAAGGGAAAAACAACATAAAACTTTCTCTCATTTAGCGACTAAAGGGAGGTCTACAATGGGTTGGTTCTTTGGTTTTAAGCTGCATCTTATCATTAATGACAGAGGAGAAATATTGTCATTTTATCTCTCAAAAGCCAATACAGATGACCGTAATCTTAAGGTTATCAATTGTTTAGTAAAGTCTATCTTTGGCAAATTATTTGGTGATCGAGGATACATCTCCAAAACCTTAGCAGACTATCTGTGGAACGACGGAATTAGTCTCATTTATAAAAGAAGAAGAAATATGAAAAAACAAAATCTCTCTGACGAAGATCGCCTGTTCCTAAGAAAACGTGCTCTAATTGAATCAGTCAATGACGAACTCAAAAATATCTGCTCCATTGAGCATACCAGACACAGATCTCTGCAGGGTTTTATGAATAACATGCTCTCCGGACTTTGTGCTTATCATTTCTTGCCTAAAAAACCTTCTCTTAAATTCCAAGAAAATCAGACTAATCACAGTCTCCCTCTTTTAGCTTGTGCTTAAACATTATTCACGTTAAAATAGTAACTCCTGTTTATAACTCCACTATCTATTCTATCTGTCGTCTATCGTATAGTTGACGAAGCTTTAGCTAAAATATGATGAATGAATATCTGTGTATTATTATATTTAAGTAATAATCATAAAGACAAATATGAATTGGTATTGGATAACATCTGGCATTCTAATGATTATCGGTGGACTAATGCATACCGTAATCGGAGAAAAAAATGTGATACAAAAATTAAAATTGGAAAATGAGAAAGGAAATTTTCCTGATCACTCGTCATTTAATTTAATACGATGGTTTTGGTATATGGGTAGTTTTTTCTCCTTTTGGGTAGGGACCATTGCTCTAATTATTGGTTGTACCGACGGAGTACTTGAAAATGAAAATACTATAGCCAAACTCTTGTGTTATTTTATGTTTGGCTTTTCTATTCTGACATTTGGCATAGTGGCTATTCTCAATCCAAAAGAATTGAATAAACTGGCTCAAGTCTTTATTCTTATTCTCGTTATGATATTGATCTGTTTAGGAATAAGTTAAATAAAACCGGATAATAAACCTTTTTCATTTTCCAGTATTATTAAACGTATTATTCTATATTTTTTAACATAGAAGTTACACTTTGAAATCAATTTATCTTCTTATAATATCGTTAGGTTTTTCTTTTATCACTCAAGGACAGGCATTGAATGGAACCATCAATGATGAGAACAAAAGCCCAATTTCCGGAGTAAATATTCTAAATATTTCGAATGGAAAACATACCCATAGCAACGAGAAAGGTTTTTTCTCTTTGGAAGAATTTAAGATTGGTGATACTTTGCAATTTTCTCATATAGCCTATCAAGAGACCAGACTAATCGTTAATTCCTCGGATGTTCCACTAAAGATATTGATGGTATCAAGTCTAATAGATCTTGAAGAGATCGTCATTAGTAGAGGCATTGATGCACTCAATGTTATCAGTGACATCGATATTCAAACCAATCCGGTTAATTCATCACAAGATGTTTTGAGAAGGGTTCCAGGCTTATTTATCGGACAGCATGCGGGTGGAGGTAAGGCCGAACAGATCTTTCTAAGAGGCTTTGATATCGATCATGGCACAGACATCAATCTTACAGTGGATGGGATTCCTGTCAATATGGTTTCCCATGCTCATGGTCAGGGCTATTCGGACCTGCATTTCGTCATTCCGGAAACGATAGACAAACTGGATTTTGGTAAGGGACCCTATTACGCCAACAAGGGCAACTTCAATACGGCGGGTTATGTGGACTTTAAAACCAAAGATCAGTTGGACAATAACACCATGCAGTTAGAGATTGGTCAATTCAATACTTATCGACTTCTAAGCATGTTAAATTTGCTCGATCATGAGCACCACAACAGTTATTTTGCTGCTGAATACATCAATAGCGATGGTCCTTTTGAGAGTCCGCAAAATTTTTCCAGAGTCAACCTTTTTGGAAAGTACACTGGAAGTTTGAGTCAATCGGATAAAATTGGCATGAGCTTGTCTTACTTTTCGAGCCTTTGGGATGCTTCCGGACAAATCCCACAAAGGTCCGTAGATGATGGATCCATTAGCCGTTTTGGGGCTATCGACAATACAGAAGGTGGCAACACCAGTCGAATGAATGCTTCGCTCAACTACAGTAAATTTATTGATCAACATTCTTTCATTAAAAACCAACTTTACTTCAGCAGGTATGATTTTGAGCTCTATTCTAACTTCACTTTTTTCTTGATGGATAGCATCAACGGTGATCAAATCAAGCAGAAGGAAGACCGGAATATTTTTGGTTTGAACAGTGAATACAACCGTCAATTTTCACTGGATCGGCTAAATGGAAGCTTTCAAGTAGGTGTAAACTTCCGATCCGATCAAAGCCGGGACAATGAACTATCGCATACCTTGAATAGAAAAGAGACGCTCGAACAGTTCCGGCTGGGTGATATTAATGAAAGCAATATGGGAGCTTACATTAATTCGACTTTCGAAATAGGAAAATGGACTTTCAATCCTTCGATAAGGTTGGATTATTTTGACTTTCAGTACAATGATGAATTGCAAGTTAATTACGAAACGGAATCTTTAACCAAATCCATTATCAGTCCTAAGTTGAACATACTTTATAACTATTCAAAAAACCTTCAAGTCTATGTTAAAAGTGGGAAGGGGTTTCATTCTAACGACACCCGAGTTGTCGTAGAACAAAGTGGCGAAAAGATCTTGCCCGATGCGCTGGGTTATGATCTTGGTTTCATATGGAAACCAAGACCGCAGTGGTTGATCAATGCAGCTTATTGGCATCTTCTGCTAGAACAAGAATTTGTGTATGTAGGTGATGCTGGAATTGTTGAACCAAGTGGTGAGACACTGAGACGAGGAGTAGATTTTAGTCTGAGATATCAGGCGCTAGACTGGTTATTTTTCCATGCGGATGTTAACTATGCACATGCCAGGGCTACTCAAGAATTAGAAGGTCAGGATTTTATTCCTTTGGCGCCGGACTTAACGATAGTTTCTGGTTTAAGTGCGCGACATAAATCTGGTTTTTACGGCAGTACTAACCTGCGTTTTATAGATGACCGACCGGCCAATGAGGACAATTCTATTGTGGCCGAGGGCTATTCCGTAGTGGATCTTAATTTGGGTTATGTATGGAGCAACTATGACTTTGGAATTCAAATCCAGAACCTATTTGATGTTGATTGGAATGAAACACAGTTTGCTACTGAATCCAGACTATTGAATGAGCAGGAACCAGTGGAAGAGATTCACTTCACTCCAGGAACGCCATTCTTTATAAAGGGAGTGGTAAAATTCAAATTCTAATATCATTCCTCCTCTGATTTGACCAGATCAACTTCATACAGCAAGGGAGGAGAGTGATCCAAAATTGATAGGATCATTGGTTTAGCTTTCGAAAATGGATATATTGTAAAAGACTATTTTGATGGTCTTGATTTCATTGTATTTCATAAAGCAATTATCTAGTGAAAAAAAGCATTATTTTTCCCCTACTTATTCTGATCACCTCATGCCAACATTCTATACAAGAAACCAAAGATGCGGAAAATGTCATTACCAGTGATATCAATCTTTTTTGGAAAGCATATGATCAGATTGTTCAAGAACCGGATAGCTCTAAAAAGGTCAGACTCCTTGATTCTTTATATATCAGCAAGGGTTCTGCGGGTTTAGCAAAGATCATAGAGGCAAGAAATTATACCGCTGTAGAGTATGTAGATCTCATCAATAGCTATCCTAAATTTTGGCAATCAATCCGTGAAAACACTTTTAAATCAAAGTCATTGGCCAAAGAGCTTAACAATGGGCTCAATAAATTGGAAAAGATTTACCCTGAGATGAATCCAGCAAAAATTTTCTTCACTATCGGAGCGATGCGAACCAATGGAACTACTCGAGACAGTTCGGTACTAATTGGGAGCGAATTGGCCATGGCAGACAGCAGCATAGACATATCTGAGTTCGAAGGAAGAACGAAGGAATGGCTAGAAAACTTTTTCGGGCTTAATCCAATTGAAGGTCTGGTGCTGCTGAATGTGCACGAATATGTTCATACCCAGCAAAACCCTATTCCAACCAATCTTCTACACATATGCCTTTACGAAGGAGTTGCAGAGTTTGTTTCAGTAATCGCGATGGGTGTTCCATCTAATACTCCGGCTGTTGCATATGGCAAGGAGAATCCGGCGGTCAGAGCAAAGTTCGAAAGGGAGATGTTTTACGAAAGAACCTATGATTGGCTCTGGAGTAATTCACCGAACGAATTCAATGTAAGAGATTTGGGATATTATATCGGATATGCCATCGCAGAGATTTTTTATGATCGAGCAGATGATAAGTTGGACGCTATAAAAACATTGATTGAAATCGATTATGCTCAGGGACTGAAAGTAGACTCTTTTATTGATGATACTCGATTTTTTACAAAACCAATTAGTACTCTTCGAAAGGAAGATCAAAGCAAAAGACCGAAAGTATCTAGACTAAATCCATTCAACAACGGAGATACGACTGTTGATTCTGAAACAAAGCTCATTACTATAGAATTTTCTGAACCCTTGAACGGGCATAATACCGGAGTAGATTATGGGCCATTGGGAGAATCCGGATTTCCCAAGATTATCTCCCGTCAATGGTCGAATGATGGAAAGTCATGGAACATTGAAGTAGAACTGGAGGCCAATAAGCATTATCAATTCTATATAAGCAATAATTTCAGAACAGAAGAGGGAATTCCGCTACTACCCTACTTGATTGATTTTAAGACCAAGCCGTGAATAACCAGATAGATCAATATATAAAGAATGGATGCATGCGATGCCCATATGGTGGTACTCCTGATTGTAAGGTTCACCGATGGACGAGAGAATTAGAGTTGCTTAGAGAAATAGTTCTGGAATGCGGTCTGGTTGAAGAATTGAAATGGGGAGCTCCCTGCTATACTCATGGCGGCAAAAATGTTTTAATGGTTAGCGCTTTGAGGAGTTACTGTTGTATTAGTTTTTTCAAAGGTTCACTGCTCAAAGACAGCAAGAATCTTCTGGAGAAACCAGGTGAACACTCCCAGGCAGCCAGATTATTTAAGTTTACTAACCTGGAGCGAATCAAAGAGATCATGAGTGATATCACAGCCTATATTTATGAAGCCATTGAAATAGAAAAATTGGGATTAAAAGTAGAATTTAAGGAGAATCCCGAGCCTATTCCAGAGGAATTGGAAGCAAAATTTGTCGAAGATCCCATCTTCAAGACTGCATTTGAAGCACTAACACCTGGTCGTCAGCGAGGATATATCCTATATTTTTCTAGACCGAAACAGTCCAAAACAAGAGAATCGCGTATTGAGAAGTATATGCCTAATATTCTTAATGGAATTGGATTACACGATAAATATAAATCCAGAAAAACCAAAGAAAATAATTGAGATAGAATGAATGAGTTTCCCAAATTGAAATCCAATAGGTTGATTCTAAGAAAAATCACCTATCGCGATATTCCTAAAATAGTGGAATATGCGGGCAATAAAACAATAGCAGAAAATACTTTAAATATCCCCCACCCATATACAGAAAAGGACGCCGTATATTGGATCAACAATGTTCATCAGGGTTTCAAGGAAAAATCACAGTATGCTTTTGGAATTAGTCTGGCAAGCACTCTAGAATTTATAGGAGCTATTGGTTTAAAAGTCATGACAAGATTCAATATGGCCGAGCTAGGTTATTGGATAGCGGAGCCTTTCTGGAACAAGGGATATGCAACTGAAGCCGCAGCTGCCTTACTAAAATTTGGTTTTAATGAACTAGAACTCAATAAGATTTATGCTATATACCTCGTTGATAATCCGGCATCGGGAAATGTTATGATCAAGAATGGGATGATCAAGGAAGCAGAATTAAAGGATCATACAAAAAAAGGAGATCTTTATAAAAGCCTTATTCAGTATAGGCTGACCAGAGCAGAATTTGAATCACAGAAACAATAGGAGGCTATGCGCAAATGTATTTTGTTCTTTATGATCTTTTCACTTATCATTCCATGTGTGGATGGTCAGTCCTTTGCTGAAAAAGTTCAATTCCAGCTGGATTCCATATTAAGTGTTCATCCGGAAGCAAGGGGGATGATTATTCACATTGAAGCTCCTGAACATTCTATCTCACATACTGCTTTTGGTCAAACTTCCCAATTACAATCCAATCCTAAATTAAAAGGTGATCAGCCGGTTTTGATCGCTAGCAACACCAAAACCTATGTTGCGGCCACCATTCTAAAATTGGTCGAGAATGGGAAACTCAGACTTGATCAGCCTATAAAAGATCGAATCAGGAGTAAAACAAGAAAGCTATTTCTCAAAGATGGTTATGCTCTTGATCAAATTACCATTCGACATTTGCTTTCGCACAGCTCCGGAATCGATGATTATGTCAACGATGACTATTTTGCTTACATCGACTCCAACCAAAATAAACGGTGGACAAGGAATGAGCAAATTAAATTGGCCATTAAAGTGGGAGATCCTCTGGATGTTCCTGGTAAGCAATTCAAATACGCCGATATCAATTTTCTATTGCTCACAGAGATTATTGAAAAGGCAAGTGGTAAAAAATTCTATAAGGCCATGCGAGATTTGATTGATTTCGAATCTTTAGGTCTAAAAACCACTTGGTTTGAAACATTAGAAAAAAGACCTGAAGGCGTTGATTTTTTGGTTAATCAGTACTGGTCGAAGTACAATTGGAACTCCAATCTCATTGACCCCTCATGGGACTTGTACGGAGGTGGTGGACTGGCTGCTACCGCCAAGGATGTCTCGTTGTTCTACCAATATCTATTTACCGGTAAAATAATACAAAATAAAGAGCTGTTGAAAGAGCTGTACAGTTATGTACTTCCTCAGGAAGTTTCCGGTTATTGTCTGGGCCTCAGCGTAATTGATTTCGATGGTTATATCGCCTACTATCACGGAGGTTTTTGGGGCACAGATACCATTTACTTGCCCGAACTGAATGCAACTATCACTGCTTTTGTATTGGAGAAAAACAAACGAATACTCAATGCACAATTGAGTAAACTAATTATATCACTTATAAATGAAGAAACGCCATAAAAGAAAATCAAATGAATTTTAGACCATTTCTAATGTTAAATTGCTTATTCATTTATTAATTAAAACACTCAAATAGAAGAACCATGGGATTATTTTCAAAATTATTTGGCAAGGGCAACAAAAAGGTTTTGTCCAATGAAAACAAAGATGTTTTCTATACCAAGCAGAACGAATTGATGATTGCAGCGAGCAAGGAGGCTCGGGAGAACTTCAAGTATTTCTGGCGAGAATTACACTGGGAATACAGAAGGATAATACCAGGGCTAACTTTTGCGATGGTAAAGATTCCATTTGAACAAAAGTTTGCTGAAAACGAAGATCCGATTGTTGAGCAGATGTGGATCAACAATATTGACTTCGATGGGGAAACTATTTCGGGCGAATTGGTCAATGAACCACATCAACTGAATAATGTCTCTAAAGGGGATTTGGTCCGAAGAAAAGTGAATGAAATTGGAGATTGGATGTTTGCTATGCAAGGGAAGATATATGGTGGCTTCACTATTCAAACCATGCGATCCTATATGAGTGATCGCGAGCGAAAAGAACATGATAAAGCTTGGAGATTGGACTTTGGGGACCCTTCTGAAGTGCTGCTTGCATTCGAACAGGATAAAGAACCTGAAAATCTTATCGAACACCCTATGAGCAGGAACATGACAGAAAAGTATGGTGATTTTCTTAAAGAGAATCCGAAAGAATTGGAAAGCCATGATGAACACGGTCTATTTTATCTGCACCGAGAAGCCATCGCCGGAAATAAGCGCTGTATTGAAATCTTGTTCGAATTTGGCGTTGATAAAAATCAAAAATCTAAAAGCGGTAAAACTGCGTTGGACTATGCGAAACAGATGAATTGGGAGCATATCATCCCTATTCTGCAATAATACCACCCATGATCCATCAGAAAAAGAAAAAAACATGAAAAATTCGTTTAAGATTTCACAAAAATTCCCTGTGTCACCTTTCGAGGTCTATGAAGCTTGGTTGAACAGTGAAAAGCATTCTTCCATGACAGGAGGTCAAGCTCACTGCAGCGATCGAATTGGGGAATCATTTTCAGCTTGGGATGGCTATATTTCCGGACGCAATGAGTTCCTCATAGAAAACAAAGAAATTATTCAATCGTGGAGAACCACAGAATTTGCTGAATCAGATGAAGATTCTAAGCTTGTTATTCGACTCGAAGAAATTGCGGAGGGATGTCTTTTGAGTTTAGAGCACAGCAATATTCCAGATGGGCAGCCGGATTATGAATTGGGATGGATCAATCATTACTTTAATCCTATGAAAAGGTACTTCGATCAATGAATGGAGTTGATTAGCTAACATGGTCAAATAATCTATTTTCATTGAATCAGAAAGAATACCTAAGTTTTGTTGACAAAGCTCATGTTCGAATAAACTAAACAACAAAATTGGCAGTGTAATGCTTAACGAGGTAATATAATTTGGCTAGTTTTTGTCGTTTTAGGGTAACAATTCTAACACTATTAATTGTTCATTATTAATTTTTAATTATTCATTTACCCGCTTACTCTGGATATTTTATTCTGCCGTGGTAAATGCTTTTTAATGTTCGAAGGAAAGATTCTCGTATAGTTTCTAACTCATTAAAATTTAGGTCAGAATCCGTCAGCTGGTCTTTGGCAATTTTCCCTTTGATAATATTGTCCAAAAGAGATTGTAGGTCTTCCCAACTTGGATCTTTTAAGGATTTCGAAGCCGCTTCTAAGGAATCTGCTATCATCATGATGGTCTCCTCCTTAGTTCTTGGTTTGGGTCCAGGATAGGTAAAGGCCTTCTCATCCGGATCCTGATCAGGGTACTTCTCCTTCTGTTGATGATAAAAATACTCTACCCGGGTCGTTCCATGATGGGTTCGAATGAAGTCGATAATAATTGCTGGAAGTCCAGCTTTTTTCGCCATTGCAATACCTTCCGTAACATGTTCAATTATCTTCTTCGCGCTCTCAATAGGTTCTAACTCATTATGATAATTAACCCCCTCAGAATTCTCAACAAAATATTTGGGGCCCACAAGTTTTCCTATATCGTGATACAGTGCAGCAGTTCGAACTAAAGTAGAATTTGCCTTTATTTCTTTGGCAGCGGCCTCCGCCAGATTAGCCACTTGCAAACTATGCTGAAATGTACCTGGGGCTTTTAATGCCAAATCTTTTAAAAGAGGGTTTTCCAAATCCGATAGTTCTATTAATCGAACATCAGAAGTAAAACCGAACAATCGCTCAAACAATGGAATAAATGGATAAGCCAAAAGATTGAGAAAAGCAGAACCAATCAACCATGCGCCTGCTCTCCAATCCAGCAAAGCAATATCTCCCTTCTCGATTAAATCTAAAGTGAAAAAAGAAACGATATAAGCGATCGCTATGTAAACCAGGGACTTGAAAAAAGACATCCAGTTTTTGGAGTTGAAATCACTGATTACTGCGACAATTCCGGCAAGAATCTGAATGATCGTGAATTCATAACCATAGGTGCTCAGAAAACTACTGATCAAAACGACGAACAGGAAAGTAATCAAAGCGATCTTCTCACCAAAAAAGTTCTTGATAACTATCGGAACAATACAAAATGGCAAGACATATACACTTACAACACCCAATTGTTCCACAAAAAATACCAGATAACTGAATATGACTATCCAGAGTAGAACAAAAGTAAACTGTGCAAAATTCGAGAATATCTCATAGGAATTTCTGATCAGGTAAAGTATAAATATGGCAATACATAATGCAGTAATTATTAAATACCCTATCCATACATTCCAGTATTTACTGCCCATGTTTTGGTTTTGCTCATAGATGTTCTTGATCGTGGATAATTTGGCATAAGTATTCTTGTCTATGATCTGGCCCTTCCCAACAATCAATTCACCTTCGCTTACTTTACCTTTAGAAAGTGGAATAGCATTGATCAACGCGTCTAGTTTCCTTTGTGTTAATTCACCTCTATAACTTACGTTAGGGTTGATTTTCTGATCCCAATTGAAGTCCCCGGCATTGAAATTATTTAATGCTGCAATCAAATCTGATTTGCTGCCAAATGAGCTCCGTTTCCTGGGAGAAATTTCTTCGTCGATCAGCAAGTCAATGCTCTCTGAACCAAAGCTATCCCTCCTCACCATAACACCGGGCATGTAATTTTCCCTAATGATATTTGAAATATCTTCCCTATCCCTTTTTGGTACCTTGAGAAGGACTTCCGCAATGAGATCATTGACGACTTTTGTGTCTAACTCGTAAACCGGAGAAAAATTTTGAACGATTCTCGCTCTATCGGCAGCTATTTCTTCAGGCTGTTTTTCAATGGCAAAATCCATTGGAGCTTGATAGTCATCGTATTTCCATATGGTATCCTCCTTGAATTGGTATTTAAACCTTAAATCCTCCGGAAACAAGAAACTGATCAACACAACTGTTCCTAAAACCATGAGGTATTTGAGTAAGGCCGGGAGACCATTCAATACGTCTTTAAGATACCTCTTCATTGCTCCATCTCATTTACCACTATACAATATATTATTTGTTTTGTTTCCAAATTCTTTCTTCAATTCCCTTTTCCCAGGCCAAATTACGGGCCAAAACGAAAAAATAGTCGGATAATCGATTCATGAATTGAACAATTACCTCCTTCATTAAAGTTTCATCGCTAACCGAAACAATTCTTCTTTCCGCTCTGCGACACACTGTTCTAACAATGTGACACTGCGATACAGCCCTGCTTCCTCCCGGAATAATAAAATTCTTTAACTGTGGCATTTCATCCTGCATCCGATCAATGCTGCGCTCTATTTCTACGATCAATTCTTTACTCAAAGGAGCCAAATAGTCTGCCATAGAAGGATCAGAAGCTAAGAAAGAACCAATGCTGAATAATTCATTTTGTATCTCCAGTAATATCTTTTTGTGTGTATCTGTTTCCAGCATATCAACAAGCATTCCTAGCTGCGCGTTCAGCTCATCCACTACCCCATATGCTTCGACCTTAATATCATCTTTCGACACTTTAGTACCACCAAAAAGACTGGTCATACCTTTATCTCCGGATTTTGTATATATCTTTGACGCCATGATGATAATATTGTCGATTAAAAATTTTAATATATAACATTTTCGGATTATTATTATCAAGATAAGAGGATTGCTTTCAAGCGTTATGGAAAAAGAGAACAAAAAGAATATTAACAATCATATTGCCATTGCTGGTAATATCGGAGCTGGCAAAACGACACTATGTAAATTACTGAGTCGGCATTTTGATTGGCACCCTCATTTCGAATCGGCTGATGACAATCCCTATCTCTCGGATTTCTATCACGACATGCAAAGATGGTCCTTTAATCTTCAGATTTATTTCTTGAATTCGCGTTACAAACAGGTACTTCAGATTCAAAAAGGCGATAAAACGGTTATTCAGGATCGAACGATTTACGAGGACGCCCATATCTTCGCTCCTAACCTGCATGAAATGGGATTGTTGGCGCACAGGGATTTCATGAATTATCTCGACCTTTTTGAGACCATGAAATCACAGATTAATCCGCCCGATTTGATGATCTATTTGAAAGCGGATATTCCCACTTTGGTTAAGCATATCCATGAAAGAGGTCGTCAGTATGAAGGGAGTATAAGTCTTGATTATTTGAAAAGACTCAATGAAAAGTACAATACCTGGATCAAAGATTACAAGGACGGACCGTTGATCGTAGTCAATGTTGACGATAAAGATTTTGTCAACAATCAGGAGGACTTGAGCGATTTAATCAATAGCATTCAAGCTGAATTACACGGATTATTTTAGTTCGGAATGATCAATAAGGAGTTTTACCTAAAATTAACCGAAGAATTAGAGAAAGTTGGAGTGCAACTCATTGCAGTCTCCAAACGCCAACCCATTGAATCCATTAAGGAGCTATACGATTTAGGGCATCGAGATTTTGGAGAAAATCAGGTTCAGGAGCTATTGGAAAAGAGAAAAAGCCTTCCTCAAGATATTCAATGGCATATGATCGGGCATCTTCAAAGGAATAAGGTGAAGAGCATTATTCCTTTTGTTCACATGATTCATGCGGTAGATTCTGTCCGGCTTTACAACAAAATTAAGACTGAAGCAAATTTAGTTGGAAGGCAAATCAATGTTTTACTGCAATTGAAGATCGGTATGGAAGAGGCCAAATATGGTTTCCAAGCCGATGAGATTATGGAGCTCGTTAAAGAATACGATGGTGAGGCCAATTCTACAATTCAAATCAAGGGACTCATGGGAATGGCGAGTTACACGGACGACCAAGAGCAAGTCTTAAGTGAATTTATGGAGTTAACCAGTCTTTACGATAAGCTTAATCCAATCTTGATCAATAAAGACAAACTGAGCATACGATCAATTGGGATGAGCTCTGACTATCCCTTAGCCATTAAAGCTGGTGGCAATATGATTAGAATTGGTAGCAAAATTTTTGGAGCACGAAAATATTAGTTGCCTAAATGAATAAATTTTCGAATTCCAATAAACTCGTTGTTCGAATATAATTTACACAAATAAACACCGGTAGGATAATGACTGACATTTATTCTCTGTTCTCCGGACTCCAACTTAAAACTGCCAAATCTTTTCCCTTGGGCATCGAAAATTTCTAATCTCGATGAGTGTCGCCCGGTATCTCCAAAATATACAAAGAGATCACGGCTAGTCGGGTTGGGGAATATTCTGAAATCAGCATCTAAAGTAAGCAGCTCTGAAGACGGACTTAATACTTCCGTTTCAAAGATAGCTATACCTCCTCGTTGATTACCTACGATTACTTCCAGTTCATCCTCATCATCCAAATTCGCCAAAGAAACCGCAACATTTCTACCTACATCTATATTATTCAAGGGAGAAGAAACCTCTGTCCAATCGCTTCCATCAATAGAAATATCAGTAAATACTCGAACATTTCCATTGACATTACCAATGTAACAATGCAGACCATCGGGTGAGTTAACAAACCAAGGCACCGATCGAGCAGTAAATTGGCTTTGAGAATCCGTAACTCGGACATTGCCCAATGTTTCAGAATTCCTTCCTGCCGAAGGATCAGAATCAAAAAATGCAGTATTGCCTGAACCAGTATTTTCGAAGAAATTCAAGTATCCCAAGTCATTTCCGATAACCAAATCGTTTAAACCATCATCACTCAAGTCGATAATTTGCGGAGATGCGTTTAATGAAACCTGAATATTCATGTAGTTATCTTGCTTATCGGCAGCAACAAAGGCGTTGTTCGCACCGCCAATGTTTTCAACATACACCAATCTACCTTCATTCGTACCCACAATCAGATCGTCATCACCATCTGAATCCAAATCTCCGAAGGTGGGCTTTAAGTTAAAGTAGGCCTTTTCAAAATCTTTGAAGTTCAACCAATCATTATCTATCAAAGTAAATTCCGGACTTGTTCGAGTCCCCGTGTTTCGGAAGTAAAACAAACTTGCTCTAACTCTACCCGCCTCGTACTCCGCATAGTTGCCCAATACTATATCAATTAAACCGTCCTGATCAACATCGTAGAAAACGGGGGCTGAATTCGATCCAAAATCTACTCCTATTTCTCTAATCCAGTCATCCCGATACAAGGAAAAATCACCAGATTCCTCTTGAACGTAACTCTTAATAGGAACCACGTTTTTTGCGTTCAAGAATTGATTGGAAGCGTTGATCATATCTTCTCTTCCATCGTTGTTGACATCCACAAAGAATGGAACTACAAATGAAGGTAGGCTAATGGCATCTTGTGGACTTGGAAAAAGTCTGGTTTGCATTCTAAACCAGTCCACCCCACCCTCGGGTTGATTGGTCAAATAAGAAAGAGAATCCAGATCGGCATCACCCACAAAAATATCCATATCGCCATCGCGATCTACGTCATAAGCCGCTAAAGTACTGGTGGCATGAACGGTCGCCGCAGCGATTGAATCTTCTTGTCCTGTTAAGCCACTTGCACAATCCCCTGGTTGATTCGACAAAAACAGCTCGGAGCCGAGCAGGGATTCAGATACTCCACCCCAACATTTCTTATCCAGTTGAAAAAGCAAGGAATCTGTTCCAAAGCCCCTTTCCATAGAAGTATTTTTGAAGAAGTAAATGTTGTTGCCCAATTCCTGAAAGGCCAAAACATCTATATCACCATCAAAATCAATATCCGCAAAGCATGGTACATCTGCAGTCGGAACTTCAAGATTGCGCATTCGACCGGATAGATTTAAATAAATCAATTCATTGGTCAGTGTATTGTCTTCAGGATCGTGGAACAAATGCTCGTCGAATCCCCATTCAGTATTATAACTGCCCTTGAAGACCCTTATCCCTGAACCGGCTACATACTTGGAACAAAAAATATCGGTAATGCCATCTTTATCAAAATCTAGAAGCAACATCCAATGCTTTATGTCTTCCGGAAAGATATCCTCGTACTCCGGACTGTAGACCCAGTCCTCACCAATACGAACAAATGGTATTACAATTTCTCCCCAACGATCAAAACCCACTATATCCTGAACCCCATCTCGATTTAGATCGATATTCGAAAATTGAACATTATCAAACCCTCCAAAATAGGGTGATGAAAAGTTGTTTTGACCAAAAACAAAGTCAGCTTCAAAAAAATCTAGGTTTTGCGCTTGAATAGAATACGTGCTGGCTGCAAAGCAAAATAAGTAGACTAAAAAAGACTTGCTTAATTCTAATTTCATGGTTTAATCGAATGCTTTTCACAATTTAAATCAAAAAAGGGACAATAACTTCAAGTTCAAAAATAATTCTATTTTAGTACTTAAATACAAGCTCCTTGATATGAATGAACTGTACAGAAGTATTATTGTTGTAACGCTCGTTTCTCTTTTTCCTTTATTCGCATTTTCTACTCAAAAAGTCGTGGGAGTAGAAAAAGAGAATAATCAGGAGTATTTAATCATCGATGTAGGTAATGAGCAGGGTGATAGCAGCTATGACCTGTATATCAACAGTGTACTTCGTACGGTAGAAAGCAATGATGGAAAATTACGATATCCAGTAGAGATTAACAGGAAAGGACAGTTCTTTACATTGGCCATAGGAGACAAATCCAATAAAAAACTCGTCCACATTTCTCAAAAGCACAACAGGTATCGGATCGTCAATATTCCGTTGTGGGCCTCGATTATTCCACCTTTACTGGCCATTCTTCTGGCCCTGTTTATCAAGGAGGTCAATATTGCACTTTTTATCGGTATCTGGTCTGGTGCCTTCATCCTGGGCGGTATGCGACTGGATAGTATTTTTTACTTTATGATATCCTTCTTGGAAACGATCAGTAAGTATATCATTACAGCACTTGAAGATCCAGGACATCTTAGTGTCATTGTTTTTTCATTGATGATCGGAGGGATGGTGGCCATTATTTCGAAGAATGGAGGAATGGCCGGCGTGGTTAAATCTCTGTCCAAATTTGCCACGGATAGATATAGGACACAAAAGGTTACTTGGTTTTTGGGAATAGCTATTTTCTTCGATGATTATGCCAATACTTTGATTGTTGGAAATACGATGAGATCCGTAACGGACAAGTTCAAAATATCGAGAGAAAAGCTGGCCTATATTGTAGATAGCACGGCAGCTCCAGTATCCGCTATTGCCTTTATTACTACCTGGATTGGTGCTGAGCTCGGTTATATCGAAAATGGCATATTGGGGCTTGAAGATTTTGACTTCAACGGCAGTGCCTATTCCATTTTTATCGAATCGTTGAAGTATTCATTCTACCCTATATTGACCATCTTCTTTATTCTGCTATTGATCATGCAGAAAAAGGAGTTTGGCCCAATGTATCTATCTGAGAAAAGGGCAATGACCACCGGTCAAGTGTCCCCGGCTTCCTCGCTTGAAGAAGACGAACCCAATATGGAGGAGTTGAGTCCGGTTAAGGATTCACCCAAGGTATGGTGGCATGCTGCAGTGCCAGTATTTATAGTGATACTTGGAACTATATTCGGATTAATATCTACTGGATTCGAATCGACCTATCAGCAACTTCTAGAGGCAGGTCATGATCAAATTACGGAGAGATGGGCGGATATTTTTGCGAATATGGGCTTGTTATCAGGCACCGATGAAAGCTTTTTGGTTAAAATAGGTAAGTTGATAGGCAATGCAGATTCATACGTAGCGCTATTATGGGCTTCAATGAGTGGTTTATTAGCGGCTATCGTGATATCAGTGAGCAAGAGAATAATTTCACTTTTCGATACTATGCACCACATGGTTACCGGATTTAAAACTATGCTACCTGCCCTATTGATACTAAGTTTAGCTTGGGCTCTTGCAGATATCACTAGTCATTTGCACACTGCGGACTTTATCACTTCTTTACTAGGAGATAGTGTATCACCTTACTTCTTACCAGTGATCATTTTTGTCCTGGCGTCACTAATTGCTTTTTCCACTGGTTCGAGTTGGAGTACAATGGCCATACTCTATCCACTGGCAATTCCAGCAACATGGTCCGTTTGTGTTAACCAGGGCTTGGACCCTGAAATAAGTATGGAAATTCTATACTCAAGTATTGCGACTGTATTGGCGGCCTCCGTTTTAGGAGATCACTGTTCTCCAATATCAGATACCACCATCTTGAGTTCCTTGGCTTCGGATTGCAATCATATTGAGCATGTAAAAACACAGATGCCTTACGCTTTGGTTGTAGGAGGAGTGAGTATTTTATGTGTTTATCTCTCAACCAGGCTCGGAGGAGGTTGGTTAGTATCCTTAATATTGATCATAGCTTCACTTACCGCACTCTACAACATCATTCGAATCTTTGGTAAAAAACTCGAATGGAATGACGAAGAATGAATTAAACAATGAACGTTCAGATCGCATCATTTTTCTTCTCTTCCTCATAGGGATTAGTGTACTTTTTATCGCCTCCAGTATAGCATTCCTCTATATAAGAGTAAATAGTGGTTTGCCACCAGTCGAACTTCCCAACTTATTTATATTATCGACCATCGCAGTTGTCTTTAGTGGATATTTTCTACATCAATCACATGCGGCGATTGTCATTTCAGATTACCCGGCTTCAAAGAAGTATTTTTATCTTACGCTAGTTTTGAGTGCCGTATTTCTATTGGCGCAATACTTCACTTGTGCAGATCTGATCGCTAAAGAAAGGTTCATTTCCAATAATCAAAGTTTAGGCTTTCTCTATTTCCTATTTGGCTTGCATTTTTTTCACTTTATCCTAGGGATTCCGTTTCTATTGAGCCTAGGAAGGAAACTTGGTTTTTTTTCTAAAACTGGTAAAACCGGATACGAAGAAGGCGATGAAGCTCGGTTAAAATCAAGGTTAAAACTTCTGGTTAAGTACTGGCATTTTATGGAAGTATTATGGATCTACTTAATATTATTGTTTTTCCTCCATGATTTCCTCTAAATCTTAAGGTAGAATTCATACTTTTGAGCTTTACAAAAAAATTTCCTACTTATGCCGAAGGGCGATCTAGAAACTGCCAAAAAACTGGGCCTCAACGATCAAGAATATGAAATGATTCTTCAATATCTGGGAAGAGAACCCAATTTCGAAGAATTGAGTATTTATTCGGTCATGTGGTCTGAACATTGTTCTTATAAAAATTCTATCCAGTGGCTTAAAACATTGCCCAATACTGGTGAGCAGATGCTCGTTGGTGCAGGTGAAGAAAATGCCGGACTGGTTGATATAGGTGACGGTTGGGCTTGCGCATTTAAAATAGAATCGCACAATCATCCATCGGCTATCGAGCCTTATCAAGGTGCTGCGACTGGTGTTGGAGGTATTCACAGAGATATATTTACTTTGGGTGCAAGACCTATAGCTTCTCTGAATTCTCTAAGATTTGGTGAGTTATCTAAAAAGCGCACTCAACACTTATTAAAAGGAGTCGTTCGAGGAATCGGGGACTATGGCAACTGTTTTGGTGTTCCAACAGTAGGTGGAGAAACGTACTTTATGCCAAGTTATAATCAAAATATTCTGGTAAACGCCATGAGTGTTGGAGTGGTTAGAACGGGAGAAACAGTAAGTGCTGTTGCAGATGGACCGGGCAATCCGGTCTTAATCGTAGGATCATCTACTGGAAAAGACGGCATCCATGGTGCTACTTTTGCATCCGCTGATCTAAATGAAAATAGCTCCGATGACCTACCTTCGGTACAAGTTGGTGATCCCTTCCAGGAAAAACTATTACTTGAAGCTAGTCTAGAAGCTATAAAAACTGGCGCTATTGTCGGCATGCAAGATATGGGAGCGGCCGGAATAACTTGTTCTACCAGCGAAATGAGCGCTAAGAGCGGAACCGGAATGCGTATTGACCTCGACAAAGTTCCTACTCGTCAGGATGACATGAAGGCTTTCGAAATTCTTTTGTCTGAAAGCCAGGAGAGAATGCTCATCGTTGCAAAAAAGGGTGAAGAACACAAATTATACGATGTCTTTGACAAGTGGGATGTTCATTGTGAACAAATTGGGGAGGTTACGGACTCCGGCAAACTTGAATTTTACAAGCAAGGAGAAAGAGTAGCAGATGTTCCGGCGGATACTTTGGTTTTAGGCGGAGGTGCTCCAGTCTATAGTAGGGAGTTTGCCAGACCAGGTTATTTTGATACTATTGAAGCATTTGATATTAATCAAATTGCTCAACCAGGTGATCTGGTCGATACTTTTAGGAAAATTCTGGGATCGCCTAACATTGCTTCGAAAAAGTGGATTTCATCGCAATACGATCACACTGTAAGAGGGAATACTTTAACCAATGAAGTGCGATCTGATGCATCTGTAGTTCGAGTAAAAGGAACGCAAAAGGCTTTGGCCATGAGTGTGGACTGCAACTCTTCCTATGTCTATGCAGATCCGTATATCGGAACTATGATAGCGGTGTCTGAGGCTGCAAGAAATGTGGTATGTTCTGGAGCCAAACCACTAGCCATTACCAATTGTCTTAATTTTGGCAATCCTTATAATCCTGAAGTATACTATCAATTTGTCAATGCCATCAAGGGAATGGGTGCAGCATGCAAAGCGCTTAATACTCCAGTAACAGGGGGTAATGTCAGTTTTTACAATCAAACCGAATTAGAAAATCAGCATATTCCAATCTACCCTACTCCAACGATAGGAATGCTGGGATTGATTGAGAATCATGAATCTTTAACTGGCTTAGCCTGGAAAAATGAAGGAGACATTATCTGGATGCTAGGAGAATTCAGGGAAGATATTGGCTCCAGTGTTTACTTGCGTCAAATCCATCAAGTAGAATATTCTCCTTGTCCAAGTTTTAATCTCGATGAAGAAGTCAATCTTCAAAACACGGTTCAAACCCTTATTTCTAAGAAACTATTGAACTCTGCACATGATATTTCAGACGGTGGTTTGGTCGTGGCGCTGACAGAATCTTGCCTTGTATCGAACAAAGGATGCAAGGTTATGCTTTCTTCTACGTCTGTTAGAATGGATGCCGTATTATTTGGTGAATCACAAAGTCGAATTATTATTTCTTTTTCACCGGAAATGGAGTCTGAAATAGAACAAGAACTATTAAAATATAAACAAAGTTATATACGTTTAGGACGTGTTCAGGGAAATTCTGTTAATATCAATGATCAAAATTTTGGTGAGCTGGATGATCTGAATACTATTTTTGAACAATCAATTGAGCAATCATTAAAAGATTAAAAATTTTAAAAATGAAATACTTCTTATTTTTTCTAGGTCTTTCATTGGCCCTTTCTTCATGCAGCTCTATGGGTGGAGGAAAAGCCAAAATATCAGGAACACTAGAAGGTGCTGAAGGTACGAGCTTGTACGTGGATAAGTATATGTATGGTTCTCCTATTATGTCTTTGGCAAAAATCGATATCGATGGCAACGGAAACTTCGAGAAAGAGTTTGACGGTCAATGGGAAACAGGAATTTACAAGATTAGAGTGGGTAGAAACAGCATGTATACCATTATTGACTCTACAGATGCAGCCATTGAGATCAACGGGAATGTAGACCAATTTGATAATTACAGTGTTGATTTGAAAGGAACTGAAAGTGGTAAAACCTTAAGCACTTGGTTGAACAATTTGTCGACCGGGACTTGGACAGCTAAGGATCTACAAGCAAAACTTAAGGATGACAATCATCCTTTGGTAGAAATGGTTGCTGCTATAGAATCGTCTAGAAGCAAGTTAAATGCTGAGGCGCAAGCACTTTATGCTGCAGCATCAAAACAAGTTGAAAAAGACATGCCCAATTCTGATTTCGCTAATAATATGACTAAGATGTCAGCCAATCTGGAGGCAAGACTTAGAGCGCGAGAATTGGCAGGAAGAACAGCAGTAGGTTCTGTTCCTCCACCCATCGAACAAAAAAATCCTGAGGATAAGGTTATATCCTTGGACGATTTAAAAGGCAAAGTTGTTCTTTTGGATTTCTGGGCTAGCTGGTGTAAGCCATGTCGAAGAGCCAATCCTATGGTAGTTGATCTATATAAGAAATACAACAAACAGGGTTTTGAAGTATTCAATGTTAGTTTGGATAAAAACAAAGGACGCTGGGTTAATGCGATTGAAGAAGATGGTCTCGTTTGGGATCACCACGTAAGTGATTTGAGAGGATGGCAATCTATCCACGCGCAGGATTATGGAGTTAAATCCATACCAAGAACTTTCTTATTGGATAGAGACGGTAAAATTGCTGGTGTTAACATCAGAGATAAGCGGGAATTAGCCGGTAAGATTGAAGAGCTATTGTAAAATTTGTGTTTTTAATATATATGAAAAAGGGAAGGTGTTTACATTTTCCCTTTTTTATTGGAAGCCATTATAATTGCCGCACTTACTGCTACATTTAAAGAATCTGCAACGGCCTCTTCCCGGCCTGGAATTCCGACAAAATCCGTGCATAATTCTATGGCAGACTCAGATATACCATTGGATTCATTGCCCATAACCAGTAGGAAAGATTCCGGCCATACCATTGATCTATAATCATCCCCATTCATGACTGTCCCATAAATCTTTTCGCCATTGGTTCGAACAAGATCCTCTAAGGGAACCACGGAGAAAATAATATTCCAGAAAGAACCCATACAAGCCTGTAATACTTTTGGGTTGAATAAATCAACAGTATTGGTAGAAACAAAAATTCTTTCGAAACCAAAACCAGTCCGCTGTTCTTATAATTGTCCCTAAGTTGCCCGGAATATTGATATCTTCCAAGTATAAACAGGGACCGGTAACTTTATTGTCATTTTGAATCAAATCGGTAGAATCCACAATAGCCAAACAGCCAGGAGAAGTGGTCATATTGCTCATCTGCTTCATAACCCGATCTTCTACCTCTTGGTATTTATCTCCAAATTTTTTTTGTAATGCGCTCGAAAACTGGTCCTTGGTATAATATATCTTCTCTACTCTATGTTGATGAATATCAGGGATATCCAACAGAGTTTTTTGACCCTCAAGTATAAATTTATTATATTTTTGTCTATACTTCTTAAGTGTTAGTGATTTGATGCGTTTTAATTTCTGCTTACCGAGTTCAATCATGAGTATTTTTATCAACAGAGTTTTGTTCGTGATTATAGGAACTGGGGTTTTATGCTCTTGTAATACTACGAAGTTCCTGAGTAATGACGAATATCTTCTGCAAAAAAATGAAGTGATCATTCTAGAACCTGATGTGGAAGAAAAAAACGAAGGACTGTTCTACCGAAGTTTAAGAGGATTTATTCGAAATACTGAAGATCGTCAAGGATTCGAATGGGTTTATGAAAACATAGACAGAAGGGTGAATGCCGAGTTCTGGCAGCAACTCAGGAACCCAAGGGAAAATGCAGAAAACAAGTTCATTCAGGAGAAACTGGACGACGGATCCTTGTATTTCCTTAACTCCAAGACCAAAAATGATCTTAAATACAATTTGGGAAATCACGCCTTACAGAGGCCAAACAACAATCGATTCCTGGTTTGGCTGTATCAAAAAATCGACGAGGAAAATACTGGAAAATTTTGGAGATCTGTAAAAAGTAAAATTGCCCAAGCTCCAGTATTGGTTGATTCGACGCAAATAGAAAAGTCGAGAAAGTCCATGGAAAACCACCTGTACTCCAGGGGATACTTCGATGCTGAAGTGGATTATTTTATCAATCGAAAAGACAAAAAAAGTATTGTTCGATACTATGCGCATGGACTAAAAGCCTATCATATAAAATCTTATCAAATAAACTCGGAAGACACTACCATTCTTCAGGAAGTCAATAAAAACTTGAATAATAGTTTCATCAAACCCGGTGCCGTATTGACCCTTGAGAATTATGACCTGGAAAGGAATAGAATCAGCAGAGACCTGAGAAATTTGGGTTATTTTAATTTCACTCCAAACTATATTTCCGAGTTACAATCCGATGTTAAGACTGATTCTTTGGACCTGAATCTGGTAATTTACAGACCTTCTGACACGAGTTACTTTCAAACCTTTACCAATGGCGATATTCATTTATTTGTAGATGTCAATGCTAACGAATTGGACAGTAGTGTCGTGACTGCTGTTGAAGACAATGTGCGATTAAGTTATAGAGGTGAAAAGCCACCGATTAAGTTCAACACCTTGTCCCAAAGAATTGATATCGAAACCGGAAAACTTTATAAGCAGGACGATCTAGATAATACTAAGAATAGACTGAATGTACTTGGCTTGTACAAATTTGTCTATGTGAACCCCCATTGTCAATAATGAAAACAATACCATAGACTACAATATTTACTTGAACTCCCTTAAGAAGATCACATTGGGTTATGATATTGACCTCAATACTGCTTCCAACAGTTCGACCAACCAGGGGCCTCTGCTTGGATCTACAATACGGGGTAATTATCGAAACAGGAACCTATTCAAAGGAGCTGAAATATGGGATAGCTTTATAGAAGTAGGATTGGAATATACACTGAGGAGTCAGGGTGCATCTTTTAATCCCATTAGTACTTTTAATTTTCGATTTCAGAATAATATAACCCTTCCAGGACTTAAGGATTGGAACTACACTTTTGGGCTGTATAAAAGTACGCTCTCTCCTACTAAGCAAAAATCTTTAGAACGGAGTATTGAGTCTGCAAAAAGTCAGATATCCCTTGGCTATGACTATAAGTCCATCAATACCTTCTATCGATATAATCTTTTCTC
>CBDDLT010000025.1:0-26103 GCA_965230755.1 Saprospiraceae bacterium | reverse complement strand
ACATTCAATCTCGAATAGTCTTTCAACAACTTCTAAAGTAAATGTACATGTATCTCTAAGACCGTTAACATCTAGAGCAATGTATTCAATAATATGGAAACCAGGATCTAAAGTATCCCCAATGTTGACATTTCCAGTAATGGTGTCAATTCCGCAATTGTCTATTGCATCAGGAGTAGGATATTCAAAAATAGCTTGACAAGTTTCCAGTGTACTGATCACTGATATCGTATCATCCGGACAATTGATGAAGCTCGGAGCCTCAACATCAAGTACTCTGATCAAAGAAGTACAAGACACCGTATCATCCGTATTAGATACCAAAGTGTAGGTCAAATCATAGAATCCTACATTCAATGTGTCTCCAGTAGCAGTTTCATCGAGTCCTGGCTCACTAACAACATAGTTAGAATCTCCAGTTATTTCATAGAAGATATCAGATATCAAACTATCTGGATCGAAAGTAAAGTCTACGTTGGCCAATTCGCCGGCACAAAGGCCTGGTATCGAATTAAAGACAGCGTTATCAGGGCACAAATACCCAATTACTCCAACGACTTGATCACAAGAATCAATATTTCCTGATCCATCAGAAGCGTACAATCTAATTGTATTAACACCTCTTGTTAAATCGAGAGTATCACCCCATGCGTAGGAATTAACACCACCCATTGCATCGAAAACATTGAAATATGCAGTATCTAGTCCACAGCTGTCAGAAGCGGAAGAGCCATAATCGTAATATTCATAAGTTGTTTGAATTCCATTATAAATCAAAGTCGTATCTGAATCACAAACTACAAATGGTGGGAATGTATCTACTACTGTGACATTGAAATCACACGTTACCGTATCCAATCCATAAGCCACAATGTACCTCACATTGGTGGTATTCAATGGGAAAGGATAGGCATTAGGGAATGACATCAATGTGTCGGTAGCCGCACCACTTAGTATGGCAGTAAATCCAGTAATTGGTCTCATTGTATTTGAGTTAGGACTCAATTGATTCGATTGAGCAACACAATTACCAATACTAGTATATAAAGTAGTATCAGGAGGACATGTCAACACGATCGTGTCTTGAACAACAATTACATCAAATGAACATGAATCTGCATTTCCAGCAGCGTCATAAGCGTAGTACTGAACAGTAGTCGTTCCTAAATTAAATCTTTCTCCGCTTGCGTCTGCTGATAAGGTAGTATCAGAAGTCACTGTTGTTGCTCCACTCAAAGTATAATAAGAACCTGCCAATCCACAGTTATCATCCAATTGAGTAAGTCCTATATCATTAACGATGGTATCGTTTAGACTCATTGGTATGACGATGGTCGTATCCGGAGACACAGCACAAACTATGGTTGGAGCCAGTGTATCCAAAACCGTCACGTTAAATGAACAGGAATCTACTTCTCCATTTATTTCGAAGAAATACTTCACTTCGCTAATACCGAGATTGAATTCTTGATTCAATACATAACCACTGTCTTCCGCCATTGTAGCACCAGTAATTCTGTGGTAGATCGAATCAAATTCAGTTGGATCCACAATTGGAATAAGGTCTACAGAATCAGACAAACAATCGTCTCCAGCATACAATACTGTGTCCATAGGACATTCGAAATCTGGGAATAAGAAAGAGCGAATTTCCACATCGAAACTACAGCTATCAATATTTCCGCTAAGATCGGTGATATAATATGTTACTGTAGTCAATCCGAAATTAAATCTATGACCGCTCGCATCAATACTATCGCCAAGTACACTGTTGAAATTTGTCGCTCCGGTCAATCCGTAGTATCTGTTATCTATCATACAGTTGTCACTAGAGAACAACCATGTTATATCATTTACAACTGTATCGGTCACTCCAGGATCTACAATGATAATAGTATCCGGTGGACAGACAATCGAAGGTGGGAAAGTATCCAGAACGGTTATAATGAAATCTGTCGTTATGGTATTATCACCCTCATCAGTAATTTCGTATCTAATGGTATCCATTCCAGGTCCAAATAGTCCTTGTGGATTGTTACTTCTACCTAATATCTCAATCTGAACACCTGGACAATTATCACTTACAACAGGATTATCCCAAGTGAAATCAACGATACAGTCTCTATTGCTTACATATAAAGTTGTATCATTCACATCTTCAATGATTACAGGGAACTCATCATCGTTCACAGTAACTGTAAAATCACAAGAGTCAACAAAGCCATTCGAGAAGTAGGCAACATATGTAATAGTTGTTGAGCCCGTATTGAAAGTAGAACCGCTTATATCATCTTGTCCGCTTAATACTGTACTTCCTATAGATCTGTACAATACGGAATCCACATCAACTCCTACTGGAGTAAATAAAAATGGTTCTATATCAAAAATCATAGTATCACATCGACCTGGTGCAGTAGAATAATCCCTCAAAATATCAGGGCAATCCAGGATAGGATCATCAACATTTTGAATGATCTCCACCGTAAACGAACAGGTGTCTGTATTTCCGTTATCATCGGTAACTGTGTATTCAACTCTACTAACTCCAAGGTTGAACGTAGTACCGCTCGCATCGTTATTACCGCTATCAGTTGTTGTGCCTGTTATATCATAAGTAACATTCGTTCCTCCACAATTATCAAATACACTAACAGGTCCAATATTATTGACCACTTGTGTCGTATTTGGAGTTGTAATGCTAGTGTCCATCGGACATACAATAACAGGAGACACCGTATCTAATACCGTAACCATAGAAACACATGTATCACTATTACTGCTAGCATCAGTGGCTATAAAATCTACTGAAACAGGAGATCCTATGTCTGAGCAATCAAAATCTGTTTGGCTGGCTGCAAAGCTAGAAAGCATACAGTTATCCGAAGATCCATTGTCAAAATCAGAGGCATTGATTGATGCATTACCATTGTTATCGACATGTACGGTTATATCTTGACATACTGCTACTGGAGCTATGGTGTCTAACAATGTTACCGTCGCTACACAGGTTCCACTATTTCCATTGGCATCCATCATAGTGACTGTTACCGCTGTATTTCCTGTGTTATTACAATTCAGAACATCTGGATTAAAAGAGTAGGTATATGGCTCAGGACAGTTATCCGTACCTGAAGTGACTAGGTCAGCGACATTAGGAGAATAAGTCCCTGAATTATCCAAATGGATGGTTACGTCCTGACAGGTAACTACAGGAGAAATCGTATCTAATACAGTTACCGTGAAAGCGCAAATTGCAGGACCGTTACCTGCCATATCCGTATATTCATATCTGATGGCTGTAACTCCCTCGTTAAACGAACTTCCCGAATCAGATCCAATTACCAATGTTCCTGTGAGATTATCTCCATCACAGTTATCATTAAATAGTGGATCATCCCAAGTGGCAACTGCCATACACTGGTCGTCAGCATATACTGTTATATCAGAAGGACATCTTGCAACCGTTGGCCCAGTAACATCAGCACCATAATCGACCATAAAGCTTGCACATTCAAAAGGAATTAGCATGCTGTTCACATCGACAGCTTGTTGAGCCAATGGATTAAATCCACAGTCAATTGTAGTTGCTGTATTATCTACTACGTCAAAAGTTAAACTGAAAAGCACAAAGTCATCCGTGAATAGGAAGCCCATACTGCTCGCATCAAAATAACTATATCCCATTTGTCCTGGGATTGTAGCAGTTCCCATGGCAGAAATTCCTGAGTATGATGAACCTGTCGGATTCGGTCCTACCATTGGTACAATGGAAGCCAATTGTAACTTCGTATCATCCCAATTGATGCTGAACTGAAGTGATGTTAATACAACTGGATCATCTACAACAACGTCAAAGGTCAATTGATCATCATCACATTCAATTGTTTGTGTACTGAGTATTTTAATTTTTGCTGTATCTGGTTCTTTAATTACAGTAACATTGAAATCACAATCAATCGAGTTTCCTGCATCGTCCTCAATGGTATAAGTGACAGTACTGGTTCCTTCATTGAATGTAGAACCACTGGCATCATCGTCACCACTTCCAGCACTAGGAGCAGAAATAGTATAAGTAATATCCGGATCAGGACAATTGTCGTCTGAAGAAACCGGTGCAATATTATTCACTACAGCTTGTCCAAAGAGATCCGCAGATACGGTTACATCCATAGGACAAGTTATGGTGGGGTTTTCGTTATCTTCTACTGTAATGTCAAAACTACATGAAGCCATGTCTCCACCGGCATTCATTGCACTATAAGTAATCGTTGTGGTTCCCACTGGGAAGAAATCTCCCGGGGATTGACTAGGTAAAGTCTCTATTCCTGTCCCATCGCAATCCGCTAAAGTCGGAGGCGTCCAACTCACATCGGCCCCGCATTCTCCGGGATCATTTGATACAACAATATCGCTTGGGCAGTTATTATACTGAAAAATTTCAAAGCTGATCGTACCGTCATCCGTGCCAGCACTAATACTCATTAAATTTTGATCCCCAACAATGGGAAAAGGAAACCTATCCTTGAATTTTATTTCTGTGGAGGCCAGCATTGAATTGAGTCTTCTAAACCTGAGCTTTACCAGAGGTATTTCATCGGTTACCAGGGTAGGGTTCATCGTCAAGGAAAACTGAAGAGAGTCTTGAATTTCATTGACAAAAGCCAAAGTAGTAGGAACTAAAATAGTAGAATCAATAAATTCTACTTCGCTACTATTCCAAAAAACTCCAAAATCTGTTGACCTTATAGTACCTGTGTACTCTAAGACTACTTCAACACAGAAGGTGTCTTCGCAAACCGATTGGTCTTCAATTACAAAGGTAGGTTGACTGAAAAGTGCAATTGAAGAAAACAATGAAAACAAAAAGAAAAGAACTTTAAAATTTCTCATAAGAAGTTCGACTTTACTAAAAATAGATTTTAGGAATACCCACAATTAAATTAATATGAGCAAATAGTTTAATATGTCTAGTTAAAAATAAAGAGGAAAATGGTGCTCAATGCTGAGCACCACCATTCCTCTTTATTAATTTATTTATTAACAACAAGTGATTTAGTTGCTTCAAAATCTTTCGTACTTACTTGATAGAAATAATTTCCACTATGAGGGAAGTCATTTCTCATAACAGTAAAGGTATTTAATCCTACTTTACCGTCAAGTTTTTTAACTAATATCTCCTGACCTAGCTCACTGTATATTTTAAGACTAACCTGATCAGAGTAGGGTAATCTCCAGCTAATTACGGTTTCATTTGTAAACGGATTCGGGGTGTTCTGAAGTAATTCGAAAGCGTTTGTTTCAAAATCTTCATCAGCTGTGACACTAGATTCTCCAAGAACCACTTTGCCAAAACCTCCTTGTTCAGTATAAACCTCATTGATCAACAAATCGCTGCTTACGCTCAAATCATTATTGATATCCAAGTCAGATACAAAGCTGAACAATAGAGCACCAGCATCAACTTGAGTCATATTCATATCGTAAGCAAACACAATGATTTCATTGCTTTCTTCAGCATGAATTGCATTGAAATACTGATAGTTGCTCAAAGAAGACTGAAGTTCGTTAAGTGCTACCTGATCAGAAAGTTTAATTCCAAATTGAACAGAACCTAAATTCATAGTATTCGCTGCTCTGAACTCAATAATTCCATTGTTATTGATAACATCGATTTCCAAATCACTTTGAGTTCTAGAATCACTTTCGTCTTCTATAAGTTGATCATTCGAATTGAAATCACCATTTACATCACCAATCTTGATACCGTAGAAATCTTGTCCAGATTGATTACTGCTGATATTATTAATCGTTGTACACTCAGGATAAGATGAACCTGCCCACGGACAATCCGGATCTGGGAATACATAGTTCTGAGGAACAAATACCCATGATTCGTGAGCCCAAGAAGGATCTCCTGCAAGAACATTATTGATGGCAGCGATATCCGTACCATTAATTTCAGATCCTACACAAGCTGTACCTGCAGCAGTTTCAGAAACATCAGCTGCGATCAAGTAGTAAGGATCCATAATTCTATCAATATTGAAGATATGCTGAGATATTTTCAACTGATCAAAGGCACTTACATATTGATCTGCACCAAACTTAGCCAAATAGAAGTCTCTTTCATCTCTAGCATCTGGTTTGATACTCAATGGACAGAAAGTAGGACTTGAACCCGACGTTGCCATGAATGTATAATTACCTGCACCATCCGTATAAACCGTGTCAGAAGGAACACCTCCATAACTAATCTCAACTGGTACATTATTCAAAACGATTCCATTATTGTGAGAGGCGATATTACCAGATACAGAGAACATAGCTGCAGAACTGCTCACTGTAGCAGAACCATCTGTAGCATCAAATCCTAACTGTATTCCAGTATCATCTTGACAATCACTAGACCACTGCATTGCATTCTGGCTTGAAGTGAATATCAATGGGGTGGACTCACCCATAACACCTAACATCTCTACTTCTAAGTAGCCAATTACTGTTCCGTTACCCTCAGTTACAGGAACTGCACCAGGAGCATTGAACTGATAACTAGCAATTCCATCTGAATTTCTGATAAATGTAGCACCTGCCATTGGAGTACCCAATGTAGTGGCATCTATTCTCGCTACACTCAAGTCAGTAAGTTCAACTGTGAATTGTAAAGAAGTTATTTCAACAAAGTTATCTACCGTAATTGGAACTGATATAATCGTTCCCTGTGGTCCACTAGAGTTTGCAATTGTAACGGCAAGCTCAGGCGATTCTACAGTAACAGTAGCTGTACAAGTGCTAGAATTACCAAATTGATCCTCAACAGTTAAAGTAACCGTATTGTCTCCTAGATCATCGCAATCAAATGTTGTTTGATCCAGTGATAGAGATAATCCTATATTATTATTACAAGCATTAGTGCTTCCATTATCTATTTCAGCTGCCGTAATAGTAGCCTCACCTAGAGTACCATCTTCACCAAGCTCTACTGTGATATCCTGACAAACCGCAGTTGGATTACCAGCATGAACAACAGTAACATTAGCGATACAAGTACTAGGGTTACCTGTGAAATCAGTTGCAGTGACTAGAACTTGATTTGTTCCTAAATCACTACAGTCAAATACAGACATATTGATAGTAGTATCTTGAATGCCACAAGCATCGAAAACAGAATCTATCACTGTTCCAGCGTATATCATTACTGACTGACCATCTGCAACTCCTACTGTGATATCCATACACTCTAAGTGTGGAGGAGTAATGTCAAGTACAGTTACATTAGCAGTACAAGTTCCAATATTACCTGATCCATCTTCCAAAGAAAGAACAACAGGGTTCATCTGATTCTTATCTGAACAGTCGAAGTCCATTCTATCTAGTCTAGCATGCTCAATTCCGCAGTTGTCTGAAGAATTAACCGCATCCCATACATCATTTACATTGATGCTTCCATTTCCATCTTCGTCAAGGTATACTGTAACATCATTACACGCAGCTATTGGAGCAATTGTATCAAGTACAGTAACAAGAGCCACACACTGATCAGTATTTCCACTACCATCCTCAACGGTCAAAGTAACCATGTTAACTCCAGTATCAAGACAAGAGAAAGTCTCTCTATGACTGAACATCAAATTACCACATGCATCACTTGATCCGCCATCTATGTAAGTTTCATCAATTGCCGCATTTCCAGCACCATTCAAGTAAATAGTAGTGTCCATACAAACTGCAACAGGATCTACATTGTCAACCACTGTTACAGTAGCATCACATGTACTCACATTTCCACTTTGATCAGTAACCGTTAATGTAACCGTATTTGGTCCTAAATCAGCACAATCAAAACATGTTCGGTGAAACTGCCATGCTAGCAATAGTACAGTTGTCAGAACTTGAAGCATCTACATCTGCAGGAAGCAATGTTGCATTTCCTGTATTATCTAAATTCAAAGTATAATTCTTACAAACTGCAACTGGATCAATATTGTCTTCAACTGTAATAGTTGCATTACAACTTGCTATGTTACCCCATGGATCTTCCACTACAAGAACTGCAGCATTTGTTCCAAGGTGATTGCAATCATATACTTGTGATGTTGTTCCAATTACATTAATATAGTAGTTCAAACTTTGATCACAATTGTCCGTACTACCGTTGTCAAGGCTCTGTGCGTTAACAGTAACAGTACCATCAACACCTAATTCAACCGTAATATCCTGACAAATTGCATTTGGCTTGATATTGTCTTCGATAACAACAGTAGCTGTACAAGTACCAGTATTACCGTGTTGATCCGTAGCTGTTAAAGTTACATTGTGAGGTACATCAGAAATGTCGTCACAAGTAAAGGTATCCTTATCCATTGTAACAGTGATAGGATTACCACAGTTGTCTCTCAGAACGAAGTATAAGTCTTCTGGACGCAATACTAAAGTATCCGTATCAGGAAGATTAAAGCTCAATCCTTGTAAACAACCTATAACTGGATCTTCATTATCTATTACCGTCACTGTAGCCGAATACATTGCAGTTCTTCCACAGTTATCAGTAGCCGTAAATGTTACCGTAGTTGAACCTACAGGATAGAATGCCGTGGCATTTGCACCATTAGCAGTATAATCATTAACTATAGTAACATCAGTATCACAATTATCAGTAACCTCTCCTGGTAAAATCTGTAAAATTACATTTGCACCACACTGTCCAAGATCATTGTTAACCGTTACATCTTTTGCACCAACAGCTAAGTTGAACACAGGATCTTCCATGTCAGTAACAGTGATGATTTGAGTACCTGTAGTGATATTGCCTTTAGCATCACTTACTTCCCATCTTCTTGTTAGTGTATAACTGTCATCACAAACTCCATCTGTTCTTTGATTCAGAATAAGCGTAGCAGTAAGACTACCATCACAGTTATCCGTAGCAGTAACAGTTGGTATATTAGGTACCGCATCACAATCTACAGAAACATCTGCTGGAAGATTGTCGAATACTGGATTGTCATCATCCATAACAACAACGTCGAAAGAACAAGTACTTGTGTTTCCAGCTTCATCGGTCACCCAATATCTAACAGTAGTAGTACCATTATTGAAGGTTTCAGAGCCTGCATTTGATCCGGTTTTTCTAGCAACGATAGTCGCACCAGTCAATTCGTACTCAATTGTAAAGTCAGGATCAGTAGTACATGTATCTGCATACGTTCCTGCAGTAAATGCACCCAAACTACCTTCAGAAAGTCCCAATCCACTTAATCCGCTCGCCGTACAGTCTGGGAAATCAGTTCCGTACATAGCCGCAGGGACTGGACATGTCAATTGAGGTGGAGTAGTATCATCAACTACTGTAATAACTTGGCTTTGGAATGAAGCGTTATTATCAGCATCAATATAAGTCCATGTTATATTATAAGAACCTGTAGTAAAAGAGTACTGAGGAGGAGTTCCACCTAAGAAAGTACCCTGACTTGGAGTTCCATAAATTGTAGTACCACAATCCGTAGCTGTAGGAGCGTCTACTATCACCTCGCTACAAGAGTTGTATATCGAAGGAAGAGCTGCACCCGCAATATCCGGAATTGGTGCTTCTTGATCATCAAGAGTTACGGTAAAAGTGCAGTCCGTGCTACCACCATTCGGATTTTGATCAGTAGCTGTTAAAGTAACATTGAAGGTAGCACCATTTTGAAGTGTTCCAGGAGGGTTAGGATTAATTAAGCCTCCTGCTTGCAACATGGCCAAAGTAGTTCCAGCTGCAGGATCCTGAGTCAAAGTAAATCCGGAACAATTATCCTGAACTGTTGCCAAATTCGTGTAATCAGGAACAACAGCGTCAGCACAGATGCTTTCCAAAACTTGGTCTGGAGGACAGACAGTAAATAGAGGAGCTTCCGTATCTAGAACAGTAACCTTTAATTTACAAGTATCTTCATTACCAGAACCATCAGTTGCTATATAATAAACATATGTTTCACCTACAGGGAATTCAGAAAGAACTGAAGGCCTTACTACTTGATCATCATAAGGATAATTCGTATTCAAAGCAAGATCAACCGCTCCATCATCAGAAATTCTTCTAATGCTTAGAATAGGATCACAGTCAATTAAGTCAAATACTGAAGGCTCATCCCAAGTATGGATTTGAGAACATTCATTAGTGGTATTATCTAAAGTAACATCAGCAGGACAATAAGTGAAAATAGGAACTTCATCGTCTTCGATAGTAACATCAAAAGTACAAGAAGTAAAATTGAGTGCTTCATCAAAAACTGTCCATTCAACCGTAGTTGTACCAATTGGGAAGTTCTCTCCAGCTAATGTATTAGAGAAGTTATAATCATTGATAGAGAATAATGTATCACAATTATCCGTCAAATCGGCTGGGTCAGGATCGAATTCTTTTCCTTGAACCGTATAAACACAATCTCCCATCATACCATCCTCGCTAATTCCTCTTGTCTGGTCAGCAGGACATACTATTGATGGATCTTCACCGTCTCTGATTGTCAATAATCTCGTACATGATTCCGTGTTTCCGGACCCATCTGTTACCTCCCATTCGATTATGATCAACGCTGAAGAACCAGGAGAATCACTCAAATCGAAAGTAGTTCCATCTAAAGTAGTTGATGAAGGATTAACTACTGTAACTGTTCCAGCTATAACAGTAATAGTTAATGTAGTATCAGCAATTGAACAGTTGTCACTTACACCTGTAAGATCAAGGAAATCACCATTTACTTCAAATACACAGTCTCCTGCAGGGTCACCATTAGATCCTGTTTCCAAAAGAATTGTGATTGGGAAGAATATTGGGGAATTATTTGCGGGACACGACAATACAGGATCTTCGTTGTCTTCAACTGTGACGTCAAAAGTACAAGATCCTTCATTACCCTCAGCGTCTACTGCATAATAAGTAACTGTTGTTGTTCCAAGGTTAAAGGTTTCAACTCCGGCATTGCTACCATTAGTTCTTGCAAGAACTGTAGCACCACCTAATTGATATGAAAATTGAACAATACCACAGTCATCAATAGCCTCTCCTGGATCAGGATTATCTACTGGGTCAAGGTAAGGAGGCATAGTAGGAATTATCTCTGTCATCCCGATTCCTGCAATTCCAGTAGTAGTACATACACTAGGATCTGTAGGAACTGTTACATCTGCAGGACAGTTCAAAGTTGGATCCGTCGTATCGTCTAATATTTCTACATTCTGAGTTTGTGTACTTACGTTTCCATTGCCGTCATCATAAATCCAAGTTATAGCCCAAACACCGGGCCCAGTGAAAGTATAAGATGGTTTGCCAGCTCCACATCCGTTAGGATCTAGAATTGCACCAGCAATAGAAGCAGTACCATAAATGGTTACTCCATTACAATCCGTAGCTGTTGGAGCACACCGTTCAAACTCTCCACACTCAGTAAACAAGGTGGTCATAGAATTAATATCTGTAAGAGGATCAACATCTGGAATTGGTTTGTCCTCATCTCTTAAAGTAACTGTAAACGTACACTGATCAACATTACCTTCCATATCAGTGGCAGTCAAAGTAACATCGAATGTAGCACCGTTTTGAAGTGTTCCAGGAGGGTTAGGCATAATTAAACCTCCAGCTTGTAACATAGCTAAAGTAGTTCCCGCAGTTGGACTTTGAGTCACCGTCAACATTGGACAGTTGTCCTGAGGGTTGCCATTAGAAGTATAATCCGGAACGGTAGCGTCAGGGCATATACTCAATAATTCTTGATCATCACAATCATCAAAAGTAGGAGCTTCATTATCCGTAATGGTTACTGTGAACATACAAACACTCATCACACCATTGATGTCTGTGAAAGTGTAAGTAACAACAGTTTCTCCTTTAGGGAATTGAGCAAAGTGTAGTACCGGATTCAAACTATTAACAACCACACTTGGTTGATCTGTAGTAATAACTACCGTAATTCCGGCATCGTCACAATTGTCCATAGCTGTTGGAGGAGTCCACGATAAGGTGTTCGAACAATCTCCAGGTACTGTGTTAGCATTAATGTCTGCTGGGCATCCAGAAATCATAGCCGGTTCATTATCAACAACTTCAAATGAAATGGTATGAGTAGAAGGACCATTAGCACATGCATCGCTAACAGAATATGTTATATCGTAAGTACCCACAGGGTATATCAAATTAGCATTGTTATCCGATCCCATTAATGATCCAGCACCATTCAATGCTTCGAATTCAGCTATAGTAGGAGAAGCACTAGTAATACTAATACTGTAATCATAATCTCCAGGAGCCAAAATTTGACAATCCATAGCAGTTCTTTCCAATAATGCAGAAGCCGTCATATCAGCCTGACATACACCAGGGTCATTGTTCACTGACTCCATAGAAGTAGTAGGATCGAATTCAGGAGCTGAAGTGTCAAATACTCGGATTCTAACTTCAAGGTCATTAGCTATTGTGTTGCCACATTCATCCTCAGCGGTCCAAGTAACAATTCTTCTTGAAACTCGACAGTTCGCATTAGGAGGATCAACATTTAATGTTTGATCTTCCACATTAGATACCAAACTTACTGTAGCAGTATTACATACATCACTAGCAGCAGGCATCCAAGCTTCCCAAGCGGCAATCTGAGCAGCCAAATCAGGATCATCACAATCCAGTCTTACACGCACAATGTTTGTAGCCGGGGTATAACTTTCAAAACCTACAGCAGGAAATCCACCTTGAGGATTATCCCAAGTTGGATCAGTAGTATCTTCAATAGTAATGGTAACTGAACATGTAGTTGAGTTACCCGAAGCATCTTCAATTCTATAATCGATGATTCTAGTCGCGTCACCCGGACAAGGTTCATCCATATTGTCGCCGGTTCGCGTAACAATTGGAGGAGAAGTACAGTTGTCCATGTAAAGTGCTTGTACAGCTGCGTCCAGTCCGGCTAAGTAAGCCGTTACAGCAGGTCCACACTCCAAGGTCACGTCCAAAGTTGAACAATCCATCAAAGGATCTATCAATAATGGAGCAGCAACATCACTAACCGTGACGCTGATCTGTACCGGAGTAGCATCCGATCCCAGGTCATAGGTGCCATCGGCGTTATCATCGATAACAACCCAAGCATCCAACGGGGAGGCAGCGATATCCGCGCAGTCATACATTATGCTGGCAGTACCCATGTCTCCGTCACCGGGTAATGAAGTAAAGAATAAATAAGTCGCCCCTGGCATACAATTGCCATCGGGATCGATATTTCCAGGCATATCGGTACCATCTAATGTGCCGGATGGACCGGTCAATTCGACGGTAAACGCCGTGTTCGACACAATGGCATTACATTGCGCCAAGCCACTTTGGTTATAACCTAAAAATAGTACAAAAGTAAAGAAAACGGAAATCAAAGTCTTGATCCTAGAGTAAGAAGTAATGGTGTTCTGATACATAGTCAGAGTTTTAATTGAATTATCAAATAAAATTTATGTATCCCTGTTAAAAACAACCCATATAGCAATTAAGTTGGCCTTTTTTACTGGGAATTATTCAGTTCAAATGTCTTATACATGGCAAATATAGCACATGTATTAAGATTTTCAAACTTTAAAGTTATTCTTTAAGCATTGCTTGCAACACGTTAGCATACAATTCCTTTCGTTCAAACGTATGAATATTGCCAAACGCCGCTTACAATATACAAATAAATAAATCTTAGGAATGTGGAAAAAAACTTCATTCGGGTTGTAGGATTAATGAAAAGTCTTTTTAGAAAATTTGAATTTACACTGACAAATTGCTCTAAATTTTGAGCTTAAATTAATTTTTTGAAGACCATTTCGACGAATATTATGTTTTGATCGCAAGGAGCAAGTCAAAATTCGATTTACACGAAATCCACATCAATATCATAAGGGAAATTCATTAAATATTTTATCGACTGGTCTAGGTTGAGCCCTTCGTATACCATTCTATACAAAAGACTGATAATGGGCAATCTTAAATTGAGATGTTTTTGAAGGCCAAAAGCTATTTTAATAGTACGTACTCCCTCGGCCAATTCATCATTTGCACTTCTGATCGTTTCAATGTCCATGCCCTGGCCCAATCGATACCCGAAGGAAAAATTTCTACTCTTTTTAGAAGTAGCTGTAGCTATTAAGTCTCCCAGACCCGCTGTTCCCAAGAAAATTGAAGAATGCATCCCTAGTGCTTTACCCAAATGAATGATTTCCGCTAGCCCCTTGGTGATCATCATGGCTTGGATATTTTTACCATAACCACTCCCACTCAATATTCCGGATCCAATCGCAATAATGTTCTTTAAACAACCTGCCATTTCAGCTCCTCTGATTTCATAGGACTCGAATACTCGAAACACAGAACTTTTTAAAGCTGCTTTACCCAAGTCCATTACTTCTTTATATCTACTCGCAATGACAGTGGCTGTAGGTTGTTCTTCCATGATTTCCGTTGAGAGATTGGGCCCTGATAAACAGCCAATTCTGATGACTTGAGTTTCTTGTTCGATGATCTCGCTCATCGTATATACTTCCTCCCTGCGGAGATAGAAGTTTTTTCTCTGCATTAAATCATCGCTTACATCAAAACCCTTTGTTCCATGTATAATAACATGAGCAGGAGTCAGGAACTGAGAGAAGTACTGCATGGATTTCCTGAAAATTGCAGATGGAACCGCCACAAATAATAAACTGCATGTATCACAAATCCTTTGGGCATCCGATGTTGCTGATATTCTTTCGGGAAGATCGAAGTCCAGATATAGGTGCCGTTTCCTTTGGTTAATGGATTTTACATTTTCTTCATTTCGGGTATATAATAATACCTCTTGATTTTTGGCGGCCAAAACTGCGATGGCTGTTCCAAATCTACCTGCTCCAATAACGCCTACCTTACTCTTTAATCCCATTTGGTTCTTGAATGATGGATAGAATGTCTTTCATTTCGAAAGCATCCTCTATATCGAAGTTACCAATTTTTTCTCTTCGCAGATCATTTAGGTAAGCACCTGAGTCCAATTGAGCTCCAAAGTCATGGGCCAAGGATCTGATATAAGTACCCTTAGAGCATCTTACTCTGAAATCAATTTGTTCACTCCCTTTTCTATAGTCGAGAATGCTCAACTCATGAATGACAACTCTTCTGGTAGGTACTTCTACTTCTTCTCCTTTTCTAGCATACTCATAGAGTTTCTTGCCTTTTTTCTTAATGGCAGAATAAACAGGAACTTTTTGTTCCACTTCACCCAAAAAGTGATTTTTTACTTTTTCGATTAAGGGCAGGTCGATATGATCTGTAGCGAACTCCTTATCTATAGCCTGTTCTCTATCATAAGTAGGAGTTGTCGCACCGAGTTGCATCTGACCCCAGTACACTTTTTCCTGGGACATGAACTCGTTGATCTTCTTTGTCATTTTTCCTGTGGCTATAAGCAGTAGTCCTGTAGCCAAAGGATCTAGAGTTCCGGCATGCCCAACTTTAATCTTTTTTATACCCAAAGATTTTTTCAGTTCATACCTCAATTTATTGACCACATCAAAGGAGGTCCAATTCAGGGGTTTATCCACAGGAATCAGTGCTCCAGCTAAATAGTCGTATGGAGGATGGACATTTAAAGCATCCATAAATACAATATTGCAAACAAACCAACCGCCCATGTGTAATAGCTGAAGTAGTGGAGTTTACCATTTTTTACAATCTTGATCATCCATCTACAAGCCAAAACTCCAGTCAGGAAAGAAGATATTAAACCGGCAAGTAGGTACATAAGCATGGTAGAATCAAGTTCAGAATACCTCATGTTAAGTACATCATCTCCAATCTTTAGGAAAATAAGTGGCAATACCATCAGAAAAGAAAAATTAGCGGACTGCTCTCTATCGATTCCCATGATCACCGACGATGAAATGGTAGCTCCGGATCTTGAGATACCCGGTAACAAAGCAACAGCTTGTGCAATTCCAATTAGAAGAGCTCCCCACAGACTGATATTCTTCTTGCGGTTAGGCACACGATCGGCGATGTAAAGCAAAAAGCCGGTAATGATCAAGCATATGGCAACAAGAAGTAGTTGTTCATTAAATAATTGAGAGAGTTGATCTTGAAAAAAGTATCCGATAAATCCAGCAGGGAGCATAGAAATAAAAATCTTCGTTGCAAAACCAATGCCCTCGTTATCCCTTTTTACAAATTGACCAATTAGTGTATTGATTTCTTTTCGAAGTACTACTATAGTAGCCAGCGCAGTTCCAAAATGCAGAACGATTGTCATCATTAAGTTCTCTTCTGCATTAAAATTATCACCTAGAATAAATTGTGCAATGGTTAAATGTCCACTACTGGAAACAGGAAGAAATTCTGTGAGGCCTTGCACGATACCGAGCAAGATGGCTTTTAATAATTCCATTCAAATAACTAGCGCTTAAATATGGCGTAAACTTCAATTCCGAAGCCAAGTAGAATCACCATAGGAGCAATAAGTGTTCTCCGTGTACTGTATATTACGGATTCATCCCAAACTTCATCAGAGCTCATAGCACCACCGGTCATTAGTCCTAAACCTATTAAAACAAGTACCAGACCAATGATCATCCACAGATAATTGTTTTTATTAAAGATCAAGGGCTGAAGATCTTTAGTTTTTTGATTTGCTTTTTTCGCTTTAGCCATAATGCCTATTTTTCTATGAATCGAATTTTACTTTGTAAGATCAGCCAAGTGAATAAGATCACGGAAATCACTACAAAACCCAATAGAACAAACAAATATATAATATAATTATTGTCTGGATAAATTTCTAGTGCGAAATGCCTTCTTAATATAAAATATAGGCTTACTAAAAGACCTGAGGAAATGAATATACTCACCAGAATCGTGCTAAGGCTAGAATATAGAATCGGCAAAGCGATCATCATTTTTGAAGCTCCCAGTAATGCTTGATTTCGAATGATCTCTCGTCTGGAATATATGGCACTGTTGATCGTATTGTAAAGGAACAATAGAGAAAGAACAAATAGTACTGCGGAAATCACAGCCAATGCTTTCGTGATTTTTTCAGTATTCCCCTTTAATTGGTCATAATCTACTTCGTTGAAATAAACCTCCTGCACCTTTTCTATTTTAAGAAGATCTGTCTTGATCAGTACCCTTTTGGATTTACTAAGAGTAGGTTCACTGATCTCAAATAATATAAGATCTTTAAATGGTAGAGATAAATAGGTGCTTAGACTGTCCGTAAGATATGGGCGGAAACGAGTTCGAATTTCATTCTTTGAGAGGAATTCGAAACTACCTTCTTGGTAATAAGATTTTTCGGCAATTTTCTCTTTGACTTTATCTATATCCGAATCTTCTGCATCGTGATCCAGTTCAATAGCGTATTTCAAGTTTTGATAATTGTCGACGATATATTTTTTTGAGAAAAAATAGAAGGAAAACAACAGCAATACTAAGGTCAAGAAAACGCTCAGTCCAATCCCGGTGTAGATCCATTGAAAATATGATTTTTCTCTGTAACTTGACATAAATGTTAGATTATTTGCAAAACTAATGAATAGATGAATCAAAGAAGAATTCTGACTCTATGTCTTGTTCTTATTGGCATATGCTCAACGAGTTATGCTCAAGAGTTTATCAAAAATGCCGGTTTCGAGGGAAAGAAAGGCGAAGCCAAAATACCCAAAAAATGGAATGCCTGTTCAAAGTCTACCACACCTGATATTTTACCAGGAGAATTCGATGTCGATTTGGTAGCATCAGAAGGAGATACCTATGTGGGATTGATTACCAGGGATAACGGAGATTTGGAGACCATTGGTCAGAAGTTAAAATTTACTTTGTTAAAGGGACAATGTTATGAATTTACAATGGATGTAGCCAGATCGGAAACCTACGCTGGATATAATATACCTGTTGGACTCAAAATTTGGATTTCTACTTCTTCCTGCACTTCCGAACAATTAATTTTTCATTCGAAAAGTATAGAATCGAATTCCTGGGAAGAAGTTAAAGTACGATTTACGCCCAATAGTGATATGTCTTTTATTCGAATTAGCCCTGTATCGGTTTCTGGACTTTACTTCAATTATAAGGGCAATATTCTGATTGATAATATTTCTGTTCTCAACACTTGTTCGCGAAGCTAAAATTTTGATGTATGACCAAGCCTTTATGGGTTCCAAAACCAGAAGATGTCAAAGATGCCAATGTCTCGAAGTTCATGACTTGGCTCAATGAATCAAAAGCTCATAATTTCGAACAATATGAAGATCTCTATGATTGGTCTGTTGAGCATATTGATGCTTTTTGGCAAGCTGTTGTGGACTATTTTGAGATAGATGATTTACAAGGTGATTATCCGGTAGTTACTGGTGATAAAATGCCAAATATAAAATGGTTTAATGGCGCTAAAACGAATTACGTAAAGTATGTCTTTCGTCATAGCAATGATCGTGATCCTGCCATTATATACACCGGTGAAAGACAAAAAATAAAATCACTGAGTTGGGCTGAACTAGAGAGTAGGGTAGCAAGGTTTCAGGAATTCCTCAGAAATGAAGGAGTCGAGAAAGGTGATTGTGTAGTGGGTTATATGGCCAATATACCTCATGCCAGTGTTGCTTTTTTGGCGACGGTTGGTATTGGAGCGACTTGGGCCTGTTGTTCTCCGGATTTTGGTAGTGAAAGTGTTGTGGATCGCTTTCAACAACTGAACCCAAAAATAATGGTTGCGGTTGATGGATACTCCTATAATAACAAGATATACGACAAGCGAAATGAAGTAAGGGATATCAGAAGCCAGTTGCCTTCCATTTCTAAGATAGTTTGGACCAATAATGTGGATACGGAGCTAAGTAATAAAGAAAACGAACTTGGCTGGCAGGAAGCGATAGATAATGATGCAACGGAAGTACTCATGGTTCCCGTTGAATTTGACCATCCTTTATGGGTTCTTTTTTCAAGCGGAACAACAGGAAAACCTAAGGCAATTGTACATGGTCATGGTAATAATCTTCTCGAGCATCTGAAATATCACGCCTTTCATAATGATACAAAACCGGGAGAGAGATTTTTTTGGTATACGACAACCGGTTGGATGATGTGGAATTATCTTCATGCCAGTTGGTTGCTTGGCGCTACGGTAGTACTATATGACGGAAGCCCGGCTTTATCCAGTCTGGATATACTCTGGGATTTTGCGGAAAAAGTAAAAATTACTCACTTTGGAACCAGTGCTCCTTATTTGGTGGCATGCATGAAAAGAGGGATTACTCCGTCCAATCACGATTTGAGCCATTTGAGATCAATAGGATCTACGGGTGCTCCTCTTCCACCCGCAGCTTTTGATTATGTCTATGAAAAGATCAAAAAGTCGATTTGGTTGTGTTCTATGAGTGGTGGTACAGACGTTTGTACAGCATTCGTCGGAGGTTTGCCAACCTTACCGGTATATGAAGGTGAAATTCAAGTTAGAGCACTGGGTTGTGCACTGGAAGCATGGAATGATGAGGGTGAGCCTGTCATCAATGAAGTAGGGGAAATGATCATTAAGAAGCCCATGCCATCCATGCCGGTTAGATTTCTAAATGATCCCGAGAATAGGCGTTATCTATCCAGTTACTTTGAGATGTACCAAGGGATATGGCGTCACGGAGATTGGGTGAAAATCAATGATCGGGGTGGATTGGTTATATTAGGTAGATCAGATGCAACCTTGAATAGACACGGTATTCGAATAGGAACTTCGGAGATCTATAATGCACTGAACAAACTGGACTTTATCAAAGACAGCCTGATTATCAATATAGAAAAAGAAGACGGAGGACACTTTATGCCACTTTTTGTACAATTGGAATCGGGTGTTTTGAATGATGAGAAAATACGAAGTATAAAAAATACTTTACGTAAGGATTGTTCTCCCCGCCATGTACCGGATGAAATCATTCAAATCGAAGATATTCCAAGGACGATCAGTGGAAAGAAGATGGAAGCACCAATTAAGAAATTAATGATGGGGATTTCGATGGACAAAGCGATCAATAGAGATGCGATGCAAAACCCGGAGATCATTGATTTCTTTATGGATTATGCCAAACAACTCTAATTCAGAATCATTTTTTCAGTGAGTTTGTAGGATGCACTACCCAATTGGATAAAATAAAGACCCGGTTCCAGTTTATTCAAATTTAAATGTGAATAAGTGAGATTTTGTGAGTCAGTTTCGTGGAGCAATTGTCCTACTTTATTGTATATCCTGATCTTTGGTTTTTGGGACATGGATTGATCAGTTCGAAAATAAACAGACTGCCTATTGTCCTTGTACTGATAACTGAGTTTGAAGTTGGTGTATCGTTCGTTTTCCTTGTAATGATCGCAAATTACTTCTTTTAAAAAATTCGCTGTTTTACGATAAACTTCCAAGCCATGGTTTGTTGGGCTCATATAATTAACATGCCCAGGATATTCGTCGAAAACAAGCAGTTCATGCCTCTTATGACCGATCGAGTCCAAATAATCTTCTATAGCGCAAGAACCATAAATAATTCTCTTGTAAGGAGAATTAATACTGACACCAGCTTTGCAGGGTACAACTTCGTCAAATGCATTATGGAAACTTAGTAGCGCTCCGTCATCACGATCCAGAATATCAAGACTGAGCATAGCTCCTGAAAAATTAATGGCTGCCTTGGGTTGTACAAAATTTGGACTGGACAACGCTTCGAATAGGGGAGAATACGGAAATTCATCCGCTCTTTCGACATCCTTTGGGTCAAGGAAATTTAGATGGGCCGCAATAATCCCTCCTGCTGAAATACCGCCTACAAAAATCAGAGAAGAGTCGATTCTAAAATCATTGGTACTGGAAATATTTCTTTGAAAAAAAATCAATGATCTAATAGCATCGGTAATCGACATACTGAAGCCTTCCAATAGTTTTTCAGGAGAAGTAAACAGGTCATCAATCTTTCTATAATCGACCGTGGCAGTTACATAACCTCTTTTCGCAAAATCAATACAATGACGATAAAGATTTCTTCTTGAACCACCCATGAATCCCCCGCCATGGAAAAATACAGCCAATGGCCTCAGACCATTTCCTTCCTCTGCAGGGGTAAAAATATCCATGTAAAGGTCTTTCCTTACACCAGATAATGTGGTATCGCTATAAAAGTATACATTGGAGAAGGTGTCAATATCTGAAAACACATAATCTGAGTATCGCAATGTGCTACACTCGTATTCTTGCGATACAGACTGCGTAGGATTTCCAAATATTAGGAAGCACAATCCAAGAAGTATGCTTAAATGAGAATTATACAAGGAAACTAAGACTATTCGTCCGCTTTAACTCTTTTAAAATCACCATTGCGAATGGCAAAACCTCTATCCAATTTCTTCATTTCCATATAACTTTTTTTGCCTGACTCTTTATCGGTAGATTCTGAATAAACCGGCATCGCGCCCTCAAATTCCTTGGCATAGCTCTCGTCCATGAAGTTTTCAGCTCTTACGTTCATGCTCTCTTGCATCAATTGCTGCATGGATACATTGAGATCATAAGTGATCCAGTTCTTTGAAAAACTTGATTCCGAGTCCACTTCGACTTCTTCACATCTCAATCCTAACATCGTTTTGGTTCTACCTGTTTTTCGAATGGTCAGTTTTTCTTTCTCCTTTTCTACCTCCGCATGATTCGAAAAGAAACTACCTAAATCCTTCATTATATTAGGGAGAACAGTAACTTCCTTGTCTTTCAAATCATAGGTGGCGATAATCGATTGATCATTATCCACGACGATATAGTTATCATCTTGAATAATACCTATTTGATCCATGTCCTTTCGCCAAACCAGTTCGAAGTCGTTCCTTTCTCCATCTTCTTCCCATGTCTCCATCAACATTTTATAGTCGAATGAATAGGATGATGGCAATTCCGCCTCTTGCGCTTTGCTGTTAGATTGCAGCATAGATCCAAGCATGTCACTGATGGAGTTTTTATACTCCTCTGCTTTTTTTTCATCATCGTTCTGGCTCCAACAAAGGGAAGTCAAAAGGATAAAAACTAAAGTCAAACAATAATTTAAAGTTCTCATGGGGCTATATTTTTATTCACTTTCAGTATCGATAATTGCATCATCCGTAATGTCATCTCCATCTCCATCTAGGTCCTGGAATCCACTTGTTGGTCGATTATCTTCAACTTTCTCTACTTCTGCTGAAGTTTCTTCTATTTCAACCACTCCCTCACGAACGCCATCGTAGTCACCTTCGGCAAACTTGGCTGCCTTATCAAAGAAGCTATCGGTTCCTTCCAGAATATCTGTCTCTCTCAGTTTCTCTGCATGAGAAGTCGAAGAGTACTCCGGAGTATTTTTATCGATGATTTCTTGTTCCTTGGCTTTTTCGAATAACTCATCATATTTCTCCTGTGCTTTTTCCTTTAGAGTCGCCGCCTTGTCTTTGCCCTTATCATAAAGGTCTTCAGCGGTATCCAGTACATCTTCACCTACTTTTTCGGCAAACTTTTTTGCTTTGTCACCAAGTTCAGATCCCTTCTCGATGACTTGTTCACCTACCTTTTCAGTAAACTCTTGGACTTTGCTCAGTTTTTCACTGGCAATATCCTCGACCTTATCATCAATTCTGTCGATATTATCTTCCAGCCTTTCCTTCATTTTGGTTACGGATTCTTTGGTTTGATCGAATATAGGTTGTGCTTCCTCCTTTGCACTGACGAAAAGAGATTTAATTTTATTCAGGATTCCCATAGCTGAAATCATTTTACAAGTTTAATAATGCTTGAAATTAACCAGTTCGAAGGAAAAATGAAATAATTGCAGGGAGTATTTGTGTTAAATTTAGGAATTAGAAGTTAGGGATTAGGATTTCGGCGGAAGGGAATAGGTAGCACCTTTTAAAAAAAAGCGGAGGAGGAGGGAAGGAGAAATAGTTTTAAAGAATAAGTTATAATAAGAATTAAATATTATTGAGAAGCGTAATTTATTATAATAAATACACTTATATGAAGAAGGTGAAAATTGCCACGGCTTTATTCATTTTCATTGTTTGCTTGGCTCATGGGCAATACAATGATTGCAAAGAATACGGCTTTAAAGGACCCGTGAAAAGAGCAGTGAAATATAAGTACACCGGTTTGGAAAAAAGGAACAATGAATGGATCGTTGATGAGAGAAAATTGAATTTTATTCAAAAGTATTTGATGAATGAAGACCAAAATATTGAAACAATTAAAACTACTTATCCATCTGAAGATTCAGTAGAGGTCCATATAGTTCAATTTGAGTTCATGAATAATTTTAAAGTTGCTAGTAACAGGACAGATGAAAATGGTAATATCATTTCTTCTACAGTTTTTAAATGGTTTAGCGATAAAAATTATATGGCTGCGGAAATTGTGGAAGAAGAGATCCTCATTGAGTACTGGTATTCTTTAAACGATAATTATCGGGATCACATTGGAGAATGTAGAGTGTACCTTCTGGAGGCGGGTATAAAATTGTTATATACTAAAGACAGCTATAAAAGTTTTTTCGAAGCTAGAAATGAGAGGCCAATTAAAACAGAGTTTTATGACGCAGATGGTAACATCACATCTGTACTCACTCCTGAAATAAAGAAAATTGACTCATATGGTAATCTAGTAGAATATGCTTTGATTAAGGAGGATGGCAGTCTGGATAGTTATATTAAAGTAGAATTTGATTACAAAGAATAAATTCCTAAAACTCAAGTCGACACTCTCCTGTAGTTTGTTTTATTTTTTAGGAGGAAATTTAAATATTGATGATGATAAAAACTTTTTCCTCTATTTTATTTTACAAAAAATAAGCTTACCTTTGGCAACCCGAAAAATGAGGATAAAATGTATCCTTGTTTCCTGAAAAAATAAAATTACGGAGGAGTGGCAGAGCGGTTGAATGCACTGGTCTTGAAAACCAGCATACCTTCACGGGTATCGGGGGTTCGAATCCCTCCTCCTCCGCTCAAAGCGCTGTAATTGATTCAATTGCAGCGCTTTTTTTGTTCTACAGGTTTTAACATACTGTGATCTGATTAGTTTATAAGAAGTTTCCGTCATTATCGAGCTTTGTCTTAAAAATGCTATCGTTATAAATTCCGGTAATGATATTGTAGTCATTCATGTTTTTGTAAATTTTAGCGCCACTGTCTCCTCCTGGACTCGCGAATGTTTTCTTACATAATTGATCGCCATTTTCATCTATTTTTAAGACGATTATATCACTTTGAAGAGCGAAAACGACGTAAGTTTGTCCTTCCATAGATGAAATTCAACTCATCCACTTAATTGTTTTATCGCAATCGATTTCCTGATGAACCCAAAACCCCAAACCCCAAACCCTAAATCCTAAACCCTAAATCCTAATTCCTTAATTCCAAATGAGTCATCCCTATCGATTCAACCAAATCATCCTTTACCTTACATTTTTGAGCATAGATCTCCCAATTCAATACTACATCCTGAATTTGCTCAATAATACCTTTGGCCTTTTTTATACCTACCGATTGAGCCATGGTGAGTAGGTCTTCTCGAAGGATGTTTTTTCTCTTTCCATTGACACTCAAAGCGTGCTGACTTACCCAAGGGCTATCGGGACGATAAGCATGACAAATATCATAGGCTGGTGATAAGTGCCAGGTTCCTCCTTTTTTCATTCTAAATGAAAAGTTCTTGGTATGATCGTCGCAATTTCTGGCAACGACATTGAAGACCATTCTTCTAAACATCTGCTCGGCTTCCCTGTAGTCCAAGTGAAGTATTCTCATGGTTTGAAAGAGTTGTTCGTAGCTGAAGCTATTTACTTCGTTAAAGTCGAAATGTTGTAAGGCACAGAAAGATTGGATATGATACTTTTCAGAGTTCTCATTTCGATCAAATCTACGTGTCATGAAATGTGCTCTCTCATTTTCTTCCAAAAGTCGGCATTCCATCATGTCGATACCACAATCTCGGGCCATGAGATGATAAGCCATTTCTACTCTTCCATAGCCCCCGGTGTTACCGAAGTATTGATCTTGAACCCCATCTAGTTTGATCATCCAATGTTCAAAGCCAGGAGGAATTTCTCCCTGTCCTGACTTTACTTCTCCCGTGTTTGAGTTATAGGCTATGATTGCTTTGGGTCTCGCTCCTCCAGCTGAAGTGCCGATTCTCAAGATGGTTTTCATGGCCTGAATTTCATTGTGCACCATATTGACGGATAGGGTATTTCTTTCACTTAGAATATCCTGGGCGATTTGTACCAAACTCGATAATTCCAGATCAAAAGCCCCGGTATTGTCGGTGAAATAGCTCGGTTCGAATTCCAAGGCACCCATTCCCCTTCGTCCTATGAGACATAGGACTTCGACTGGATTCAGGCTGTTTAGAGGACGACCATTTCTTGCTAGCCAAGCGTTGATCACTTGATTTCCGTATCGATCAGGTAAAACGTCGGCGAGTAGTCCGGGCAGGCCCTTGAAGGTGTTGAATGGACTTGATCGATGACTTCGCAATTCCGGAAAAGAAAAAATATTCTGATTAGAACGGATGGACATTTTAATAGGTGCTATATCCCATTCAAGCTTTTTGAAATTTTTGTCATATTCGAAAATCCCCAATTGCTGATGCTCATCCCAGGAAATGGCTCCCACTCGTTCACCCCATATTTTTACAAATGCATTGACTACCATATTGGTCTAAGATTGCTTTCTTCTAGCCCTTTTTCTTTGTTTTTGATCCAACTTCGCCAATTCTATCGGACTAGGACGGTTTTCGAATTGAAAGGAATCCATGATATGCAATAATTGCAAAATTCTGAGAACTCTTATCAGGGTGAGAAGATTGGTGTTTTCACCGTTTTCCAAAAGACTCAATGTAGATCTACTTATCCCGGCAGCACCGGCTACTTCGGATTGAGATTTATTCTGAAGCAATCGATGATGTTGAATGTACTGTCCAATACAATTCATCAAGATTTGATCATTCATTGAATGCCAGTTTTTGTGCTTTATATCATTCATTATCATAAATATAATATTAATATGACGTATTAATCAGGCAATATGTAATAAATTGA
>CBDDLT010000024.1:312500-389498 GCA_965230755.1 Saprospiraceae bacterium | reverse complement strand
GTAACTACACAAGCACCAGAGCGGATCAATTCTATTTCGACGATATCTTGGCCGGTCCGATTCTGCCCGATACACAAGCTCCAAGCGTAACAGATTTTCAGGTCATAAGCTCTACTGAACTTCGACTAGATTTTGATGAAGCAATAGATGATGGTAGTTTTAGTTCGATTTCTATCGACTGGATGGGCACGTATAGTGGAAATGCTAGTTTTTCTACGATCGACAACGACCCCACTTCTTTGTTGATTACTTTAGATCCCTCTCTAAATTCCCCATCACAGCATGATCTTATCATCTCAGGGGCTCAAGATTTAGCGGGCAATGCAATGAATGAATACTCAACTTCTTTCGAGTTTATTGAATTCGACACACCAACAAGCTATGATATTCTCATAACTGAAATAATGGCGGATCCTAGCCCAGCAATAGGACTCCCTGATGCAGAATATATAGAGATCTATAACAATAGTGATAAATTCTTCAATCTTCAGAACTATATGCTTGTGAGCGGTAATTCGGAAGAAATTCTGCAAGAATATCGTCTTGCCCCGAATGAATATCTTTTACTGATCGACCAGGATGATATCGACTTGTTTGACTTTGTCAACAACAAACTTTCCATTGAAGGTCTTTTCGGTCTTTCCAATTCGGGTGATGACGTAGCATTGTTTAACGATTTGGGACAATTAATCAACCGAGTAGATTACGATATCAGCTGGTATCAATCTTCCACAAGATCAGATGGAGGATATTCACTTGAGATGAAGGCCATTTCCAATCCATGCCTTGGGATGTCCAATTGGTCCGCCAGTGATAATCTAGCCGGTGGAACTCCTGGAATGATCAATTCCGTATTCACTGATTCTCTGATCGATGATGGTCCAAAACTAATATCTGCTTTCGCTTTCGCAGAAGACAGTGTTCGAATAAAATTTGATCGCGCCTTGGGATCGATGGACTGGGCCTCCTTTATTAATGTAACAGGATTATCCGTGGATTTCGCCAATATTTCTGTGACTTCACCGGAAGAGATAGTAATAAAATTAAGCCCACCTTTATCAGAAGGCCAAATCTATGACCTTGAAGTAGATCCGGGTATCGAGGACTGCGCAGGTTTTGCTCATAGTTTTGTACAACTCACGCAGATAGCACTTCCTGTTGAGGCTGAAGCCGGAGATTTATTGATTAATGAAATATTAAGCGATCCTTTTCCGGGAGCTTCGGATTTCATTGAAATTTATAATACCTCTTCTAAGGTCATCGCCATATCTGGTTTAGCATTGAGAAATGACTTTAGGGATGAAACTGTTGTACTCAATATAGATCGAAGTATTTTCCCTGACGAGTACATTGCACTCTCTGATAACATAAGCTCTGTTCTTGAGTATTACACGGTGCCCAGGCCCGATTGGTTGGTCGAAACGGAAATTCCTTCTTTCAATAACGATGAAGGCAATATCCAGTTGGGTTATGTTGATCTTTTTGGTTTATCCATCATTGATGAAGCCAATTACGACAGTGACATGCACTATGAATTTCTCGATGATACGGAAGGAATAAGCTTAGAGAGAATTTCGTCGAATGTTAGTGCCCTTGATCGAGATAATTGGTATTCGGCGGCAGCTTCTGTTGGATATGCAACTCCTACGGGTAGAAATAGTCAAGCAGTAGAAAATTCTACTTCGAGTAATGAAGAATTATCTTTAACCAGCACTTCTTTTTCACCTGACCAGGACGGATTCGAAGATTTGGCCATACTTCAATATTCGCTTTCTAAACCGGGATTTAAGTCCAAAGTAGAAATATTTTCAGACGAAGGAAGAATGGTAAAATCCCTAGCACAAGGACTTACTCTAGGCACCTCGGGAACGATAAAATGGAGTGGTTTAAATGAAGACAACGAGCCTCTTCCCATAGGAATTTATATTTTTGCTATCGAATTAGTACATCCCGATGGCGATGTAGTTGAGGAGCTACTTCCAATTGTACTAAGCCAGAGATTTTAAGGAAACCAGGTGTTAAGACAATTGAATGAACAGTATTAACCGAAAGAATAGCTAGGATTTGAAAAATAGGGTTTCTAAGAAACAGTGGATTGGGTTTGCTTTTATTCTAGGGCTTACCTTACTCGTTGTGCTCCCGGTCAATAAGTATTGGAGCCATTACATCAATGAGTATGCTGCCCATATCATGATTCTATTCATGATTTTTTCCATAGTGTATTTAGCGCTTAGTAAAAACCAACTCTTGTTAGGGACTTTGTTTTGTGCAGGTCTCATCGCGTTGTATTTAAAGTCGAATACGGATTTACCTTTAAAGTTAGCTCAAGAACGAATGCTCAGTTCATTCAGTTATGCTTCAGTCGATTTGGAAAAAGTATCGACAGATAGAAATGGTTGGTCGGAAAGACTTGCCCGAGTCAATCCGGATATTCTCACTTTTTCTAATGTTGATGAGGAATGGGCGCAGGTTCTATACGACTCATTAACCAATAAATACAGCAATTACCGGATATATGACAGGATGGACAATTATGGAATTGCGATCTTTTCCAGATATCCATTGGAAGACGAGATCACCTTGGAGTCCGGTATGATTCCGATGCCGGTGTTCAAAGTTACTCTTCCATTCTCAAGAAAAAAGCTTAGAATCATTCTAAGTCATATAGTGGATGCAAAAAGTAAATACTTCACCAGCTACTTTGAAACACAGTCCAGTGCTATACGGAATTTTGTCCTAACTGCCCCTAAAATACCTCTGCTCATTGGAGGTAAATTCGAAGTGGTTACCTGGAATCAAAACCTCAGTGATTTAAAACATCATTTGAAGTTAAGGGATAGTAGAAGAAATTACTTTATTGCCCAGGTTAGCAATTTCGGTTGGCCCTATGTTGTCATCAACAAAAGTAATATCTGGTACAATGAACTATTGGAATGCGCCAAAGTAGACAACATAAGCCTGAATCGAAATCCAATAGGCCTGTCCTCCAGCTATCAAATTAGGCAGTAAAGGCATCCAAAAAAATACCCACCAGAAAATTCCGATGGGTAATTTATCATTTGACAATATTAATCGATTAATATCTATAATACTCCGGCTTGAAAGGACCTTCTTTCTTCACCCCGATATAATCCGCTTGTTCTTCAGATAACTCTTCCAATTCAACGCCGATTTTCTCTAAGTGTAATCTTGCCACTTCCTCATCAAGATGCTTTGGCAACATGTATACTTTATTCTCGTATTGATCACTTCTTTTCCAAAGTTCGATCTGCGCCAAAACCTGGTTTGTGAAAGAGTTGGACATTACAAAAGAAGGGTGACCTGTTGCACATCCCAAATTAACCAATCTACCTTCAGCTAATACGATAACATCTTTACCATCAATCGTATACTTATCTACCTGAGGCTTGATCGTAACTTTCGAGTTGCCGTAATTATCGTTCAACCATGCCATGTCTAATTCATTATCGAAATGACCAATATTACACAATATGGCTTTGTCGTTCATCAATTTGAAGTGCTCTTCCGTAATGATGTCCTTGTTTCCAGTTGCAGTAATGATGATATCCGCTCTAGGAATGGCATTAACCATTTTCTTTACTTCATATCCATCCATTGCAGCCTGAAGTGCACAAATAGGATCAATCTCAGTTACTATAACACGGCATCCCGCTCCTCTTAAAGAAGAAGCTGTTCCTTTTCCAACATCGCCGTATCCAGCTACTACTGCCACCTTTCCAGCCATCATAATGTCCGTAGCTCTTCGAATAGCATCTACAGCAGACTCTCTACAGCCATACTTGTTGTCGAATTTCGATTTGGTTACCGAATCATTGATATTTATTGCTGGAATCGGCAAAGTACCTTTTTCCATGCGCTCATATAGTCGGTGAACTCCAGTAGTCGTTTCTTCGCTAAGTCCATTAATATTGGCTACTAATTCAGGATAACGGTCCAAAACCATATTGGTCAAATCTCCACCATCATCCAAAATCATGTTCAATGGTTTTCCATCCTCGAAGGCAAAAAGTGTCTGCTCAATAGCCCAGTCGAATTCTTCCTCATTCATTCCCTTCCATGCAAAGACCGGAACACCCGCTTGGGCAATGGCTGCAGCTGCATGATCTTGAGTAGAGAAGATATTACAAGAAGACCAAGTGACATCCGCACCCAGTTCTACCAATGTCTCTATCAACACAGCAGTTTGAATGGTCATGTGAAGGCACCCCGCAACTCTAGCTCCTGCTAGAGGCTTTTCCCCCTTATATCTCTCTCTTAAAGCCATCAATCCTGGCATCTCCGCTTCGGCAAGTTCAATTTCCATGCGACCCCATTCCGCGAGGCTGATGTCTTTTACTTTATAATTTTGATCTGTTGTCGTGCTCATTGTTTAAATTTGATTATTACTAAACTGCTTGCAAAAGTAACAGCAAACGAGAAAGTTTGTTAAAAAAATGGCAAAATTATTGCCGTTTAGGCAACCAATTCAGGGTCTTTTGCATAGTAAAAGAAAAGTTTAGGCTGAATTCGGATAGAATGGATCAAAATCAACTCATCAAACGAGCAAAGAGAAAAAACAGAAAAGCTGTCTCCGAGCTATACGAATACTATAAGAACAAATGGTATTCGATTTGTTTGAGGTATCAGAAAGATTCCTTCGATGCACAGGATGTTTTGCAAAATTCAGCCGTTCAAATATTTAAAAAAATTAAGCATTTTGATTCGAAAAAAGGCGATTTTGGAGCTTGGACGTACAGAATTGTCGTGAATGAAAATCTTATGGCACTTAGGAAACATAAAGCCTATGAGCCAATTGAAAATTATAAGGATATAGAACTTAATGATGAAACTTCTCTCGAAAAATTAGAAGCGGAAGAGTTAATGCAATTGATCAAAAGCCTACCGACTGGCTATCGAGCTGTATTTAACTTATATGCTATCGAGAGTTATTCACATAAGGAAATTGCGGAAATGCTCAATATTACTATAGGGACCTCCAAGTCTCAATTATCCAAGGCAAGAGCACTTCTGCGAAAGAAACTTGAAATTTTGTACGCGTCATGAAAGATGAGAATAAAAATACCAATGGGTTAGATAATTTTTTCCAATCTAAACTCAATCCCGACCACATCTCGGATAGCGTGTGGAATTCTCCTCCGGACGACATTAAGGAGAGTGTCATGGAGGAATTGTACGACAATAAGGAGAGAAGACGCTTTCTTCCTTGGTTGTTGCTTTTCAGTACTCTTCTAATAATAAGTTTTATTGTCTACCAATTACAGCTCGCTAATGACAAGATGGAATCTCTTCAACAACAGCTTTCTGAAGTACAAGAGATGAATAAAATCACCCAACAACCGAGTGATGATGAAAAACAATTGACAGATAAGGAAACAGTTATTAACTCCCAAGAAGGGATAAATGGTGAATCAGTAGATTTAATAAATACCAAACCTGCCTCAACTCAGACAAGTTTGAGTTTTGAAAAGAAATCTACTACAGATAATAAGAAACGGGATGGATCTAGCTTTGTAAGTCAGAAGTCAATTGCCCATTTTAAAAATGAGCAGAAGATCGCAATTGCTAATTCAGAGAAATCTAGCTCAATTGTTGCCAACAGTGATCCGTCACAGGAATCCAAAGCAACTGTAGAGTATAAAATACATTCGATCGCTCAAATTCCTCAAAAAGGACTTGAGCTCATCGAAACCAAAGATCTAGTCATGCCAGATTTGAGTTATACAACTCCGGTCTCAGTGCAAACTCCAATTAAAACTTCGAATGTTTTTCTTAGTTTCCTCGCAGGAATCAATGGACAAAAGTATACGATGTCAACAGGAGAACTGAATTCCGCCAGATATAAGGGCTACGAGAACTTCAAGTTGGGCTCACAAGCCAATATTTACTTGCAAAGAAGAATTTCACCGAAATGGTCCTTAGAAGGCATAGTAGGCCTCGCGCGCTTCAACAATAACAGCGTCTTTGAATCTATTATAGATCTGGCTGATGCTTCCATTTTTGTTGATGCAGGCAATGAGTATAACTTAAGTGCCAAAGCGAATATAAACTCGACTTTAACAGAAAGCGAAATGACCATGCAGAATAAGTTCCAGCAAGATCCTACTGGATTCTTTCCTGCACCAATCAGTGTATCCATTGACCAGCAAGTTACCACCGGTGTACTTGGACTTGGATTAGTATACGATTTATTCGACTCTCCTAAATGGACATCATCGCTTCACTTAGGAGCCAATTATCGATTACTACTGAACGTTAGTGAAGAGCGGAATATGACACTTATGTTGGATAACAATCCTTATTATAAGAGTTATACTGCCAGTGATTATTCGGGTCCAAATTCTAGCTGGCAGAGCTATTTTTCAGGTAGTATCGCCTATAAGCTGAGCAATAAATTCCATTTAGTTTCTCGGTTGGGATATGAGTTTGGATTGAGTAAGATCAACGATCACCAAAACGACGATATCAAAACCAAATGGCAAATATTTAATGCTCAAATGGGAGCTCGGTACAATTTTTAGTTCCTGACTCCCTTTACACAAATTGATCGGTGAGTAGTACTAGATTTCTCTAGGTTCAAAAATAGGACTTGCCTCTATTCTTCCTAATCGTCTTTGCTTAAATAAGATAGGATAAAGCGTTTTTTATGGCTTGATGCTTCATTCCATCAAGAATCTGCCATGTCAACATTTATGAGATAAAGTAACTCTAGGTTTTCACATTATCCAGTCATTCGAAAACAGCTTTATCCTAAATCAAGAATTGATTTAACTAACTGCAAAAAGTGGTATTAGCCCACTGATTATCAACATTTAAAAAAAATATAAATAACCAGGCAACCAATTCATAATTGTAGTCATAGTAATAGCAAACATTTAATTAACAATAATTTAAGTCATGAAATCAAGAGTATTAGAATTATTAATTTTATCCATTTTTTTAGGCTTCTTCCTTATCTCATGTGACGATGATGAAGGATCTTCAACATCTAGTCTTCAATTGAACATTTCAGGTCTGGAAGACTTGGGGTCAGATTACATTTACGAGGGTTGGCTTATTACCAGTGACGGACCAGTTACTTCCGGAACTTTCACGGTAAACCAAGATGGCGATTTGTCAAAGACTGAATTCGATATCGATCAGGAGACCATAGACGGAGCGACTGCTTTCGTTTTGACTATCGAGCCTAATCCGGACAGTGATCCAGCACCATCTGCAGTGCACATTTTAGCTGGTGATTTTAACGGAAGTGATGCTAGTTTGACAATCGATCACGCTTCAGCATTGAATACGAATTTCTCTGGAATTATGGGTGAATACATCATTGCAACGCCAACGGATGGAATGAATAATAATGAAAAGAGTGGAATTTGGTTCCTAGATAATAGCTCAGGAACTCCTGAAGCTGGATTAGTTCTTCCTGCATTGCCAGAAGGTTGGGTTTACGAAGGATGGGCCGTTATAGACGGAACACCAGTAACTACAGGTACATTTACAACTGCCGCAGGAGCAGATAATGCAGCTCCTTTTAGCGGAAGCATGGGAGGACCTTCTTATCCTGGTGAGGACTTCTTGAACAATGCGCCTGGAAGTTTGACTTTCCCTACAGATTTAAGTGGAGGAACAGCGGTGATCAGTGTAGAACCATCTCCGGACAACAGTCCTGACCCATTTACATTGAAACCTCTTGTTGGAGGTATTCCTGTTGACGCGCAAGATCACGTAGTATATCAAATGAATCAAAACTTGACATTCCCCACTGGTACAGCATCAAAATAAACCGTGAAACAGTTTTTTTGGTTGATTCAATATTGGTTAAACAAGTGTATGAAGATGGTCCTTAGTGGCCATCTTTTTTACATTCTAGAATAATTCGGAGACTCCTTGGTAATCGAGACATCGTGAGGATGACTTTCTATTATACCAGCATGAGAAATCTGAACAAACTTGGCCTGCTGAAGCTCCTGAATATTTGCCGCCCCACAGTACCCCATACCTGCTCTCAATCCTCCCATGTATTGAACCATGACTTCTGCTAGCGTTCCTTTGTACGGCACGCGACCTTCTATTCCCTCTGGAACCAATTTTTTAATATCATCTTCTACATCCTGGAAATATCGATCCTTCGAACCCTTTTCCATCGCCGAAATGGATCCCATTCCTCGGTATGACTTGAACTTACGACCGTTAAAAATAATGGTTTCCCCAGGAGCTTCTTCGACTCCTGCGAAAAGCGATCCGGCCATAATGGTAGATGCTCCCGCACCGATTGCCTTCGCCACATCGCCAGTATATCTTATTCCTCCATCTGCTACGATAGGAACACCGCTTTTGCCTGATCCCTGCACTGCATTGAATATAGCCGATAACTGCGGTACTCCAACCCCGGCTACAACCCTCGTCGTACAGATACTTCCAGGACCAACTCCGACTTTAACACCATTGACTCCGGCATCAATTAATGCTTTTGTGGCATCTGCAGTAGCGACATTTCCACCGATTAACTGTAGGTAAGGATATTTTTTTCGAATCTCCTTCACCATATCAATTACCCCTTTACTGTGACCGTGTGCAGTATCGACGATGATCACATCGACATTGACATCAATGAGCGCCTCCACTCTTTCCATGGTATCATAACTAATTCCAACGGCAGCACCAACCACCAATCTTCCATATACATCTTTGCATGCATTGGGGAAATTCTTCACTTTCATGATATCCTTAAAAGTTATCAGACCTACCAGCTTTCCTTTTTCAACAACCGGGAGTTTCTCAATCTTATGTTTCTGAAGAATTTGACGGGCTTTTTCTAGATTGGTATTTTTTGGAGCGGTGACAAGATTTTCAGAAGTCATTAATTCAGTCACTGACTTGTCCAAATCAGTTTCGAATCTCAAATCTCTGTTGGTTAAAATTCCTACCAAACTCCTATCCCCATCCACGATAGGTATTCCTCCTATTCTCTGTTCTCTCATAAGGCGGAGAGCATCACCCACAGTAGCTGAAATCGTCAAAGTAACAGGATCTTGTATCATTCCACTCTCACTTCTCTTCACACTTCTCACCTGATTGGCTTGCTCAGCAATGGTCATATTCTTATGAATAATCCCTATTCCACCCTGTCTTGCCAAGGCAATAGCCAGACCTTTTTCGGTAACAGTATCCATTGCGGCGGATACAATTGGAATATTCAGTTTTAAATCAGTAGTGAAAAAAGTTGAGGTATCGACTTCTCTGGGTAGTACACTGGATTGAGAAGGAACTAAAAGAACATCATCAAATGTGATGGCCTGTTCTACAATTTTTCTATCAGTTAGTTTTTCCATGTGCAAACATATGGATTTTTTATTCGAAAAAAAATACCCCCAGGTCGAATTCAATCAAAAAAAATTCGAAAAGACTTGAATATCCTACTAACTTGTTCGCTTGATTTTCTAATTCACCAATCTTTGTTGAAATGTTGAGTATCCAATCTGATGAGTTCTTTATGAAAACTGCTATTCGAGAAGCACAAATCGCTTACGAAAAAAATGAAGTACCTGTCGGTGCTGTAGTAGTGTGGAACAATCAAATTATTGCCAAAGCGCATAACCAGATGGAAAGTCTACAAGATGCCACCGCCCATGCGGAGATGATAGCCATAACTTCTGCCGCCAATTATATCGGCAACAAGTACCTCAAAGAGTGTACGATTTATGTTTCTCTTGAGCCTTGTGTCATGTGTGCAGGGGCCTTGCGATGGTCCCAAATCCAGAGACTGTGTTATGGCGCCTCAGATGATAAAAACGGGTTCATGCGATTTGGAAAAGAACTGCTCCACCCTTCGACTGAAGTCCTCTACGGTCTGTTATCTGAGGAATGCGCTGAGTTGATGAGCTCATTTTTTCAACAAAAGAGAAGTCTTTAATCTACTCTTTAAAAGTCTTTGTAAATAATACACCCGAGTTTTTGATTAACCCGGGTGCGAAAAGTCAACGTCCCAATTCAACCTATGCCCAGGATTCCAAGATTAATACGTGTGGTATTTGGACGCCTAAGTTTCATGTGTTGTAAAGCATAATCATTCGTCATCGCAAATCATAGGGTCTCCGTCATAGTTAAAGAAGTGCGATGATTGACCACATCTACCATAGTACTCCTGGCATTCTTCATCCCAGGCAGCTATCCAAGTTCTTATCTCTATTACATGAGGGCATTCGTCCAGCGTTATGACCACACAAAATGGCTCTATCGTATTGATATATCTGCAATACTCATCCAGCTCCAAACATGATGCTGAAAATACGGTATTGTACCAATTACCATCGACAAAGATTTGATTGATCATTTTGACCGTCATGTTGGGATAAATCCCAGTGGTTCCATCGTTGTGGGTAATAGGATACGGCCTTGAAATACATGCTGCAAATTGAAAGCCCCAATAAGGAACTGGAAAATCACATTCTGTTACTATCCTGCTACAACATGAAACGTCTGGTCTACCACATGGACTAGGGCCCGGAGGACCATCATCTTTACCCCTGCTTGCTATTGCCGCACTGGGGTCTTCATCCGTAGAATTGTAAAACAGAACTTCATTTTCAGCATTTTCCAACTCAATCTCATATCCCCAGTTTTGAAGATCTTCGGTTTTTAAAAAATCCTCCTTTTCATCCTGTACTTCATTGATTATTGGATCCTGTGTGCAAGAATAGACGGCCCCTAAAATCAGAAATAGGAATACTACTTTAATAACTCTCATATTATTAATTTTTTCGTGTTAAAAAATTTGGCTTTCATTTCTAATGTATCGTCCTGTTCCGAAGGGCCCTGAAGAATTTTCGAATTATTCTCGAAAAAGAAAAAGAACAAAAAAGCACAAAAAAGAAGCAAATAGGTATATAATACTATATCCGAGATTTATTTCAGTTCAATATTACATATATTTAACATAAAATAAAATATAACTTTTGTTATACATCCATCGATAGTTTAATAGTTCGCTTTTTCGTCATTTTGTCCTATTTAATTTTTCGATCATTCAGTTAAAAATACTGTCTGAATGAACGAATTAGACTCATGAATTTTAGTAATTCCATGTAGTAATTAAATTGTGTATCTTGTGTTAAGAACAATAAAATTGGAATATCATGGAAGAACAGGCAGCTCAAGCTTTTATGGAATTAATGAATTGGCCAGCGTTTATAGTGGCAACTTTGGTTCCTATGATTATGGGATTTATCTGGTACAATCCAAAAACACCTACCGGTGCGGCTTGGATTAAAGAGACTCAAATAACAGAAGAAAAGATGAAAGGGGCTAATATGCCCGTTATTTTCGGCTTATCACTTTTGTTTAGCTTTCTAATGAACTTTTTCATCGTTTCTCACGAAGTAATTCATCAGTACGGCGCTTTTTCATTAACGGTTAATAATCCTGAAGAATCGTATCGCCTCCTAACGGATTATAAACATGAGTTTCGAACTTTTTCTCATGGAATGCTTCATGGAGCATTATTAGGTCTATTTTTTGTATTACCTCTCTTTGCTACTAACGGCATGTTTGAGCGTAAGAGCTGGAAGTTGATATGGGTAAACGTGGGCTACTGGACAATCAGTCTAATGATCATGGGAGGCATTCTAAGTGCATGGGTGTAATCATAAAAAGGACCTACTTTTATAGACCCTAGTGAGGATATTGTAAAATCCCAAGTCCTTATTAATTCCTTAAGAACGAGCATAAATTCTTGTTAAGGGCTAGGTATTTATTGACATAACTTCCATTATTGGATAAATTGTAAGAAAGATTCGATCGAAATGAAATGGATTAATTTTTTGATATGTGTGGGACTGTTAGGAACAATGTCCTGTAGTAAAAACCTCGTGAGTTTCACTTCCGGAATGATAAAAGAACACAATTTTGATGACCACGACCTTCGAAGTATTCAGTTTTATCTATCTAAGGATGTCGTATTACATCGTCAATTGGGAAAATCCGAGTCTACCATTGAAGAAGGAGAGATTAAAATCGTGGAGGGAAAAAGAGTGGAAGAAGTCATCGTAAAAAAAGGCACGCCTGGAATTTATAAGGGCTCTGCTTCTTCTGGTAAATTCAAAATTTATTTCGACGAGGGCGAACAAGACTTTCTATCTTTTGGTCCTAACCCCAGAAAATCGGGAACCTATGTACTATTAGGACAGGATTGGGACAAGAAGAAGGGAATAGTTCATTACGGAGGAAAAAAATACTACACTCCTACTTATAGTTCCTATGCCCACCTGGAGGTAGACCTCAATAAATTAACCAAGGTTGATCGAAAGAGAAAAACAGCGAAAGGTGTAAAGGTTAATTAACCGAAATTAGATTAGTGCTCTTGATAGTAGTAAGCACAGGCTCGTCACCATTGCTTAATTACGGGAATGTTTTGAATTTGTAATTTATTGTTTTAAATTCGGAAGGATAAGCTAAATATAAAATCAAACTAATCTTTCCAATAATGAAACTATATTTTTCTCTTTTACTTTCTATTATTTCCTTTCATTTTGCTACAGCCCAAGGGTCAAATAATATCGGGCCTAATTTTAAAGCCACCGATATTAATGGAGTAGAATATGAACTATACGATATTTTAGCTGAAGGCAAAGCGGTTCTCCTGGACTTTTCGGCAACTTGGTGCGGACCATGCTGGACCTATCATACTAGCGGTGATCTTGAAGGAATTCATGAGCAACTCGGATCCCACGGAACAGATGAAGTGGTTGTTTTCTTCATAGAATCTGATGCTGCAACAACCATTGAGGATTTAAGGGGTAATACTGGTGCAACACAGGGAGATTGGATTTCAGGTACTCCCTACCCTATTATTGATGACGCCTCGATTGGTAATCGCTATGGTATTAATTCTTTCCCCTCAATTAGATTAATATGTCCGGACAGAACAGTATCCAATGCTGGAAGACCTGATCACAATGGACTGAGACCTCAACTGGATAATTGCGGCGGTTTGGACATAAAACCCGATGTGCATTTTAATGCCTCCGCATTAACCGGATGCAATGAGCTAGAAGTGGAATTTACCGATAACTCTTGGCCTCGTGAAGGTCAATATTTCTGGGACTTTGGTGATGGCACAACTTCAACTGAAACTCATCCCGTTCATTACTATGACGAACCACAAGATTATACTGTTAGCCTTAAAGTTGAAAATGAATTTGGTGAAAGTATAGTATCAAAAACAGACTATATCAGAGTAGGCGAAGGAGATCCTAGCGCAAGCGAATCAGCCGGAGTTGAGTCCAACAATATTGGTACAGGAGCCTATTTCCCGGGAGGGCATCAAGGTTTATTATTCGATGCGCATGAAGATATAGTGATTGAATCTGTCAAGGTATATTCGAATAAAGAAGCCTGGAGAACTGTTGTTATTCACGATAATGGTGGTAATATTATCAGCGAGCGAGAAGTGTGGATCCCGGAAGGTGAGCATAGAATCATTTTAAACATGGACGTGACATTAGGTCAGCAACACCGATTTGGATTGCATTCAGATGCTTATTTATTCCGCAATGACGACGGTGCAACTTACCCAATGTCTTTTGGTGACTTGATAACCATTACTCAGACAACAGCCTTTCCTCAAGTAAGTGACTACTATTACTACTTTTATGACTGGAGTCTTCGTAAAGCGACCTGCGGTGTTTCAGTAGATAATGAAGAAGTTATTTCCGAGTTTGACATATCGCTTTCTCCTAATCCAGTAGAAAATACGATGATATTGAAAGCACAGGATCTAAGTCAGTTGACAGAGTTGCAGGTTCTGGATTTAATGGGAAGATCTGTGCCGGTTTCATATTCGCATATCGACGGAAATATATTCATTGACACTTCTAATTTGAGTGAGGGAAGCTATACACTCTACACGAACATTGGAAGTAAACGTTTTGTCAAATTGTAATTGGAGAAAATAGCTGCTTTGATAAAGTAGAATCCATATTAAACTGCTTAAATTAGAATCGATGAATAACGAGACTTTGGTTCGACATTGGTTTGAGCATTGGGAAGAGGGCAATTTTATGGATTTACCACTGACCAATGAGTTTACTCATACCAGTCCATTTGGTGTCATTCAGGGAAAAGACAGTTACTTGAACATAGTGGAGTCGAATAGAGAAAAGTTTCTAGGGTATCAATTCGATATAAAAGATGAATTACACGGCGAATCCAGTTCTTGTGTGAGATATATCGGCAAGTAAGAAGACTTTGAGTTGGAGGTCAGCGAATGGTTCTATTTCAAAGACGGCCTCATTGATCGAATTGTTTCTTATTATCATATCGGTGAAATCAGAGAAGACCGAAGTTTAAATATGTAAGATCATAATGAATATCAAAGCATTCATACTCATACTTTTCATTTTTGCTGCGCTGTTCCTACAGGCACAGACGGATTGTACCTGTTGTACTCCAGCCCATCAGCAATTCGATTTTTGGCTCGGCCAGTGGGATGTTTATGATACTACCGGAAAGAAAGTTGGAGAAAATTCCATCATTAAGTTGGAGGATAATTGCTTGCTGAACGAACATTGGACAGGAACTTCGGGCTTTACTGGAAGAAGCTACAACTATTTTGACCAAAGTGATACAACCTGGAATCAGATCTGGCTGGATAATAAAGGAGGAAATTTGGTGCTCAAAGGTAAATTGGAAAATGGCCGAATGGTACTTTCCAGTGGTTTCAAGCCTGGCAAATCCGGTAAACTACAAAAGAACAGAATCACCTGGAGTCAAAATGAAGATGGGACCGTTACTCAATTATGGGAAATTTTGAATGAAGACTTGGAAACCATCGCTTCCGTTTTCGAAGGCATTTATAAAAGGAAAGAATAGCTCCAAATTCGAATCTAGCCATAGTTATCATGAAAAAAGTTGATTTCGCATTTCGACAATTTGTTATCACGACCCTATTATTAGGCTTTTCTCTTGGTCCGACCTTCGCTCAATCTAACAATGGCTTTAGTGCAGGTTTCAGCGTCAATCCAATGATAGTTCAGCAAATATTCGAAGATGACACCTATTCACAAGATCAACGCTCTTTTGGAATTTCTGGCAATCTGGATGTCTTTTACAGACTCACTCGAAATATGAGTTTGAAGTCAGGACTGAGTTATCAATATAATCAAGTCACCCACATAGATAACAACATCTCTTTTGATTGCGATTTTGAAGGAGAGTCATTCGACCCCAACCATTCCAGATTAGAGGATCAATTCAATTTGGGATATCTGGGAATCCCGCTTGGTTTGAGATATAATTTTGACAATGATAATCGATGGTATACTGGAATAGAATTGGAAAGTCTATTCAAGATAGACGAGGAAAGAAAATCATATTTGATAGAATGTGGCACCGAATATGAAACAGATTTAAGACGCAATGTAAAGGGCGCTACCCAAAAAGTGATCTTCATCGGAAGATTATCCTCAGGATATAATATTGACATCAATTCGCAAAGCACATTATCCATCGAACCCAATATAGCTTATTCACTAGGTAATGTGTTTGAAGGGACTGGTATCACTTCAGGGGCCTCCAGTAATATTAAAATAGTAAGCCTCGGAATATCATTGGGTCTTCGATTCTAGAAGATGTTAATCTCGCACACCTGATAAAAACGGGACAAATCTAAACTGCCCAAATTTCTTCTTTTCGAATTCATTCAAACCCACACGTCGGATTCGCCACATGGTCTGAACCTTATCTCCTATAGGCGCCACGCAAATACCTCCTATGCTCAGTTGGCCCAATAGATTCTTAGGTATTGACTGCATACCTGCCGTGACAATGATTTTATCAAAAGGCGCAAATTCCGGCAATCCAAAATTGCCATCCTGATAGAAAAGTTGAATGCTATCATAGCCCATGTGACCCAATAGATCTTTTGCGCTTAGATACAAATCCTTTTGTCTTTCAATACTGAACACTCGAGCACCTAATTCAGCCAATATTGCTGCTTGGAAACCCGAACCAGTTCCAATCTCTAGTACTTTATTTCCCTTTTTGACCTCAAGCAAAATGGTCTGTACACAAACAGTATATGGCTGTGAAATAGTTTGGCCATTGCCGATAGGAAAAGCTTCATTTTGATAAGCCTTCTCAGAAAATGCCGAATCCATAAAATAATGCCTGGGAACCTTATCAAAAGCATCCAACACTTCCTCATTGGTAATGCCTTCCTTCCTCAATGTCTTGATAAGACGCTTTCTCATTCCCTTGTGCCGATATGTATCCTGTAGTGTAGGCAAACTCCTATGCATTAATTATTTATAAAAACTTTCATTGTCCTTCGAGGTCTAAAATTAAGTATTAATTTTACATTCTAATTGAATTCAAGGAAAAGATGGGAAAAATCAAATTTGGCACCGACGGTTGGAGGGCAATTATAGCCAGAGAATACATGGTGGACAATGTGAGAAGAGTTGCACAAGCCACCGCCTCATGGATGAAAGATAAAGGTCAAAACAAGGCTGTTATAGGATATGATTGTCGTTTTGGAGGTCGAATGTTTGCGGAAGAGACGGCAAGAGTTCTGGCAAGCGAGGGCATTCAGTGTATATTGTCGAATGATATTGCTACCACACCTATGGTTTCCTTAGGAGTAGTAAAACTGGATGCACATGTCGGAGTAGTTATTACCGCCAGCCATAATCCTCCAAGTTATAATGGATACAAACTCAAGTCTCAGTATGGTGGTCCTATGATCCCTTCGCAAATTGCTGAAGTTGAAGCCTTGATTCCCGAAGCAAAGGAAGAACCGGAATCATCGTTCAATGATTTGTTAAGTTCAGGCAAAATAGTGGAGCACTCCCTGGAGAACTTGTATGTGGAGCATATCGAAAAGAACTTTGACATGGATCTTATCAAGAATTCTTTCATAAACTTGGCTTACGATCCAATGTACGGTGCAGGTTTTCAGGTCATGAAAAGACTATTTCCTGAAGCCGTTCATCTTCATTCGGAAAAGAATCCCGGTTTTAACGGACAAGCTCCGGAACCAATCCATAGAAATCTCAAAGAATTATCAGACCTGCTGGCATCCAATGCCAATCTCAATCTTGGCTTGGCCAATGACGGTGACGCGGATCGAATAGGACTTTATGATGAGAATGGAAATTTCGTAGACTCGCACCATATATTGCTTTTGTTGTTGTACTATATGCACAATGAAAAGAAAATGAGTGGTAAAGTGGTCATCACTTTTAGTGTAACCAATAAGATGAAACTTTTGGCCAAACTGTACGGTCTTGACCTGGAAGTTACCAAAATAGGATTCAAATACATCGCTGAAATCATGACCCAAGAGGAAGTTTTGGTAGGAGGAGAAGAAAGTGGTGGGCTAGCTGTTGCTGGACACATTCCTGAGCGTGATGGTATCTGGATCGGGTTAATCATTATGGAATTTATGGCCAAAACAGGGAAAAGTCTTAGTCAATTAATCGAGGATATATATTCTTTGGTTGGGGCATTTTCTTTTGGCAGGGATGATTTACACATAGCGGAGGAGAAAAAGTTGGCCATCATCGAGCAATGTAAAAATGCTCCATTTGAAAAACTAGGCGAGTATCAGGTCAATAAAGTAGAAACCATCGATGGATATAAATTCTTGCTGGACAATGATGCTTGGTTGATGATTCGACCCTCAGGAACTGAGCCGGTTCTTAGAGTTTATGCTCAGGCGGAAACACAAACAGAAATGGAAAATATACTCACCTCAGCTCATGAGGAGATGAAAAAAATATAAATAATGGGTTCATATAGAATAGAAAGAGATAGCATTGGAGAGATTCAGGTCCCGGCAGATAAGTACTGGGGTGCTCAAACGCAGAGGTCTATGGAAAACTTCAAAATTGGGCGACATAAAATACCACAAGAAATCATTCGGGCATATGCTTATTTGAAAAAGGCAGCTGCTATGACCAATTCAGAGCTTGGCGCTTTGGACAAAGAAAAAAGTGATGTCATCGGAAAGGTTTGCGATGAAATTCTGAGCGGTCAATTGGATGATCAATTTCCATTGGTTGTTTGGCAAACCGGATCGGGAACACAGACCAATATGAATGTCAACGAGGTGGTTGCCAATAGAGCCCATGTAATACTTGGTGGAAACCTGTATGATGCTAGCAAAAAGCTTCATCCCAATGACGATGTCAATAAGTCTCAGAGTTCGAATGATACTTTTCCTACTGCAATGCATATTGCGGCCTACACGATAGTAGTTGAGAAAACTATTCCATCTCTAAAGACCCTAAGGGATGAGTTAGAAAAAAAGAAAATTGAATTCCAATCCATTGTGAAAATAGGAAGGACGCATTTTATGGATGCGACTCCTGTTACCGTGGGACAAGAACTTTCGGCATTCGTATCTCAAATAGATCACGGGATCAAAGCCATCAAGAACAGCTTAGACCACTTAGCGGAACTGGCACTAGGTGGTACCGCAGTAGGAACCGGACTTAATACACCGAAAGGCTACGATGTAAAAGTGGCCAACACGATCGCTGACCTTACGGGAATGCCCTTTCGAACTGCGGATAACAAGTTTGAGGCACTTTCAGCTCATGATGCCATAGTAGAAGCACATGGTGCACTGAAGACGGTTGCAGCAAGTCTTATGAAAATAGGTAATGATATCAGAATGCTGGCATCGGGCCCAAGATGTGGAATAGGCGAATATCGAATTCCTGCTAACGAGCCCGGTTCTTCAATCATGCCTGGTAAAGTTAATCCTACACAAGCGGAAGCATTAACCATGGCAATGGCTCAAGTTCTCGGAAACGATGTAGCCATTAACATCGGCGGTTTATCCGGACAATTTCAACTCAATGTCTTTAAACCAATGATGATCCATAATTTTATTGAGTCGGCTGAATTAATTGCTGATGCTTCCAGAAGTTTTAATGACAACTGCATTGCAGGTTTAGTACCAGATCAAGCCAATATAGATGAGAACCTTAGAAATTCATTAATGCTTGTGACTGCACTAAATACTAAAATAGGTTATGACAAGGCTGCTAAAATCGCGAAGCACGCCTATGCTGAAGGAATTACCTTAAAGGAATCAGCAATATCTCTTGGTATATTGACTTCCGAACAGTATGAAGAATGGGTAAAACCTGAAAACATGATTGGCTCCTTGGATTAAAAGATTCTTCGGGGAGGGCAAAGAAATAATAATTATTGTATATTTGCGTCACTTTTAAAAGTTCTTTGTAAGATGGACAGCTTGAAGCACTTTATTTTGCCTATTTCGGGCATGAATGAAGGAGAACATTTTTATGAATTTTCAATTGATCAGGAGTTTTTTGAACATTTTGAAAATACGCCTTTGAGCAATGGTAATTTGAAAGTCAATTTGCTTGTAGACAAGCGGCCTAGCTTTATTTCTTTGAGTTTTGATCTCAATGGTACGGTAAAGGCCGAATGTGATAGATGTACAGCAAATATTGGTTTGCCCATTGTCAATCAGTATGAGTCAGTCATAAAAATGAGGAGCGAAAATTCTGTTTCCAATTCAGAAGAAGATGTGATTTATCTATCTCCTTTTGCCGAGGAATTCAGTGTGGCATCTCTGATCTATGAGATCATTTGCCTTTCTGTTCCCATGATAAAAACTGTGGATTGTGATAATATGGATCCACGTCCATGCAACACAGCTGTTCTTGAAGTTTTAAACCGACCTGTTTCGAATGAAGAATCAGAGGAGAACAATGTTTTCAAAGAGGCTTTTAAGGATTTAAATTTGGAATAAGATAATAATAAGATTATGGCTCATCCTAAGAGTAGAATATCAAAGCAAAGAAAAAGAAAGAGAAGAACGCATTACAAAGCTAGTCTTTCTCAGATCGCCACTTGTCCTACTACTGGTGAAGTACATCAATACCACAGGTCTTACTGGTTGGATGGAAAAATGTACTATCGCGGTAAAGTGGTAATGGAAATTGCCGAAGATTTCGAGTAGTCGTAAGGGCTACCCAATAAAAACTAGACTATAGCGCATTTCTTTAATAAGTTATGCGCTTTTTCTGTTTGATTCCGAATCACTAATCATTACTGGAAAAACTATACCGATCGCGCAGAGAGTGATTGTACAATTTTGAATAGTTGATCTTGAGCCCAACCATTTCCTTTAATTCGATCTAAGCTCTCCATTGCCTTTTCTTCGTATTGGCCTTTCAACGCTAAAACTTGCTTATCTGCCTGACTCAAGCTAAAATATTCCATCACCTTTTCTACCTTCTGAGTATCTTCTGAAGTATAAAGGTGATAAAAATCGTCCTGTTGAACACTGTCCAGTCTTTGAAGTGCTAGAAGAAAAAGAATGGTTTTCTTCCCTTGAATAATATCTCCGCCGACCTGCTTACCAAAACTCTTAGGATCACCATAACTGTCTAAATAATCATCTTGAATCTGAAAGGCAAGACCTAGGTTTAATCCAAAGTCGTATAAATCACTCTGCTGTTGTTCACTGGCTCCAGCCAAAATAGCACCCATCTTGAGCGAACTGGCGAGCAATACGGATGTTTTGAGCCGAATCATTCTAATATATTCATCAACCGATACTTCAGAACGATCCTCAAACATCATATCCATTTGTTGGCCCTCACAGACTTCTTGAGCTACTTTATTAAATTCGAATAAAAGTCCTTTTAACGGGTTAAGCTCGGAAAGTAATTGATAGCTTTTGATCAACATCATATCTCCCGACAAAATAGCTCTATCCTGACCATACTTCTTATACGCACTGGGTTGACCTCTTCTCAATGGAGCTTCATCCATGATGTCATCATGAAGCAAGGTAAAATTGTGAAATATCTCCACAGCCCCTGCTAATGGTAAAGCAGCTTCGCGATCATCCTTAAAAAGCGAGTAGGATAAAAGCACCAGGACAGCCCTTATTCTTTTACCGCCCTTTTCAAGCGTATAGCTTATCGGTTCATACAACTCAATGGGATCTCCCAAAGAGATATTGGCCAAAAAAATATTGATCTCCTCGATGAGATCTTGAACTTCCTTCATTACATATTCATTCCACCGCAAACACTAATCACCTGCCCATTGACATAAGCCCCCATATCTGAAGCTAGGAACAAACAGGCATTGGCTATATCTTCTCCTGTGCCGAAACGTCCTACCGGTATAATCTGCTTGTAGTATTTTTCTTGTTCCTCTGTCAGTTCTCCGGTCATCTCCGTTGTAATGAACCCAGGTGCGATGACATTACATCTTATATTTCTTGAACCCAGCTCTTTAGCCAAAGACTTAGAAAACCCGATCATTCCCGCTTTGGAAGCAGAGTAGTTGGTTTGTCCTTTGTTACCAAATATCCCAACAACGCTACCAATGTTGATGATCGAACCATTCCTATTTTTCATCATTGGACGAATCGCTTGCTTGCACAAGTTGAATATACTTTTTAGGTTATTGTCCATGACTTGGTCCCATTGATCTTCCGTCATCCTCATCAATAAATTATCACGGGTTATCCCGGCATTATTGATCAGTACATCGATTCCACCGAAATCATTCAGCACATCGGCCATTAATTTTTCTGCTTCTTCCAATTTACTCGCATCTGACTTATATGCTTTACATTGCACTCCCTCTATGGAATTCGCTAATTCTAATGCTCTTTCCTCACTTGATCTGTAAGTAAAAGCCACATTTGCGCCATGCTCTGCAAAAATTCGGACCATTGCCGCTCCAATACCTCTAGATCCTCCTGTAATTAAAACTGTTTTACCTTGTACCATAATGATTATTTAGGGCGATAAAATTAATACTTATAGTGTAATATTCATCGAATTATAGGATAAGCTTTCAAATAATCACGCGCTTCTAATCCCAAGTTTCTTGACACTTTAAAAAAATGGACTTAATATTGTAGTTCATTACTATGATGAATAATTATACACATATCACTTTTTGTTGTTGCTGTTGTACTTACCTACTCCGGCGAAATGAGAAGTATATGCTGTAATTGAATATAGTTTATAAAGAATACTAAAGAGCCTTCTCGTTTCGAGAGGGCTCTTTTTTTATTGTACAATCTAAATGAAACAAATAATGAAAAAGATTTATGTAATTCACGAGAATGACGCTTGGTTGGTTCCTCTTCGACAAGCTTTCGATAAGTTAAATTTACCTTATGAAGAATGGTTTATCGATCGATTAACTTTAGATCTAAGTTCCACGCCACCGGAAGGAATATTTTATAATCGCATGAGCGCATCTGCCCACACTCGCGATCATCGCCATGCTCCCGAATTTACAGAAAATGTTCTGGCGTGGTTGAAAAGGCACAACAGAAAAGTGGTCAACGGCCGGAGAGCATTGCAACTAGAATTGCGAAAATCGGAGCAATACTTTGCCCTTGAAGAATTCGATATTGCCCATCCGAAAACCATTGTCGTCAACGATGTTAAGCTGCTACCGGAAGCCGCTAAAAAACTCGGTACAAATCCATTTATTATCAAGCCAAATAGAGGAGGGAAAGGAGCTGGAGTCCAACTTTTCTACAGTGAACAAAGCCTTTCAAATTCCATAGAAAATGGTGAACTAGGTGAGTCTTTGGACGGGATATGGCTCGCTCAGGAGTACATTCGACCCGCTAACGGAAGAATCGTACGAGCAGAATTTGTTGGTGGTGAATTCCTCTATGCCGTCAGCATTGACTCCAGTAATGGTTTCGAATTATGTCCTGCTGATGCTTGCCAAATTGGCGATAGTTTTTGTCCTGCAGGCGAAGAAAAACCCAATTCCAAATTTATAATCTTAGAAGATTATCGGAATCCCGATTTAAGAAAATATGCAGCCTTCCTAAAAGCGAATGATATTGGGATTGGAGCTCTAGAATATGCAGAGGACGACAAAGGCAATCGCTATGTCTACGATGTCAATACCAATACGAATTACAATAGTGCCGCTGAATTGGCCTTTGGCCATCATCGGCAAGGTATGCTAGAAATTGCGAAACATCTTGGCAAGCTTCTAAAGAGCGAAGTCTATAATTCAAAATTAAGACTAGCCGGGACCAATTGATTCTTTTAATACGATTCGACAAAAAGAGCTATTCCCAATATTAATTGGGAGTAGCTCACCCCCCACATTTTAGGTCAAAACACTTATTGAGACCCGTTCCATGACCTCCTAGGCATTGGGAGATATTTGAATTAAAATACAGACTAAACACTCCTTAACAAGGGTCAAACACATCTTGAAGTCCCTTCTTCCCCACTCTACTTTTACGATCATATTTATTCACCTTAAAAACGAAAATTATGATTATTTCAATGCAAGGAAGTTGGGAAGTCAAGGTTAAGGCCAAACTGGCTTCTTTTCCTCAACGATTTGTTGTCATTGGTGCAGATACTGGTAATGGAGTATATTCCGGAACAGTAGGAACGACTGCCAACGTAACTGGCGATCAGTGGGCTATTGCCATACAAAACAATCCGGGAGGAGGATTTCAGCAGTCAGACACCAAAATTAAATTCCCCATTACTTCCGGAGGCAATCATACCTTCGAAATTCTATCCAATGATGCCGGGGGAGACAAAGATTTTAATGATCTTATCTTGGAGTGTTCCACTCCTGTCAATATCAATGATTTTATTATTTACGGCCACGCTTCAATGTACAGTGGACTGTGCCTCCTCAATCCATGCCGGAGAGGCCCTTTTGTGATCGACACCTACCCAGGGCTATTAGAAGCCTTGAAGAATCCAAAAATTAAAGATTACATCGAAGAGGTCTACCCCGATAGAATTCCTGAGAATATAGATCCTAATCCGCTTCCACCGGATCCGTATCCATTTAAGCCCATCGTGATAGATCTAAGTGGTGAAGCCACCAAGCCCAAAACCGAATTGCTCTACAAGGTTCTTGATTATACAGATTCCGCCACTAAAAAAAAGGCAAAAAAAGAAGTCAACTTATTCGAAGCATCCAATTATTCGTTCATCGGTTCCCGAAAAAAAGAAACTTTGTTGGCTAAGCCATCCAATATTGCAGATCTGGAATTAACGGCGAATCTTGAAAACTTACTGTACAGCTGTAATGTCGAGCCGGCCAATAATCTGACTTTGACCTTTGAAGAATATGATCGAACCGCCGCTGAACTTGCAGGAGGTGCTTACACAGGGGATGGGAACAGAAGATTGCTGGGTGATACCATAACTGATATGAATGGAAATTACATTTTCAGATTCTCTTTCGATATGAGTTTCCCAGGGATCGAAGATTCACACGACATCGCCCCTGGTGAAAACATCAACGTGGTCAGCTATCCCGACGTAATCGTGAAAGTCACCAACTTATCGCCACAAAACGTCCTGTATGAAAGCGCTCCTTATTACAATATACCGAACAGGAAGCGTATAGATCTGTGCTTGCCAAAGTCCAGAGTCCAACCATCCTCCGCTTGTTTTAACGGAAACTTGATCGGTAGTTTAGGCAATGTATTTATTGGGGGCGATCAAAATACAACGGCTTCGTTTTCTACTTCAAAATTACGTCGATACGGATTCAACAATGATCTTGAACCTTCCGGTAAAATCTCTGTTCGCAGCAGCCTTGCAGGTTTTGATGATGATGTTGATTGTGCAGCCTGGGGAGGTCTGATTGACATATCCGGATGTATGTACGACGTCAGTAAATCAGCCGCCCAGAATAAGATCAAATGGTATACTATTCGAATTAAACGGGCTGGAACGGCTCCTTGGGTTTTTGTTAGTCAGAATTATAAACACCCGCGATATTCGAAACGTCACAAACCAAATTATACTGGAGATGATGTAGGTCCATTTTACGAGCAAACTCTGAAAGTAGATGGTGGACCAGCGGTAAGTGTACCTGCTTATAAAAATATACAAAGAGAAATGAATGTTGAACATGTTGACTGGCTGCCGGATAAGATAGGACGATATATGCAACTCAACACTCACTTGTATGACAGGGTACAAGGGGAAATCACTCCGGACACCTTCTACCTTCGTGTGGATGGTTATGATGCTAAAGGCAATCCTGTTACGAATGCAACGGATATGATTGCTCTTTATATCCACAACAAACCCTTGAATTTTAGTCTTTCTGCCTTGAAACTTGATGATAGTTCTATAATAGATGCCGGATGTGGTCTATTCCGTTTAGAAAATCATCATATGAATACCTCATTGAAATTCAATTTTATGGCCAATGATCCGGAGGGATTTGTCGATTCATACGCATTGACCATAGGTAGATGTCCAGGCCCAATGATCGGCTTACGTGCGACACCTATGGCTGATACCTCGTCCGGACAAACAGTTTTGTCCGAGGGTGATGCATCGGGTAACGTCCCCCACGTATGTGATGGCTATACGGGAACGATTCAAGCTTTTTCACAAGCTGGACCCATTGACGTGGACTTAAAGCCGGCACTATCAGAAGGAGGATGGATAAAAAGTACTGAGTATTTCACTAGACTTTCTGTCGCCCTAACAGCTCGTAAGCGGGTTACCAATGGCTACAATAGTGGTTTGAGTAATCTGTACCAAGCCCATAGAGTGATTCTGATGGAACGAGTAAATCCACCAACACCATAAATAATGGGGTGGTCTATCTTTATCTTAAAGGGGCTGTGCATCTGGAGAATTACACACTTGTGTAGTACAGAAGATGGCCCCTTTGATATCATTTTCAAAATCCGGAAACTACTGGGTTCAGGATTTCTGGGAACACTCATGGATTGTTTCTACTGTTTAAGCATATGGGTAAGTCTTCCCTTTGCCATATATGGTAGTGAAAGCGTAGGCATGGTTCTTTTGTATTGGTTTGCATTATCGGGATTCGCTTGTCTACTAGAAAAAATTAGTTCACCACAAAAAATTTAAATCATGTCTTGTTGTTCGAATAAACGTAAGATTCTCGCTCAAAAACTAAAAAACGAGAAAAAAACTTCTGTTACGCACACGATCGAAAAACAGATAACTTCCAAGTTTATCTACGCTGGTAAAGGCTCTTGGCGATATAGAGGGACATCCTCCGGAACTTGGTATCACTTTAAGTTCCCTGGGCATATTATCGAAGTGGATCCTGTCGATGCATCTGCGGCTTTAGCAGAACCGCTATTGCAAAGTGTACAATGACTCAATCATTGTATATCAACTAATCCAGGGGATATACGGTCTAGAATTGTAGGCTGGGAAGGCAGTTAAAATCTATATCAAACGATAAGATGTCAATCGGCACTTAACTTTAAGTATTTGACGAACTTCTTCCAGCTCCATTTGGTACGGCTGATAAAATTCACTGTTGTCCGATATCAACTCGATGGCCCTTAGCTGACCGGAATCATCTTTGATTTGGTGGATTCTCTTAGCTACTACCACATCACTAATAATCACATAAACATGATTGTCCTTCAGTGTCTCGCCTGTAGATAATTTTTCACAGACAATGACATCTCCATTAGTAATTGTTGGCATCATGGAGTCTCCATCAATTTCAAAGGCAAACAAATCACCCGACATTCCCGGAAGAGAAAATCGCGGAACATCCTCCTGGCTCGCCAAATTATTCAGGTCAATCTGATAACCGGCTGCAGCCTTCAATGGAATTAATGAAATGTTTCCATCGTTCAACCATTCTCTATCCGAATGATCGAAGCTCGGAATAGAACGGTCGCTGAGAAACATATTTTCCGATTTTCCGAACATATAATCCGGACTCACGTCATACTGATTGGACAATTTTAAGATTTGATCCACAGTGATATTGCGGTCACCCTTTAAAATATTATTGATAATGTGATTATAGGTATCCAGCTTTTTAGCGATGTCAGATTTACCCTTGATGATCTTTCTGACAGATAACTCTTCAAATACCTTGCGAAAATTACGGTTGATCAAATGATCTTTAAAATTACCCATAAAGCAGTACTTTAATTGTTCTGCAGGTAAATTTATATTTTTATTTTAATAAAAACAAATTGTTTACAAATATTTGTTTTTATTAATTTAGAAACAGTATGCATTTTTTTCGATCATCAACTCCGCTATTTTCCTTCTGTGCTCCTTGACATTGATGGTATCATACTTCGAAAACCGCTTTACACCCATCAAAAAAGTCCTTTGTAGATCACCCGATGTAAAGGAGGCTATTGCGTCAGTCGCATTTTTATTCAATCTGAAGTTAGCGTCACTGAAGTAGACTTTCATCATACTCATATAAATATCGTGATCGACCGGTGTATCCATTGATTCGATTTTTCTCACTCTCATCAACAGGGATTCCGCCACAAAACAATCAATCAGCATATCCGCAATATTATTGAGTAATTCCTGCTCTTCTTCCAGATTTAACTCGCCGTCCATCTGTTTTTTGACAGCCCCACCGGCAGCCATCAGGATCATCTTTTTGAAATCCTCAATCGCCTTTTCTTCTTTACCGTATTTTCCTTCGGGCTGACCAAATCCCGGCATACTGGTCAATTCCTTTTGAACCTCCCAGGCTGGACCGACCAAATCAATTCTTCCCTTCAAAGCCCTTTTCAAGAGCATGTCAACAATCAATAATCGATTGATTTCATTGGTACCTTCGTAAATCCTGTTGATCCTACTGTCTCTATATGCTCGAGCAGGAGTGTATTCCTCACTGAATCCATATCCTCCGTGTATTTGCAAGGTCTCATCCACCACATAGTCCAAAGCCTCTGATCCTGATACTTTTATGATCGAACATTCTATCGCATACTCCTCAGCCGCTTTCAGTTTCGACTCCTCATAACTAACCCCTTTGTCCATCAACTTTTTGGACATCTGATCCATCATTTGGGATACTCTATATATGGCACTTTGACAAGCAAAACTTCGAATCACTTGCTCTGCCAATTTATACTTGATGGCTCCAAAACTCGAGATGGGAACCTTAAATTGAATTCTCTCATTGGCGTACTTAACTGCAGTATCAATACTTCTACAGGCTCCTCCAACACATAATACGCCCAATTTGAATCGACCGATATTCAATACATTGAAGGCGATCAAATGCCCTTTTCCTATTTCGCCTAAGAGATTTTCCTTAGGTACAATGACATTCTCAAAGAAAACCTGTCTCGTCGAACTTCCTTTGATTCCCAACTTATCTTCTTCTGCTCCAAGGCTCAATCCATCGGTCCCTTTTTCAAGGATAAAAGCACTAAACTTATCTCCTTCTATCTGTGCAAAGACAATGAATATATCTGCAAAACCTGCATTGGAGATCCACATTTTTTGGCCATTGATCACATAATCAGTTCCTTCATCATTCAAAAATGCGGTTGTCTTTGCAGCCAATGCATCTGAACCAGAAGAGGGTTCGGTCAAACAATAACATGCTTTCAACTCACCAGATATCAATCTCGGTAAATACTTTTGTTTTTGTTCATCAGTTCCGAAATAGAGAATAGGCAACATTCCGATCCCCGTATGTGCTGCAAAAGGTACCGCAAAAGATCCTGAAGGTCCCATTGCCTCACTGATCAAGGTATTCGTATGCGTATCCAACTGCATCCCGCCATATTCTTCGGGCATATGTGTACCTAAAAGCCCCAGCTCTCCCATTTTCTCCATGAGACCAGCAGAAATATTATCTTCTTGCTTTTCTATTTTAACAATATTGGCAAGAATTTCTTGATCCAGAAAATTGACACACATATCCCTGATCATCATCTGTTCCTCGTTCATCTCCTCAGGAACGAAGATCTCATTCATGTCACCTTTTTCTATGAGGAATGCCCCACCTACCAAATCAAGATTTAAATCTTCCATGTACTATTTGTTTATACGTTTTAATTCTACTGATTTCTTCATCTCTTCATACAACTTGAACTCATCTCCTGAAGAATACTTTCTCTTGTGATAAAGTATTTCTCCGTCCTGGCCTATCAAAAAAGTCTGGGGCAAACCGTTCAATCCTCCAGGTAGAATCTGTCTAAATTCTCGATGCATATCGTGATAGACTTCGAAAGGATAATCATTGTCCTCTATAAATGAAGCAATCTTATGTGCATTATGTTCAAAATCAGTACTGATAAATAATATTCTAACTCCTGTTTCTTCTACCCATTCTTCATAATGGGGAGCCATATTCTTCATTTCGATTCTACAAGGTGGACAGGTAGTAAGCCAGAAGGCCAAGACTACGGGACAGTCGCCATTGAGCAATACTTCTGCTGTGTTCAGACTATCTCCTTGAAGATTTCGCAAAGGAATATCATAGGGAAATTCCTGCTGAATAGAGCTGGAAGGTCTCGAAGTGCTCATAACTCGCACTACTTTGCTCTGACCAAAGGCCATACAGCTAAAGAACAGCGCCATACCAACGAGACCAATTTTTATCATTAAGTTCGACATAGAATTGTCAATTTTCAAGTTTAGAACGTATCAGAGCAATAGACTCTAATACCCTTTCATCTTTTCCACCACCCAATTTCTCCGCTTGCTCAAATTGTTCCAAAGCTCCTTTTAAGTCTCCTTGTAACTCTAGAGCAATGCCCTTGTTTAGGTAGAAAAGATAATTGGCTGGGTCCAATTTTTGGGCCAAATTAAATGATTTTTCAGCCATTTTCAATGAATCCATTTTCAAGTAAACCACTCCCTTATTGAAATAGGATTCTGCATTCTGAGGATTCTTACGAGCAATTTCATCGAAAACTGCCAAAGACCCATTAAAATTGCCAAAATACTGTAAGGCATATCCTTTCGACTGGAGCAAAGCAATATTATCGGGATTGACCGATAGCCCATTGTCGAAATATCGGATGGCCTTAGGATTATTTTGCCTCGTCAACAAATTCCCCATAATCAGCCACGCGTCCGTATTTCCGGAATCCATTTCCACTGCAGTCTGATAGGCATTCATCGCCTTGGTCGTATCTTGCTTCTCCAGAAATACCCTCCCCAACATGTAATACGCTTCTGATTCCTGCGGGTCCTTCTGAATGACTTTGTCTATCGATTTGATGGCATCATCATATTGTCTTAGAATGTATTGAAATTCTGCCATCTTCAATAGGGTTCCGATTCTATCTGGCTGGATTCTAAGGAACAATCTCAATATTCTAAGCGCTTCTCTGCTGTTATTTCCATCCAAGTAGGCATCCGCCAATAGATGATGATACTCCCATTTACTCGAATCAATCGAAATAGCCATTAGGGCATCTTGTGCGCACAGATCGAAAAGATCATTGTTATAATACGCTTCAGCTCGCTGGTAATAAAGCTGATCATTATCTTTATTCTTATTGATCAGTCTAGTGATCTTATCCACCTCAGGGATTCCGGTACTCACTTCCATGCCGTTCTCATTCCCCTCCTTGTTGCCCTTATCATTTCCACAGGCCACGAGGACTATCACCATTGCAAAAGAATACAATAATTGTAAGCCGATCTTCTTCATCCCCACTCCACTAGATCTCATATTCAAACATTTTTTACTTATATGATTTCGATTTGATCTTCGAAATCTACTTCTTCATTATTATTAATGTTCCGCTCCTGGGATAATATTTTCTGCAATTTAAACAAAGCAAAATTATCCTACAATGATTAGGCAATTCCAATTCTTATTCTACAGAAATACTATAAAAACCCCTTATCCTCTTCTTCTCTTCTACCTATTCAATAAAACTTAAAAATTGATGTATTAGTTTTATCATTGTAAGTAAGTTTTGGGTCTTTCGTTGCACTAAATTTCTGGATTTATGCATTTTTTAAGTCGAAATTGGGAAAGCTTATTGCTTTTTTCCTTATTCTTCTCCCTTATTTTTGGGCCTGCATTTGCCGTATTCAGCGAATATGACTTTGCCAGCAATCCGGATATTAGAAGTTATATCGGTATTTCCAACTTTGATTTTGACCAGAATCCCGTGAGAAGATATCGGGTCATTGTTCCACTTTTGGCTTCCGGACTCGCATTGCTCTTTGGACCAATATTCGATCTAATCCAACCTTGGAATTTCAACGGAGACTCTTTTTCTTTGGCCTTCAGCTACCTGTTGGTCAATACCACTATCCTTTCCTTTACATTTCTATTGCTTTTTCGAATTTGCCTTCGACTCCAAGTTAGTTATGGAGCTGCCCTTTTGGGTATCTTATGTCTGCTCTCTTCGCGATGGACGGGATATTTCTCAGGTCTGCCATGGGTAGACAGTCTTTATCTACTGGTCATCGTCGGAATGATGTACAGTTTTGTATTTGAAGATAAAAGAATGCTCGTGTTTAGTTTAATCCTTGGTCCATGGGCAAAAGAATCTTTTGTTTTTTTCATTCCATTATGTCTATATTTTGGGCCTATTCACTGGAAACGGCAACTGCCCATTATCCTGCTTTCAGGCTTGCTCGTTTTGGGCTTTAGATTTGGGATTGATCATTTCTTCTCGCTGGATCCCGGAGAAAGCTACTCCAGAGATATGGAACACTTTGCACAGATACCGGATTCTTTGCGCAGACTGTTTTCATTTCACGGCGTGTACGAGTTGTTCTCCATTGTTGGCATTTGGGCAGTATTTATTCTGAGCTTAAAGTTAAAGGCTCTACGAGAAATCATAAAAACAATGCCCAGGTTCAGCGGGTATTTCCTCCTGATCATTTTGTTGCACGCCCTTCTTTCTACAGAATTGGCTCGAATGTTTTACATAGGAGGACTGATCTATGTTTTGTTCATGGCCAAACTATTCGACCATCTAATCAGGAATTATTTTAATGGGAAGTTCTTTTCGAACTCTTCCACAAGCGATAAAGAATAAACGATGTCAGCAGAAGCACTGCTATAGCTATTATCGCCAAAGTATACCAGTGATATAGTATGTATCCGGTAGCAAACAAGCCCGAATAAACCATGATACAAGCAACGAATGACATTAGTATTTCGACAGGCAGATTTGATGGTCTTTCATCCCCTGATTCCAGATTTATATTTTTGGCTACCATGTTCCAACCCCAATTCTTGTAGGGTCGAATTTTCCTGTAAAAATCAATCAGCACTTGTCTATCTGTAGGCCTGGTCATGAAAGTTGTGATCAACCATATCACAGTACTTCCCAATACTCCTATGAGCATCCTTTGATACGCCAAAAGATCCCCATCATAGAAGAACTCAAAAAAGACAGCGATGAGAAAGGAACCTATCATGGCTGAAATCTCACTGTACGCATTGATACGCCACCAAAACCATCTTAAAAGAAAGATCAAGCCTGTCCCTGCGCCAATTTGTAATAATATCTGGAAAGCTTGCAGGGCATTTTCCAAGTAGAGAGCAACAATTCCCGCCAACAGCATCAGCAACACAGTGGACAATCGAGCAACTCTTATTTTCTTGCTTTCCGAGGCACTTTCATCAATAAATCTCGAGTAGAAATCATGAACAATATAGGAAGAGCCCCAATTGAGATGAGTAGAAATGGTCGACATCAAGGCTGCCATCAAGGATGCCAAAACCAATCCCAATAGACCTTTGGGTAATAGGCTCAACATAGCTGGAAATGCTAAATCATGATGTAAAATAGAATCGCTAATGCTGGGAAATTTATCCTGAATACTTTGTAGATCAGGAAAAATAATCATCGAAGCCAAAGCAATCAAGATCCATGGCCATGGTCGAATGGCATAATGGGATAAATTGAATAATAAAGTAGCTAAAGTTGCTCCTTCTTCATCTCGTGCCGAGAGCATTCTTTGCGCCACATAGCCTCCTCCTCCGGGCTCTGCTCCGGGATACCAGGCGCTCCACCATTGTACAGCCAGCGGTATGAGTAGTAGTGGAACTACCACATCCCAATTGGAGAGATCCGGTAGTAAATTAATCTTCGTTTGAATGTTGGGATGGTGAATCATCGTCTCCAAACCACCAATTTCGGGATGTCCGACGATTACCGCCGCTGCTGCAATCATCCCCACCATACTGAAAATAAACTGAAAAAAGTCAGTCACAATTACCCCTTTCAGACCGCCCAAAGCAGAATAAAACACGGTTACGAGCGCAACCAATAAAACGGTCTGAACTGCATTGAAACCAATAACCACAGCAGCAATTTTGATCCCCGCCAAAAGCACGGTCGCCATGATCATCACATTAAAAAAGACACCGAGGTAAATGGATCTAAACGCTCTTAGAAATCGTGCTCCTGATCCGCTATATCGGAGTTCATAAAACTCCAGATCAGTGACAATACCAGATCTTCTCCATAGTTTGGAATAAATAAAAACGGTGGTCATGCCAGTGAGGAGGAAGGCCCACCAGACCCAATTACCCGACACTCCGTCTTGTCGAACAATATCCGTTACCAAGTTCGGTGTATCAGCGGAAAATGTGGTAGCTACCATAGAAATACCCAATAGCCACCACGGCATTTTCCTTCCCGAAAGGAAAAATTCTCCGGTACTTCGAGCGGCACTCTTGGATGCCCAAATCCCAATAAAAAGGCTTATGACCAGAAATAGAACAATGATGAGATAATCCAAAAATGTAAGTACCACGTTAGTTGATTCGTTTGATTCGCTAGTAGTTCACAAAATATGGATTTCTTGTAGAAAACAACTAGTCTACCTCCCTCGTAGGAGCCAGCATAACAGCCTTTCCATTTTTCGGCAATATAATACTCGGTTTACCATTGCTCGGCGGTACAATAACATTCAAGCTTTTACCCTGGATTCCTGAACCATCCCTAGATGCTGGTAAAATAGCTCCTTCCTCAGGATTTGGAGGTACGATAAAATGTCCTTGTTGCGGTGGATTTCCCATATCTACTGTACACGATCCCTCTGGTCCATAGTAAATTATGGTTCCTTGATTATTATGTATATGACTATCATCAGGAGCCACAACGGAAATCATTCCATAATTGGCTAAATTATGTTGATCATCAATTTTCCCAACTGAATAGATCACGGCATTTGTATTATTTTCAAATCCTCCCCCATTATAGATCGATCCCTTGGATCCAAAATCGAAAATACCTATGGTACCATTGTTTTCAATGCCATCAAAATTGACGATACCGGCTTCATTAAAAGTATTAATTTGAATCTCTCCATTATTTAGTATTGTGGATTGATTCGAAATACCGACATGAACACCTTCTAACACGATTAATCCGGATGACTCATTGGTAAATAGGAAATCTCCCTGAATCAGATAAATTGCAACATGGTCTGCTCCGGAAATCAATATGCTTCCGTAGTTTTCCACATATCCGTTTTGGTGAAATAGTCCGTAAGCACAGGTAATAATCTCCATACTACCGTGATTATAAAGACTACCTTGAATATTAATTCCATTAATACACTCCAATAAATCTATACTCCCATAGTTTGTTACGGCTCCATTCACACCACAAGCAATACCATTCTGAAGGGTTCCTCCTCCAATGACCGTAAGACTGGCATTTTCTTCGACAGTTAATGAACCTTCATTGTTCCAAGTCAAACCGCTATAACTTATTGGATAGTTACCGCTAGAAACTTGAGGAATAACGACTTCATCACTAGGAGATGTTGGTACCTGAGCGGGACTCCAGTTATCTGCATTGCTCCAATCCTCATCAACTGCCCCAGTCCAGGTAATGGTCGTATTATCTGTTTGTGAAAACGCATTCACTTGGAGCAGCAAAAAACCTAGTAAAACCAGAACTATATTTCCCGTGGAAACAAAAAAAGTAGAAATAGAGTGGGTAGAAGAAATTTCTTTCATCGCGACTAATTTTTGGTGATTAAAATGAAACGACTAGTCCCCCACTAGTTCATGCTTCAAAAGATACTACAAATAACTGGTTTTCATATCACAGCGGTAATATATTTATCCAGAACAAATGGTGATCTACAATACCAAATTAGTCAAACATTGACTTTTTAATTTTTACGCTGTATTTTCATTCGCATAATGAAAAATACAATACAAGCCTTCATCCTTCTTTTTATAGTGTACAGCCAACTAATAAGTGCTCAGGTTATCTTTACAACAACATCTGAAGGCCCCCAGTCCGCCTTTTTTTTTGGTAACGACTTGTCTTTCCTAGGAACTTTTGATAGAGAATTTGATGGACAAGTTTCGGTAGGTGGTCGAGATCTGTTTCTCAAATTTTCAGGTTCAGGCCCACGAGAGGTGATTTCAGGGTTTGGGGTGGAAGAGTGGATTATTGTAGAGGATTTAGATTTCAGCAGAACTGGAGTTATCAAGTTTTTTGGGAGTTTGACGAATGGCAGGGAGAGTTTTTCGAGTACAAGAGGAAACAGTTATGCAGTATTAGACTTTGACTTTATGGGTAGTTCCTTCGTTGGAAAAATTGACGGTAAAGGTTTAGAAATTAACACCGGTTTTGGACACGATTCTAATTTAGCCCTGGTCATTCTTGCTTCTGATACGATCTTTTACAATGATCAGCCATGGCTACCTATAGACCATTCAAGCATTGTCCTAGCTCAAACAGAAATAGATGGAAGCCTTAGCCTTATTAAGACAATCCCTTATGATGGAACCCTGAATATCGAAAACCTTAGAATTACAGAAGATCAGTGGATATTATCTGGCGACTTCATCAATAATCTCTCTATCGAAAGTATCGAATTACAGACAGTGACCAATCACACGGATGGTATAATTCTTAAGATTGATGAAAATGAAGATCATATAGACCACTTCACCGCAACAGGCGTTTTTGACGTTTCCTGTTATGACTACCTTAGCGATGGGCAAAACGAGTACTATTTTGGCGAATATACCGGGGAAGTCAAGATTGACGGGGCCATACTACAAGACCCTATGCTGAATAGAAGTATTTTCGCATACCACAAGAATTCATCGCTTCTCTTGAACATCGGGGGAAGTGAAGATGATCATCTCCAAGAAATAACTTTGCAAACTGAAGATATCATTATTGGGGGATACTTTTCGAATAATTTTCAAGTATCGGGAATGAACGAAACTTGCGATGGAGACTTATGCTCCTATGTACTCTATTTAGACAAGAACTTAAGTCCTTTGGATATCATTGTAGATGATAGTGGTGAAACCGTTCTACCCTATCGATTTTCTATCTCCGATGCTGGAATTCAATATTGTGGTGAATTTTCGGGTACATTATATGATCGGGAAAGTCAAGATACGGACTGGTTTTGCATTCTAAGAAGGAACCCAACAAATTCGGTAGAACAGCAATTGGATGACTGGAATATCTATCCCAATCCGGTCAGAAATGAATTGTATATATCGGATATGGAACTTTTGAACGCATCTGGAAATTACACTTATAGTATTTATGACGTCAACGGAATATTGCAACTTCAGGGCCGAGTAATGGATGCCATCTCTGTGGGCAATTTGCCTTCAGGATCATATTATTTGCGCATTACGGCAGCAGATTCTGTGAAAATTTTTACATTTAATAAATTCTAGAGCGATGACAATGATAGTAAGCAAACCAAAAAAGGAGGAATACGGTGAATATTATGACCCATATATCTCATTGGTCAACTATGATGACCCTACCAATCAATTGGCTTATAACAAAAGAGTCATGCTAGAGTTTTTTGAGCGACTTCCAGCCTTGATGTGGGATTATAGTTATGCGGATGGGAAATGGAGTATCAAAGAACTGATCGTGCACATCATTGACACCGAGAGAATCATGAGTACCAGGGCATTGAGAGTGGCGAGAGGAGAGGAACAGACCTTGTTGAGTTTTGATGAAAACGCTTATGCCGATAGGAGTAGAGCGAGCTTCCGATCTGCGCTGAACATCATGGATGAATACAAAGCTGTACGAGCTTCCTCTATAGCTCTTTTCAAAGGAATTTGCGAGACCAAAATTGATGCCATAGGAAAATCAAACTCAAGTCAATTCAGTGCTAGATCCCTGGCTTTCATTATTGGAGGGCACGAGGTTCATCACATGAATGTAATCCGAGAAAGGTATTTTCCTGACCTATTTAGGAACAATAATTAGTACTCATACCAGTAATTGTTTGTAATCTTACTATTATACTTTGGTCCAGATTTCTGTCCGACCTATCAAGGAAATACCAATATATCCTCTCACTTTAAGTGTATTACCCTGCCGTCTTATATAGCATTTATAGGTATTACCAGACATCGGGTCGTAAATAGTACCATCTTCCCAGATATTATCGGAAGCGTTGAATTTAAAGTTTTTCAATAGTTCCAAACCCATTATGGGTCGTTGCTGAAGCTTCTTGTCCGGATTGTGAATATCCTTTTTAGGTGCTCCATCGGTCAGTGGATTGGCCAACCATATGATCTTACCGTAGAATTTATCTCCTTTTTGAAAGATTTCAATTCTAGATGGTTCCTCACCTTTGGTTTCCCATACTCCCAAAATTTCTTTGGAAGCATCAATAGAAGAAGCCGAGACAAAGATCACAGCGCTAATGACAAGGAAAAACTTATACAAAAGATGCATCACAATCTCAATTTTGAGTCCACTCAGGAAAGTGAAGATAGGAGAAAAAAGGAATATTTTGGATGATATTTTCGGTTTTCGAAAATCAGTGATGCCTGAGCATCAGTTAATTGAGGAAATCGAAAAGATCGCCAAAAGAAACTTTTTGCTTCAGCTTGACTTTTCGGAGTAGACTCAATTCTAATGAATAATCACTTGCTCTCTCAAGGACTGTTCCTGAGAATATATTCTTAGAACGTAAACACCGGGTGAAAGTTCCCCGACCTCCATCTCATTCTTATCGAATTCCAACTTGCCAAAGTCCTTAACAATTTGACCGGTTAAATTGACAAGTTCTGCATTATAATCGCCTTTTCTTAGACCATTCAGCTGGACAAATACCTTGTCCGAAACCGGATTTGGCCAGACCTCAAAAGCAGGTTCTATTTTCGGATCCTCTGTACTAGATGGTTTCTGCCAAGTAAACTTTAAGATGTTGCCTGGATGGTCTAGACCATCTGCTACTGTCAATCCCGAGAGCCCCGAAGTCCTACCGCTGTCATCAGTAATGATGTAAAAGGCCTCACCATTGGGATCTACGACTATATCGCGATATCTGTTCTTAGTATAGAATATCTCCGTAGTATCTCCTATTAAATCGTAGCCGGAATCATCCAATTTTAGTCTGTATACCCGTCCTCTTTTCAAGCTGGTAACCAAGAGTGAGTTCTTCCAAGACTCAATCGCATCTGCTTCATAAATTCCTATACTAGAAGGAGCAACATTAGGACGACAAATCCAGGAATTATCGCAGTTAGGATCGTTAAAATCGTAATCATCCGGCACGGCAAACATGGATAGCATTGGTTCTACAAAATAACTTGCACTAAAATTTCTTTCGAAAGATATTGAAGCACTGGGTGGGCAGTCATCATCAGAATAGCTTAAGCTTTCACAATTGGAAGCCGATGACCAGTTACAGTAAAAGTAAGCTTGATCATCTTTGTAGCCTGCGACATTCGGCCACCCATAGTTGGCACTAGCAGCAATTATATTGACTTCATCATCAGTTTTTGGTCCATGCTCGTCGGAATAGAGTATTCCGTTACTGCCGAAAACAAGACCCTGTGGATTTCGGTGACCATAAGTAAATATATGGCTTCGAACCAAATTCAGGGCTGGGTTATCGCTTGGTATAGAACCATCAGTATTGATTCTCAATATTTTTCCAGGGTAATTGGACCAATCAGATCGATTGATCTCCTCTTGAGTAGGCAATACTTGGGACAAGATAGGATTGCATTTATTATCCCATCTATTGCTGCCTTGATCCCCGATGCTATAATAGAGTTTGCCATCAGGTCCATAAACCAGCCTACCCGAATTATGGTCATTACTGGAAGGTAGATTTTCTAATATTGTTACGGGAGAGGATAAGGATCCATCATTTCCATTAATTTGATAGGTATATCTGGCCAACCGCTGTCTTCGTTCTCCCTCAGAAATATAGGTGTAAGACAAATAAACATAGGGATTGTTACCCATAAAGTCGCTGTGAAGCGCAAAACCCAATAATCCATCCTGCCCCGCATCTGAATACACATCAGGAATTCGAATTAATTCGTCAATTTCCGCTGTTTCAGGGTTCACACGAAGCAGTTTACCTGAGACCCTCTCAGAAACCCATAGATAATTATCCGGACCGTAGTGAAGATCCCATGGTTTCTCTAAGAAATTATTAGGACCGATAGGAGTCATTACAAATGAAGAATCCGTCTGAGAAAATGAAGTCGAAGCTTTTACAAAAAGTGTAATAATTAGGAGTATTCGGAAGTGGTGAAGAAAGTGCATAGATTTAAATTTGTAAGGTGATCAATATATTTTAACCACCACAAGCCATGCTTTATTCTCTCCACCTCGTTATTAATTTTTAATTATTCATTATTCATTTCATCACCTCATCTTAGGTCGACGTCTTTTTGATCCGCGTTGGATTTGACCTTTATTTTGAATTCTGGCGTTCCTCACAGCGCCTCTATTTTTGACGGCCAATTCGATCTGCTGTAATTGCTCTCTGATTTGAGGTTCGGTAATGTCGAGTTTCTTCAAAGTTTTAAGCTGGGTCTTGGCAAAATTCCAGTTTCCTTTCTGTACCGCAATACCGATCAACTGCATGGTGACCATGGCTTTTTCGTTGTCCGATTGGAAGCCAATTTCGTCTGCTTTCTTTAACCACATTTCTGTGACTTCATTTCCTCTTTTTAATCCGGAAGAGATTGTTCCTTTCAGCATGTAGTAATATGCGCGGTTTGGTTTATATAGCCAATTGGGCTTTAGACTTAAACCCAGTCTTTTTTCAGCTCCAATAAAGTCTCCAGTTTGCATCATCTGAGCTGCAGATTGCACCGTTCCTAAAAGTATATAACCAACCAACAGAATGATACCCGCTAAGAGTAGGGGAAAGGCATACCAAAACCCAAAAGCAAAAGCCAGAGCTACACCTCCAATAATCAAAACCGCCATTAAGGCAAAACGCAAATATATATTGATCGTAAACATGAAATATCAAATTTTGAGGTCCAAAGTTATGCAAATAATTGATAATGCAGAGGAGTTTGTTGGTTGCAGTATATATCGTTTTTTCACTTCTATTACATTCGTTGTTGAGAGGTCAGTGATCAGTGACTTGTAATCAGTTTAATGGGTTTTAGTCTGTTCGCGCGTTAGTCTTTGGTATATTGGCATATTTCGATCGAGTTCATCTTATTAAGTCCATTAATCATTTTAATCATTGATTAGCTACTATGCTAACTGCTATTCCTTCGGGTCTTTAGAGCCATGACTGCCATCCTATTTCGTGTGACGGTATAAGTCCTATAACCTAATTTCGCAATATTCAACAGATCTACTTTAACTGATCACTTTTTGTAAATGTATTACATTGAATGTGCAGTTACTAAACCGCTCTTAACCAATCTTTGGTTGGCTCGAAGAATCAAGTGTCAAATCATAGGAATTTCTGAAATACAACTATTTACTGAATAACATCGAATTCTTGTGAAGAGAGAGCAGCTTGCCTTGAGGAAAAACGGAAAGAAAAACATCTTCAAAAAACTCCTTAGAAATTGCTCTCTCTTCTTCTGTATTTCCAGGAGAGTTGTAGATCAGTATCCCGTTTGAGCTGAGCGAGTCTCTGCAATTCGACAAAAACCCGCTTGTTTTGAAAAGAGGAGGTACAAGTTGATCTTTAAACAAATCCACACAGATCATATCATACTTTTCAGTATTGATCTCCATAAAAATACCTGCATCTTGTATTCTCAACTGCACCGGGCTATTTAATCTTTCGAGACTGTATTCTTGTGCAAGATAGGCAACGGTTTCATCGTATTCGACCATGGTAAACTCAAAATTCCGGTCGTATTCCTTTTCCAAAATCAGTGGGATACTCCCCAAACCCATACCCAGAACCAATACCGATTGAATTTGGGTCATGAACTGAGTTTCTATCTTTCTAAAGGAGTATAGAAAATTGAGATAAAGATCATCATAGGAATAGATGGCATTCTCTGCACATAACATCAATCTTCCCTTTCTGAGAAAAAGTTCGAGATGCCCGTTTTGATCACTGGAATAATTTTCTAACAAAAACTCTTTGAAGAAGCTGAGATAATATTTCCAAAGAGGAACATTTGGAATTATTTTTCCCATGTTCTAAAGTCGGAGCTTACATTGAAGACGTGTTCAAGAATTCTTTGGTTGAGTTCATCAAATTCCTGATTTCTCCGAGCCATTACTATTTTGGCTGTTTCATAAGCTTTTTCGAGTAGGTTAGTAGAGTATCCACTACTTCCACCCCATGAAAAGGAAGGAATGAAGGTTCTCGGAAATCCTCCACCAAAAATATTACAACAAACACCGGCGACTGTTCCCGTATTCAGCATTGTATTGATGCCCGTCTTCGAATGATCCCCCAGGATAAGTCCGCAAAACTGCTGTCCCGAGTCGATGAACTTCTTGTGAGAATAGTCCCACACTCGGACCGATCCATAGTTGTTTTTCAGGTTGGAAGTATTGGTGTCCGCACCGAGGTTACACCATTCCCCTAATATTGAATTGCCCAAATATCCGTCGTGTCCCTTATTGCTGTAACCAATGATCAGAGACTGACTTACCTCTCCTCCTACTTTGGAATAAGGTCCGAAGGTACAAGCACCATAAATTTTAGCCCCCATTTTGATCACGGCATTATTCAGAACAGCAACAGGTCCTCTCAACATAGAGCCTTCCATCACCGTTGCATCTTTTCCGATATACACAGGGCCGTTCGTCAAATTAATGGTAGCATATTCCATCGTCACTCCCTCTTCTAAAAATAGAAGTTCCTTATCGCCAATAATACGATTGGTTGGAGATACGCTTTGTGATTTATCCTTTCTCTTAAGCTGAGAAAAATCGTTTTCGATTTCTACGCTGTTGTGTAAAAACAGATCCCAGGTATGATCTATGGCCCGAAGTAATGACCGATCTATTTCGATACCATCTAAAGAATCGATGTCCTCATCATCAACGACACTACTTAAACGCTGGCTACTCAATCTTACCGCTACCAACTCACCATTGCTTAGGATGGCCTCGTTTTGAGATAAATCTCTAATCAGGCTAATGAGATATTCATTGGGTAAATAGCGACCGTTGATCAGTAGATTGTCGTCTGCTATGTGTAGTGGAAACTTTTCAGAAAGGTATTCTTCGGTCAAAATGGAAGCAGACATATTGAAGAGTCTCTCCCATTTTTCCTTAATTGTCCATATCCCTAAACGAAGAAGGGCTACTGGCCTGGTATAGACCAAAGGGAGAAAATTATCCCTTTTTTCATCGTCAAATAATACCAGGTTAGGCATGACTTAATTGATTATTCCTCGTCCTTTTTAGCGAAACGAGTTCTAGCAAATTTCTTGTTGAATTTGTCAATTCTACCCGCAGTATCGACAAACTTCATCTTACCCGTAAAGAAAGGATGAGATTTATTCGAAATCTCCAATTTCACCAAAGGGTACTCATTACCATCTTCCCATTTGATTGTCTCACTCGAAGGAGCACAAGATCGAACCAAAAAAGACTCGTCGCAAGAAAAATCTTTGAATATTACCAATCTATAATTCTCGGGATGAATTCCGCTTTTCATTATCGTTAATTTAATTTCTATACATTTTACTTGCCCTTCTGAAGAGATTGAATCGACTCATTCGTCAAATAGCTCTTTAAAAGGGTCTGCAAAGGTACAAAAAAACTTGGAAATAAACCATAGATAATTTTGTCCAAAGCATTTTTTATTTCGAAGTACTAGCTAGGCTTTCATTCGAAGTACTTCTGCGCTTTCTCGAACGTATATCCAAATGAATCAGCAAGGCCAAATTTATTAAGAACAAGGGTCCGACTTTATCGGCTTCCAGTAAGTCGTTGATAAGCTGAAACAAATGTATTACTATCAGAGAACTCAAGCAAGCCATTAGGAGATTCTTGTCTCTACCCGCCTCCATCCGGTGGTATATTTTTTCCCCATACCATAGGGTGCCAAAGATAAGAAGCAGATACAGCGCTAATCCTATCAAACCTTGTTCAACTGCCGTCATCAAGTAGTATGAATGAATCCCAGACTGTTCTTTATTATCGCTGATATAGGTCTGAAAACTGTTGACGGTGTAAGATTGGTAATTCTCGTAGAATCTTCCGGGACCGAAGCCTGTAAAAGGACGATCTCCTATCATTCGAAAACCGGCCACCCACCTGTGCAACCTTTCCATTGTCGAAACATCCTGCATTTTATACGTAGCTTCAATCAGATCATCAAAATTTTTGTGTGAAACGGTCTGCTCATAATCCGGAGCCAAATGCAGATACTTACCGTCCTTGATCATATCGGCAATCATCCAGCCCGCAACAACGATTGCAATGATTGTACAGAGTTTGGTCAGCTTAAATTTTACGACGAAATAGTAAGCCATCCCCAGAAATACCGCGATATACGCTGCTCTAGTGTAGGTAAAATATATAGCAATCAATACAAAACCCAGCACCAGCGCCTTGAGGATTTGAGATTTCCAATTGATCAAATAAAAGGCGAAAGGAAAAACAATCGCGAGGATGGCGGAATAGTTAACGTGGTTTCGGTAGAATGGGTTGAGGACTTCATTGACCGACTCAAAACCAAAGCCCAAAATACCATGCCGAGCTACCACAATAATCGCAGTAAAGAGCATGGGATAGAACAAGTAGTTAAAAAACCGGCTCAAATCTATCTTTTCGAACATCCATAGGGACATAAAGAAAAAAGAACCCAAATACCAACTCTTTGCAAGCAAAAACTTGATGGACCTTAAGTCGAATCCCGTAGCAGAAGTGGCTACTACCATCCATAGAAAATGGGCCAGTACGGCCAGCGCAATAGGATGTAAAAAGACAATAGCCCTAAATCGAGAGGGTCTAAAAAGACCGATTAAAAACAAAATTGCCGACAGAAGGATCATCAGCAATTCTATCGGAAAATCAATCATCACTCCTCCGGAAAGATATAATTCCGTAGAGAGAGGGATAAGTGCGATGGCCATCCAATACAAGGCCCGATAATTCAATATAAGTAGTCCCAAAAACGGGATCAGAAGCACTGCCAAAAACAATAATGGTTCATCAAATATGCCCACCAATACCAGTCCCAACACAAAAAGACCAATGGCCGTGAAATCCAGAATTGAACGTGTAGAATTAATTCGAAAAGAACCGGAATTGAACATATCTTCTTAGGCCGTAAGCTCCTTCAAATACTTGAGATTCCTCTTGAACAATAAGTATAGAATAGCAAAAATAAAGCCCGCTAATCCAGCCGAAATTACCAGGAGTGATCGAATAGGTCTGGACTTAACATAAGGAGCTTTGGCGTCTTCTATAACCACAACCGTACTGATATCTGCTTGATAGGCTGAATTCAGCTGTTGAAGTCTATCGGTATCGTAACCTATTCTCTTGGTCAACTGCCCCTGGACACCTTGAAGACTGAGCAATTTACCGGCTACCTTAGAGTAATTCGGTAGGCCTTCATTTTTTACATTATCATGCTTTTTCCTGTATCCTTCCAGCTCTGCTCGAATGGCCGCGATCGAATCCTCAGGAAATGTACCAGATATCTTGAGATAATCGTATTTAGCTTGAGATTCTGCAATATTGGCCTCCGTGCTCACCAAGAGTTCAGCTATTTGTTCTCCTTGAGAGATGGGATCAATAATTCGATAATTGGCATTAAAGAAAGCGATACTGTCCTCAATGATCTGAAGAGTTTTTTGATTCTTTAGAATATTGCTCTTGCATATATCAATCATCCTCTTCTGGTTCTCCTTGATGACCCTTCGGGACATATCATTCATGATATTTCGACAATCATTAGAGATTGGCGCAACCAGGTTTCTGTCTTTATCTTCGAATGATAATTCTATAGCATCAAACTTGTTCTTTTTGATGTCCAACTTGCCGTTGAATTTTTGATACAATTTTTCTATTCCTTTTAGATTGGTTGTATCTATATCATAATGCTCTGGAAGATTGTACTTCTTGATAATGATATCTGCCAGTTCTCTTGACCGACCAATGGTAAGTAACCGATCTACATCCGCATCTGATCCGTAAAAATACAGTTCGGAACTGCTGCTTCCGAAAATACTTTCCGGATTAAACAGAGCTGGTGAACCGGCGTAAAAAGTTGTTGTAGCCTTATAAAAATTGGGCATTATCAGAGAAATAACGGCCATGAGTATCGCTGCGACAAGCGAGAAGACAACAATAAACTTTCTCCTACTGAACAAGAATTTTAATACATGGAGGAGACTGTGATCTTCTTTTAGCATTTAGTCAGATTTGGTGACAAATTGCAAAACTAATAAAATTGAGCGTTTTGCCCTTTTTCGAATTATTTTCCGTGCACCATTCTAACTCATTATTTATGGATTTATTTTCGATCTTAAAAGGATAATTGAACTCCTAACATCCAAAACCCTCATTACGATAGACAGTATTCCCCCGACTAAAATCAATAATAGGAAACTCCAAAACCAATTCACTCCCAATTGCAAGACCGCTATGGTCAGTGCGAAAATCACTGCGATAAAAAGACCAATACGCAGCCAAGGATTGGACAAAAACTTCAATCCAAGCTTGTGATAAGCATAAAATGCCTGGCCTAAGAATACAAAGGCCTGTGTTACCAGGCTTGTCATGGCGGCACCTTCCGCACCCGCCATTGGTATTACAATCCAGTTCAGTCCTATATTCAATACACAAGCTGCAAGAAAGAAAATATTGAGTTGAGCTATTCTACCTGCCGCCGTAATCAAAGTACCAAAGAGATAAGAAATAGTATTGACCGCAAAAACGAAAATATGCCACTGTAGAATTTTACCGCCTCCGTCATGATGATAGAGCGATTGCATGATCAAAGGAGCATAGGAATAAGTAGCCAATGCTACCGGTATTGCCAAAGCGGCGCTAATACCCAGCCCCTTGTAAAATAGATCATCGGGAGAATTCTTACTCTTATAAAATTTGCTGAACATGGGTAGAAGCAATCCGGAAAGCAGGAATCCGAACAAATTCAAAGCCTCTAAAATCCTATAGCTCTCCGCGTAAGCATCAACTGCTGCCATTTTTTGTGGATGAAAGAAGGCCAGCATGACGCTATCAATTCTGGCATAAACAGACATCAACAAGAAGACAAGCGCATAGGGCAATGCTTGCTTGATGATGACCATAAAAAATTTGGGTTCCCATTTAGGCCATAACTTGGAGTTGATTCGCAGCAATACGATCAAACCCATCAAGGTGGCCAAGGCATAGGCCAAGATCTGGATTTGGACAAACAATTCAATGGATAGTGTAGTCCTCCACATCGGATGTAAGATCACTGCTCCCAATATTAGAATCATTACCGTTTTGTCCACCACAGATAATATACTGTCGAACAAATAATACCCTCTGGCCGCAATAAAGCTTCTTACGAACAGCAGGAAGGAATTCAACCACAGACTGAGCCCGACCAATAAAAACAAACCGGTATGCTCCAATCCATAACCTGTTATCCATCCAATGCACCAATACCCCAAAAAATAAACTACCGCCAGCACTAATTTCAATGCCAAAAACTTTTGGAAATTCTTCGGAATGGTCTGCTCACTTTGAGAAGAAAACCTCAGATTAAAATTTTGTATTCCCAAATCGGAAACAAAATTCAAGATGAAAGCAATGGAGAAAAAGGTATAAAAACGACCGTAATCCTCTCCCGTTAATATCTGAACATTTCGATCTATTCCAAACAAATATAGTGGCTTGATCAAAACATTGATCAGCAAAACAAAAAAAGCATTGAATAGGAAACTCTTCTGCATCGGGAGAAAATAATCGCCATGGCAAAATTAGCATTATCCGTTAAAAATGAATAGTTTATAATTAAAAATGAACAATGAATAATGAAAAAAGGCCCCAGGCTTGCAGGAAGGCTTTCTAATCAGTGCCTTATGCAGAGTAATATTATAGTATTGGGAGGAATAAATCTCTTGTTTAAGGGGCTTTGGCTTGTTGGCGCTTTGGGGTCTTGGCTTGTTGGCGCTTTTGGAGATTGGGGATGATGGCTTTAGTTCAGAATCGTGTAAAACTGAAAATATTCACTAAGACCAGGAAAAACTTCTTTTTTTAAGTCGAATCAAAAAATAATCTTAATTTACTTTTCGATACTATTCAGTGAATGAAAATAGCTATTAATACCAAGTTTCTAGCCGACCCAAACTTAGAGGGCTTTGCGCGTTTCACCTATGAAATAGCCAAAAGACTGGTGGAAGCTCATCCGGAAGATCAATTCTATTTTTTATTCGATAGAAAGTACGATTCCTCTTTTATTTTTGGGACCAACGAAAAGCCACTTATCGTTTATCCTCAGGCTCGCCATCCTTTTTTATGGTATATATGGTACGAATTTTCAAGTCGAAGAGTGCTGGAAAAAATTAAACCGGATGTATATCTTTCTCCGGATGGGCTGACAACCTTGAACTTAAAAATTCCGAATGTAACGGTGATTCATGACATTGGATTTGTAAAACTAGATCAGCAAATTCCCTATCTCGCTGAAAAATATTGGAGATGGAGAACACCGAAAGTGATCAAGTCTTCCACAAAAATCATAACCGTCTCCGAATTCTCAAAGAATGAGATATTAGAAAATTATCCGGAAGCTAGAGATAAAGTGGAAGTGGTATACAATGGTTTTACCCATAATTTTAAGCCTATTCACCACGAAGAAAAGCAGAAAATCAAAGACAGTTTTACAGAGGGCGAAGACTATTTGCTATACGTTGGATCTATTCATCCGAGAAAAAATGTCGATCAACTGATCAAGGCTTTCAATATATTTAAGAGCAAAACGGAATCAAAGGTCAAACTTGTTCTCGCAGGAAGATGGGCGTGGAAATCTGAGGGAACGAAAAAATTAATGTCGGAATCTCCCTATCGAGAAGATATCATTAGCACGGGATATATATCGGAAGAAAATCTCAGCGAACTTATGAGTGCAGCTAGAGCCTTTTGCTATATTTCTTTATATGAAGGTTTTGGCATACCTGTCTTAGAAGCAATGGCAGCGGGAGTTCCTGTACTGACGAGCAATGTGAGTTCTATGCCTGAGGTCGCCGGAGACGCAGCTTTATTGGCTAATCCTCTGGACTCTCAGGATATTGCGAAAAAAATCCAAACTATTGTGGAGAATGAAGTTTTGAGAACGGAGTTGATTGAAAAAGGCCACCGAAGATTGGATCATTTTAATTGGGATAAATCTGCAGAAAAGCTCTATCAAATTCTCGCTGAAATCCTACCTCAGCAATAAAGAATTCATTCACTTCTTAAAAGATCGCTCGTATATGTCAATCCACTCCTGTACAGACATCTTCGTCACCAATTCTTGTAACAAGTCATAGGGAATATCATCCATTTTCTTGAATCGAATACAGCTCTTGCCCATGTCTAGCTTCCTCTTGGCATGATTGGGAAACTCTTCGACAAACCAGTCCATCAATACCGGATCCGCATATATTCCCATATGATAGAAGCCCACATGATTTTTCTGAGAAGCCAGACTAATAAACGGAAGTGGCAGTTCTGGTGTAACATGATATCCACCGGGGTAAATACTATGAGGAACAAAATAACCAATCATACCGTAATTCATCCCCTCTTCAAAACCCTCGGGTAAATTGTTCAGCAATATATTCCTCAACTTGGAAATAACTTCTTTCCTTTCTTCTGGCAACTGATCAATATAATCCTCCGGAGAGTTGGCTTCTATTCTCATCTCTTATATATTTACTCCAAAATACAACATTGATTGGAAAACATATAGGTAATCTTGTTAGTTAATTCCTAAAATCAGCTATCATTAAGACATTGTCCATCGATCAAAACGAACTCAAAGAAATGAACACCTTGAGCACCAAAATTCTACAAGAATTACAGGATTACTGTGCCCAAAAACAAAAGATTCACTCGATTCTAGAATTCTTTGAGGACGACAGTAACTATCTGCATATTGACAAAGTAGCGGGTTCTTTCCCTGCATTTTTATGTTCCGTTCTTAATCGCTTAGAAAGCAAAACCCATATTCATATTGCTCAGGACAAAGAATCAGCGGCTTATTTGCTCAACGACTTGGAAGCTTTATTGCCTGAGGATGAGATTCTTTTTCTCCCGGATTCCTTTAAGCGTCCAGGACAGTTTTCCGAGGTCAAAAACGAGCATGTACAACAAAGGACTTCTTTGAGTTCGAAAATCAGACAGGACAAGAAGAATATCATTGTTAGTTACCCGGAGGCCGTTTTGGAGATGTTGGTCGCTCCTGAAGAGCTGGATCAGGAGCATATCCTGATTGAGAAAGGAAATACTTTGAATCTCGATGAGCTTATTTTAAAACTGATAGATTTTGGTTTTAATCGAACGGACTTCGTATACGAGCCTGGACAATTTTCCATTCGAGGAGGAATATTTGACATCTTTTCATTTGGCAATGAATGGCCCTATCGAATAGAGTTGTTTGACGATGAAGTGGAGAGTATCAGAAGCTTTAACCCCACCACACAGTTGAGTTTCAAAAATATTGCTCGACTCAAACTAATCCCGAATATCAATAATTCTTTCTCGAAGGAACAAAAAGTAAGTTTCTTCCAGCTATTCGACCCTAGCAATACCATTCTGTGGATAGATGATCAGCAAATGCTCATTGATAGGATAACGGACACCTATGAAAAGGCAGTAGAATTTGCTTCCAAAATAAGCAAGGCGGATCGCTCAGAGTGGGCAAGCATGGTACGAGACCGCTCTTTCCTTAAGATAGAAGCCCTGGCAGAAGACCTGTTGCGCTTCAAACTTATCGCTCAAAAACCTTCTCTAGACGCCCAAGTGGATACCAAAATTAATTTTGAAGTTGCTCCTCAAAAGGACTTCAACAAAAAATTTGATCTGGTCATTCGACATCTAAAAGAAAATGAGCAGGCCGGAATTAAGAATTACATCATATCCAACAATCCCAAGCAGTTCCAACGATTTGATGCGATCTTTGATGATCTCAATGCCGAATTGAGCTATCAGCCCATTCAGATTTCTCTTCATGAGGGTTTCATGAGTCCATACATGGGGATAGCGATACTCACTGACCACCAAATATTTCAGCGATATCACCGATATAGTCTAAAGCGAGGTTATACCAAGGATCAGGCTCTCAATCTCAAATTGATCAAAGAACTTGAGGCAGGAGACTTTGTGACGCACATTGATCACGGAGTTGGTCGTTATTCTGGATTGGAAAAAATCGATATCAACGGAAAGCTTCAAGAGTCCGTGAGGATTATTTATAAAAACAATGATGTCCTCTATGTTGGAATCAATTCCCTTCATAAGATCACCAAATACATTGGGAAGGACGGCAATGCTCCCGGGCTGAGCAAATTAGGTTCAGATCACTGGAAAAAACTCAAGTCGAAGACCAAAAAGAAAGTCAAGGACATTGCGGGATCGTTGATCAAACTATACGCCAAGAGAAAAAAAGCGGAAGGCCATGCCTTTCAGCCAGATGGATACTTGCAGAATGAACTGGAAGCTTCTTTCCTCTATGAAGATACACCTGATCAGGAAAAAGCAACACTGGAAGTTAAACAGGATATGGAAAGTCCCTTTCCGATGGATCGCTTGATCTGTGGCGATGTCGGGTTTGGAAAAACTGAAATTGCTTTAAGAGCCATATTTAAGGCGATCGTCAATGGAAAACAAGCCGCACTTCTGGTTCCTACAACCATTTTGGCTTTACAACACTATCAGACTTTCAAGGATCGCCTGGAGGATTTTGGGGTGAGCATTGACTATATCAATCGGTTCAGAAGCAGCAAAGAAAAGCGATTGATCTATGAAAAGGTTGAGTCCGGAGAAATAGAACTGATCATTGGCACTCATGCTTTACTCAATAAGAAAACAAAATTCAAGGACTTAGGGATATTGGTTATTGATGAAGAGCAAAAATTTGGTGTTTCCGCAAAAGAGCGCTTGAGGGAGTTTAAAGTCAATGTAGATACCTTAATTCTTACGGCAACGCCCATCCCGAGAACCTTGCAATTCTCTCTGATGGCCGCTCGTGATATGTCGATTCTAAGAACACCGCCTCCGAACCGACAGCCAATCCACACCGAATTAAGGGTCTTCAATGAATCCTTAATCAAAGAGTCCATTTACTACGAGGTCAATAGAGGAGGCCAGGTTTTCTTTGTTCATAACAGAGTGAAATCACTACAGGATATTGTGGTCATGGTAAGAAGAATGTGCCCGGATCTCACGATTGGTTTTGCTCACGGACAAATGGAAGCCAAACAATTGGAAACAACCTTGGTCGACTTTATTGAGCAGAAGTACGACGTGTTGATCTGCACCAATATCATAGAAACTGGACTAGACATTGCCAATGCCAATACCATCATCATCAATAATGCGCATCAATTTGGTCTGAGTGATTTGCACCAATTAAGAGGAAGAGTTGGAAGGTCGAATAGAAAAGCGTTTTGCTACCTATTGAGTTCTCCAATGTCGACACTTACGGCAGATGCCAGAAAGCGCCTTAAGACCATTGAAGAATTTTCTGACCTCGGAAGTGGATTGGACATTGCGATGAGGGATCTTGACATTCGTGGTGCCGGTAACTTACTGGGAGCTGAACAGAGTGGTTTTATCTCTGAACTGGGGTATGATACTTATCAGAAAATTCTAGACGAAGCCATCCAGGAATTGAAAGAAACCGAATTCAAGGAAGTATTTACTCAAAAGGATGAAAAAGAAAGAGAATATGTTCGTGATGTCGAGGTAGAAATGGATACGGAAATGCTGATACCGGATAGTTACATCAGTAATATAAAAGAAAGACTAAGACTTTATACCGAATTGGATAGTATCGAAGATGAAGAGCGACTCGCTCAATTCTCCGAGACTTTAAAAGATCGATTTGGCCCAATTCCAGAAGTAGTCTACGGGCTTTTTGATGCTTTGCGACTCAGATGGATCGGCAAAAAATTGGCATTTGAGAGAATAGTCCTCAAAAAAGACACCCTAAAATGCTTTTTCCCCGGTGATCCGCAATCCGCTTTTTATGAGTCCGATGCTTTTAATTCATTATTGGCCAAAATCACACATCCGAGTCGCGCCAACAGCTTACAACTCAAGAAAACCAATCGGCATCTGATACTAGTTATCCCAGGTATTAATACTCCTAAAAAAGCATTGAATACACTGGAACAACTGAGGATTGGTTAATCATCATCTTCGATTAATCCATATTATCGCACCAGCGTAATATCCCCATAATGAACCTCTTCGTGTCCATCCTTGTAAAGCACTGTTGCGGTCCAGACAAAGACTTGAGGATTCATTGTTTCTCCATTGAATGAGCCATCCCATAATTCGACCTGTGTCTCCGGCCTGATCTCGTCATTGACGTAGATTTCCTCTCCCCATCTGTCATACAACCTGAAGTCCGAGACCCTCTCTATGAACTCCAAATTACCCATGTGCAAAGTGAGAAAATCATTGATCCCATCTCCATTGGGCGAGAATGCTCCCGGAACAAAGAAAGGCCTTCTAAGCTGAACATTTACACGGCGATTATCCGATGCAACACAGCCATTTCCAGTGACTACCGTAATGGTATATATCGTAGAAGCCAATGGCCCAACCTCAGCGGTAGGATAAAGACAATCCAAACACGATAAACTGTCTAAGTAACTAATGTAAATTGTATCAATGTCGTATTGCCCCTCTCCGGTTTGATCGACATTATTGATATTTCCAATTAAGTCAATAGTATCTCCCCATAAGATAGTGGTATCCTGTCCAAGATCTACCACAACGGGAGGAGGGTTATTTAAACTCACCGTTGTTTCCCATGTACATCCATTCTGATCTCTTACTGTCAAAGAATACTCACCCCAGCCCAAATCAAAGAAAGTAGGTGTTAGCGTGAACGGGCCTCCATTTACTGAGAATTCATAAGGTAAATTGCCACCCAATACGGTGTCCACATTAATGAATCCGTTTTCTTCATCATGACATTGTGGATCGAATGCTTGAATTATGGCGTCGTAAGGGACGTCTTCATCAGCAGAAACATAAACGCTATCGATAGACAAGCAACCGTTGGCCGGATCTATCGCTTCCAATGCGTACCAGCCTCCTTCTGTAATTGTCAGTCCCTCAGAATTTGCTCCCGGAATTAAATCACCATTCCAATACCAATTGATATCGTATTCACCGGATGCTGTAATAGCATTCCCAGCGAGTAGAATTGAGTCCGTGTGACAATCAAATTCCCCTCCAAGGCCTGGATTGACTTCTGGAAATTCGAAATCTTCTTCTACCGTTACAGAATAAGTCTGTTCGCAAACATTGATCATATTATACACTCGTAAGGTGTACATGCCTGCCTCATCCACAAGGAAAAGCAAACTGTCTGCAGGAACAGAAGTACCATCGGGTAATGTCCAGGTCAATTCAAAGTCCGGACCAAAATCAGAGCCGGTGGCATCTAAGAATTGAGTCGGTTCAAAACAATCCAAAGTATCAGGATCCGCTGCAATAGCAATAGGAACTTCGTCATCCTGAATGACAGTGACCGTATCGCGACTTACACAAGAACTATTTAGCGTTGTTACTTCTAAAATGTACGTGCCTGGTTGTGTTACGACAATATTCTCCCCATTCAATGGAGAAGTGGTCTGTCCATTATCTTCTAATATCCACAGATACTCAATATTTCCGTTAGGAGTAGAATTATTGCCCAGCAAGGTATAACTCATATTAATACAGTTCAAGATCAGCATATCGGCACCGGAAATGATTGCTTCCGGATTTTCATACCATGTTACCGGCTGTCCATTAGAAACTTCTTCGGAACACTCGTCTCCAAGATCGATCAGACCATCTATGCCAATATCTCCAACCATTCTGCTGATATAGTAAGTCACACCAAACTGCATGCTGAGTGGATCAAAACTGAAACTTCCATCAAAACTGCGCTGTAATGGAGGGCCTACTCGAATTCCATCATTTCGCGTATGTAGAATATACTCCGCCGTATCTAAGTCGAACAGTTGAACTCCTGTATTGGATGGTATACTTACCATGGCTATCTCATCTTCACATAGCTCTAAAGGAATGTCGTTAACAATACCGGCAAAAGGACAATCACAATCGTGTTCTCCAGATATGGTATCCGTATCACAATCATAGATATTATCGACAATCAGGAACTCGTAATTGGTCATTGCGGCTGGAATCCAAGGGCTAACATAGTTGGATCCTGTTTGGACCGTGGCACCACCTACCCGGGTTACACTATAGTCCCCGCTACCACCGGAAATAGTAAAACTAACTCGGTAATTTTCTTGAGTTCCATCGCATTCTGCGATTTCGGCTGAAACATCAATGGTATCTTGAACTTCAAAACTCTGCATCAATGTCAAGGGACTAGTACATCCGTTGGCATCCGTCACGGAGACAAGATCTATGGTATAAGTGCCGATAGGAAAATCAGTACTACCTCCTTGAATGCTTAATACATCATTGATCGAATTCAATCTTGCATTCTGCGGTGTAGCGCTATTGATGGTATAAGTAATATCGAAAGGCGCCGTTCCAACAAGCAGATCTACGTTCAAATTAAGCAACTCTGCTAGACAGATATCTTCAGCACCGTAGAAATTGACATCTGGCAATGGATTCCAAACCAGTTCAACGATATTACCGATTTGTGCACAATCATCATTCATAAAATCAATGAAGCCATTTTGATCATCAGCACCCGCAACCGGAGCAATATAATAGGTCACTCCGACTACCATCAGCGGTGTTGCCATCATACCAAAGGAGATGGTCGTGTTTTGAAAATAGGCCATGCTAGAATTAAATGGATCCAGTCGGTCGGCGAACAGTAAGTATCCTCCAACATCATTCGTGTCCAGTACTTGAGGTAGGATCTGTGTTAGGTCGGTAGTCTCATCCACGCATAGACTTAGGTTCATATCCTCAATTTGACCAGGATCGGTTTCACATTCACAATCTCTAATAATCGTATAGGGAATAGGACCACATCCCATATCATCGTCAACCAGCCAGGTATTTTGATCTCCGGATGGGATCGGTGGTGTGGTATATGGATTGGTTACCGGAGCATTATTGAGTAGATAATTTCCTGTTCCCGAAGAAAAGTTAAAGGTAATAGTATAGCTTAAATCAGAATCATCACATTCCGTAGTATAAGCAGCTTGAGGTGTTGGGCTTAGATAAATGATATGCTGATCTAATCCCGATCCCTCGCAAGCGATGTCATCTATCATCCATGGTATGGTGACCGCGGTAGGATTGGCGCTTGGAGATATTATTAGATCATACGTTGTACTATTGACCGAGATCGTATCGAATAGAACTCCATTGGTATCAATTCTAACTCGGAAAGGTATTTCACCGGTAAAAGTAATTGGAATGGTAGCTTGGTCTCCAAAGCAAATAGTGGATTCTCCATCCAAAAAAGCTGCAGGTATATCATAAAAAATGACTGGCTGCCCTAAACTTACCTCTGTACAGGAGTCCATTAGTACTATTCCTCCCAAACCATCATCATTACCAGAAACTGCGGAAATATAATAGGTGGTTCCCGTAGTCATTGGTGATACAAAAGCGAACTCAGGAAGGTCCGAAGTAGCAATAACATTTTCTAACACATTTCCACTACCTGTGTGTAGTGCAAAATAGAAATTATCATCTGAAAAGCTTAGGCTATCCAAATTATGGGTCGCCACCGCAACTGCATCCACACACAGTTCTAACAAATCACTCTGCATGGTTCCCGCCCTATTGGGGCAATTGCAGTTTTCACTTCCTGTAATTTCAACGGGGCCGCACAAGCTGGCATCATTCAATTCATGTATGAAGGGGACATTGTTCGAAAACCAAGCCGTCACAAAGGTGTCATTAGGATTGGTTACGAGATTGCCATCAATGGTATAGGTCCCTGGAATACCTCCACTGATGGATATGGTGGCCTGATACTCCTGAGCTCCGTTACATACGTATCCTTCTATGGTAAAATTTGGGACGGTATTAACTGTAATCGTTGCTGAATCTGCCACCGCAATTGCACAACCGCTGGTATTCACCGCACTGACCAAGGTATAGGTCGTGGTTGTCGATGGGCTGACCAATTCCGTATGCCCATCGGTCAGATTATCGATCATAAATACGGTGTTGCCGTCCGTGTATTCTACGGTAAGACTACTGGAGCCCAAGTAGCTAAAAATAAGGGCTGCATCTTCTCCTTCACAGATGGCCGTATCAACACCTATGGTAAGTGTATCTCCCTGTGGCGGTCTGATGCAGACAGAATCCATTATGATGGCTTCACAATCATCAAGAATAGCATCAACAAGCTCTAATGATATGATTTCGACACAAATCGTATCGGTAAAAGGCTCTATTAATATTTCCTCCGTATGGGTTCTATCTCCTTCATTGGTCGAAAAGAAATCGTTGTTCCCATTCGATAAAACATACTCCACGTTAAATGGTCCATCCTGATTAAAATGAAAGGTAATTTCCGTCATATCTTCTGCGCAATCCGGAGCTATGGCTGTTATATATACTTCGGGAGGACTGATCGTATCCAGACACACTTCTACTGGATTAGAAGCGCAATACCTTTGATTGGCAGCATTTATTTCGATAACAGCTACGGCAAAGTAGCAACCCGGAGCATTTACAGTGGATCTAGGGTTGATGAAAAAATTTAGGTCCGTGTCGGTAGTAGGAATACTTTCAAACCAACGTATATCCAGGTTGGCCGGATCATATAAACCCGTTAGCTCCCTGACCAACAGATCATCTAAATTAAATTCGAATGGTTCTGTCCAGCACAACAGCGGTGGATCTTCGACCTCTATCTCGGGAATTGGAACAATTTCGACATCGAAACACAGAACATTGAAACACCCGAAAGCCGTTTCAGCTCGAACACAATAATTGCCCGACTCTTCAACTTCTGCTGGAATTAACTCCCCAACATCATCGATAGCATCGTTTTCCTCTTCGTAAAATGAAATTCGAGTATACGGAAGACCATTCACGTCTTCTACCGTTACTACGTTAGCTAAGTTTATCGGACTACCACAAAAGGGGTCTAATTGAATATCCTTTATGACTGGAAGCTGGAAATTGATCGTGAAGATTTCAACGGTGTAACAATTTCCATTGGACACCCTAATGAAAATGGTATGTAAGGTCTGACCGTTCAAATCATAGGGGCAAGCAATAGGATTCTGATTGTTTTCAGCATCATTAAATGACTCGTGAAAAGATATATCCCAACCTTCGTTGAATGGATCCGGACTAAGCTCAGGGTCGAAAAACCCACTATATATATCACAAAAGTCCACGAATTGCTCACAACTGACTATTTCTCCTATTGGATTTAGAGAAGGTGGCGGTATTACTTCGACGTTAAAACATGTTTCTTCCGGAGAATCACATCCATTTTCTGCAGTGACACAAATACTACTATTACCCGCGCTAAGACCAGAGATAGTGGCCTCCGCTCCATTGCCATCAAGTGAGACAAATTGAGTTCCTGATGCTACTCTCCAATCATGGAAAATACAATCAGCTGTGTTGAGAATCGTCATTAACAAATCTTCTCCCAAGCACAAAGTCACCGGATCATCTGCGGGATCCAAAATGGGTGGTTCAGGCAACTCTATATCACTAATGTCCGAAGTAGCTGCAGTATAGGTACAACAATCCCCAGCAAAACCATCTATCTGTAAAATATGGGGCTGGCCCGGAGAATGTCCACTCATGGTGTAGGATTGGGTTACGCATCCTGGGCCGTTGACACCCTGACCATTGCCCTCACAATCAACTTCCTGTAAAGTACCACAATCACCATCGATCATCTCATAGGTGATCAATTGGATACCACCTTGAACTGTTCCACCAGGATTAGTACAATTGCAAACCTCAACAGTAAATGTAATGCTGGGAGAAGAGGGGCAGAAATAATAGAATACAGAATTATGTGGAGCTCCACAGGAAAAATTTTGCGTCGATTGTCCACAATCGCAGTTCCTCAATTCCTGATTTAAATTTTCATCTAAACAGGCTGGATCACAGGGATTACAACCACCTTGGCCATATAGAAAATTAACATTAGCAAAGGACAAAACAAGGCACAGCCTTACAAGGAGTATTGGATACTTCATAGTTCTTACATTTTTACATTACTAATTACATGATACATTAAAAGCCAAATTTGCTGCATTGCACTCGTACTTTATTTTCTCCGACACCTTAAAGCTTACAGTCGAATGATAGGAGTATATCGTTATTTATCATAGTTCGGACAAGAATCATCAATGTTAGCATTAGACTCTAAAAACTATTCTTCGAATCACAGACGAAACGAAGTCCTCAAGGCGTTCAATGCATAAATTCGATGTTGAAATCTTCTGCTTTCTACTTCCTAAAAGCTTGTATTATCTTGTTTCTTATGGTTTCCTGCGGTGCAGCCAAACTGAAACTTGATCGGGATCTTGCCAAACAGGGTAATCACTATAATGTCTTGGGGAGATATGATCATGAAGCTCGTAAACAAGTCAGTTTTGGAGATTATCAAGTGGAAAATCTGGACCTTGGGTGGCTCAAAGACTTCGACCTCGGCTTTCTCATACATTTCAGTAAGAAGAAACAAAAAATAAAATTCGACCTGGTAAAATCCGATGGATCCAAGGCCGTACTTACAGCCGCGAATAAACTGAGAAAAACCGAACTAAAACTACTTAAGAATCTCGGTCTAAAGCTTGGTGAAACCCATTATATAGGAGGTAAAATCAAGACGGAGCAATCCGACAAGTGGAAATTTCTGCTTGAAAACCCGGAAGACTCGGGACTTTCTAACGATACTAAGGGAATCTTGACAGATAAATACACCACGATTCATATCAAGGGCTTGAGAAACTTCAAGGGTATGAAAAAGATTACCAATACCAAGGTAAAAGCTTATGAGTTCTATCTTGGCGATAGAAACATTGCTACAGTATCATTGATTGGCGATGGAGAGGTGTGGATTGTAAAGGATCTTCATCCGGAAGTCGAAATGGCTGTCAACTCCATTATTGCGGCAAGTTTGATCAAAGAAGGGTTTGGCAATTATGATTAATTACAATTCCAGAAAGAATCTTTCTTTGGTTTTAGAAAACGCGCCTATTCTCTTGTAGAATTTCATGGCTCGGATGTTGAAGTCAGGAGTTTGCCATTGAATCAAATTGCATCCCATTTTCCGTGCCTCAATTTTGATTCTATCTACTAAGTCTGCCCCAATTCCATGCCCGCGTGATGACTCCTTCAGGAAAAGGCAGTCCATATAAATATAAAAATTAGCATCCCAGGTAGAAAACTGTTTCATATAGCTGGCATAACCGACCATTTCATTATTCAATTCGGCAATAATACAGTGAAGAGGGGCTAGTTCTGAGAATAACTGCTCTGATAGTAAACGTTCTTTGTCCTCAGTGGAATACTCGGATTGCTCATACTCCGCATGAAGACGGCATAATTCTACCAAATCATTGATATCCTTTTTCTCAGCAAATCTAATTATCGTCTTATCACTCATATCATATCTTTAGGATGTAATCTAAAGATATAGCTATCTATAAAGATTCATTCGATTATAGATCAAAAATCAGATCGTCCGGATAACTGTCTTCATCGACCGTAATACCAATATTTTCTGAGCTCATCCCATCGATTGACATTTCACTCCCCTGACCAGGCCAGTTCCAAACAGAATACACTCCAAAACAAAGGAGAACAGAGGCTACCAATTTATACAGAGGAATCGGATAGTGAATGACACGATGAAACAGAGATTTTTTAGTACCCGGAGTTTTGACCGTATTCAGCTTTCCATCCAATGCGGCATCAGCCTGACCGAACTGGCTAACAACAGAATGAAGATTCGAAAATTCTTCGGAATTCATTATATCATCGACGATTTTTTGCTCCTCCGATGTGAGATCGTCATAATCCTTGGAGAGTAAATCAAAAAACCGATTGGGAATTTTATTGGCATCCATATCACATTAATTTTTTCATTTTAGTCAAGGCATAAAAGAGTCGTGATTTTATCGTTCCAGAGCTACAATTCAGTACTTCCGCCATTTCTTGTATACTGAGATTACTAGAATATTTTAGGGTGATAACCTCTCTGTGTTTCTCTGAGAGCTTCATCATGGCATTTTCGATTTTCCTTTTCGCGTTTCCCTGATCCAATTCAATTTCTTCAAGATCCTCTTTGTGAGGAGTTAGCTGGGCCAGGGAATTTCTTAGTTTCAATTGAGAAGAAGAACTTCTCAAATCATTTTTCCAATTATTCTTAGCGATACTGAACAACCAAACTTTAAAATTTCCGGATTGGTCAAACAACTCCGGTCTGGTATAGAGTTTGACGAAAATATTCTGAGCAATATCCTTCGACTTCTCCATATCTCCACACAACCAGTATAAGTATTTGCTGAGTACAGTGAAATATCGATTGTACAACAAAGTATAGTACTCTGTATTCCTGCTCAGTACATATCCCTGCATAAGCTGCTCATCAGAAACTTGGTTCGAATCCTTAGGTATCATTCTATTCCCTGTTAGACCCTCTTTATCTATTGTTTGAACCATTCCAGTACTTCTTCTTCATTTCCACTATCCATGGCTATTCGATCAATGAGTTGATCACAATAAGCCAGTTTTTCCTCCTGTTGTGTCTTGGCATAGTGATTTTTTAAATGTACCAAACTGGGTAAATAGGTCAAATTCATTCTACTTTTAACTACCTCGTCTTCGTGATGATGTTGAAAGTTTTGTAGAAGATACTGCATATAGTACTTGTTCTCGAGATTTTCTTCAATGACAGCAGTATTATCAAACGGCTCTTCGGAGTACTTTAACACATTGCCGACCAAATACATTTTGTCTTCAATCTGATTGTCTTTAAAAAACTGAAGTGATGTTCCTGCAGAGATATAGGCGGATTGATTGGTTCTTTTTAAAAGATCCACCGCGAGATAATCGGCATATAAAGCCAGGGTTTCAAAATCCGATTTTTTCAAATCGGGAAGTTCTAAATTCAACTTTGAGTATACCTTCTCTCTGTAATCATCCATATCAGCGAGAAACCACTTGCTCACTACCAATACATCTTGTCGAACACCTGCTCCATATTGTAATACCCATTTAGGAAGACCATCCATGTCACCATTCGAAATAATCAGGCCACCTTGATCTATGGACTGTAATGCATTATAATTCCATTTTAAGTTGGCATCACTATAAGTATTGGCTTTAAGCATTCTCTTGGCTAAGTCTACACATTCTTTTTCATTGAATTCCGGAATGTTATAGGTAAACAGCCACCCATAGGTCTCACTTCTTTCAGGATCTATTGAATACGCCTGTTTTAGAGCCTTCATTGCTTCTTTTTTCTCCGCATTCATTCCCAACATATAGTGATATTCAAACTGATCCGAAATGTGTTTCTCAGCTCTTTCCAGTATTGGCGATAGCTTTTTGTAGAATGCGGGTTTGTCGTTCACCCAAGGTTCTCTGTATTGCAATTGTAGGGCAGCTCTTTCCGCTTTGTAGTATTGATGCCAAGCTTCGGCATTTTTAGGATTTTCAATGATCAGTACTTGCCATAATTTGGATTGCTCGAGATAATAGTGAAGTGGCTTATCCTCTTTAGCTATCCCTTCTATCTTTTTTGGCTTGTGCTCTGATTTCACCGTATGTTGCGATAATAAAAGCGTTGAACCTACCAACAACAACAGAGATAATATAATCGGAAACAGAATTTTATGTGTTTTCATCTTGTGTACTTTTTATTGAAGTACACGGCTCAAATGAGAAGGTTCATTTTTCGAAAACAATTGTCTAATTCAATAATTCCTATTGTACTACTAGATCAAGTACTTCGGAAAATATTCCGTTACTTATCCGAACAAAATACAGCCCTGTCTTCCAATTCGACATATCAAACTTTAAATTCTTCAGGTGATCATATTTCTTTTTAAAAACAATCCTTCCATCCAATGAAGTGACCAGAATTTCAGCTTTCGATATAGTCTTATCGCTCAATAACCATGTGTATTTCTGACCACCTGGATTAGGGTATAAGATAATCTTGGGAATGGCATTTTCGTCATCCAGCTCTTCAATACTGGTCGTTACAGGATCGGGTTTAGGTTTTTTCTCAATCGCCAGGGACCAAGCCTCATTAATTCCACTTCCCGAATAAGCTCCCCTAAAATGCCAGGACCTTAGATCAGAATTAAAATCCTTTGAGTGATCCGTATAATTAAGGAATAGATCATTGGGAATAAAGCTCGAGTACAATGAGCTGCCATCTTTAGGATACAGGTCGATCTCCGATATATTGTTACTAAAATTATTGACGTAATTATTCGCATTAGACATCATATCTACCGTGTTATCTAAAAGATTTGCCGTAGAAGCGCCATTTCCTACTATCCTTATAGGGGTCGAATGATCTGAAAATACGGCATTGCCATAGACATATTTCTGATAGTTCGCATCCGTATCCAATAACCGAATGCCCCAGTTCTGATCACCAACAATGGTATTATGGAAAATACGTATATCTCTCGGTTGAAAACCTTGGTGAACGATGATGGATATACCACTACCACCTGCTGTATTCACACAAATATTGTTGTAGAATGCAAGGTTGGCCGTACCCTGAAATAAAGACTCTGAGGGATTTTGCCAAAAGAAATTCCCGTAAATCTCGTAATAATCATCCACCCCATCTCCCGACGGAGGAAAATGACCAACCAATAGATTTGGTCTGGAGCTCGAACCCGAAGAAGCATTTTGCTGTTTCGAAAAAACATTGTGCCTAATGATTGTTTTCCCATTCAATTTCATTCCTGCAACATTCCGTGAACCAGCATTTTGACGCTTCACTTGTAGATTATACCCAATGGTATTCTTGATCAGATTATACTCGATGATACCATTGACAAAGGGTTGTTCGCCATCGGAATTCCCGAGATACATTCCCGTTCCGGCTCCATCGATTGTACACCCACGTATGATCCAATCCCAAGTCGGGCATTTGGTACTGATTCCATTGGTTTGTTGATTTGCTCCATGGCCTACTATCAATAGATTCTCTATCGTGATATTGTGTGCCCAATTCCCTTGAGACCCTTCCGCCTTCACCGCATCGATGTAATTGATGTTCAAGCCATCTATCTTAAAATCTCTGATTGTCACATAGCTTGAAGTTCGAATGCTAACCGTATTACAGCAAGGATCGCCCAAAAACACTGTTGCATCTCCACTGCCCTTTATTACGATTCGTTGTTGAGCCGTTCCATTGATATCGTTAATATTAAGCCGATCCGGATAATTTCCCGGAGCCAATAATAAGGTATCTCCCGGACTCAGAGTTGGAAGTAAAGTTCTATAATTGCTGGGATCGGCATGGATGAGCTGCGCATTCGCATTGATTCCAAATATTAGGGTCAAAAACGATATTATAACTAACTCTTTCATTGGTTCTCCTTTTTAATCACCATTCAAGTAAAACATTATAGGGCGTGATCGTCCCAAGAAGAGATTTAACTGCCTTTAATCGGCAATTTCGGTTTCCTCAATTTACTAAGAATTTCTCAAGAATGCTCTAGAACGTAGATTTCTAAGGATGATGGTTGCTGAGTTTTATTCTATTTTGCCTTTTTCCTTAGTTCCAGCGCTTCACTGATTTCTTTTTTAGCTGGATGTCTCAAAGCATGTCGAATTACCCACTTCAATTCTTTCGACGCTCCATTTAACCAGCTTTCGCACAGATTTAGTGCAATTTCCAAATTGTCCTTTGCGATGTCTCCAACATGGTTAGCAACACTTCTTCTGACATATAAATCAGGATCATTTTTTAATTCTTCCAGGATAGGAATAGAAGGACTTGGATCTTTTACCAAATCCGCAATTTTCGGAGCCCAAGGCAATCTCGGCCGGGCGCCTTCCGAACAAAGTCTACGCACATGTGGATCGGCATCCTTCATCCAGTCGTAAAGTATAGAAAATGTTCTATCGGGTTGATCAATGATAAAGTATCGAATGGAGAATTCCGAGGTAAACCGCTTGGTCAATTCGAACTGAAGCTTCATTGAAATATCAAAAGGATCCAAACCATCATTGTACTCTGTATCCAATCCGTATTGAGCAACGAAGCTCACATGAGGCATGTAAAACATACCTGAAAGTCCAAGGTTACTGGTTTCTTTTAATGGTGGTGTTAGCGAGTCCAAAATTATCTCAGCGGACTTCGTATAATTATTGGGCAGGTATTTTTTCATAGCTTCAGCAATCCAAGAACCCCTTTCCTTAAGTGTGAGTTCTTCGATTCCGGAAAGTGCGTCCTGGACAAATTTTTCCTTATTGAAGTCTTTGAATGTGATTTGAAGGTTTTCCCTTAGCTGTGTAATAGCAGCTTTGTCCAATACTTGTTTTAAGGGTACCCCTTTCTGGATGGAATTAGGTGCTTCAGGCAATTTAAGTTCTTTCATCATTAACCGTTCATTGATATAATAAGAAAAGAGGAGCTTCTAAGAAACCAAAGACCGGAGGTATCGCTCTACATCTTTTTGGGCTTTGTAGTGATCCATGCAGAACTCTAAAAGATCTGGTCTAAGAGCCCAATCATTGTCCTCACTTTCCGCCATGTAGTAGAATTGCTTGTTGTAAAGAACAGGATATTGTTCCGCTACTTCATTGAACTCTTTAGGAATACGCTTATTCTTCGCGCCCTTCAATTCTTTGTATTTTTTCTTAAACTTGGCGTTATTGAGGTGTTTCATAAAGGTTTCCGGATCTTGGGCGATTCCGGTTCTTATTTTCTGCAATTGATCCTTGGAAGGACTGTAGGCACCTCCTCCAATATAACTTCCTTCAAGACCAAAATGAAAATAAAATCCGGCATATCCTCCGTCTTTCTTCCCCTTTGGGCTCATAAAGGCTGAAATATGCTTGTTATAAGGACTCTTGTCCTTGGCAAAGCGAATGTCCCTATTGATCCTAAAAACGGCGTGTTTTACCTGAATATTCAGGTCGGGATCATGTTCTTTGATCACATTAATCAGGTCCTGTGTAAAAGCGTAGAATGGTTCTTTGACAACTTTTGTGTACCTCTTTCGATTCTGATCGAACCAATCTTTGCTGTTGTTCAGAGATAGCTCGTAGAAAAAAGGAAAGAAGTCCTCACCAAAATAAGCTCCCATCAGACGGCAAAGCTTTCACCACATCCGCACTCTCTTGAGGCATTAGGGTTGTTAAAGAAAAAGCCTTTTCCATCCAATCCTCCTGAAAACTCAAGGGTGCTGTTACACAAGTACAAGAAGCTCTTAAGGTCGGTCACAACTTTGACCCCTTTGTCCTCAAATACCTGATCATCTTCCTTCATTTCATTGTCAAAGTCCAACTGATAAGTTAAACCACTGCATCCTCCGCTCACCACTGTAGCCCTTAAAAAATAGTCATCTCCAATGGCTGAACTACTCTTAATTTCATCAATTTTTGACTTCGCACTATCTGCAACAGTTAACATAGGATTGAATTGATAATTAAAAATTAATAATGGATAATTGTTGGTAATCCTGTTTCTAATTAGGAGGTGCTTGTTTCTTTTTTCCTCTTATAATCTTCTATAGCTCCTTTAATTGCGTCTTCAGCAAGGACAGAGCAGTGAATCTTAACAGGAGGAAGTGCCAACTCTTCTACAATATCCATGTTGTCAATTTCCAAAGCCTGATCGATTGTTTTTCCTTTGATCCACTCTGTAGCAAGGCTTGACGAAGCAATTGCCGAACCGCATCCAAAAGTCTTGAATTTGGCATCTTTGATCATACCAGTCTCATCATCAACTTCTATTTGAAGTCTCATAACGTCACCACATTCCGGTGCGCCAACAAGACCGGTACCCACATTATCCTTGGTCTTGTCCAAGGTACCTACATTTTTTGGCTGCTTAAAATGGTCTAATAATTTTTCTGAATATGCCATATTATATTATTCTAATTGTTCTTTTTAATGTTGTTGCCACTCTATACTCTGCAAATCAATTCCCTCTTTATACATTTCCCAAATTGGACTCAAGTCTCTCATATGGTTAACTCCTTTGGTCACCGAGTCTATCGTAATATCAATTTCCTCTTCTGTAGTAAATCTCCCCAAGCTAAATCGAATGGATGAATGCGCCAATTCATCGCCCAATCCATAAGCGACCAGCACGTATGAAGGCTCCAAAGAAGCACTGGTACAAGCAGATCCTGAAGAAACCCCAATATCTTGATTGAAAGTCATCATCAGGCCTTCACCTTCAACATGCTTAAAACTGATATTCGTAACATGCGGCATCCTATGATCCACATCTCCATTGATCTCAACTTCTTCTAAATTTTCTACCAGGGCTTTTTCTAACTTATCCCTCAGGCGAGATATCCTTTCCGCATCTTCAAACATCTCTTTTTTAGCTATCTCAGCAGCCATTCCAAACCCCACTATTCCCGGAACATTTAAAGTTCCCGATCTCATTCCTCTTTCATGTCCACCACCATCTATTTGCGCAGTAACCTTCACTCTCGGATTCTTTCTATTAACAAACAACGCTCCCACACCCTTCGGTCCATACATCTTGTGCGAAGTGAAAGACATGATGTGAATGCCTGTTTCTTTAACATCAACCGGTATTTTACCTACTGCCTGAGTTGCATCACTCATGAACAACACACCGTGTTTCGCACATATCTTCCCGATTTCTTTCATCGGTTGAATAACACCAGTCTCATTATTCGCCCACATGACGGATACCAAAATCGTTCGATCTGTAATTGCCTCCTCTAACTCTTTCAAGTCAATCAAACCTTTTTTATTGACTTTGAGATAAGTCACCTTACCTCCCATCTTCTCAATCTTTCTACAGGTATCTATGACTGCTTTGTGTTCTGTTTCTACAGTAATAATATGGTCACCTTTGCGCTGATACATCTCAAAGACTCCCTTTATCGCCAGATTATTGGATTCTGTTGCGCCACTGGTAAAAATGATTTCCTTGGGACCGGCACCTATTAAGTCAGCCAATTGTTCTCTCGCCATATCAACAGCTTTCTCGGCCTTCCATCCAAAAGGGTGGTTTCGACTTGCCGCATTACCGTAATGATCGGTAAAATAAGGTATCATTTTTTCCACGACCCTAGGGTCACATGGAGTGGTAGAATTGTGATCCAGATAAATCTGTTTACTCGTCATTCTTATGTTATTTAGATTTAGTCTAATTGTTTCTGCAAATTTAAACGTTATCATCGAAAAAAAGTTCGACAAAGCATTTAATTTTGCAGATCTCTCAAAGCCGACGAAAATAATACTATTTCTACATTTGCTTTTATAGATTAAACCATTATCATTAAGTTCAATTTAACGAAATATACATGGCTCTGTTTTTTTTCTTTGTCTTATCAATACTGTTTTCTTTCCTATGTAGTATTTGGGAAGCGGTTCTCCTGAGTATTTCTCCCTCTTTTATTCAGTCTGAGGTTGAAAAGAAGTCTGCAATGGGCTTTCAGCTCAAAAAGTTTAAGGAGGATATTGATAGACCACTATCGGCGATTTTGACATTAAATACCATAGCTCATACGGTTGGTGCCATTGGAGTAGGAGCTCAGGCAGGGAAACTATGGGGCGCAAATTTCTTTAATATAGGACCGATTCAGATTAGTTACGAATCCATTATTGCCACGGTGATGACTTTGGCGATTCTAATTTTATCGGAAATCATACCAAAGACCATTGGTGCTAATAACTGGAAAAGCCTTGCTCCTTTTACCACACAATCCCTGCGCATCATCATGACCATTTTGGGACCTTTCGTTTGGTTAAGTCAGCTCATCACTAAAACACTCAAGAAAGATAAGAGTAAATCTGTTTTCAGTAGAGCAGACTTTAATGCCATGGCTTCAGTGGGCCAGGAAAGCGGAGTATTACAACAGCAGGAATCGGCTATCATTAAGAATCTTATGAGGCTTATACACCTCAAGGTCTCAGATATCATGACCCCTAAGACAGTAGTTTTTATGGTCAATGAGAATTTGAGTCTTAAGGAATTGGAAAGTAAAGAAGAGTATCGACAGTTTTCTCGGATACCCATCTATGGAGAGAGAGAAGACGATATTACGGGAATCGTATTGAAGAACGAAGTGCTCCATCATATGGTACAGGGAGATGGTGATAAAGCGCTGAAAGATATTTCATCTCCGCCAAGGTTTGTTCAAGAGACAGCCTTACTTCAAGACCTGTTCGACGAATTGGTTAAGGAACGTATGCACCTAATGGTCGTAGTCGATGAATATGGTTCATTAGCAGGAGTTGTTACTTTGGAGGATTTGTTTGAAACACTGCTCGGCAAAGAAATATTGGATGAAACAGATGAGGTTAAGGATCTTCGAAAACTGGCAAAGGACCAGTGGGAAGAAAAAGTAAAAACAATGGAAGACAACAATAAGAAGTCCTAAATTTTTAAAAAAACCAGATCCTCTTCTTTTTCAAATCACAAAAAATAGCAGTAGGCCTTCCCTTATTGCGCCATTTTGTCTTAAAACAATTGATCAAACTGAATCAATGCGCCATTATGTCATTTATTTTGGTGCAAAAATGCCTTATTGTCGTTAACTAGGCTGCTGGTATATCATTTGAGCTTGTTGGGATAAAAACAAGAAAAATGATAGCAACAAAATCTAGATTAAACTGTAAAACCCCAGCGACTACATATCAGAATAGAACAAGGTCTCCATATATGAATGTTTTCACAGAAGGGGACAAATACTTTTTCGAATTTTTACTTGCCGGTATTTCTAAGGAGCGACTTAGCATCAGTGTTGAAGAAGACATTCTTAGAATTGAAGCCTCAGAAGAAACAGAAAAAGAAACTAAGGAATTGGCTTACCTGAGAAGGGTTCGACTTCCTAAAGATGCGGACAAGTCCAATATAGAGGCGAATCTCGAAAATGGAATCCTCACCGTAGGCATCTCCAAAAAAGCCAAAGAAGTTACCACTATTAATATTGCATAAACTTAAAATAGATTAAAATGAAAAATACAGTAAATATGTACGCGATCCCAAGCTTTAAAAAGATGGTTGATGATTTTTTCAATACCAGTCTCGGAGATTTGATTGAATACAATGAAACTTCATTTAGACCTGACGCCAATATCAAGGAGGAGGATGAGGCCTATAGAATAGAGCTTTCAGTACCGGGCTTCTCTAAGAAAGACATTAAGATGGAAATTGAAAATGGTCTACTGAAAATTAGTGCAGAGAAAGAAGAGTCGGAAGAGGACAAAAAGAAGAAGTACTTCATCAAGGAATTCAAGGCTAGATCTTTTCGAAGACAATTCCAATTACCGGATAGTGTTCTCGTAGATAATATATCAGCTGAGTATAGCAATGGTATTTTATCTGTCAAAATTCCAAAAGATATGGAATCCAAAGAAAACGTAAAATTTCAAGTAAAGATTAAGTAGTAGGGTTAGTAAGTTTCATATAGCAAAGGTTGTTAAGGATCCGAGAATGTACAATTCTCGGATCTTTAATTTTTTATACAAATCCCTCTTTCGACTTACTCCTATGAATTCTTCATCTACTAGAAATTCAAGGTCCAAATGCTAAAACCTATAGATTTGACTTGAGTTGCTAAATATTAATCCTGATTACCTCAGTAAATGATTAGTCTCTTACAAACTAATTCTTCCTTAGTTCTAAGGATAAGAAAATAAACTCCACTACGAACATCCCCTATATTCCAGTGGCTCCTGTACATTTCATTTGGAATTAAAGAATCATCAGATAGTAGTACTTTACCTGTAATATCCGTTAACGATAACTCAATCTTCTCTGAAAAAGTCTTGCGAATTGAAATCTCAAAAATACCCTTAGACGGGTTCGGGCTAATCCTAAACCAGTCATCCTCATCATCCACTAATAAAACCTCATTGGAAACAATCTCTTCACAATTGGTTTCTTCCATTAATATTCCTTCTGGTGCATCTATAACTAAATTTCTTCTCATCGCATCTACTTGCCCTTGCGTAAACATCAATTGACATCCATAATTCATAAAATTTGTTTGATTGTCCACTTCGTCATTTGTGGGTTCTATACAAGTATTGGCCTCCTGTACCCTACCACAAAAAGGGCTAAAACTACATAGTGGCGTGTCTTCTATGAAATCATCAACGAGGCAAAGTGACATAGAATCAATGCGATGTCCCCAAGTGTGACGTAAACCGAGAACATGGCCCAGTTCATGCACCAACACATTAGGAGCCTCAAGCGGCAATCCAGGGTCCAAAAAAAGATTGGCATCAAGAACCACTCCCGGAACATTGCATGGGGTATCTTGATCTCTAAAAGGGTAAAAATTAGAATATGGGACCCCATAACTGGAAGTACCTGTTATATCCATTTGAGCAATCCAGATATTAAAATAATGACTAGTATCCCAAGCCTCTGTACCTCCTAAATCGCTTCGTTTAACATATTCGATACAGGAATCATTACTAATTGTCCCTACTGGCATTTTATCCCTATCCGTATAAACATAATTAACTCCATCGGTTGAATTGCCCAATGGATCGGATGAAGTTAGACAGAATTGTATGCGACTATCGGTTATTTTGCTTTTATGTTGTTCATGAATATAGGAAGAATCTATGTTCTCAGCCCTAAAAAGTTCATTGGCCCTTGTTAATAAATCTTCTATATCTAAGCTATTAATCCTTTGTTCCTGGGTATGGTAAAGAACATGAATTACAGTGTTAACATACAGAATTTCGTCTCGAATTTTATGATGCTCGTCTGGTAAACGATGGTCAAATTCCGAATTTGAGGCATGGCTGTACCGCACCAAATCCTTAATACCACAAAATGATTGTTGTCCAATCAGATCTGGTACGCTCGTACAAACAACGGCTATTATCATCAATAAACTTCTGATGTGTAAGTGCATAGTTGAACTTTTAGTTCGAATTCAAAACATCTATCCTTCTGGTAGATTGATCCTTTCGGCTATCATGATCTCTTACTTATTCAATCCATAGGATATGGAAAAGGCTGCACCATTCACGTTGGGTAATTTTCCACTAGAGAGTTTGATATTGATTAGACTTAAAAATAAACCACTTTCCAAGTCCCAACTATCCTATCCTCAAAATACTTGTCAATTTTTCGGTTGCAGAACATAGCAAAGGAATGAATCTTTGTGCTTGATATAACGTTTCAATAATTAACGATTCGACAATGATCAGTAATCAACATAAAATAGATCAGTATTACCAGGCTTTGGTTGATAAGAATCCCGATTTCCTTGGTGTCTTTTACGCGGGAGTAAAAACTACTTCTATTTTCTGCATTGCAACATGTAGAGCAAGAAAGCCGAAAAAAAAGAATGTAGAATTTTATCCCTCTTTTAAAGAAGCCCTTGAAAATGGCTATCGTCCTTGTAAAATTTGCAAACCAACGGAAAATGCTCACAAACCACCTCTTGAGGTAGAGAAGGCCATTCATCTTGTCAAGGAAAATCCAAAGGAAAAAATCAAAGATTATGAACTTCGACTACAAGATATCAGGCCTCATGTGGTTAGAAGATGGTTCAAGAAAAACTATGGCATCACCTTTCACGCATATCAGCGTATGTATAGAATCAATAATGCTTATGAAGAGTTACAAAACGGAAAAAAAGCTACCGATACCGCTTATGAAACGGGTTATGAATCTTTAAGTGGATTCTCTTATACATTTAAGAAAATCATGGGTAAATCCCCTAAGAAGACAAGTACCGAAGGGATAATTCTTATCAGCAGATTAACCACGCCCATTGGGCCCATGTTCATATGCTCGACTGAAGAAGGCATTTGTTTATTGGAGTTTACCAATAGAAAAATGCTCGAAACTGAGTTTCAGGATTTACAGAAGAGGCTCAATGCTCCAATACTAACTGGAGAAAATGAACATATTCATCAAGCTAAAAAAGAACTGGCGGAATATTTTAGTGGCGACAGAACATCTTTCGATGTTGCCCTTCATCCTGTCGGTACCGATTTCCAAAAAACTGTTTGGCAAGGTCTTCTGGAAATTCCTTTTGGAGCAACTACTTCCTATTCGAACCAGGCCATTAGCCTTAATAAAGAAAAAGCAGTTAGGGCTGTTGCTTCTGCCAACGGATATAATAAAATAGCCATTATTATTCCGTGTCACAGAGTTATAGGAAGCGATGGAGCATTAAAAGGCTACGGAGGAGGAATAGAACGAAAAAAATGGCTGCTAGATTTCGAGCGTAAACATAGTGGTAATGATATTTACTATTGATTCGAATGGTTTCCAATTACTAGAAATCTAGCATTTTAATAAAAACCAATAGGGTTAAATGAGGGAGATAATACTCCATTTCATTTTAAGTTACCGGTAATTACTTAAATTAGTAAGACCAAAAAAGAAGATGTACATTCCATGAAATCATCTAATCCGGAACTGTTTAATCATAAGGGAGTATCGAGCAAAAATGTATTCCTCCCCTTGAAAAATGATTCTTGGTTGGAAGCTATCAAGATTTACCGGTTTGAGAATAATAATATCGTACGCTTTGTTCCTGAAGGACGATTCGAAATTCTTATTCAGTTCGGCGGGGCATTTTATCACAGAGTAAACGATGCGACTTGGGCTGAAAGGCCAAAGGGGTTTGTAGGAGGCCTGCACAATCAATCCTATGAAGTCAGGGCAGAAAGTCCTGAATCCTATTGTTTGGGCATCAAGATTAAGCCGGCATATAGCTACGATATCCTTCAATCTGACCTTCCCTCCATGAAAAATTGCGTTATTGACTTAAGGGATGTTTGGGGTAAAAAAGGAAATCAATTCATCCAAGCGGTCTATCAAGAAGATAGTTTGGAACAGCGTATCAATAAACTTCTCGAAATCACCAATCAAATAAGAGTGTCCATTTCAGACCATCGAAGAGTGGAATTTCATTCTCTTTTGGAACATCATCAGGGTGTCGTAAAAGTTTCGGAACTGGCCAAATCCGTACATCTCAGCGAGTCCCAATTTCGAAAAATATTCAAAAAATCCACTGGAATGAATGCCAAGGATTTTTGTAAAATAACCAGAATTCAACGAATTGCCCAGATATTACGCCGTAAGACCTACGAAAAGCTATCCGATATTGCCTACGATTATGGATATTTTGATCAAGCCCATATGATAAAGGATTTCAAAGCCATTATTGGTCAAACACCCAGTCAGTTCACCCGAATGAATTGATCGTTTTTTACAATTTAATCAGTGCAGCATTTAATACATTTCGGTTTTGATAATGTAAATCGTAAATGTTTATTACCATGAAATTAATTCTATCTATAGTTTTATCAGTTTCCATCTTATCCACTATCACTGCACAGGAATATAAGATTTATGTGAGCGACGCCGCCAACTTTAATGTACCACCATGGAAAATAATGGAGTATGATCAGAATGGACTAAATAGCAGGGTTTTCATTTCTGATAATCTGGGCTGGCCCCAGGACATTCTGTTTAAAGAAGACGAGGGTGTAGTACTTATTTCCAATCTTACTACAGGGACAATAGGAAAACACGACGCTACAACTGGTAATTTTATTGAGTTTTTCGCCACTGGAATTCAAGGTCCTACTCGAATGAAAATCGGACCAGATAGTCTACTGTATATCCTCGAATGGGCTCAGGCCGGCAGGGTACAAAGATATTCACTAGATGGCGATTTCATCGATGAGTTCAACCAAGTAGGTGTTACGAATAGCATAGGGCTGGATTGGGATGCAGATAATAATCTGTACATATCCTCGTGGAGTGGAGCTTTTGTCAGAAGATTTGATCCTCAAGGTAATGACCTAGGTATATTTATTGATTCCGATCTACAAGGACCTACGAATATTTGGTTCGATAGCAATGGCGATCTCAATGTGCTTGATTACTCTGCCGGTCTTCTGAAAAAATTTGATTCCAGTGGTCAATATCTTGGGGTTGTAATCTCCGGATTAAACACTCCTGAAGACGTTGATTTTTTGCCCAATGGAGATATGTTGATTGGTGATGGCGGAACAGGATCAGTTAAGCAATTTGATTCTCAAAACAATTTTGTTAGAAATATAGTAGCACCAGGAGCCGGTGGTCTTATCAGGCCAAATGCTGTTGTTGTAAGAAACACTAGCGTTACTTCATCCAATGAGCAACAACTTCATGACAGTGCTCAAGCTGTCTTTCCAACAATAGGTAGACTTTTTTATTTAGATGATAAATTCGTGGATTTGGCCAACTCCTATAAAGTATATAATAGTGTTGGCTCCTTGGTCCATGAAAATGAAATAGAAGGACCTGTTCTTTGGGATGCCAATAAATTTCCCGCTGGAAATTATACCATTGTTATTCGGAATGATCAAGAAAGTTTGACTCAACAGGTATTGGTAGTGGACTAATTAATAATTAACAATGAAAAATTAAAAATTAATAATGGGGGAGAAGGAGATAGGTGATCAGGTATTAGTGATCGGTGATCAGTTGTTGTTGGTGATCGGTGATGCGAATTTGGTGATCTGGAATAATTCAGAATATAACTGCTGATTTATTTGAGTTTGCTTGTTCGGGCATCGAGATGATAATTAACAATTAACAATGAAAAATGGGGGGATGTAAGAATAGTGGAGGTGAGTAAATGAAATCGGAGGTGTGTGGTATGGATGGGGCTAAAAAGATAAAGCTCTGTGGAATATATTCTACAGAGCTTATCTTTTTGTTTCAAAAAGGCGGCTTGACGGAGCGATTCCGCTTATTGCGGATGAATGTTCTAAATGGACCTCTGCCACAGCAGAGGGTGGGCTGGCGGAGAGTAGGTCTTTGGTAATTAAAATTTATAATTGAAAAAGTGTGAAGACAGAGATATGAATGGATTAGGTATTAGGTTATAAAAAAGAAAAAGCCGTGCAGTATTAACTACACGGCTTAGTTGTTTCAAAAAGGCGGCGACCTACTCTCCCGCAAATGCAGTACCATCAGCGCTGGTGGGCTTAACTTCTCTGTTCGGAAAGGGAAGAGGTGGAGCCCCACCGCTATAACCACCTTAAGATCTTTAGGATCTTGTGGGTTGTAATATATTTTTTGTAAAGAAATACAAAGAAAAAAAGGAAGCGAAGTAGAGTAAAAACTGTGAGTGAGGTAATGTGGCATAAAAAGAGTCGGATAAGAAGCTATCGGGTAATTAGTACTACTCGGCTCCATACATCACTGCACTTCCACCTATAGCCTATCAACGTCATCGTCTATAACGACCCTCAATGGAATACTCATCTTGGAGTTGGCTTCGCACTTAGATGCTTTCAGTGCTTATCCATTCCATACATAGCTACCCAGCGATGCACCTGGCGGCACAACTGGTACACTAGAGGTATGTCCAACACGGTCCTCTCGTACTAGTGTCAGCTCTCCTCAATATTCCCACGCCCACAACAGATAGAGACCGAACTGTCTTGCGACGTTCTGAACCCAGCTCGCGTGCCACTTTAATGGGCGAACAGCCCAACCCTTGGGACCTTCTCCAGCCCCAGGATGTGACGAGCCGACATCGAGGTGCCAAACCTCCCCGTCGATGTGAGCTCTTGGGGGAGATCAGCCTGTTATCCCCGGAGTACCTTTTATCCTTTGAGCGATGGCCCTTCCATTCAGAACCACCGGATCACTTGAACCTGCTTTCGCACCTGATCGAAATGTCTCTCTCTCAGTCAAGCACCCTTCTACTCATACGCTCTTCGCATGATTACCAACCATGCTGAGGGTACCTTTGCGAGCCTCCGTTACTTTTTAGGAGGCGACCACCCCAGTCAAACTACCCACCACACAATGTCTTCGCCAAAGGCGAATTAGAATCTAAATATATCAAGGCTGGTATTTCAACAACGACTCCTCAACCCCTGGCGGGGCCAATTCTCAGTCTCCCAGCTATCCTACACATCATATATCCAAATCCAATGTGAAGCTGTAGTAAAGGTTCACGGGGTCTTTTCGTCCCGTTGCGGGTAACCGGCATCTTCACCGATACTTCAATTTCACCGAGCTCATGGCCGAGACAGTGCCCAGATCGTTACACCATTCGTGCAGGTCGGAACTTACCCGACAAGGAATTTCGCTACCTTAGGACCGTTATAGTTACGGCCGCCGTTTACCGGGGCTTCAGTCAATGCCTTCTCCGAAGATAAGCACCTTCCTTAACCTTCCGGCACCGGGCAGGTGTCAGACCCTATACGTCATCTTTCAATTTCGCAGAGTCCTGTGTTTTTGCTAAACAGTCGCCTGGGCCTCTTCACTGCGGCTCAATATTGCTATAGAGCGCCCCTTCTCCCAAAGTTACGGGGCTATTTTGCCTAGTTCCTTAGCCATGAATCTCTCGAGCGCCTGAGGATACTCTCCTCGACTACCTGTGTCGGTTTACGGTACGGGCTTTATACTTGCTTTTCTTGGAAGTTGGTCCACCACTTCGATTCCGGCTACGCCTTCCTCTCTACGATCAATTCCGTCTGATCCCAGCAACTTTCCAACTCCGTCACGTTCAATGTATAAATGGTTCAGGAATATTAACCTGATTGCCATCGACTTCCCCTTTCGGGTACGCCTTAGGTCCCGACTAACCCTGTTCTGATTAGCATCGTTACAGGAACCCTTAGTCTTTCGGCGATAAGGTTTCTCACCTTATTTATCGTTACTCATGCCTACATTTTCTTTTCTATAC
>CBDDLT010000024.1:0-307500 GCA_965230755.1 Saprospiraceae bacterium | reverse complement strand
ATCCTGAAGGCAAACCACTGGCGGTTGATCCGTTGTCAGAACTATTGCTCCAATCGTATTGATAAGGAGAAATACCTCCACTGACTATAGCCCTTGCAACACCGTTATTCTCATTGGCACAATCATTAACATTGACAACCTCAAAATCCAATCTCAATCTGGTCGGTTGCTCCAGAGTGATAGAACCTGTCTTGACACAACCCAGATCATCTTCCACGGTTACGGAATAAGTGCCAGCTGTTAGATCGGAAATAAAGCTATTTGTAGAACCATTACTCCACATTATATTATATGGCTCTACACCATCATTGGTAATTACCCTTGCCGTTCCATCTGCTAATCCAAATCCAGATACAGCAAAGCCATTGTAATCCGAGATAATTTCTAAACTGATCGTTAAATCTGAACTTGCATCAATAACAATTGGACCTGAAAACAGTAATTCGTTGCATTGATCCACCACCTCTAACTCGTACTCTCCATCAGTTATATTGAATAAGTCTTCATCATTGCTTACGACAACACCGTTTCGACGCCACACATAATTATATGGAGGACATCCACCTGTAACACCAACTTCTATCGAACCATTTGCATCTCCTGCGCAAACTACATCTACTACTCTTTCGACTTCAATCGCCAGAGTTCTTATGTCAACAGGAATATCATTTACAATGGTCTCACAATCGTTGGCATCTGTAATAGTTACTGAATAAGTACCCGCCGCAAGGTCGAATATATCTTTTGTCTCCTCTCCATTACTCCATTCATAAGTGTATGGAGATTTACCGCCGCTGACATCCAGGACTATTCCACCGTCATTGCCCATAGAAACTCCCATACTATTGTACTGAACATCCAAAGGTTCGGGATCTTCAAAACTTACTTGTACGACCGTTTGATCGCCATTGTTTACATCTTTTACTATTACTACTATATTATCTCCACCGCAAAATCCTCCTTGAGTATTCGAAGCTGTACTTGCTCCTCCATCGAAACAGTACTCATAATCTCCAGTACCACCTTCCGGAAATAGTGTAATCACTCCATCACACTCACCAGGACAGGATACTGAATCTACAACGATACCAGCAGTGGGAACAAACAAAGCACCTCCTACAAATACAGAGTCTATGGTCACTCTACATCCAGCAGCATCAATTACATCAAGTCGGTAATATCCTGAAGTAAGGTTGAATTGATCCTCTAATGAGCTTGTTCCATTGTTTTGATAATTAAACCAACTGAAAAAATAGTTTGGAACTCCACCCATTACATCTATTTCAATGGAACCATCACCACCTGCATTGGTCTCAGGACTTATGTCAAAATCAATTGTGATCTCAGGATTACCCATCAATTCCAAACTTCCAGTCGTCATTAACTGAGGTGATCCACTATCTGTAACCGTATAGAAATATGTACCTACTGTAAGACCATCTATTTGCTCAGTATTACCGATAACATTCATTCCATCTGACCATGTTATCTGGTAATTAGGAGTTCCTCCACTTATAGCAATGGTCAAAGAACCATTACTAGAGTCATGACAGGTTGGTTCTCTTCTCGTTTCTTCTCTAACAAAAAGACCACTTCCCAAGTCGATATCCCCTGTACTTATTTCACATCCGTTAGCATCCGTTATTGTGGCACTGTATACATCCGCATCCAGACCTGTTTGAATTTCCAGATCATTTTGTAAACCACAACACCAATTAATGTCATAAGGAGCTGTACCACCGCTAATATTTAAATCTATTTCTCCATCACTCATCGGTGGATTAGCTGCTGTCACATTTGGGCTGGAAATTAATTCATTGGGTTCAAAAACCTCAACGGTTTCCATCACCATATTTCCACTGCCATCATCTATTGTTACATCATATTCGCCTGCTGGCAAATTGATCAAACCAGGTCCAGTGCTCAAAGGTGGGTCCCATGTATAATTATAAGTTCCGCTACCTCCAGTTACACTAAGGGTAATTGTTCCATCCATTCCGCCGAAACAAGAAACTGAATCCACTTCTATCTCATTAATAGATAATACATCGTTGAGCGTAACACTTCCGTTATCAATACTTATAATAAGGTTGGTGCCATCTCCATTCACCACTGTCCCACTGGTTAAGCCAACGGCACTTGAGCTTCCCGCCGTACCGATCGCATCGAAACATATCTCAAATAATGTAGCTCCTCCAGCGAGCGTTATGCCCGTGCCAGAAGAATTTGTCCAATCTAAATCTAACTGATTACCTGAAGAGGTGAAATCTGATTGATCCAATCCTGGTATGGCAGCAATATTAGTCACTCTACTAAAACTTAGGATCGAACTATTCCAACCAAAATCCAAATCCAACGCGTCAATATTGTCAAAACCCTCCGCAGTTACCGCGACACAAACTTCATCTCCAGGGTTAACATTTTCGTCAGATATATCGAAAGAAATCGTCGGTGCCACTACACCTTCTATAGCAATATATCCATCTATACTTCTATAGGGTATCGCCGTTCCTGATTCAGAAAATTCGACATCCTTAAAGTTTAAAGCCGTACCACTACCAACAGGTCCAATAAGATTGAAGCAGAGCGTGAAGAATACGGCATCATCATTCAAATCATGTGTCCCAAAATTCTCATCGAACCAAGACACACCCAATAATCCAGGAATCATGTTTTCCGAAGGAGTCGAAATTCTAGCTTGGTTAAAATCAGGTAGATTAACCAGATTGGTCACTCTATCCAATTCTAATATATTGGGATCCCATAGCAATGAAAACTCCGAAGACAATATATTATCGAAGTTACGTACGGTTATATCGACGCACAATTCATCTCCCTGATTTCCAGAATCCATTGGAGCTATTATGGTGACGTCTCCGTTGTCCTGATCAGGATCAATTCCAACATAACCATCTTCTTTACTTGTTACTATATTGGCCCCACTATCATCTGAAGCAAGAATACTTGTAATATTCAGACTTGAGATGGTTCCGAAATCACCAATAAGATCAAAACAAATTTCGAATAAATCAGCCGTCCCTGCTAGTGTTGAAGAACCACCTCCAGGATGATCCCAATCCACTAATACTGAAGAACCAAGTGTCGGCTGCTCTATAGGATCCAGAATATTATCTTCATCAAAACCATTCAATGTGGTCAATGAATTCACGCTGACGAAATCGACAATAGCGTCATCCCATTCTACTTTAAAAGTAAATTCGCTTATGTTCGTGAACCCTTCTACGCTAATGGTAGCACATACCTGAGTATTTCTCGCTCCACTAACAACTTCTCCTATTAATTTAAAATCCGATGGGCTTCCTGTAGTATTTATAGTAATATCTCCATTTGTATTCTGGATATTGATCACACTACTATTCGCATTTTCTACCATCAAGCCGGAAATGTTAACATCAGACATTTCACCTTCATCACCAATAGCCTCCAGACATAATTCGAACAAGACCTGATCGTCACTGATCGTCTCACCACTATTGTCACCATCCGTCCAGTTCAACGCTAAGTTACCCGGCGTTCCACCTCCCGATGGTGTAAGGAAATCAGATATATCTAAGCCCTGTAATCCAAAAATATTATCAACAGATTCGAATTGGAAAATAGAAGCATCCCAACTGATCAAAGCTTCAAGCTCTGTAATTTCTTCAAAACCACGTACGCTTACCGGAAGACAAACCACGCTACCCATATCAACTGTATTTCCAGAAGTTGTGATCATCTCGAATGTCGGTGCAGAATTATTAGTAATCTCTACTGACCCGTTGGTCAATACCGCCGGTATTTCCATTTGGGTTTCATCAATGAATTCTGTATCGCCTATAACAATATCCGTTCGATCTCCATTGTTACCTACTGCGTCGTAGCAAACACTGAACAGTTCTGTATTATCGGCAAGATCTTTTCCGGTAAGTTCATCGTCGATCCAGTTAACAAAAATCATATTGTTCTGAGGAATATCCGGTGGAGTACTAATACCTCCCATTGTTAGATAAACCAAATTATTGGCAAGTACTACTTCATCAAAATCAATAACGGTATCATCCCATTCCAAACTAAATGTCATACCCAGCATGTCCGTAAATTGTCTTACTGTAACCGGAACACATACATTTCCATTCGGCATGACTGTTTCATCACCTACAATGATCTCTAAGTCGTCAGTACCTGAACCGCCGCCATCTACTACAATCAGCCCATTATCATTACCTACTGTAACCACCTGAGAAGTATTGGACGCTTCCATTTCGGTGAAGATGGCACCCGTTGTTCCTGCCGTCTTTCCTGTTCCGCACACCTCAAAGAGTACCGCATTATTTGCTAGAGATTTACCCGTTACATCATCATCTATCCATACCACATTCAACTGTCCATCAAAAGGATTAGAAATTGAGCCAGTTGAAAAGTAAGCCAGAGAAGATAGGTTTTGTATACCTGTATATTCGAATATGCTGTTGTCCCAAGAGATTCGAAATTCCATGGTTATCATATCCTGAAAACCTTCTACTGTAACAGGGAAACAACCAGCATCGTTTAAATTTAGATTGAGATCACCAGCTGTAAGCACCAAGTCTCCATTTCCAGATCCGCCGTCCTGAACCGAAATCTGACCATTATTTTTATTTACCGTTACCGTCGAATTAGTATCGGAAGCCTCATCATCAGTAAAAGTACTGGCAGTTGAGCCCACTGCTTTTCCGGTTCCGCAAACCTCAAAAAGCACAGTATTGTCAGCAAGGGATTTACCAGTAACGTCATCATCGATCCAGACGATGTTCAATTGTCCATCAAAGGGATTGGATATCGATCCTGTAGAAAAGTATGGTAATGAAGCCAAATTTTGAACTCCTGTATATTCGAAAACACTATTATCCCAAGAAAGCCTAAACTCCATGGTGATTAAATCTTCAAAGCCACTCACCCTTACCGGAAAACATCCTGAGTCGTTAAGATCCAGGCTTAAATTCTCCGCCGTAAGCGTCAGTTCTCCTTCAATTCCATTTGAAGGAATAGTAATTCTACCGTTGCGTCCAACTCCACTGACTTGAAGTCCCGTTGAAGATTCGACCTGAATATTATCAACTGTTAAGGTCCTTGAGACATTAGATCCGCTGGCCTCAAAACATAACTCCATCAATGCTGTCCCATCGTTCAGGGACCTCCCCACTCCATTGGCATCACTCCAACTCAAGATTAACTGTCCATCCGATCCTCCATTTGCCGGAGTAGTCATATCGGTATCGTCCAACCCTGGGACATTGGCCAAAATATCGGCACTTTGAAAATCAATATTCAGCGTATTCCAATTGATCTCAAATTCGAAAACATCGACCGCGTTGAAATCTTCAACGGTCATGGTTAAACAACCAGTCTCTCCATCCATCAAAGTAATGGTATCAAGGCTAAAAATCACATCAGGCGCCGTTGGAGTAACTACGGAAATAACAGCATTGTCCCCAATTTCAGTAACAGGCAATGCGTCCATATGAGTAGCTTCCATATTTGAAAAATCAAAATTACTCATACTTCCCGTTGCTCCTATAGTAGAAAAACATACCTCGAATAATATGATGTTAAACCCAAGGTCTCTTCCATCACCATCCGGAGAATCCCAAGACATACTCAAACCAGTAGGATCTACCCCTATTGTACTGATATCACCCATGTCGAATCCGTCAAGGCTAGCCAAATTCTGAACTCTTGTATAACTTACCACCGTATTATCCCATGAAATGGTAAAATCCACCCCTTCAAGCTCCTTAAAACCCGACACTCTTACTGGAACACAGAAATTATCGCCAGGATTCACTTCTACATCCGAAGCCATAATTCTCAAATCTTCCGCTTCCGGAGGTGCGTTGACGATGATCAACCCATTGGTCGCTTGCAAATCCGTAATTGGTCCCGTGGGTTGATTTGCCGATAAATTTCCTATCTGAAGCAGGGAAGACCTGGCCGGAGCTCCGACCACCCTTAGACAGAGCTCAAACAACTCCGCTCCATTGCTCAGAGTTTCACCTGTCCCATCAATATCTGTCCAATTGACCGTTATAGAATCTGCCCCAACGACAGAAATATTCGAACTATTAAATCCCTCTAGTGCTAGAGAAGTTATTACATTTTGAAATGACAATACTGTTGCATCCCATTTAACCCCAAAACTAAACTGTGAGATTGTGTCAAAGTTAGCCACTGTTAGTGGCACGCATATTACTTGCCCAGAATCTGCATTAGTGGTAGGAAAATTAAAAGCTAGGCTCTCCCCTACAGCCGTTGTTATACTGACTATATTATCTACATCATCAAAATCAACCGGATTTAGATCCGGATCTGTGAAATTTAGATTATACAAGTTCATTGTAGAACTGCTCCCTGTCATTCCTATGGCATTGTAACATATCTCGAAGATGACATCACCATCAGGTAAACTTCTTGGAGTAAGATCATTGTCAAACCAACTCACAACAACAATATTGGAAGGAGTTGATTGAGAAGTCTCCGTAGGATCCGAAATTTGCACATCTGAAAATCCAGGTAATCCTGTTCGCGCTGTCACTGACTCGAATTCGAGAACCATCGAATCCCAACGCAATTCGAACTCCATACCAATTAAGTCCTGAAAACCATCTACAGAAACATCGAGGCAAATTTGACCGTTTTCAAAAACGTTACCGCCTTCAATAGAGAGGGATTGGGTATATGACATACCCAACGAGACGAGCCATATGGCCGTCGTGATTACAAATCGATACATAAGTTAAGGTTTAGAGATACTCCCGCACATTTAGCATATAGCAAAACACACGGTATTACTACCAGTAGCTCTCTCATTTAAGCAATCCTGAAAGTAATACTACCTAATAAACGCTAAGATAGGGAAATATGCTGTTATGCTTAAATATTATAATATATAACTAGCAGACAAAACTCAATAAAAAGTTCCTGGTCTACTTGTTTGTAGACCAGGAACTAAAAGGCGAACTTAATTGCTTCTTAATTTCTGATCATTAACCTTGCTTTTTGTGGCTTATAATTTAGTTAATGATCGAATATATGCCTATCGATTGAATAGCAACATCTTCTTCGTCGCTATCGCACTGCTCGTTTCTATTTGGTAATAATATACGCCTGCTGACTCCAATGAGCTAGCATCTACCTCAATCTCATTATACCCCTTAGAGTATTCTCCACTCTCACTGTATATTAACTTACCTGAGATATCCATGATCTTCAAATTCACTCTATCTGCCTCTGGCAACGTAAATCCAATCACAGTCTCATTGCTGAACGGGTTTGGTGTGTTCTGATTCAATGCAAAGCTCTCTGCTTTCTCCGCATTATCGAACACCAACTCCAAGTCCATCAAGCTTCCACTCCTGTCATAGGCTTCTGCTTCCGTAATCACTGAATTTAGTCTCACTAAATCGCTCAATTTACCAGACACCTCCGACTCAAATCTCAAGCTAAACAATGGCCCTTCTACATCTCCTTGGATATTGTCCCAACTGAATGTCAAGTACCCTTCTTCTGCTCTCGCTACGTTCACATGACTCTCCTGCATTACCCCTTCTTCATACGCAACCATACTCAAGCCTCTATCGAACTCCAGTGTAAACTGCGCTCCTAGCATCGACTCCAGATCTTCTGCGTATACTTCCAGTACTACCTCTTCTCCTTTCACAAAGCTTCTATCTTTTGCCCTTACGGCCATAGTACCTTCCATATCTCTTGATCCCATGTGGGAGTTATCAAGATCTCCTATCTTCACTCCAATGAACTCCAAGTCCATGTTGTCATCCAATAACATATCGCTCATCACATATTCTGGGAATTGCTCCATCCATGGGTTATCCTCATCCGGGAATACATAATTCGCATCAACAAATCTCCATGCATCGTTATCTGGTAATTCGTCATTGATTCTCAATATCAAACTTCTCAACAAGGAGATATCTATCGTTGATACATTCCCACTGTTGTTCGCATCCGCTGCGATGTACTGGTATGATCCATCCAACTCATTCAACTGTAATAAGTGACGCTTGATGTATATCAAATCTATCGTTGATACTCCTTCTCTGTATACATCTTCCTTTGACACTTGCAACTCATAATCTTGACCTTTCGCTATCGCTGGGAACAAGAATTGACCCGTACTGCTCGTCTTGATATCATCTATCGACGGATCACTGATCCTTACTGTCGCATCCTCTATCGGCTCTCCAGTTGTCGATCTTACATATCCCGCTATTGTCGCAAATCTGCTTCCTCCCGGACATATGTCATCATTATCTGTAACATGTACTGTCGTCACACAATTTGCTCTGTTTCCTGAATCATCCTCTACTATCAACTGAACCATATGCGTAGAATCTATATCATCACAATCAAACACTATCTCTTCCTCAGCTGTGCCAACAGGATCTCCATTTTCATCCAATTTCTGAATATAGAACTCCAAGTTAGCTTGATCCGTACAGTTGTCATCACTTCCCAAATCCAATAGATCTGCCTGTACTGATACGATTCCTGTCGACTTGATATTTACCGTAATATCTCCACATCTTGCCGTAGGTGCTTTCACGTCATCTACCGTTATCGTCAAATCATCGATCGTCACATTTCCACATGCATCTTCCGCTCTAAACTCTATCTCATGTACCCCCTTTGGCAATATAAATACCATTGGACCTGCTCCTACTACCGTCTGATTATCCAAACTATTCGTAATCGTCACTGGTAACCCACAGTCATCTACCGCTGATACATTCACCGGCACTGTCACTTCGCAATCATTCGTGTTGATATCTGCATTGAAATCCGCAGGTATTGTCAAACTAGGCTGGATATCATCTTTCTGGATAATTCTCTGTACATGAGTAATGTCCTCTCCTGTACACCAGTTCGAAACCGTCCATGTCCTTCTAATCTTTACTATATTTGGACTGTTGCCGCACAAGAAGAACTCCTCATCATCAAATCTTACTCCGATCTTCTCACAATCATACTCTACTACTGGCTCTCCATGTCTCGATGGATCGGTACTTGAATTACATGGTAGATCTTCCACGTCATCTGGGAATGATACCACTCTCCAATCCGTAGAATCCAATACATAAACACTGTGTGTACAAGACAAGGACTGATTGCCATACTGATCTTCTACATAACAGCTTCTTGAATAAACCGGCGCGCACTCATCACCTTCGAATACAAAGTCTGTACAGATCAAGGTAGTATTGTTACAGTTATCTGTAATCAATCCATCTGCTTCCCATTCTTCTTCCGTATTCGCTACTATATCATCTAATTCTCTCGTTATATCATCCGTACAATAGATAGAATCCGCTCTACACGTCAATTGTGGCTGCACCTTGTCTTCTACATACAAGAAGCCCCAACAGGTAGAATAATTACCAGACTCATCCCATACTCGCAAGAATATCTCATTCTCTCCTACATCATCACATCTATAAGTCAAACACTCTTGGAAAGTTCCATCTGCTCCTGTCTTACTGATCAATATCTGCTCTAAATCACAGTTGTCATATGATCCATCATCTATTGTCTCCCAACAAACTGTTGCCCAACCATCCTGGCCACCGCCACTGTTCGTCAAAGTTATATTCGTATTTCTATCACAGATTGGAACTGGCTCGATCTCATCTGTAATCACTACTACTACTGTATCCCAGCTCTCATTGCCACAGGCATCTTCTGCCGTATAGATCGCATCGTAAATACCCGGAGGCACATTAATATTCGATCTCTCCAATCTCGTAACTGGATCTATCAATGACACTCTCGACTGTGGATCTACATCACAGTTGTCATCCAATACCACCTCTGGTAAATCTACATCTAAAGTACAATCCGTATGACCTACGGTATATCTTACCGTATCTGGTGCAGTTATAACTGGCGCTTCCTCATCCAATACTTTGATGAACTGTACATGTGTCTCCAAATAACTTGGATCACACCAATCTCTCACCTTCCACTCTCTTCTTATCTTATATCCATAAGGCAAGCAGATATCGAAAATCTCATCATTCCACGATGACGCTAAATTACCACAGTAGTTTGCCGTGTCATTGAAATGCGGTCTGCTGTAATACTCATCATTCGCTGGAACATCGTATTGCTCCAAATCATCCGGATCCAAATCTGCCAAATCAACAATACAACTGAATTGCGTATCCAATGGCCAGATGATCTCAGGTCTTCCGTTCAATTCTATCGTAATCGTGTGAGAACACTGCGTCGTCATCCCTCCCGGATCTGTCACTGTCCACGTTCTCTCGATTGTTCCCATGTCAGAACAATTTGGAAAATCTTCTACATCTGAATAACTGTATGTAGGATTATTTGGACAATTATCTTCCACCAAGGGCAAGTAATCATAGATCACCTCTACTCTAATTGTATTAAATGTAAAGTCTACTCCGCCGTAGTTCTGATATCTGATTCTCCATGCACCATCTTTATCTGTACCATAAAACCTACTCAAGTCTCCCTGTGGTGCTACCAAACCTGTGATACCGCCTGTACAGTTATACGCCGATGCCTCATTGTCAAACGTCGCATCAATATCTGACTCTCCATTACATGCCGCATCCTGATTTGTCAAATCCTCAAACATCATTACTCCTCCAGGGTGCGCCAACTGCAATCTCAAATCTGATACATCTGCTACATCCGCATCTACATATACGTTCACATCCACTACTCGTCCATAGCCAGATCCTGCCGCTATCACTGCAAAGTTCCCATTGTCACCCGCAGGCAACACCATATTTGTAACTTCTCCTTCCATTACCCTCTGCACATAAGGATTACGGTACTCTGTACACTCTAAGGTGATATCATCTATGCTACACGATGGACCCATCTTGTCCTCTATGTTCGCATTCGACCAACACACAACCGTAGTATCTCCTGGAGATGCCACATATAATACCTCCGCTTTGATCGCTTCTCCGACATGATTGCAACGCACTTGATCCAAGCCCAATAAATTGCCATCTAAATCTCTTAATCTACTATAATTGCTATTTTGCATCGCACTAATACTCGTACCTCTTAATCCATTATCATCGGCCATAAGCATACGTACAATTAATAAAGATGGATCGCAATCCGGGTCACTTTCATTCGACACAACCATTGCGGGCGTTACGGTAGCCATACCATTTGCATCCAGGGGAAGATTAAAATCATTACAGGAACAATTTGTGCCTCCGCCAACACTAACACGTGCAGTACTATCGTCATCATCTCCACCTGAATCATCGCCAGGATCGCTATCAGGATCATGCTGATCACTCTCTTCTACCTGCGTATAATTATCGCCTACCGTAGAACTAGTCACCTCTGCTCTAATCATTAAGGTATCCGTATTATCCGGTGCCGTAGATTCCACTGTCCCTATCGTCCATAATCCCGTGCCACTATCATAGCTGCCCATGCTCGACATGAAATCTACAAACATCAATCCGCTGGGTAGCATGTCTTCTACTACCACATTCGTCGCATCATCTGGTCCCTCATTCGTCAGTACTATCGTGTACTTGATCGTATCTCCGACATTCGGAGTACTATCATCTACTATCTTCGTTAAATTCAAATCAGCTTGTTGCGGTGTTACACTCACCTCACTATCATCATCATCTCCATCGGAATCATCGCCGGGATCACTATCAGGATCATCCTGGTCACTCTCTTCTACCTGTGCATAATTATCACCTACTGTAGAACTGGTCACCTCTGCCCTAATCATTAAGGTATCCGTATTATCCGGTGCCGTAGATTCCACTGTCCCTATCGTCCATAATCCCGTGCCACTATCATAGCTGCCCATGCTCGACATGAAATCTACAAACATCAATCCGCTGGGTAGCATGTCTTCTACTACCACATTCGTCGCATCATCTGGTCCCTCATTCGTCAGTACTATCGTGTACTTGATCGTATCTCCGACATTCGGAGTACTATCATCTACTATCTTCGTTAAATTCAAATCAGCTTGTTGCGGTGTTACACTCACCTCACTATCATCATCATCTCCATCGGAATCATCGCCGGGATCACTATCAGGATCATCCTGGTCACTCTCTTCTACCTGAGCATAATTATCACCTACTGTAGAACTGGTCACCTCTGCCCTAATCATTAAGGTATCCGTATTATCCGGTGCCGTTGACTCTACCGTCCCTATCGTCCATAATCCAGTACCACTATCATAGCTGCCCATGCTCGACATGAAATCTACAAACATCAATCCGCTGGGTAGCATGTCTTCTACTACCACATTTGTCGCATCATCTGGTCCCTCATTCGTCAGTACTATCGTATACTTGATCGTATCTCCGACATTCGGAGTACTATCATCTACTATCTTCGTTAAATTCAAATCAGCCTGCTGTGGTGTTACACTCACCTCACTATCATCATCATCTCCATCGGAATCATCGCCGGGATCGCTATCAGGATCGTCCTGGTCACTCTCTTCTACCTGCGCATAATTATCACCTACTGTAGAACTGGTCACCTCTGCCCTAATCATTAAGGTATCCGTATTATCCGGTGCCGTTGACTCTACCGTCCCTATCGTCCATAATCCAGTACCACTATCATAACTACCTATGCTCGACATGAAATCTACAAACATCAATCCACTCGGTAGCATGTCTTCTACTACCACATTTGTCGCATCATCTGGTCCCTCATTCGTCAGTACTATCGTGTACTTAATTGTATCACCTACATTCGGTGTACTGTCATCTACTATCTTCGTTAAATTCAAATCAGCCTGTTGCGGTGTTACACTCACCTCACTATCATCATCATCTCCATCGGAATCATCGCCGGGATCACTATCAGGATCGTCCTGATCACTCTCTTCTACCTGTGCATAATTATCGCCTACTGTAGAACTGGTCACCTCTGCCCTAATCATTAAGGTATCAGTATTATCCGGTGCCGTTGACTCTACCGTCCCTATCGTCCATAATCCAGTACCACTATCATAACTGCCCATGCTCGACATGAAATCTACAAACATCAATCCACTCGGTAGCATGTCTTCTACTACCACATTTGTCGCATCATCTGGCCCTTCATTAGTCAGTACTATCGTGTACTTAATTGTATCACCTACATTCGGTGTACTGTCATCTACTATCTTCGTTAGATTCAAATCAGCGCTAGATGCTGAAGCCCCGCAGTTTGTACAAACAAGGTCACTTAATCCCGGACAATCATTGCCGCCACCAAGAAGTCTTCCACCACTATTGTCAGAACCGCTGATACACCAAGTTGATACATCAGGAGCACTCCATATATTATTATTATCAACATTACCAGGCATTTCTAATGCTGATATTCCTGACCCTGCAGCACCTGTGATTTCTCCATCATTAGAAAAATTTCCACTACCGCCTCCAGTATTAAACTGGCCATGATAAATTTTCAAATCACCAATTACATGAATTTTGGAAGTTGAACTTTTGTTCTCAAAACTTCCACTGGCATGAATTCCAATTTCTATACAAGTATTGATAAGTGTGTCTAAGGTTCCATCATTGGAATAATTTTCTCCGGTTCTGAGACACCCACTTTCAAAGATTCTTTTCCCGCCACTTGAAGTTTCCCAGTTTTGTGAAACATCAACCAATGAATTTCTTACAATAACATCTCCCCCTTCGTTAACAAAGTTTCCACTCTCACTACCTCCAGAGGTCAATGCGAAGAGTAATGATCCATTGAGAACAGTAAAAACTCCTGATGAAAAATTCTTAATACTCCTTCCATCGGGAATATTAAGCGTCGCACCCGATATCGTTATCTCTCCTGAATTTTCCAGATCACTTGCCAAGTTGTAATTTAGGTCGTGATTAATTTCGACCATATCTCCGGAACTGATGGATGCTCCAGGTGCAGATCCAATCCAGCAAGCGTTATCCGACCAATTCATCGACACGCAAACCTGCGTTGTAAATGTCGCCATCAGTTTTTCCTGACCGGGCGGATCTTCTTCAAAAGAAATTATTCTGGGTAGGACATTTAGTAGACTTATAAATAGAATTATGTTTAGGCCTCCAAATAATACATTTCCATTTCTCATAGTTGGCTCAATTTTAATTTTAAGAAATCAATCTATGTCGAGTGATTTCTTGTTAATTCAGACAATCTTTTTATCAATCATTTTAAAGCTTCGACAACTGATTTGCGTAAGCCAAACGATATCAAATAAGATTGAAAATTGAGAGCCTAATTATCGCCTTTCCTTTTACCTGAGGAAATGAAGAATCGAATCAGGAAACACTTTTTTTGAAGCCAAGACTTTAAGTTGTACGTACATGTAACAATAATTTATAACAAGTACAATAAGCTTCGTTTACGTAAAAGTGATTCTTGATATGTTTCGGATCAGTCATTCCTAACTAGATTAAAATTGAAAGTTTAATAATTAATTGTTTTCATTATTCTCCTTGGGGATTTACAATTTTTCGAGGTTGTATCTAATGAATAAAGCTTTAGCTAAAATCAATCTTATGACAATGGCAAAACTTTATAATTGGTTCTTTTTGATTTTTGTCATCCTTCTTAAAAAAAGTTCCTGATCCACACGTTTGTAGACCAGGAACTAAAAGGCGAACTTAATTGCTTCTTAATTTCTGATCATTAACCTTGCTTTTGTGTCTTATAATTTAGTTAATGATCGAATATATGCCTATCGATTGAATAGCAACATCTTCTTCGTCGCTATCGCACTGCTCGTTTCTATTTGGTAATAATATACTCCTGCTGACTCCAATGAGCTAGCATCTACATCAATCTCATTATACCCCTTAGAGTATTCTCCACTCTCACTGTATATTAACTTACCTGAGATATCCATGATCTTCAAATTCACTCTATCTGCCTCTGGCAACGTAAATCCAATCACAGTCTCATTGCTGAACGGGTTTGGTGTGTTCTGATTCAATGCAAAGCTCTCTGCTTTCTCCGCATTATCGAACACCAACTCCAAGTCCATCAAGCTTCCACTCCTGTCATAGGCTTCTGCTTCCGTAATCACTGAATTTAGTCTCACTAAATCGCTCAACTTACCAGACATCTCCGACTCAAATCTCAAGCTAAACAATGGCCCTTCTACATCTCCTTGGATATTGTCCCAACTGAATGTCAAGTACCCTTCTTCTGCTCTCGCTACGTTCACATGACTCTCCTGCATTACCCCTTCTTCATACGCAACCATACTCAAGCCTCTTTCGAACTCCAGTGTAAACTGCGCTCCTAGCATCGACTCCAGATCTTCTGCGTATACTTCCAGTACTACCTCTTCTCCTTTCACAAAGCTTCTATCTTTTGCCCTTACGGCCATAGTACCTTCCATATCTCTTGATCCCATGTGGGAGTTATCAAGATCTCCTATCTTCACTCCAATGAACTCCAAGTCCATGTTGTCATCGAATAACATATCGCTCATCACATATTCTGGGAATTGCTCCATCCATGGATTATCCTCATCCGGGAACACATAATTCGCATCAACAAATCTCCATGCATTGTTATCTGGTAATTCATCGTTGATTCTCAATATCAAACTTCTCAACAAGGAGATATCTATCGTCGATACATTCCCACTATTGTTCGCATCCGCTGCGATGTACTGATATGATCCATCCAACTCATTCAACTGTAACAAGTGACGCTTGATGTATATCAAATCTATCGTTGATACTCCTTCTCTGTATACATCTTCCTTAGATACTTGCAACTCATAATCTTGACCTTTCGCTATCGCTGGGAACAAGAATTGACCCGTACTGCTCGTCTTGATATCATCTATCGACGGATCACTGATCCTTACTGTCGCATCCTCTATCGGCTCTCCAGTTGTCGATCTTACATATCCCGCTATTGTCGCAAATCTGCTTCCTCCTGGACATATGTCATCATTATCTGTAACATGTACTGTCGTCACACAATTCGCTCTGTTTCCTGAATCATCCTCTACTATCAACTGAACCATATGCGTAGAATCTATATCATCACAATCAAACACTATCTCTTCCTCAGCTGTGCCAACAGGATCTCCATTTTCATCCAATTTCTGAATGTAGAACTCCAAGTTAGCTTGATCCGTACAGTTGTCATCACTTCCCAAATCCAATAGATCTGCCTGTACTGATACGATTCCTGTCGACTTGATATTTACCGTAATATCTCCACATCTTGCCGTAGGTGCTTTCACGTCATCTACCGTTATCGTCAAATCATCGATCGTTACATTTCCACATGCATCTTCCGCTCTAAACTCTATCTCATGTACTCCCTTTGGCAATATAAATACCATAGGTCCTGCTCCTACTACCGTCTGATTATCCAAACTATTCGTAATCGTCACTGGCAATCCACAGTCATCTACCGCTGATACATTCACCGGTACTGTCACCTCACAATCATTCGTGTTGATATCCGCATTGAAATCCGCTGGTATTGTCAAACTAGGCTGGATGTCATCTTTCTGGATAATTCTCTGTACATGTGTAATGTCCTCTCCTGTACACCAGTTCGAAACCGTCCATGTCCTTCTAATCTTTACGATATTTGGACTGTTGCCACACAAGAAGAACTCCTCATCATCAAATCTTACTCCGATCTTCTCACAATCATACTCTACTACTGGCTCTCCATGTCTCGATGGATCGGTACTTGAATTACATGGCAAGTCCTCCACGTCATCAGGGAATGACACCACTCTCCAATCCGTAGAATCCAATACATAAACACTGTGCGTACAAGACAAGGACTGATTGCCATACTGATCTTCTACATAACAGCTTCTTGAATAAACCGGTGCGCACTCATCACCCTCGAATACAAAGTCTGTACAGATCAGAGTAGTATTGTTACAGTTATCTGTAATCAATCCATCTGCTTCCCATTCCTCTTCTGTATTCACTACTATATCATCTAATTCTCTCGTTATATCATCCGTACAATAGATAGAATCCGCTCTACACGTCAATTGTGGCTGCACCTTGTCTTCTACATACAAGAAGCCCCAACAGGTAGAATAATTACCAGACTCATCCCATACTCGCAAGAATATCTCATTCTCTCCTACATCATCACATCTATAAGTCAAACACTCTTGGAAAGTACCATCTGCTCCTGTCTTACTGATCAATATCTGCTCTAAATCACAGTTGTCATAAGATCCATCATCTATCGTCTCCCAACAAACTGTTGCCCAACCATCCTGGCCACCGCCACTGTTCGTCAAAGTTATATTCGTATTTCTATCACAAATTGGAACTGGCTCGATCTCATCTGTAATCACTACTACTACTGTATCCCAGCTCTCATTGCCACAGGCATCTTCTGCCGTATAGATCGCATCGTAAATTCCCGGAGGTACATTAATATTCGATCTCTCCAATCTCGTAACTGGATCTATCAATGATACTCTCGATTGTGGATCTACATCACAGTTATCATCCAATACCACTTCTGGTAAATCTACATCTAATGTACAATCCGTATGACCTACAGTATATCTTACTGTATCTGGTGCAGTTATAACTGGCGCTTCTTCATCCAATACTTTGATGAACTGCACATGTGTCTCCAAATAACTTGGATCACACCAATCTCTCACCTTCCACTCTCTTCTTATCTTATATCCATAAGGCAAGCAGATATCGAAAATCTCATCATTCCACGATGACGCTAAATTACCACAGTAGTTTGCCGTGTCGTTGAAATGTGGTCTGCTGTAATACTCATCATTCGCAGGAACATCGTATTGCTCCAAATCATCCGGATCCAAATCTGTCAAATCAACAATACAACTGAATTGTGTATCCAATGGCCAGATGATCTCAGGTCTTCCGTTCAATTCTATCGTAATCGTGTGAGAACACTGCGTCGTCATCCCTCCCGGATCTGTCACTGTCCACGTCCTCTCGATTGTTCCCATGTCAGAACAATTTGGGAAATCTTCTACATCTGAATAACTATATGTAGGATTATTCGGACAATTATCTTCTACCAATGGCAAGTAATCATAGATTACTTCTACTCTTATTGTATTAAAGGTAAAGTCTACTCCTCCGTAGTTCTGATATCTGATTCTCCATGCTCCATCTTTATCCGTACCGTAAAACCTACTCAAGTCTCCTTGCGGTGCTACCAATCCTGTGATACCACCCGTACAGTTATACGCCGATGCCTCATTATCAAACGTCGCATCAATATCTGATTCTCCATTACATGCCGCATCCTGATTGGTCAAATCCTCAAACATCATTACACCTCCCGGATGTGCCAACTGCAATCTCAAATCTGATACATCTGCTACATCTGCATCTACATATACATTCACATCTACTACTCGTCCATAGCCAGATCCTGCCGCTATCACTGCAAAGTTCCCGTTGTCACCCGCTGGCAACACCATATTTGTAACCTCTCCTTCCATTACCCTCTGCACATAAGGATTACGGTACTCTGTACACTCTAAGGTGATATCATCTATGCTACACGATGGACCCATCTTGTCCTCTATGTTCGCATTCGACCAACACACAACCGTAGTATCTCCTGGAGATGCCACATATAATACCTCCGCTTTGATCGCTTCTCCGACATGATTGCAACGCACTTGATCCAAGCCCAATAAATTGCCATCTAAATCTCTTAATCTATTATCATCTGCATCCAACATACGTACGATAAGAATAGCTGGATCACAGTCAGGGTCGCTTTCATTCGACACTGCCATAGATGGAGTCACTGTACCCTCTCCATCTGCGTTCAAGGGAAGATTAAAGTCGTTACAAGAACAATTTGTATTCTGAGCCTGAGCACTATTAACAAATGCAAAAGTCGCCGCAAATACAAAAAACAAAGTCATTGCCATCGCATTAATACCTCCCAACAATCTCGTGATTCGGACACGCGAAGACAAGACCCTAGAGTCTTTGCTTGGCAACCGATCCACTTGCTGAGTTCTGGTTAAATTGTTTTTCATAATTAAAATAAGTTTTGTTACAATCAAGGTTAATTTTATGTTTTAAATATTGTGCCTAATACATGCGCCAGAACACCACTCCACACAGAGTAGTATCCACGATGACCTCCGCCTAAAAAGCGGAATTCACCTACGCCAAAAAATGATAAAATGAAAAAGCGGGAGCTTCTTCGATGAGCCTCTAATTATCTCCCTTGAATGCAAATATATAAATATTTATAATATGTTTACGTTTTAAAAAAATAATTATCTAAAACACATAATTATTTTTCATAATACATTTCACCCTAATAGATAAATACTTATACATTTCAATTTCTCTCTGGTGCAAATATGAGAAATATTTATAATATATAAAATAAAAATATATGTTTTTTTACAGTTCGATTAAATTTTCTCGAAATGCCTTTGAAATAAGCCCCGCAGCATTGTTGACCTGAAGCTTTTTCATCAAGTTTTTCCTGTGAACTGATACGGTGTGATCTGAAATGTAGAGTTGTTTGGCTATTTCTTTGTTGCTAAGAGACTGGCTAATGAGATTTAGAATCTCGACTTCCCTGTTGGTCAAGCCATAATTGCCTCTTTCATCTATTACATTACCATTGGTGCGAACAATACTCAATGTCTCTGCTTTATCGGCAAGATAGATTCGCTCCACACATCGGACAAATTCATCTTTTTCAATTGAAGCACATAAAACCGCCTTAGCCTTATACTTTAAAGCGAACCGTTCTAACATGGCATGATTTAGTGGAGAGAATATGATTAAGTTAAATTCAGGATATAACCAGTTGACCTGATCTAGAATTTGAAAATCTCTTTTGAAATCGATGCAAAATATAATACAATCAGAAAATCTTAGTTCGGATATGTTCTCGGATATATAATCAATTTTATAGTGATTAATATTGAGGTATGAAAATACTTGACTCTCTTGACGAAGGGCTTCTATGATCCCATTAGCACATATCGAACTTCTACTTAGAACAGCAATCCTAGACATTATGAATAATGTTGATTCTTCCTATCTATAGCAAATCGCTTGCCAAATATTACTTATATGTGTTTCCCAATATAATGTTCCAGTAACTCTTGGTGTGTTGCGCGAAGAAATGATCATTGATCAATCGCAATCCAAAAAGAATTCCCTTTATTGAATTCTTGAATTCTTCCAAATCTTCAGTTTCCAAAAAATTCAACTTAAAGACCAGATGCACCTGGTAGTTCTTACAATGTATGAGCAATAAATTATCCGGATCCCAACTGTTTCTTGATTCCAGGTATTCTTTGATTTCAATTAATGCTCTACTCAGCCTAGGAGTTATCAATACCTCTTCGCCGGCAAACTGAATATTTATCTTATCGGACTGAAGTTTATCTGATAAACTAAAAGCAGAGATGGCCTTTTGACCTGGATTTTTAAGGATGGGCTTACTACTAGAATTTCTCTCCCGACTATCCCATAGTAGATCATTAATACCAATAGAACTATCTTTTCTACCCCTTATCCCTTTCGACGAACCAGTGCCACCGAAGACTCCTTGTTCATCACTTTGGGCAAAGTAATCTTCGTCCTTCCAAAAGCTTCTATCTCTCTCCAAGTTTCTATCCTTCATAATTATAGCTCAATTCGCTGCTCCAAGTAGCAACAAAAAAAAGACCAATTTCTTTATAGGATTCAACTCATATGAGAAGAACTTCTCACCTAAAAAATAGTAATAATACGTGCACTTTATAAAGCTCTAACAATAACTTATTTGAACATTATAGCTTTGCACCAATTGACAAAAAAAATATATCAAAATTATTTTCTCAGATTTCCAGTGCTTCGGAAAATTTGCTCCAGGAAAGTTTTTTACGCATCTCTTCTTGGCCTTTTCTCCAAATTTCAATGCTCTCTTCTTCCAAATTACCCTCTAGAACTTTGACCAGCTCATCGCTGGATTCCATTAATTTGCCATTTAAGCCATCCCGAACGTACTCTGATATGCCACCTACATTAGTGGATACAATAGGCAGGCCAAAATGAATAGCGATCTGACTAACCCCGCTTTGTGTAGCCGTTCTATATGGCAAAACCAAGAGATCTGCAGCACTAAAGAAGTATCTGATTTGATCATCAGGTATGTATTGATCAAAAAGATGAATTCTATCCACTTTGCCAGACTTTTCAATAAGATCGATATACTCTTCTTTCGAATCATAAAACTCTCCTGCAATAATCAGATCTATATGATCTGGCAATTTTGCCTCTCCAAATGCTTTGATCAAAATATCCAAGCCCTTGTACTTTCTGACGATACCAAAAAATAGAAGATAGGTCCTATCCGTATTTTGTGAAAGCTCCTTAAGGGCTTCTATCTTATCAATCCTTTCTCCATAATGATCATAAACAGGATGAAACAAATGCCGAATGGTCAATCGCTTCGATAATTCGAAACTTTCTAAATCCCTCTTTACGCTATCCGATAATACAACACCTTCTGATAATTTATCCAGAAACATGGAGGTGAGCACCTTGTCGCCTTTTCGACTTTCATGTGGTATTATATTATGTAATAAACCGACTACCCTGGTGTTTTTATTCAGTCCTTTAATGACCGAAGAGAAACAAGGGCTTAGTAAGGGCAGCCAATATGGGCAAAATACAATGTGATAATTGGCCTTCTTTAACTGATGCCTTACATAGATCCAATTCAAGGGATTCAAACTGTGTATCATCCTTTTAATGACCAGTTTCTCAGGTGCAGGAGAAGAACTAAGCTGATTTTCTCCAGGATAAATCCAGTCCGGATATTGAAATTTAAAATTGATCAGTTCGACATCATGTCCTTTAGATACCAGCTCAAGAGCTAGATTTTCATTAAAAGCTGCTATTCCTCCACGATAGGGATGGGCAGGACCCAATATCGCTATACGCTTGGAATCCGACATTAATCCAAGTCTATTTTGCTCTCTATGATATAGCTGTTTCGATCAGCAGATGATCTAACTAATAGTTCTGCCAAAAACCCGGACAAGAATAATTGTGTACCAATGATGACCGTAAGAATACCTAAAAAGAAGAGCGGTCTGTCATCTATATTGGCCTCGTTAAAGTAATACTTGGAAATACTCAGATACATCAATATCAGGAATCCAATAAAAAAGGTCAGCATACCCAAGGCCCCAAAGAAATGCATGGGTCTTTTACCAAACTTACCCACAAAAGTAATGCTCATTAGATCTAGGAAACCATTGATGAATCGCTCCATACCAAATTTGGTCACCCCGTATTTTCTCGCCTGGTGCACAACAACTTTTTCTGTAATGTTGGTGAATCCAGCCCATTTTGCAATGATGGGAATATAGCGGTGCATTTCGCCATATACTTCTATGGTCTTAATCACAGATTTACTATATGCCTTGAGTCCACAATTAAAATCGTGCAATGACAATCCTGATAATTTACGAGCAACAAAGTTGAAAATCTTACTTGGTATATTCTTAGACAGCACAGGATCATAACGCAATTTTTTCCATCCACTGACCAAATCAAAACCATCCTTCATGATCATCTCATACAAAGCTGGAATTTCATCAGGAGAATCTTGTAAATCCGCATCCATCGTGATCACTACATTGCCGCTTGCAGCTTTGAAACCTTCATTGAGTGCTGCGCTTTTTCCGTAGTTCCTGCGAAATTTTATCGCTTTGACACAATTACTGGCAGTTCTGAGCTCATTGATTATATTCCATGACCCATCCGTACTTCCATCATCTATGAATATGATCTCGTATCGATAGCCCTCCTTTTCACAAACTCTTCGAATCCATTGTTCGAGTTCCGGAAGAGATTCCTCTTCATTCAGCAAGGGCACTACAATTGTCAAGTCCATATGATCCGCTTCGTTCATTTCACTTTCTGCTTATTTTTTCTTCGTTGCTAAAGCCGCGATTTACCACTGCTGCTACAAAAATACTCATTGGAAGCCCAAAAACAGCAAAATACAAGGCCAATGATACAACCAAACCAGTTATAGAGAAGCCCGAATTCTGTCTACCCTTTTCAATCCCTTCTTGAAGAATTTCATATTGATTAGAATCGAAAAAAGAAGAAAAACGGTCTAAAAGCCTTAGTGAGAGTTCCGTTCGAACATTATTCAAATCCGTGAAAATACCATACTCTAAAAGCATAAAACCTAGGTAAAAGATCAATAAGGCAATAACAAAGGTTCTCATCAAAGGCTTTAGCATATTATTAAAGCCAATGAATACACCTTGTGAGTTAATATTTCTAGCCATTAAAAACATAGATATTCCTGTCAAAACAAGAAATAGTGGAATATTTAATATCAAAATCCACATTGGCGCGAGCCATAGACCAAGGCCAACCACAATAAGGCTTGCCAGGCCAGCATAAAGGCCATATCTCGTTGAAACACCAGACCAACTAGTCATTTAACCAATATCTTTTATTTCTAATCAAAGCCTTGCATTTGCCTGTAAATTCCTGATCCATATGTGCGCTGTTTGAAGATTTAGATTGGTTGGAATTTTGATTGAACACCCAATCTTCCTTACTCAAAATACAGTAATCTGCTTCTTCTCCTACCTCAAACCGAACATTGTCCATTGCAAATATTTCCCTTGGCCTCAGGCTTAATATTTCTACGACTTGGGTAATTCCTTCAACTCCTCCCATCAATTTTAATAAGAACGGAAAAACCAACTGAAGACTAATAGCCCCGAACGGAGCATAATTGAATTCGACTTTCTTCTCCTCCTCTGCTACAGGGAAGTGGTTAGACCCAATTAAATCAATAATTCCTTCTTTCAAGGCTTTTATCAATGCCTTCCTGTCCGACTCTTCTCTTATCACAGGCCATAATTTCTTATTGGTATCGAAGTCGCTTTGGTCCTTATGGTTATAGATCAGATTAAAGAGAGGAACTGATGCGTATACTCTGCAACCCTTTCTTTTTCTATTTTCTTTGAGAATTCGAACAGACTCACTGCTGGTCAAATTCATCGCCAAAAAAGGAATGTTATAATAATTGGCCAATTCTAATTGATTCTGCAAGGCCATATATTCCGCTTGTGGCAATAATCCATTCAAACCCATTTGTTCCGCAATAGCGCTAGAATGCACTACCGAAGATCCAGCCAATTCTCGAATTACCGGTTGGTTCATCAGAAGTTTTGATGTCATGGACGAATACTCCAATACCCTGGAAAAAAGACTCAAATCACTTATGGCTTGACTTCCATTCGAAAAAGCGCCTACTCCTTCATCTGCCAAGTGCATGATTTCCGTTAGAGAATTGTCAGGTTTTTGTTCGTTGGTCACCCGAGCGATAGGAATAAAATTAACCCCGTGTTGCTCAGATTTTGCCTTAAAAAACTGCACATCCACATTGGTTTGGATAGAAGGGTTTAAGTCAGGCATCATCATCAAGTGTCCATACCCCGAGCAAGCAGCTAAAGCAGTCGAACTCTCCAAATCTTCTATTCTTTCATTACCAGGCTCTCCTTGCCAAAAACTACAGTCTACGAAACTAGGGCTGAGAAAATGCCCCGAACCATCGATTCGTTCTTGGCCGGATTTAGGCTTCAATCCTTTGGAAGCCAAATCAATGCGTTCCAACTTGCCGCCAACTATACTGACATCACATTTTCTAAGATGAAAAGTGCTCTCAGGATGAACTATTTTAATTGATTTTATGAAGAGATCTGTCATGAACGATAGATTTCGCCAAAGGTAGAAAATTCAAATAAGCTTTAATAATTATTCATATTGAGGAATGTTGTAGATAGAATCCCAAACTAGGCTTTCATTCTCAATAGTATTGCTTCTGCAAGCAAGAAGATCAAAGCAATGATCAGTAGATATTTCCATAATCTGGTCGAACTATCACGAGATTCGATGACTTTGGAAAGGTTTTGGGTAGCTTCGGCATCAATAATTTCAATTCTACCTTCAAAATTGGATTTCAATTCATCTGAAGAATAGCATTTTAAATCGGACTCTTTTCTACTGTAGTTAATGGCCAATTTAGGTTTTAAAACTTCCGTACCGTTATCCAATGAATAAAACCCGGCTTCATTAATATCTCTACCTACAGAGATATAGACTTTCTTGCCCAATCTCCTTTGCAGAGGGATAAAGCTATTCGAACCTTTTAACAAACTATAAGGTGATTCATTACCAACGCCTTCGATATCAGCGCTGAATTCAGACTCATCTCCCAAGGTGTAATATATATTGGCCGCATTCTTCTTCATGGTGGCCATATTGTAAAGAATGGGCACAAAAATATCCCCGTTCCTCACCAAATCATTGTATTCTAAGGACAAGGGTGTTGAAGAAACAAACACCTGACCTGCCGCATGATCCGAACGCATGAGATTACTTTTTCCATCTCTGTAGTCCAACGGAGAAATTTGATAAGGATTCGACGAACCCAACAATTTGAAACGCCCCTTGGTATTGGGCAAGTTCATATTGCGGTTTTTTCTACGGAAAACACCTTTGAACAACTCCTCATTTTCATTGATTCTAAGTACTTCAAAGTCTCCTTCTTCCCATTCCGCCAAATATCCGGCATTCAGTTTCCTCAGTAGGGAATTATAGTTGTCCAAATCCGCTCCTGCATTGGGGAATATCAGCAATTTTCCTCCGGACTCAACATATCCCACCAATTCATCCTCTAGTCCACTAGAGATTTTTCTGAGATCTTCTATGATAATGAGCTGTTGTTTTTCGAATCCTGAATAGTCCAGAGCTTCAGGTCTTTCCTGCATTAATTTGATGGATCTCTGAGTGGGAAACAAATTCGAGATATAAGAATTTGATTGGTGATTGATCACCAAAATATTGTGAACATCTTTCACTTCGAAACTAAGGAACAATTCATCATCAAATCGAACCGGATAGTCCTTCAATTGTAATTTGAGTTGCTTCCAACCGGCAGTTTGAATAGGAATAGAAACCGTGTCCGAAAGACTTGCTCCACCCTCTATATCAAAATTACCCAAGGGTCTGGTTTGATCTTCGAATAGCATACTTAAATTAACGGCATTGGCATCTTGCTTAGAATGATTGGTAATCGTATAAACCAGATCACTATTTTTACCCTCGAGATGATCCGGCCTCAAAAACCAGGCTGTATCAATACTGACATTCCTTTCAATCAAATCCTGAACGACAACTGCATTAATCACCAAGGTATCTTGAGGATCGAAATCGAGTTCTGTCGTAGACTTTTGAAAATCACTTATCCAGTAAATCTCAGAGCCCAACTCTGCTTTTTCAATCAATTCTTTTTGCCTGTTGTAAATAGAACCCAGATCAAATGCTCCATTGTATAAGCCCAAATTATCAACGTATTCCAGCGCTCTTTTTTGGTCTAGGATATTCTGTTGAGCTCCTTTCATCTCATTGGAAATTATCTGGAAGCGGTTTTGTTCCGAATAGGAATCCACTATTTCCTGGGCTTTCTTTTTAGCGATATCCAGAAGTGCCACATCTTTCGAGTGCGCAGACATACTCCAGGAATTGTCAATATAAATACTGACCAAACTATTTCTTTTGATTCGTTGATCCTTATTGAGAAAAGGGCGAGCAAATGCAAAAACTAGTGCTGCTAACGCCAGTAAACGCATGAGCAAGGCCAATAAGTTACGCATCCGACTAAACTTATTGGTTTCCTTCTTAAGCTCCTCCAGTAATCTAATATCAGAGAAGAATACTTTTTTATATCGTCGAAAATAAAATAGATGAATGATGATTGGAACACCAAGCAACAATAATGCCCACAACATCCCAGGATTCAACCAACTCATAGTAATCTATTAAATTTGCTCAAAGGTACACCTCAAAAATGATTCCATCTGTAATTCGAACAATAGCTTGTCCGAAGCTTCAAACATCAATAGTAGGAGATTTATTGCAATTACTCTAACTCATGGCGAAGAAGCAGTTCATTTTTTGGGTTTCTAATTTCAAATGAGAGGGCCTGTCCTTCCTCATCAAAATGGATCAATCCAAAATTTTTACGAACTACCTGCTCGCCTATTCTAAAACGGTTGAGCTCTCTGTCTGATGTATCACTCCATGTATGGGTCATTCCGCTGGACGTTATTTCATAGATTTTCTCCTCGTAGTTGTCCAGCTCAATTGCCGAGATTTCAGCCATATGCCGATCTCCGGAAATAAACAGCGGATTACTGGGCTGTAATTCGTTGATTAACTTTAGAAGTCGCTCTCTTGCTGTGGGAAAATTCGCCCATTTTTCATAATTCTGATCTATGGGAATAATTTGTATGCCACTTGCTATGATATGTGTCTTTGCACTAGAATTGGTCAATTCGTTACTTAGCCAGGTCCATTGCTCATCGCCAAGAATATCGCCTTCCTGATTAGGTACGTATCGCTGTTCAGTTTGTACATCCTTTTCAAGTGTGTCTCGAAAATATCTTGCATCCAGTAAGATAATTTTTATTTCGCTATCCCCTTCTCCTATGACATAGGACTGATAAGCTCCCTCTCTATTCCATGCCAGGTTGTTTTCCGGAACATCTAAAAAATCATAAAGCAAATCTCTGCTCTCCGCTTTCATTTTATAAGTTTTGTCCCCATCATTTACCCCGTAATCATGATCATCCCATATTCCCAGAATTGGAACCTTGTTCGAAAAACTTGAATATTCAGGACTATTCTTTTGTTCATCATATTTTCTTTTCAATACCCCCATGTCTTCCGTATCTCCATATATAATATCTCCGGTCCAAATCCATCGATCTGGTTCATTGGCCAAGATCGACTCCCAAATCACCTGTGCTTCATCTGCTTTATTACATGATCCAAACGCAATGGTGGTATTATAATCGAATGAGTCGCGAGAGCTATCTGGGTTATCGTTCTTGTGCTCTTGTGTCTTACATGAGTATCCAAACAGTAAGATAAGTATGGGAAAAAGCTTATTCATTCACCAAAGTTTACCACAAAATACTTCAAGATACACTCAAATTACCCGACCCTTCGATTAATTCATTATTAAAATTGTCCTCTTTCACGGTCTAAAGAATTAAGATATGTTGATTTTTACTCCTGACTAATTTTTCTTGTCTATCCTCCATAAATTGATAATATTGTGATATGGAAGCACTGGATAGTATCAGACTGAACTTTGACCCCGGACAACTGGTCCTCATGAATATTTGCCTGGCTTTTATCATGTTCGGCATTGCTCTTGACTTGAAATTGTCCAATTTTAAGATTCTCGTTGCCAAACCAAAATGGATTTTGGTTTGCCTCTTTTCCCAATTGATCGCTCTTCCCTTGATGACATACTTTTATATCAAGGGAATTGACCTCATCTATTCGGTTGCATTGGGACTGGTGATGGTGGCGAGTTGCCCCGGAGGAAATATCTCCAATTATTTCACCCATTTGGCCAAGGGGAATTCGGCCCTTTCCATTGCACTGACCAGTATCGTAACTGTGTTCTCTTTTATCCTCACTCCTCTGGTCTTTGGTGTTTTGGTTTACGCTTTGGGGCTGGAAATACCGGGTAAAGAAATTGCTCTGAGTCCTCTTGAGGTGTCTAAAACTGTATTCCTCATCATTGTCATTCCTTTGATTGCAGGGATGCTTATCAATCATTATTTCGACGATCGTTTGGGTCTAATACGTAAAATTATTAAAAAGCTTTCCCTGATTATATTTGCCCTTTTCATCTTGTTCGCCCTCAAGGACAACATCGACCTCATCATGAATTATCTCATAGAAGTATTTTTCATTGTTGTCGCTCACAATGCATTGGCTCTTCTGGTGGGTTTTTTAATCGGTCTGGCTTTTTTCAAGCAAAAACAAAATATCAGGACCATTACTATTGAAACAGGAATCCAAAACTCTGGCTTGGGATTGATCCTTATATTTAACTATTTCCCCGAATTAGGGGGGATGGCCATGGTGGCCGCTTTTTGGGGAATATGGGATATGATTTCGGGCTTGATACTGGCCAGCTGGTGGGGAAGAAGAAGCGTATAGAGACAAGGGATTAGTGTAGAATCAGTACCAGACTTTAGTTAGATTGCAGCAATCATTATATTATATCTTCTCTTCTTGCAATTTCTAAGGAATAATTCTATCTTTGCAGTCCGTTTTTAATAACTAGATTTCAAAATTATGTTTGCAATTGTATCGATAGCCGGTCAGCAATTTAAAGTTGAGAAAGATCAAGAGATCTTTGTCCACCGGTTAGATGCGAAAGAAGGAGATAAAGTTTCTTTCGAAGATATTCATCTTACTGCTAATGGCGATCAGGTGTCTCTAGGTACTCCGCATCTCAGCGGATCAGTTAAAGCTACTGTTCTGGAACACGTGAAAGGCGATAAAGTCATCGTGTTCAAAAAGAAAAGAAGGAAGGGTTACAAAAAGAAAAATGGTCATAGACAATCCTTCACTAAAATCAAAATTGACTCAATTAAGTAATTATTACTCAGTAGAAAAAATCATTAATCATGGCTCATAAAAAAGGAGTAGGTTCTACGGATAACGGACGGGATAGTAATAGTAAACGTCTTGGTGTAAAATTATTCGGAGGACAACATGCAATTCCTGGAAATATCATAATCAGACAGAGAGGAACTAAATTCCACCCTGGTCAAGGTGTAGGTATGGGAAGAGACTTTACCATCTATTCATTGGTAGAAGGAGAAGTTAAATTCACTAAGAAGAGAAAAAACCGTACTTACGTGAATGTAATCAGCTCGGAGGAATTCGAATTGATGAATAAAAGAAAAGAATCTGCTACAAAGAAAGCAGAGCCTAAGAAGAAGGCAGCTCCTAAGAAAAAGGAAACTCCTGTAGTAGAAGCGGCTCCAGCTGTAGAGGCAGAAGTGAAGGAAGAAGCTGCGGCTCCAGTTGAGGAAGTAGTTGAACCAGTTGTAGAAGAGGTGGTAGAGACTAAGGCTGCTGAAGAAGTGAGCGCTGACGATAGAGATGGTCAACTCCAAGCGTTAATGGCTAAGATGGGATCTGTAGATGCTTCTGAAAAAGACGATCTAAAATTGATCAAAGGAGTTGGTCCTAAGTTGGAGGGAATGTTGAATGATATCGGCATTTATAACTTCCAGCAGATTTCAAAGTTGAGTGTCGAAGATTATGACATGATCGACAATGTATTGGGATCTTTCAAAGGTAGAGCGAAAAGAGATGAGTGGGCGAAGCAAGCTCAGGAATTGTTGGGTCAAGCGGATCTTTTAGTCAATCCTTTTAAGGCTAAACCAGATAATCTTAAGATCATCGAGGGTATTGGACCAAAAATTGAAGCTTTGTTAAAGAAAGACGGCATCAATACATGGGAAGATCTTTCTAAGTCTAGTGTAGAGCGATTAAGCGAAATCCTAGATGCAGCGGGTGATGCTTATAGAATCCACAAACCAACAACATGGCCACAGCAAGCGCAATTGGCAACTGATGGCAAATGGGACGAGTTGGTTAAATTACAAGATGAATTGATAGGCGGAAGATAATCATATCTTCTTATCGATAAGATAATTTATTCAGGCCCGGTACTTTCTTCAAAAGTATCGGGTTTTTTAGTTTCCTCGGACTCGGGCTCGGGATCAGGATCAGGTTTCTCTCCGATCACATCCCATTTACTCTTAGGCCTTCTATTGATCTCCCAGACAAACCCATCCAGCCGTAGTTTATTGTGTTCTGCTTGTTGCATCGGAGTCATGATACTTTCAGGAGACTGATAAAACTTAATGCCTTCTACCTGATTATTTCCAAAAAGTACAAGCATATTCGAACAAACCGTCCGATTCACTCCGATATATGCGTCTTCTTCGTCCAGAGCATAATAAATGCTTTCCGCATTTCCATTGATGTACATTCGACGCAATTCTGAGGAATCAAAATGAGCTATAATGTGCCTTCCCTGCATCTGATTAAAATATATTTCGTCAGGAGAATTCAGAATAATTGCATTTTGATCAAGGTAGATCTTATCAATACTACCTGATTTCATAGCAGCACGAATCGTATCCGCAATAAATTGAGACGTATCGGACCACATGATTGGGTCTTCATAAAAGTAAAACATCGAATCTTGGTCTGAGTAACGCATGAAATCGCAAACGACCTGCAGATCAGATTTATACGCCAATACGCGATGATAGGCCAAAAGAATCCTATTGGTATCCACAGCGACATTTTCCTCTGTGAGAAGGCTATCAGTACTCGTAAATAGACTATCTGCTTCCGTTAAGATACTATCGGCACTCATCACCAAGCTATCAACACCCATCGTATCGGGTAAAAGAACCTCTTCAAATGAAAACAAAGTATCTGCCGATAACCAAAGAGAATCGCCGTCAACGATACTGATGATATAAGGACGAATGTCTCCCACTGTTTTGGCTAGAACCTGATCTGACTCCTTATTGTAGTCGATGTGTTCCGATCGTAATATGGTGTTCTGCAGGGTATCCTTCCACACGACATCGCCCTTGGCATATCCCCATTCGTTACCGGATGGGAAGTTAATTTCCGTCGCTTCAATATACTGTTCGTCATTCCAAACTTTCGATCTTCCACTTGAAAAGAATTCCTCGTCTTTGGCATCAAAATATATGCTATCTGACTCCATCCTTCTCCCATTCTCAATATACACGGCATCTCCCTTTAAGATCGCAACCTCAGAGTCCTGCCAAAAAATTATTCGATCCGCATCCGCCTGTCTCGTTGAATCCCGAAATTCGGCATTACCCATTAAATCAATCTTACTTCCCCGCGAGTAATAAAACATACTATCCGCTTTACTGTATTGGTCTTTATTGCGGTAGGAAGCATTCTCTGAAAAAAGTGCTTTCCCCTCATCCAAGTCGTAGTAACCCGCTTCACAATAAATCCTTGCGTCATCCTGCAAAATCACTGTTGGTCCTCGGAAATAACAAATATTCCCTTCTGTATCGAATTCAAGAGAATCTGTTTTTAGCACGAAATTGCTATCGATAATGATTACGCTATCTACAAATACGGCTAAATCCTCATTGACATAATAAGTTCCCCTCTTACTGATCATTTGAGCACTTCCATCCGTCATTATTGCGGATTTATTATAAGTCGCTATTCGAGTTTTAAGATCGTAGAACAACTCTTCTGAAAACAACTGATACTCGCCATTAACCATGGAAACATTGCCATACAATTCAGCCTTCTCTAGGTCTCCATAATAATAGAGAGAATCCGAAAAAAGAAAGACTGAGTCCGTCTGTTGTATCAATACTTCACCGAGTGCGATCAACTGGTTATCCTGATTCAGCTCCGCCCTATCGCAATACATGAAATTACTGTCCTGATGCAACTCTACATTCCCAGTTAGAATTTGTTTCTCCTCCCCATCCTTTATGATGAATTCTGCTAGTTCGCTAAAGTCTACGATAATTTTACTAGAACTATCTTGCTCCGCTTCATTACCATTCTCTTGCGCATGAACGCCCGTCCAAGATATGAGAACCAGCAAAAGACACACAAACTTTACCAGCTTACTAGAATTCCTCATTACTAAATCTCCAAAGTCCTTCAATAATTATTGCTTATTTTTGTCAAAATTAATGATTAAATCCATTTGCTTCATGATACAACGAATACAATCCATTTTTCTTCTATTGAGTTCACTTTCTCTGGGAAGTTTGTTTCTAATCCCCTTTTCCTTTGCAGATGTAAAAGTATTAAATGGGTCAAGTTCGGCTTTAGCTCAAACCAATCTTTTTCAAGATTCTATTTTTGATATTATGGATAGCCCGATTCTCATAGGAATTACCATCTTTGGAGCTGTCATGGCCTTAATTGCTATCTTTCTATTTAGAGATAGAAAAAAGCAACTTCTTCTTACGAGATTGAGTATCATGTTGACCATTGTGCTTCTCATTTTGAGTATCCTACTATTCTTCCAGGACTACAACAACTTTCCCAGTACTGCTACCTTCGAATTTGATATTGAATACGGCCTGCTTTCTGTTGTACTTGGATTAGTATTTGGGATTCTAGCTAACCGCTATATCAAAAAAGATGATAACCTGGTCCAGTCCATGGATCGATTGCGATAATCTAAAAAAAATCATTCGACGCAACATAAAAGGACCTGATTTTCGTCATTATTGAAATATCAGGACCTTTGTCTCGTATTGAAAACATTATAAAGGGTTGCATCAAAGGCAAACACAAGGCCCAAAAAAACATGTACAGGGCCTACTACGGCTATGTATTTAATACTTGTAGTCGATATTTAAGTTCTAGTCAAGTAGACGAAGCTGTTCAAGATACATTTATTAAGGTTTTTACCCGTATTCAGTCCTTTAGAAAAGAAGGAGTCCTAAGAGCCTGGATACATCGAATAGCAGTTAACGAATGCCTGGATCGACTTCGAAAATCTATGCGAAACAACATCGTTCCTTTAGATCGAATTAATTATCCATCGAATGAAGTTCAATCCGGGAATAATACAGATGCAGGCGACGAAGTATTGAGAGCTCTTGAACTTTTGACGCCCCAATATCGTGCAGTCTTTAACTTATACGTGATGGATGGGTATTCCCATGAGGAAATTGCAGATATGCTAGACATTAAAGCAAGTACTTCAAGATCCAATTACAAAAGAGCGAAGGATATTCTCAAAGCACAGCTTGGATCCTATGTTGACACCCGGGAAAAATTTTTTGGTCATGGATGATTTTACTAAAAACATAAAGCAAATCTTAGAAGATCGAGTAGAACCTAAGCCGTCTACTAGTAACTGGAATGACTTGATGTGGAGAATGACGGGCAAGAAATCAAATTCTCCTTTTCCGGTTCTGTTTTCTTTCCTGGGTGGAGCAGCTATCAGTGCCTTAATTATCTTGTATTTGACCGGTAATTATCCTCTAGGTTCTACCGATTATAATTTACAGAGAGAGATGAACAAAAAAGCGATTCAGACAGATACCCTCTTTCTGGAGAAAATAGTTCACTCTATTGATACAGTTTTCATGAATAAGCAGGTCGACAAGGCCATTACTCAGAACAATTACGGGGCTCATCTCACAAATCACCAAAACCACCACCCTCTACACTTAACACCTATGAATATACCAGCTTCTTTTGCTTCTGACGAGAATATATACTCCTCTATTGATGACTTACAACAAAACTTAGCCCTTCTGAGAAGAAATTATAAATCTTACAGTACTACCACGGGAAAAAATACACTGGGGAAAGAAAATATTGAGCCTGACCAAGCTTATGTTTCAATATTAGAAACACTTTCCTTACCCGTTAATTCCTTAAATGATCAACATGCCTTTCCAGCTGTCGTTGAAAATAAAGTTTCCTTGGAAGAAGAAAAATGGCCGGTAAGAATTGGCCGAAGTTTTAATATTTATAGAATAGATTTAAGTCTAGGTGTGGACCAATCATTTTCTACGGACGAACTTTTGCAATCGGGAATAGCTACTGGTGCTGTTGTACAAAGTAAAATACATTTTCAGAACAAAGCATTTTTATATGCAAGGCTAAATTATTATACTCAAAATTGGTCAAGCGATGAATTACCATCCGATAGCAATAATTACTACCCTGCTGTAACTCCTCCGGAACCTAGTTACTCTTTCCAAAGTATAGAAATGACCTTGAAAAGTTTGAGTTCTACAATTGGTTTGGGATATCAATATCATCACGGCGGAAATTGGGAATCTTATGTTGGAATGGGATATACGGTCTTAGCACTATTCCCATATGAACTAGTTTATGATTTTAAGGATGATCAAACCAATCTGGAACTAGGTATTTTCAGAGAATTTGAAAGAACGAAATTCTATCATGAGATGATCGATCTATCACTAGGTTCTCAATACCGCTTCAATTCGAATTACTTTGTCAACTTAGGGCTATCCTATCAAAAGCGTTTGAAATCACATGGACTGCCCATTAATAATCGATTTGCATTCCATTTAGGTCTAGGTCGAATGTTTTAAGCACCTAAACCTTTCTAGCAAGGTACGCAACGAAATAACTTATCATTTCCGTCAATAAAATGAAATGGGAACCATCTTTTTAGGCTTAAAAACCATGATTGGATGAGCACCAAAAATCATTTTTCATTACAGTTAAATCAAAAAATGGCTATGAATCAGTGGATTAATTTGTCAAAGTATCTTCTGCTACTTATTTGCGTACAAAGTTCAATGATCCTTTTCTCACAGGAAAGTGATAATGACCCGAAAGAAGAAAAACTAGAACACTTCTTGGAAAAATCGGGTGACATCATTCAAGTGGCCTTGCCGGCAGCGGGTGGGTTGGTTACCGTTCTCAGTAAGGACTGGGAAGGAAGTAAAGAACTATTGTTCTCCGTCTCCACAAATCTGGCAATTACCTATGCATTAAAATATACTATACGAAAAAAACGTCCTGAAGATTCTAGAGAGTTCAACGCCTTTCCTTCCGGACATACTTCATCTGCGTTCCAAGGAGCGGCATTTATACAGAGAAAATACGGGTGGAAATATGGAATCCCGTCTTATTTACTCGCTAGTTATGTCGCGTACAGTCGAGTAGAAGGCTTGAATGACCGACATGATGTATGGGATGTGATTGGTGGGGCAATTGTCGGTATCGGCAGCAGCTATCTTTTTACCAAACCAGCTGAAAAGAATAAGATTGAACTAACATCAGGTTTCAATGATACTTATAAGTCCATTGGTGTAAAAATTCATTTCTAACTGTGTAATTCTCTTTTGACCGTACTAGGATCCATGTAATTCTAGAATATTACACACTGTATTAAAAACAAAAAGGGTAGCTTATAAAGCTACCCTCCAATAATTTTTCAAAACTAAATTCTATTATTCTTGAACCATAGGCTTAGCAGAATAATTAAGTTTTAATTGTCCTGCTTTCCTCAATTCTGTTTTAACATCCTGAACTATACCCATTGTAACTCCACCATCAACTCTCAAAGAAGAGAAAATTTTTGGGTGTTCCGCTTCCGCTACTTTTAGCTTATGCTTTTCTAGAAACAATGGAATGTCTTTCTCACTGGCAAATTTATCCCCCAGTTGAATTCTGGGTGCTGTTCCAAACTCCTTTTCGTCTATTGGTCTACCTATATAAATATAATTAACCAAGCTTTTCTGTTCCAATTTAGTCAACTCACTAGCCGTAGGATAATTGACTTTAACCTTCAGCGTAGAATCTCTCATAACCGTAACAACCATGAAAAAGAAAAGCAACATGAATATGATATCGGGTAGTGAAGCCGTAGAAATTGTCGGTTTCGACCCACCTCTTTTTTTCTGAAATTTACTCATCGTTCAATTTATAAGTTAATTCTACTATTTCTCTTCACCAAAGCTAGTTGGCTCTGCCTCTGAGAGTACAAAAGGTATTTTTCCCTTAATCTGTCGTTTTATTTCAATCGGTAAATCGTCGCTGTAAGGCTTTCCAATTAATTTTTGAGCTTCATCGTTCCACAACTCGTTGTAGGCCGCTTTCAGCTCGTTATATACACCTATATAGGTCTCGTAATTGGTTCCCCTATCATTTTTCAATGATATTATGGCTTTTGTAGGCTTTTCCGCCAGATCTTCTCTCTGCTGAGGATTGATGATGAATTCCTTAGCCCTTTCTCGAAGTCCATTAACTTGAGCAGGCTCACCTCTCACCAAAAGTTCGTTATTGGCATTAACCAAGACTCTGAATACGTTTCGTCCTTTCAACTTGACATCTTCTGGCGGTTCTTCAGACCATGGTGGCAACTTAACAGTAATCCCCTTATCGACAGCAATCGTTGTCGTTACAAGGAAGAAGATCAACAATAGGAAGGCTATGTCTGCCATAGATCCAGCATTGATCTCATTGCTTAACCGATCTCTTGAGCTTTTTCTAGCCATAATATTATTTTAAAACATTTCGCAGCTCAGAAAGTATGAATGCTACTGCTGTAAGAATAACCATTCCGATTCCCAAAAACAATGCTCCATTGATAATCTTCTGACTTCCCAAATCAACATTAAATCTGGTAACGGTAGCTGCCAATTTACTTCCTGCACCTGGCTCACTTGTCATCGCGTAGCCTATTCCAAATAGAACAAGCAGCCCAACAAAGGCCAATATACCTCGCAGGGATCCCTTGGGATTGCCCACTATGGACATAATACTAAATACCAATATAGCCAGCGCCGCTATCACAACTAAAACAATAGTCAGATATAGCCCTGTATCAAATATAGAAGTACTTGTCTGCTGATCTTCAGAGAGAGCATTAAAGCCATCCAAACCAGTAAGAACCGGTATGAAGAAAAGAAGTATTACCACTACACCCAATAAAAAGGCAAATAGTAAGCCCTTTTTAGATAAAAGATTATACATAGATATTAATTTTTGAAGATGTTGTTCTTGAACAACAAATCAACCAATGAAATAGAAGAATCCTCCATCTTATTTACTATTCCATCAATTTTTGATACGATGTAGTTGTAAAATATCTGAAGTATAATGGCTGTAATCAAACCGAATACGGTAGTCAATAAGGCTACTTTAATACCTCCAGCAACTACTGTTGGGTTAATATCACCAACCGCCTCAATCATATCAAAGGCTTGAATCATACCGATAACCGTACCCATGAAACCAAGCATAGGAGCGATGGCAATAAAAAGTGAAATCCAAACCAAACCTCTTTCCAAAAGTCCCATTTGAACAGCACCGTAGGATATAATTGATTTTTCTACTGCTTCAGGTCCAGATCCAGCTTTTCTTAGCCCTTCATAAAGAACTGAAGCTGTTGGTCCCTGTGTTGCTTTACAGACGTCCATTGCCCCATCTAAATCTCCTGCACTTAATCTCTCATCAATACTACCCAACAATTTGTCAGTATTGGCAGATGCAATGTTCAAAGTAATAATTCTTTCAATACAAAAAGCCAATCCAAGAATTAAGCATATCAAAACCAAACTCATGAAGGACCAACCCCCTTCTATAAACTTACCCTTGATAACTTGATAAAAAGATTCACTCTCTTGAGCCATGAGGTCCATAGCTCCAAAGCTGTATCCCAATGTTAGGACAATAGTAACTGCAAATAATTTTCGCATAGTTCAAGTAATTTATTTCAATCTTAAAAAATAATTAGCGATAAAATTCATATTTCAAAATCAAGCGGAGAGTGAGGGATTCGAACCCTCGGTACCCGTAAAAGTACACACGCTTTCCAGGCGTGCCCAATCGACCGCTCTGGCAACTCTCCAATTGAGATGATCTTAGCGGATTACAAAAATTATAAATAAAAGTTAATAATCAAAATTTTCATCCACCTTGGTTCTCAATGAAGAGCGCTCTCAATATATTAATAATTCCCTTTCTCTTTATAATTATCACATAAATTATTTATTAATTGAAAAAGCAACAACAAATGATCGACTAACCAATTTTGCAAAAGACAAATAAAAATTGCCTAGCTAAGCCCGAATAGTTTTCTTGCATTATCTGTTGTGCTTGAGGCAAGCTCATCAAGCGAAATTTCCAATTCCGCAGCTATAACTTCTCCAATAATGGGTATGTATGCACTTTCATTTCGCTTTCCTCGGTACGGTTTCGGGGCCAAATAAGGAGCATCCGTTTCCAACACTATTCTTTCTAAGGGCAATTCTCTCAGAATTTCTCTTACTCCACCATTTTTAAACGTCACTACTCCTCCCAAGCCCAAGTGAAAGCCCATGTCCACTATTTCGCTAGCTTGACTGACTGTTCCCGTAAAGCAATGGAACACACCCTTTATTTTTCTTCGATAAGAGCGAAAAAATTCAATTAACTCATCCAGGGACTCTCTCGCATGAATAATGATGGGTAAATTCATTTCCTCAGCCCACTTCACCTGTTCGGCTAAGGCTAGAAGCTGAATTTCTTTGGTAGTCTTATCCCAATACAGGTCCAGCCCAGTTTCTCCAATAGCAATGGGATTCGTGTGTTCAAGTTGATTTTTAAGTATCTCCAGATCTTCCTGAAAACCCTCCTTAACACTACAGGGATGTAGTCCCATCGCATGAAATATTTCACCTTCATATTCCTCTGCCAATTTCAACATGCTGGGAATACTATTTAGGTCAATATTGGGTAGAATAATTTTATCTACTCCGGAACTTTTGGCTCTATTTACCATTTCATTCCTATCCTGGTCGAATGCTTCTACATATAAATGAGCATGTGTATCAATCCACATTAAAATTTATTTTTACTTTTAATTTCATGTCGAGAAAAAAACAAAAGTACTACGTTGTCTGGAAAGGTCGCCATCCCGGAATATACCTGAAATGGGAAGAATGCCAGAAACAAATTGCCAATTTCCCGGGGGCTCAATATAAGTCTTATCGAACGAAGGAGGAAGCGGAAATTGCATTTTCCCAAGGACCTAGTTATGAATTGGAAAAGAAGATGAAAGGGGTGAATATAAGCCATCTGGAAAATCCGGATATCATCAACAACAGTTGGTGCGTCGATGCCGCATGTTCTGGAAATCCCGGAATAATGGAGTACAGGGCTGTTGACCTAATGACAGATACGGAAATATTTAAGCGTGGTCCTTATAAAAGCGGTACTAATAACATTGGAGAATTTCTCGCCATCGTACATGCCGCGGCTTTGCTCAATAAACTTGAGGATGAATCGAAAGTCATTTATACGGACTCGAGAACAGCTTTGAGCTGGGTCAGAAAAGCACATGTCAATACGAAACTAAAAAGGACCAAACAAAACGATCGATTATTCTCTATTGTTGAGAGAGCAATCAGATATCTCAAGGCCAATCCTATCAAAAATCCTTTGCTGAAATGGGAAACCGCCGAATGGGGAGAAATACCGGCCGATTTTGGCAGGAAGTAATGTTTTCTAAGGGACGAATTTCATTTTATATCTGGACTCGATCTCACCTGTCCTGATCAAATTCAATTTTTTTCGAATCCTTCTTTTCTTAATTGGAGGTAGTTTCTCAGTAAATAGTATACCTTCCAGATGATCGTATTCGTGCTGAATAACACGTGCATTTAAACCATCAAATTCTTCCGTTACCTCATTAAAATTCTCATCAAAATAATTCAAGACCACTCTTTCGGGACGCAATACCTCTCCAGTTATATCTGGTATGCTAAGACAGCCTTCTTCATACTTCCACGGTGTCCCGTCCTCTTCTATTTTTATTGGATTGATAAAAGCAGTTCGAATAGCTTTCTCCGGTTCTTCCTCATACATAGGAGTGGTATCAATCAAAAATATTCTTATAGAAAGTCCTATTTGAGGAGCTGCTAAACCCACGCCGTGTGCATTTTCCATGGTGTCAAACATATCCTTGATAAGAAGATCCAATCCAGGGAAATCACGATCAATTTCTTCCGCTATTCTTTTCAATACAGGGTTTCCATATGCATAAATGGCTCTAATCATTTTCCATTTCAGATTTATATATTTCCCAAATACCTCTGCAAGATAATTGAAGCAGATAGTATGTCAACATTTTCCTTTTTTCTTCTATTCTTTTTCTTCACTCCTATATCCACCATTAGTCTAGCCGCCTCTTTTGAACTATTGAATTCGTCTTGGTAATCGATAACTAAACTCGGAAATTTTCGAATCAGTTCATTTTCAATAGTACGAACCTCCTTCATGATTGGATTATCCTGACCATTGATCGCTTGAGAAAGCCCCAAAACAAGAATTTCCACATCATGGTCCTTAAAATAATGTTCTAAGTAGTCCATGAGCTCATCGCGTGGTACTCCAGCAAGTGGATTGACAGAAATCTTTAAAGGATCCGTAACAGCCAAACCGCATCTTTTGGCTCCCACATCAATGGCCAAAACTCTACCCAATATTAATTTACTTTAATGGTTCTGAAGTGAAGGTGAATACCGTTTTCATCTTCAAGCTGGATAAGATAAAGTCCAGTACTAAGGTCTGGGTTGTCATAGTCAATGGATTCTGAAGAATTGAGTACCAACTCATCGAATAGCTGGCCACTTAAATTGAATATTTTCATTGTCTTCAATTCCTTATCTCCACACCGATTAACAATACGGAAACCATTGGACCAAAGTGTTGGCGCAATAGTTATGCATTCTTCTTTACTCGAATTGTCGCCTTTAATCTCAATAAAATTCAATGCAATCTCTTGTTCTGACCACAGCGTTTTTGCTCCCAATGACTTTTTATCTTCCCTTAATTGAATAAGCTTTTCCAGTTCTTCCGGCGAATACAAGTCGACAATAAAACTCAAGGAACCCAGTTCTTCTTCCAGGTATTTATTCCATACAAAATGAAGCTTATTATCGTCGAAATAATACAGATCAGCGTTCATCCCTTCAGTATTCCATGTAATATCTTGCATCAACTGACGATCAAATTCTACATACATCTGACCACTGATCCAATCAGTTGGAAGCTCAAAAGATAATTCAATTTTACTTTCTCCAATTCTACGATATAACACATCAAAATCCAGATATTCAGCCCGATCAGAAGTGCTATTGCTGGTCAAGAACCTCTCCGCACTATTATTGACATCACCCATCTTCATGCCAATAAAATTAAAATCCTGAATGGATTCCCCTCCGAGAAGAACCGTATCCGCATAATGGATCGGATTCTCAAATGGGTTGAGTGGATTGATAAATTCGAAACTCTCCGGAACAAATCTCCAACTAGGTACATCCGGGAATTCAGAAACAATACCAAGTAATAATGATCGAATTCGAATCAAGTCTAGGACAGATATTTTCTCATCATTATTGACATCTGCAGCGATGATTCGATATGGGCTTCCCAATTCTCTTAGCCTTAATTGGCTCTGTTGTATCAGGGCCAAATCCAACGCTGTTACTCCGTTGTCGTGATCAGTATCTTTCTGAATAGCGATTTCGTATATCGAATCCCTGGGCAGTGCTCTGGCCAAATAATCTCCATTGTTCCCATTATCAAAGCCGGTAAGGGGAACATTATTGATATAAGCAGTTGCTCCTCCAATGACTATTCTATCCTCATTAAATATCATTCCGCTGATATCGTAAAAATCCCCGTTAGGACAAAGTCTAAAGGTGTCGATGACATTGACTTGTACATCACACACGGAAATATTTTTGCTGTTATCTCTTGCAAATAATCGAACTGGATTTAGACCCAGATCCTGGCATTCAAATCTTATTTTAGGTTGTCTACCAATGTCCTGCCCATTAGGTAAAACCTTGGATATGAAGAAATCCAAATCCTCATATTCTGTACACAAATCAAAAGCTGTATCCAATATATCTTCAGGATATAGATCTACAAACCCCACCTGATTCATAAAGAAAGTTAAACCTGACTCGCAGGCAACATAGGGATTCTTGTTTTCAGTAACCCTAACTATGACTTCAAGCGAATCAACATTACCACACAAATCTTCAGCATAAAAAACAACCGCATGATCTCCTATTTCAAATGTTCCGGTTAACTCTCTTGAAGAACCGGAAATAGAATTAGAATACGTCACTCCAGTTGTGCAATCGTCAATTGCCTCCGGAGTAATGGAGACAGTTGTCTCACAATCAAAATCAATGATCTCCACTTCAAAGATTGAATCAGTTGGGAAGACAAATCTTGGTGGATCCAGGTCTGTAACCAATACCTCCTGATCAAAGCTAAAGCTCTCATTGGTACAAGTATTTCGAACGACCCATCTTCTATCTATTCCAAATAAATTGGCTGCTCCGCACAAACTAAATTGATTGTCTGTATACGTTGTGGTAAACAATCCACAAGAGGATTGTATAATAGGCTCTCCTGTATTAGCTGGACCTGTGTCCCCTCCGCAATTTAATTCTACCACTTCTTCTGGCCAAAAAACGCTGGTTGAGAAGGTGTCAATTCTTGTAAGAAATTGGTCACATGGTATTGAGCGATTGTTATCATCATCATATGTAAAACACTGGCGTACATAAGTAGAATCACATTGATTTCCTATAAACCTAAAAGGGAGACAATCCACAGTAGGAGTCGCATCACAATTGTCCATTGCCGAAGGAAATGGATAATTCAGCGGATCAAATGGCTCGTTGCAGGGCAAAATTATATCGCTACATAATAATTGCGGAGCTTCCCGATCTACCACTCTAATTCTTGCAGTACAAACATCTGCATTACCACTTATATCCTCCGCTCTGACGTAAACCGTTCTAGTGCTTCCCATATCGTCACAATCAATAAATAAACAGTCATCGTCATCATTATTAAAAGTGGGACTAAAGCTCATTTGATAGCGCTTTATACTACAGTTTTCATCTACATTGGTCAATAATATAGATCCACAGATCTGTGCATTGCCCAATTGGTTGAGTGGAACCTCAAATATATCCGTTCTACACTGTATTACAGGAGGGGAAACATCAACAAGCTCAACAGGAACCAACCTAATACCTCTATTTCCACATGGGTCTACCGCACTAATTTCTACAAAATACATACCCGCCATCAACTCATCCTCTCTGAATTGTACTCCAAAAGAGTCAATTACCCTCATATCAACATTGATATTATCACTACAGTCATAAATCAATAGGTCATCAACAGAAGGAAAGTAAAAGTTACCTCCTGAAAGACAAGTCACTTCATCTACAAATACTACATAAGGCTCTACAGTATCTATTACCGGTGCATCTTCATCAATAATGGCCAAATTTTGTTTATGCTGATATTGGACAGTAGGTTCGCAATCCGATTGAACAACCCATGTCCGTTCAATTTCAATATTGTGCGATCCACAACTTCTTACTACACGATCGGAATAGTTGAAATGATATTCTCGACAATCATCAAATACTATCGGTTCATTAAAGCCCGGTGGTAAATGTTCAGGGAGCAAACTGTCTTGATAATTAATACCATTGACACAATCGATATAATAGTCATCAGGATAAGTAATTTCAACTTCCTGGGTGTCTTCAATGCGAATTATTTGATTCCTTTGATTAGAATTTCCACTTTCATCCATTACCGTGAAAGTTCTAACAATTACTCCGGTAGGACATGTTGTTCTGCTATCATTATCCGAGTAGTTTATGCTATAAGAACACGCTTCATCTATGGTTGGAAAACTCAAATCTGATGTGAAGAAGACCTTTATGCCAAGTGATAAAACTTGACCTTCAAGGCTACCTAAATTGACAATATCAAATGTATATGTAGGTGAAATAGGCCCATTATCAAACACATTTAGGTCTCTATTGTCAGAGAGGAATTTTATATTTCCACTAGTAATTTCTCCGCAGTCCAAATCTACTCCTTGATCTGAAAACCACGTATTGATATCCTGTTGTCCCTCACAATTGCCATTGAACAACAAAGAAGAATTACCGAATTCATCTTTAACACGAATCCAGAGTTCTCCAAGATCATTGAATGAACCGTTAATATAAAACTCTACGTGATCAAGTACACTTCCAGTCGGGTACACTTGAGTAGAAAAAGTATAGTTGTATATATCTAGGCTATCCAAGTCCAAAGTTTCATTGACTGTAATAACTTGTTCCGTACTATCTATCTCCTGTGCTTCTTCCGGAAACTTGCATTCAATGGTGACATCGTTAGGAAATGAACTGAATTCAGGCTTTACCGTATCAATCAATCTTACATCAAAGGTATCCAACAGTACATTACCAACTCTATCAGTTACCTCTAAATGGATTTCCTGATCATATGAGTTCGAACAATTCAACTCTCGATCAGAAACAATACTTATATCATACTCACCACAATTGTCGTCATAAGATCCCTCAAAATCCGACTCATCGAAGCTTGTATTTCCATCCGCATCCAAGAATCTTATTATATTATTGCCAACCGTTCTAAATGGTGCTTCCACATCACATGAGAAACAATCCGGAAATTGTGTTTCATCCGCCCATTCTCTTATCAATACCTGAATTAGATTGGACCAATTATCTGGGCCTTGATTTCCAGTGGGACCACCATTAAAAAATGACCAGCCTAAATAGACAATTCTTCCATCTCCATATGGAATCTCCACAACGCTAACCTTATCCTGCTCCAATTCGTAAATGATTTCAGCATTGGCTGGTAACCCAAAAATAAAATTGGTCGTTGTAAAACTTCGAACACTGTCTGGCAAAGATCCCAGAAATGAAATATTGGCTCCTTGATTTAGATAGGTGTAACCTGAAGACGTAAATGCCGCGTTTTGAATATTTAAATTAAACAGAGCATTAATATTCTCAGCTGAATTACTACTGGATTGATTAAGTCCATCACTACCCATGATGAACATTAAACCACCGGTATTTACATAATCTCTGATGACTTCACCACCTCCATTGGGATTGATATCGTTAGCAAAATCTCCTGCCTCGCTTTCGGGTAAGAAAAATACTTCATGGCAGGATAATCCATCAAATAATGAAGCGCTATCCGTTCCTTCGAATGTATGGACATTATAATTTATGGATTCTAGAAAATTCTTTAGTGTGTATGCTTCACAGCTGGAGTTTTCACAAGTATTTACATAATCGTCATCGTAGAATAACCCTACGCTCAATTCCTGTGAAACCAAGTAGGTAGAAGAGAATAAACATATCAATATCGATATGCTTAACAATGTTTTATTACGTATGCTCACAAAATTACTGAGCCAGAACATGAAGCAAGTTTATAATATGGATATTATTAATAATGCATAAAGGTAATACTAATTGCAACAAGTTACTAATCAAAATAGTTCCTACAAACTAAAAAAAGCAAAGGACGGTATGAATACCGCCCTTTGCTTTATAACCCAGAAAGATTAATTTGACTTATTTAATCATTATCATCTTCTTCGTTGCTACGAACTCGCCAGCCTCTAACTGATAGTACATAATGCCTGTTGAACTCAAGTTACTCTTGTTCAATTCAACTTCATTATAGCCTTTATCATAGCTGTTTGTTCTTGTATACATCACTTTTCCTGTTACATCTAGTACAGTTAAAGTTGCTTCACCTCTCTCTGCCATCTCAAAACCGATGATTGTTCGGTCTCCAAATGGGTTTGGAGCATTCTGATACAATGCATAACTTCCTGCATCGCTTACAAATACTAGCTCTACATCCAACTGATTCGCTGATCTGTCAAATGCTGCTGCACTTGTAATCTCAGAGCTGATGCTCATTGACTTGCTGATATCTGCATTGTTCAATGCTCTGAAGTTCATTACGAATAATTCATCTCCAGTTACATTCTCCAATACTTTAGATACTGCTACTACTCCTTCTGATACTCTTGCATAGTTGAAGTTTGACTCCTTAACATCTCCTTCGATGCCTGTCAACTCCAGTGCACTTGCATCAAACTCTAGAGTGAACTGGTATCCTGCCATATCTACTAAGTCAGATGATCTCAAGCTTACACTGATCTCTTCTCCTCTCTTAGCACTTACTGCATCTGCAGTTACTTTCATAACTCCAGCGCTTCTTGCTGTCAAGTCTGCATCTCCGTTAACGTCTCCCATCTTCATACCTATGAAGTTAACCTCCATATCATCTTGATCGGTGCTTACCTCATAGTAGAATGGAATTGTATTTTCCCAAGTCGTTGCTCCGAAGTTGTAACTGGCAGGAATAAATCTCCATGATGGTACCGATACAAATTCATCAATCTGCTTCAAGATAGCTTGTCTGATTTGGATCATATCCAAAGTAGATACTTTCTGATCGTTATTGACATCAGCTGCTACTCTTGAATAATCCGAAGGTAATTCTCCCAACTGAAGGATAGATCTTCTGATCATGATCAAGTCCAAAGTATTCACTCCATTATCTACTTCGTCTTCCTTCAACAACTCAATTATTCCCTCAGCCATTCCAGTATTCTCGTCCTTATCAATGAGCATGCTATAAGAACCATTGTATTCGTTGATCATCACTCCGTCCAATGTTATCTCTACTCCTGCTATATCTCTTCCATTGTCCGTAGTGATCAATCCTGTTACATTCAATGTTGGATTAATATTGTTGTCACCACAATCGGAATCTGGGCAATCACCAACTTGAACTTGGATTACAGTATTACATGTAGCCTCATTTCCTGCATCATCTACTACGATCAATGCTACTGATGTATTTCCTACATGATCACATGTGAATACGATGCTCTCGCCTCTTGTATTCTCATCAATGTCGCCATTTCCATCCAACAATGCTATCTCGAACGTCAAGTTCGATGCATCTGTACAGTTATCTGTACTTCCTGCATCCAACTGGCTTGCATCAAATGATGCCTCACAGTTTGCTTTCAATCCGATAGCCAATCCGTATGTACATACTGCCTGTGGTGCCTTTCCATCTACTACACTTACTGTCACCTCTTCTGTCGCTACGTTGCCACATCCATCGATAGCTGTAAATGTAATCGTGTAAGTACCCTTTGGATACGTCCCTGATGCATCATGTGTACCTGGTCCGTATGGTGAGTTATTCGTGATCGTTACGTTACTACATAAGTCAAACGCACTCGCCGTCAAGTCTACATACTCGCTACAGTCTCTACTGTTGTTCTCAATTACTACTGTTCCTGGGTTGTTAACCGTCAATACTGGTGCCTCAACATCCTGTACTAAGATTACATTCGTATATGTAACTTCATACGTGTCATCACACCAATCAATCAACTCCCATGTTCTTCTGATCTTATATGATCCTGGCAAACACAATCCAAATGGCTTGTCTTCATAGTATACGCCTATGTGCTCACAATCATAATCAATTACCGGATTGTCAAATACTACCAAGGTATCATCACCTGGGATCGTTGGAGTATTCAAATAATCATCATAGAAATTGTATCTAGTCAAATCTGCTGGTGCAGTTCCTACTGCTCCTCCGTTACAATCTATTGTCAAATCCAATGGCAATTTCTCGATAACGATTGGTGTATCATCTGTAATTGTAATTGTCTGTACACAGCTTCTTACATATACGATGTCATCCGCAGTTCCCTCTTCTCCATCTTCTCCTGCCAATCTCTTCTCTACTCTAAACGTTCTGATGATATCACTATCCGGACAGTATCCGTGTGGTACTTGATCTGTATACGTGGGATCCTCATTATCACAGTTCAAATCAGCTTCCGCCTCGCCTGTAATCTCCAAATCTTCGAAGTCAGTCAAACAGTTCAAACTAATATCCGGTGGACAGGTCAATACTGGTGGCAATTTGTCTTCAACAGTCACCCTTGCCCATGATTCATTCCAGTTATCTCCTGTATCATCGGTCTCATCTATTCTGTTGTCTCCTGTAGTATCATCTTGTGGTCCGTATGTTCCGTTACCATCGGCATCATCCCATACTCGCAACCATACGATCTGCTCTCCTATGTCTCTACACTGGAATCTAACACAGTTGTTCTGTCTTACCATGTTGTCATAGAATCTCCAGTTGTCCTCATCATCTCTTCTGATCTGTAATCCTACATCTGTACAGTTATCATTTGATCCGTCATCAACCTGATCAGCACACAAGTATGCCCATCCTGCTGTTGTCAAACTCACCACTAAGTTCCTATAAACTACCACTACCGGTGCTACTGGATCGATTACGCTTACTCTCATCAAACATGTATCTGTATTTCCACATGCATCCTCAGCGATATATCTTCCGTAGTACTCTCCTACTGGTACTCCAATAGTTGGGATTACTACTCCATTCTGATCCAATAATTCTCTTGTTACACTTACATTGTTATCACAGTTATCTGTTGCTACTACTTGTGGCAAACTAACATTTGTGAAACAATCATTGTGTCTCAATGTCTCTACAAAGTCCGGTGGACATGTAATACTTGGTGCGATCTCATCCTTAACTACGATCTGCTGCATCTGCGTCATACTGAAGTTAGGATCACACCAATCGATAACCTCCCATGTTCTTCTGATCTTGTAGCTATATGGGCTACATACATCAAAGTACTGATCGTCATATCCGTGTGAGAATTGCTCACAATCTCCTTCATTCCATCTTGGGAAGTCAAATGGTCTTGGTAAATCCGCTGGATCTAAATCTCCTGGATCTACAAAACAGTCAACCTCATAATCTGGTGGGAACGAAATGTTCGGTGGGTTGATGTTGCCAAATGTAATAATCTGGTTACAGCTTGAAGTTAATCCACTACAGTCTGTAGCCGTCCATACTCTTGTCAACTGTCCAACTCCACAAACGTTTCTCGTATCGTTGATATCTACATAAGTTAAATCGTAGTTACAGTTTTCTGAAACAGTCGGAATCTCCAATGCATTCACTACTGACAATTCGATAACCAATCTGTTTACAGTACCTCCCTGTAAATCAAAGTTATCTGTGATTGCCCATGTCCAAATTCCGTCTGGCTCCTCACCACCGAATGTTGCATCCACATTAGCTCCAAATGGTTGATAATCCAATCCTGTCTGGAAGTCCTGACAGAAAGCCAATGCTGCAGTCGCACCATCATCAATACCGTGATCAACTCCGGTCATTCCGAATAGAGTAACACAGTTAGGGTTCAATCCAAATGGATAAACATCATATACTGTACCAGCTGGTGAAGTCAATGTGAAGTCACCTGCTCCAAAGTAATCCAATGCCATGTCCATATCAACATCCATGTACAAGTTAACTCCTCTGATTACAACATTGCCTAAATCCGGAATCGACTGAGGAATATTAGTTATTGTACCTGCATCAGGTCCTAAAGCAGTACCTGGTGTAATTTCAAATCTTACTATTTGCTCGGCTCCTGGCGATGCATCCTCGTTACAATCCAAGTTCAATGGATCAGGACATGATATAACCGGAGCTATCTTATCTTCAATTGTCAATGTAGCCCAGCAGGAATTGCCTCCACATCCCTCGGTAACCTTCGCAATAATCTCTTCTCCTTTATGAGTACAATTTAGAATTGGACTTCCAAAAACTGGGGTACCATCTGCATACTCCAATTCAACAGTATAGTCTGTCCAATCAACTAATGGACTGGAAACTATATCATCCGGTGTCACTTCATACATACCATCATGACCCAAACTAATCTGAGCATCATGACAAGACATCTTTGGTGGATCTGCCAAGACTAACTCCACAGTCGCCATTTCAGGTCCACAAGGTCCTGCCGGATCATCCGTGGTTAAGGTCAATATCACAACACCATTCATCGTATCCAGCGTTCCCGGTGCATATGTCATTACTGTGCTATTTCTAGCATCTGGTATAAATGTTCCATCCCCACTGGTCGACCATGTTCCATCTATTACGCCACTTCCGTTGTCTATGATCATTGCTCCCAATACACTCATATCCAAGCTGTCGAATTTACAGATCGTCAAGCTATCCAATGCCAAAGTAATGATCGGTCTTGGGAATACTGTTATCGTGAACGTCTCAGGAGTTCCGGTACATGTGATTCCATTATCCGTAAATTCCGGGGTGACTGTTATTGTCGCTACCTGAAGACCAGGACCAGGGTTTATCGCTGTAAATGTTGGAATATTTCCAGTTCCACTAGCACCTAAACCAATGCTCGTATTATTATTTGTCCAATTAAATACGGCTCCAGCTGGAGTACCTGTAATCACTATTTCCGGAACCATGTCTCCATCACAAACTTCAACATCCGCTATTGGATCTACAGTTGGTGTTTCCGTAACTGTAATGTCCAAACTATCCACCGCCTCACAACCGGCATCCGTCGTATCCCTTACATAGATTCTTGTATCCATCGTATAGGTATTCGGATTCGTCGCTACATCTGTGGTTCCGCCTGCTGTCTGTGCACCAACCAAAGTAGTATGGAAAGTAATATTATCTCCAGTCACTAAGTCATTCAGATCAAGTGTCTCTCCTTCGCATATCGTCGTATCTCGAGTCACTGGCATTGGTAATGGATTGATAGTTACCATTACTTCAGTTGGCTCGCTTTCACATCCTACACAATCCTGTGCGGTAACCCAATACGTCTCCGGACTTGTAGCCAATGTTGTAGGAGGACAATAGTCTACTCCACAGTGAACAGGAGTTGCTCCACCTCCACTTGGATCTACATCATAGAATTTGAAAACTACCTGGTTAGGATCAGTAGATCCATAAATTTCAATATTGTCATAAGCTACTGCTTCCGTACCTCCATTGGTCACTGTTTCCAATCTTAGAGTCAATAGATTCCCAACTGGACATGCTGCCAATTCTGCACAGAATGTCGTCAATCCATTTACGATTTGCTGACCGTTAAGGGTCATCGGATCGTTCAAGGTAATTGGTCCATTGGTGATGTCATAGGTTGCCGATCCAGCTTCGTCAGCCATCAACATAAATATTGGATTGAATCCACCTCCATCTATGTCCACCGACCAAGTATGTGTATCAGAAGATTCGAAATCTCCCATAGCCCCCATATCTATACAAACTAAAGTAACACCTGCCGTTGCACTAGACACATCAAATCCCCACTCAGCTAGCACGGCTCCCATGTTCTCTCCATTCTCCGTATCTACGACTCCAAAGTAATTGTTGCCATAATTACAAGGCAATACCCCTTGATTATCACCAGCGAAGAATCCATTACATGTTGGATCAGCAGCATCATCTGAAATTGCAAATGGCGCCTGTCTAGGCATTGGTGTACCGCTCATTCCATCCGTGATTCCGAATAAATCTCCAGGTGTTGTAAACTGATCTTCATGATCTGCTACAGTTCCTATATCAGTGGTATTTAATCTCGTGCTCAAATTAACCGGAGCATCGAAGTCATCACTCGCTATTAACATTGTGGAAGGAGCAGCTCCTCCAACCATTGGTTCTATTATCGCTTTTTCTCCATCACATACTTCTACATCATCTACAGTCGGAGCATCTGGTGCCGCATTAACCGTAATCATGGTACTAACACTAGATATACATCCTGGATGAGCTGCATCCGGATCATCGTCCTGTGCATTGTATTCATATATAATTTGGTGAGTACCTGCTCCTGCAGCTCCTGGATCAAATGTCGTTCCTGCTACTCCTGGACCCGACCATGTCTCAACCTCTGCATTTGCTGGTCCACTCATATCTCCTAATTGAGCTGTCCCAGTCAAGTTAATTGGAGCGTCAGTGATACATACTGTTGCCGGAAGAGGATCAATTGCAGGTAAAGGATAAAAACATGTATTGCTGATATTCGCAATTATATTCGAAGTAATATCCTGGGCGACAAACAATGTATAGCCAACACCATCAGCATGATCAAAGTTTATACTATACGTACCGTCACCATTATCTGTTAAAGGATCTCCTACGTTAACTCCAATCAAACCAGTAGAACCGTCCCCAACGAGTAGGGTCAATCCAACCTGAGCAGGAACCGTAGTCACCGTAACCGTCTCATCAAAAGTACCGTCACTCATATCCAAAGTAGCATCATCATTACAACTACATGGATCTGAAATTGAAATATTAAATACTGGGGCTCCCGAACAAGAAACATTAGCCGCTCCCGGAGTTCCTAAATCGCCACTACCAAATGCCGTAGTCGACTCACACCAATTTGATCCGGTGTCATTATCAGTAGAATTAAAACTTCCTGGATCCAAATTCATACTTGCTCCTGTCGGATCAGGGAAGTTCGGACCACCGTCATAATTCACTCTATCTATCTCTGCTCCACCACAAACCAACACAACCTCATCATCACCGTTAGCCAATGCGATATCTGTTCCATAAACATAATCCATGGTTACTCCACCATTGACTCCGGCATCTCCGTTTCTACCCAATACTGCATATCCATTCGCTGGAACTACCACACTGGAACCAATAACATGAGCATCTACTCCATCATCCATAATGGTCCAACCATCCATATCAATATCAGCTCCAGTTGTATTATACACCTCAAACCACTCTCCTTCATTATCTCCAACTGCAGAAGGGTTCTGCATAATCTCAGTAATGATGATATCACCGGCATTCGGACAAGTAGATGCACAAGAGGCCGGTGCCGTTCCCGCATTGGGCTCGTTGAAAGTACAACTGGTCAAATCAGAGAATGTGGCGGTCAAATCTATCGGTCCGCCATCTGCTGTCATCATAACTCCTACAAAAGTGTGTGATGTAGGTGATCCCAAAGATCCAACAGCTACGCTCGCTGTACCATCACCAGTTAAATCCAATGTTCCAGTAGAAGGAGCTGCAACGTAAGTTACTGTTACATCAGCTGTAAAACTATCATCCGCAGGATTGCATGCACTAATATTTGAAGTTGTAATTGCATCTATAGAACACTCTTCGCATGCGTCATTGTCTGTACTAGGAGTACCTAAATCACCAATTCCAAATACAGAAGTCGATTCGCACCAATTCGATCCAATGTCGTTGTCCGTCGCACTTAAATACGGAAGATCTAAATTCATACTTGCTCCAGTCGGATCAGGAAAATTTGGTCCACCATCATAATTCACCCGGTCTATTTCCATTCCACTACAAACCAAAACCACCTCATCATCTCCATTAGCCAATGCGATATCTGTTCCGTAAACATAATCTACAAGTACACCTCCATTCGTACCAGTATCTCCATTCCTACCTAAAACGGCATATCCACCAGCTGGCACAACAACACTGGAACCAATAGTATGAGCATCGACTCCATCATCCATAATCATCCAACCATCAAGATCAATATCAGCACCTGATACATTGTGTACTTCAAACCATTCTCCATTTGCATCAGAAACAGCACTTGGATTTTGCATGATTTCTGTAATCACAATATCTCCTGCATTAGGACATGTCATACATCCTGCGGCTGGAACTGTATTGAAAAACCAATTCGAACCAGTATTAAAGAAAATACTAGTAGCAGTAATAACAACATGATCAGCATTAAGGAAACTACCAGAACTTTGAGATACCGCAAACCCTGTTTGAGCATTATCAAAATCAATAACGATATCAGCGGCTGTAGTCAATCCATTATATACAAGAGTAAAAGTATAATCATCTGCCGTACCATCTGTTTCGTCCAATCCTGTATTGGCATACATCAATCCAGCAATATCATCAAAACCAGGTTGCCTTTGATCCTCATCAAAAAATGCTCCCTGTTGCATTGCGCATTCTGTATTCGCATATCCCAAAGCCGCAGCTACATCCCGATCTGCATTGTTTGGAAAATTATCTCCCGCCGGAAGATTGCCTAATGCTCGGCTATAATTTGTAATATCAATAGGATTCGTGTGTACACAGGGATCATTTACATTGTTATTGTAATAATGGAGATTAACATCATCTCCCCGCACATCATCCGCAGATCCTTTGATTCCATCCGCTCCAGCACCAAGATTAAAAACATTGTCTGCACCATCTGTTGCTTTGGTATAATTTCTATCTGCTGCAGGTAAACCGGATTCCGTTGCTGCATTAACATGTGCTAAACCAAGAGAATGACCCATTTCATGTAACAAAGTAGACTCAAAGTCAACGGCGTTGGAAGGAATATTATTCCCGGCACCTAATATGAGGTTATTGTTATACCCCTGCATGCAATTAAAGTAAGTAATCACATTTTGAGTGGATTGCTCCATATCTGCCGCATTGGCACTAGTAGGATCAATACCAACCGTAATGGTCAAATTGGCTCCCGCGCCAGTATAACCAATAACATGGGTAATAACTTCTATACCATTTCCTTCACCTGCGAAAATAAAAGCAAAGGGAAAGATATGATTTACTGGAGTAAAGACCGCTAAGAAAATCAACAGCCCACTCACTACTTTCTTACAAAACTCAACAATACTAAATATCATGATCCAGGGATTAATTCTTTATCGAAATAATTTTATCGGTGTGTAGTTCTAAACAAATACTCTACTTCTCCTGAAGTATTACATACGCAACCTCCAGCTTGAGGTTCTATAAATTGCACATCTTGACAAGATGTCGAAATACAGGCTTCTTCATATCCCGTTTCGACCATCAACAACTCATCATTTTCTAATGACAATTCCTTTAAAAAGAAGATATAATTCCCATCCATCTCCACCTCGGCATAGATCTGCCATCCTCGATTCAGAAAGTATCGAATTTGAGTGCTTTCGACAGAAATATCCTGAGGACTCAAGTTTCTGAAAAAGTTATACACTTTTGTCGTTAGGATCGAATTTAGAAGTTGCTGATTGATGGTTTGTGTGACAGTACCATTTTGAAAAGTTCCAATTTCTTCTTTCAACAATGGAACAGCAACACTTTGTGCCTTGATACTAGTTACCGCAAAAGATAAAACAAATATCAGCGCCAGGACGGACAAGTTAATTCTCATATCAAAGTTAGTTTGTACATCAGTCCGTTCAATTGAATATCAAAGGACATGATATTCGATTTAATTCGAACTAATATAATACCTCTATTAGTAGTTAAATTCTAAGAAAAAAATTCTATCTGAGCGGGGGGTTACTGCTCCTTGCAGGTCTCAGCTACAAATGTAACGAATGAAATGATATTAAAGGCTACTGAAAGCGGAATTTCCTGAAGTATTTTTATAAAATTAATATATAACTGTCGAATATGGTCATTTTACTGACGAATATCATTATGATTTTTCAATAATCATAGCTGAAGCTCCACCGCCACCATTACATATGGCAGCTAATCCCAAAGCTCCACTTTTCTGCTCCATTACATTGTTCAATGTAGTCAAAATTCTAGCTCCGGATGCACCCAATGGGTGTCCTAAAGCACATGATCCTCCAAAGACATTTGATTTTGAAGCATCAATACCTAGCTCGCGATTAAAGTACAATGAAACAACAGCGAAGGCCTCATTAATTTCGAAAAAATCTATGTCGTCCAGGTTCATTCCTGCTCTTTTCAAGGCCAAAGGAGCAGCGATACTTGGTGCTGTAGTAAACCATTCCGGTTCATGTGCGGCATCCGCGAAAGACACAATTCGGGCAACTGGTTTTAGTCCGAGTTCCTTCATTTTTTCTTCCGAAATAAGAATGATTGCAGACGCTCCATCATTGATGGTAGACGCGTTTGCGGCTGTAACGGTCCCGTCTTTAGTGAAAGCTGGTCTTAGCTTGGGTATTTTTTCAAAATTGACCTTTTTGTACTCCTCATCTTCTGTAACCAGAATAGGATCAGCTTTTCTCTTAGGGACTGATATGGGAATAATTTCATCTTTCATCCAGCCTTGATCAGTTGCTTGAGCACTCCTCTTATAAGATTCTATCGCGTAGGCGTCTTGTTCTTCTCTTGAAAAACCATATTTCTCCGCCGTTTTATCCGCTGAAATTCCCATAGCAGATTGCGCATAAGCATCTGTTAGGCCATCTTTTTGTAATCCGTCTACAAATTCCGCATTACCGTATTTCGCTCCCCAACGCATCGAAGGAGCATAAAAAGGGATATTGCTCATGCTTTCCATACCTCCTGCAACCACGATATCTGCCTGTCCGGTCATAATGGCCATGGCACCTAGCATAGTAGATTTCATACCTGAAGAACATACCTTATTCACGGTAGTACAAGGCACATCCAGAGGGATTCCAGCCCCCAAAGCTGCTTGTCTAGCTGGTGCCTGCCCAAGGTTTGCCGAAACCACATTACCGAAATACACCTCGTTTACCTGATCCGCTTTAACTCCAGCTTTATCCAGAGCCCCTTTGATGGATTCTGAACCCAATTGGGTAGCACTAAAGGACTTCAAAATTCCTCCAAAGCTTCCTATCGGAGTTCTGACTGCTGACAATATATATACCTTCTTCATAATTAGATCAAATTCAAATTAATGTTTAGAAAATTTCTGAGAGTAGACGAGATTGCCTCCTCGATAGGCGGCAAAGATATAGATTTTGGATGGCAAAGAACTCAAGTCCGCACTACTTTTATTCAGATCATTAATTCCTTCTAAAACTCTATGTCCATCAACAGAAAAGATTCGATAAGAATCCATTTCGTTCGAAAATTGTTCATCCCATCTCAACTCCTCTGAAACACCATCATATACAAGCTCATAATCAGCAATAAGTTCAGTATTGCTAACAATTTGAGGTTTGTATTCTAAGATAGAATTTGGTGTGGTTCCCGGATATCGATCTCCATTATCTATGATATAAATAGTACCGTCGTTTGGATTCACACAAATATCCCTCACTCTACCCAAGTTGGTCAAATGTACCGTCTCAGACTCAATAGTCAGACCATCATCTGAAAGTTTCATCTGATAAATGCCCGGAATTCCGCGAAATCCACCAAGGACAGCAATTAACAGGCAATTATCGAATTCTGGTATATTGGGATGATCATAGTAGACCAAGTCATTAACGGCCACCGTTGGAGTCCATTCCCAGATGGGTTCGACAACCATGTTCTCCTGGCAAAAATTCATTTCTCCGGGTTCATCGCAGGCGCCTTGAACTTCAGGCCAACCATAATTGCCCAATTCCATCATGATATTGATTTCGTCAGATTCTCTAGGTCCATGCTCGGTACTGTATAAAATACCATTGGGGGCCAGGTACAGTCCCTGTGCATTTCTATGACCAATAGAATAAACGTAGCTATTGGGAATCGGGTTGTCCATAGGAATCGTCCCATCCAAATTTATTCGAAGCATTTTTCCATTCAATCTCAGGCTATCTTGAGACCAATCCGTTCTATTCGCATCCCCAGTAGTCATAAATATCTTTCGATCATCACTAATAATAAGTCGCGCTCCATTGTGAATCGTATTTCCAGGAATAGAATCCAAAAGAACATTTTCATTGGTCAGCACTCCTCCCAAATATTCGAAACTGCTCAAGCGCTCCAAGATATCAAGATTCTCATCTACAAAATTATAGGCCATAAAAACCGTCGGATTATTCATAAACTGAAAATCTGGGTGAAGACACATTCCCAATAAACCAGGCTCATTGCCAAAAGTGGGAATTTCAGATGAAATATCCAATAACAGCGTTTTCTCACCATCACTAATTCGAACATCCCACACTAGTCCTCTCCTCTCCGTAATCCACAGACAAAGGGGAAAACAAGCTTTTTCATGGTTCAAATTTTGGTTAAACCTAAAAATAAGAATAAAATAAGAGTCATCTCCCGAATTGCCTTATTACGAATTTGGGAACAAATATTTTTTATCCTTTGTTGTGTAAAGTGATAAAAGTTTGTAACTTTGCCATCCCTTTGAACAAAGGTTCAATAACAGGGAAACAATACACCAAAAGAAACATCGCGGGGTGGAGCAGTTGGTAGCTCGTCGGGCTCATAACCCGAAGGTCGCAGGTTCAAGTCCTGCCCCCGCTACTAAGTTTAGGTTCAAAGATCTTGGTCTTTGGACCTTTTTTTAACCCATACTCTAGCTAATATGTACACTGTTTACATTTTACAATCCTTAAGTATGCCCAATAAAACTTATTGTGGCCAAACCAATCATCTCATCCTCAGGTTTCATCAACACAACAATCCCGACAATAAAGGATATACCGGAAAATTTCAACCTTGGGTCGTTATTCATTGCGAATATTTCTCCTCACGTTCTGAGGCAATGAAAAAAGAAAAATGGTTTAAATCTGAAATCGGCAGACGGCAAACAAGAAGATGAAGTTTCGTTTTCGAAGAGAATGTAGTTTTCTATTTTAGGACAATTTTCGTATTATGGGTACCCGCTTCTGAAACCATATCCACGATATAAATTCCTGCAGGATAATCTAGCTGAATTGATATTTCTCTTGAATTTTGGTAGAGAGATGACTCTAGCAAAATACCCTGTATATCATAAATTTTCATTTTCAATTCTCGCCATTCTTTTTCAAATTTAATCGTGACCAAACCATTAGAGGGATTTGGAAATACGCTACACCTATTATTCCAACTATCTTGCTCATTTACTTCTACCAAATCGATTAAAAAGCAATCTGAAGTATCCACACATCCATTCTCAGTTAATTCAACGGCATAACTACCATTTGAAACCGCCGTAAAGATCTCTTCCGTCTCTCCCAATATTGGGGTATATTCATTATCACAATCCAACCATTGATATGTCGCATTACTGTTATTCGCAATAATACTTGATCCATTGATGGTTGCCGTTAAATCCGAAACTCGATTGATGGTCAATTCCAAACTTATAATAGAATCACATCCTTGCGAATTAATTAAAGTTAGAGTCGGTGAACTATTTGATGAGAAATAGGTGATTCCATCAATCCAGGTAAAAGAGTCACACGCAATTTGAACATCCACTTCATACGAAGGTGGGCACTGGTTAAATTTTTGAACGTAAATATCAAAGTTTCCTCTTGTTTGGATATTTCTGACATTGACACCAGGATCAAAATCCACTATGTTCGAAAACCAACCTGAAAGATATATATTGCCTTGTGAATCGTTGATAATGGCTTTGCCGCTATCCCAACCTGTTCCACCTTGTGTCTCTGCCCAAATAAGGTCCCCGTCGCTACTTAGTTTTTGGATAAAAACATCCCAACCTCCGTTTGAACTTAATTCCCTCCTTCTTGGCCCCGGGTCAAAATCTACTGTTTCCTGAAACTCCCCGGACAAAAAGACATTCATCAAAGAATCTACATGAACTCCTCGCCCATAATCATCGCTATCTCCACCCAATTGATTTGCCCACACAAAATTACCCAGGCTATCTAATTTTTGAATGAAAGCATCACGTCCTCCATTAGAGATAAGCGGAGATACCCCAACTCCCGGATCTAAATCAATAAGCTCCTGAAAATACCCGGTTGTATACACATTTCCTTCATTATCCACTTCAATTGCCTGACCTTCATCAAGATCTTCTCCACCCATTTGCTTTATCCAAAGAAAATCCCCTTCACTATTTAACTTCAAAACATATATATCCCAGGAGCCATTAGTAATCAGGCTTACCGTATCGGATACCAAATCAACATTAATGGTATCTGCAAAATGTCCCGCTACATACACGCCTCCATTTCCGTCAACATCAATGGATGCTCCTCTATCAAAATGTACGCCTCCCAATTGACGGACCCAAAGAAAGTTTCCTTCGCTATCAAGTTTTAATATAAAAGCATCCCCTACTCCATGAGAACTTAAATTCACTGCTCCTAGTCCTGGGTCAAAATCAACTGTTTCATTAAAATAACCCGTAAGGTATATGCTATTCTGATCGTCTATTACGACAGAAAGTCCTGCTGTGGCAGAAGCTCCACCGAATTGATTAACCCAAAGAAGTCTGCCATTGCTATCCATTTTTTGAAGAAATGCGTCTTGTTCTCCAACAGAAACTAATTCCAACGTGTCGATGCCAGGATCAAAATCTACCGTATCGACAAACCAACCTGTAGTATAGACATTACCTTCCTTATCTGTTGTAACACAATGTCCCAGATCACGACCCGTTCCACCCATTTGTCGAACCCAAAGCAGTTCTCCTTCGCTGTCCAACTTCTGAACATATATATCACCATGGCCATAGGATGCAAGCTTAACCTGATGTGATCCGGAATAATTAAAATTTACAGTATCCGTGAACCAGCCAGTATTATAAACATTGCCCATGCCATCTATACTCAAAGAAAAACTGTTTTCAGAACTCAAGCCAGCGGACTGCCTTACCCACTCCAAACCAATATTCTGACCAATTGCATTCCTAGGTGACGAAAAAAATGCTATAAAAAATAGAAACGATATAAGAGTCTTCATTTAATTACATTTTAGGTATTATCTAACCACAACTGGAAAATAATATGCCTATTTTTTTATTATCCGGGCGTAGCGAATATGTGTTTCCTCCATTGCAGATAGTTTGACGATTAATACTTGAGGAGAAATACTGCTTAAATCAATTGTTGCCTTGTTCCTATCCTTGAATAATAATTCACCATGAACATTATAGACAGATACCACAAATTCTCTTTCCGATATACCATCAATATGAACGAGGTCATAAGTAGGATTTGGAAATATTGACAGCTGATTACTTAAATCAATTTCGCTGTTATTAACAAGGTCATCTTCGCCGTCACAGTCCTCATCAATACCATTATTAGGTATTTCTTCTCCTAGAGGATGGATGTTTCGATTGTCATCATCGCAATCAATAGGTTCAGGAAAACCATCATTATCTCTATCCGGTAAAGTATTCTCGTCCACCACAATGGTGAATGCGTCATTGGTAATAATTGGTGCATTGAAATCAAAAAATATCTCCGCTTTGTTCAGAATCTGGTCTCCTACGTTGAGATTTGCCTTAGGTTTTATTTTGAAAACAATATATCCAGTATTATTACCCGGCATACCTGATAGGTATATATCTTCAAAAACGAATTCTAATTCATTACCTTGAATGCCAATCTTATCCACTTCATGAGAGGCTGAAATGAACTGAAAGGTGGAAATATCAAAAGCATCTTCATCAATTTGATCTTTCACTCTTATCACTTCAGCACTAGCTGTTCCTATATTTTCAAAATTAATTCGATAATAGAAATACGCATTTAATCTATTCTTTTTCACTTCATGTCCATGCAACGGAATTTTATTATTCGGATCATATGAGTTTCTAATGAGTTCGATTAATTCTATGGTATAATCATCCTCTTCATTTTGATCACAGGCATACAAATTCGCAAGAATTCCTACTTCATCCCCTAAATCTGCTGATGGCATTCCACCGGGTATACCTACTACAAATTGAAAGGTGTATTCTATAGAACTTAAAACACCTAATGAATTCAATTCAATCACGACAAAATTCGAATCTATTTGAACCGGATTAGGAGAGACATTCTCTAGTTTCATCCTCTGATGAGTAAAATGAACAATTAAGTCTCCTGATATCTCTTGATTACTATTATTAGAAACACTAAGAACATACTCTAAGGTATCCCCTGGTCGAATTATCGAATTTGAACTAATTCTTTCTGCCTCCAAAGAAATATCACAGTCAGGAAACGGGTCTGTAAGACAGAAATCAAAAATGTCTCCTGAATTCCTGGGCACTTCAATGTTATAGAAGGAAGGGTTGGGACCAAACTGAGCATAGTGAGCATCTACTGTCAAGACATAATTACCCAGTGCAGCGATAAAATCAAAATAACCGGCATCGTCTGTATAAACCAAGCTTTTAGCTCCATTTGCATTATTATCCAACTTCAATTGTACATCTGGCACGGGAATATGATCAGAAGCGCATCCATTCTGATTTACATCGTAGTAAACGTTTCCAGTCATTCTACCGCAGTACGCCGAAGGATCATTTTCATCCAACACTTTGATTGGAATACAAAATTCGGACTCACTGCAAAAATTGGTATGATTTATACATAATTCGGAAATTCCAGCAGAAATACCCGTCAATTCTGATTCATTCTCATTTTCCCATAATGTAACATTACCTATTCCAGATACTACCTCCCAAAGAAAAAAGCCACTACAACTATCTCTATTATTAATACTGAGTATAAGTTTATTACCTTCACAAATTAATAGTGTATCACTTGTGATTCCAACATCTGGAATTGGCAATTGACTTTCGGCTTCTCTAATTCCATTAGCCCGCACCTCAAAATCACAAGCATCACCGGAAAACCCATCAATCATAAGCATATAAGTAGCACATGGAATTCCATTGAAGTCGAAACTAAACGCCTCATTATTTCCATTAGATATGCATCTCAATTCCGTAAAATTCACACAATCATTGGTCTCATAAATTACCGCTTGCACTCCTAAACCCGTCGTACAATTTGAAGGTGTGATAGTAAAAGACACTTGTCCATCCTCGGGACTAAAAGAGAAAAAGAGATTGTTATGTGTTACACCACAAGAAAACGATAAAGGAAAACTTGGATACGCATCTCTATTACTTATAATCGTATTCACGTTATCGCTTAAACAAATTGCCTCATTGCATCTAAATCCGGTGTTGGTCTGAGCAAAACTAAATGAAAAAAATCCTAATAGAAAAAACAAAAAATGAAGGAATCTCATGGGCCTAAACTTTAAATAATGTTATGAGTCTATAATGTGCAGGGATGACCATACTTTTTAACGGTTATCAACACTTGCAGCTTAAATATATAAATTTCTCAGCATTTTGTAACCCTTGGTTTTATTACACCCTAATTTTCTTAATTATAAAAATCCAACTTCTCCTTGATTCTGATACGGAGATCTCAATAGTAGTCCATCCTAAGGAGCTAGAATTATTACAACTCTAAGAGGGATGATGAAATTAAGACACTAGTTCAACCAGGCCTAAGAAATAACGGCAAAGCCGTTTAATGAATTAAATATGAAATAATGGATCATTCCCGGGCATCGAAAGATTCAATTCTTTTCAGTATGCCCATTAATACCTATTCGATCTCATATCGCTGAGCAGCTACTTCACTCAGACGGAAATATCCCAAAACCTCTTCATTGGGATCATCAATATTCTTACAGTTGCCCTTCAGCTGAACAGGTGTTGTAGCAAACGGCCCATCATCGGACTCAGATTGTTCTATGAGTATATTCATGTAATTGTAATAAGACTCTGAAATCCCTTGTAATTCTATGTCGACAAGAACACCGGTTTCCAAATCTTCACTGGCGTACTCAAGGAAATTTCGTGTTCCATTGGTGAATCGATCATCTTCAGATTCCAAAACTGTTAGAGGATTATTGGAGTTCTTAAACTGGCCCAAATAATAGTTGTCTATATCTACTGGATCATTGAAATAAACATTCAGTAAAATCTCATCCTCATCAAATCCCTCTTCTATGGTTTGTTCAATCTCCAGGATGGGATTTACACTTTTAAGAACTTCCTGAGCCCTATAGGTTTGGCTGTTATAGTTAAGCTCAAGTGTATAGGATTGATCCAATACGGGGATAAAATTATTCGTGGTATAGACTCCATTATTTTGATCTTCAAAAATAAACTCCGTCCCATCGTCATCTTTAGTCACGACGACATCAGCTCCAACAACAGGAGCATTGCTGTTTTGCTCAAAAAACAAGGAGGAAGTACTCAAAAGAATGGATTGAGTTTGACCAGTTGTACCCTTTTCCCATTTTATGGATGCTTCAACCACAAGGCGATTACCACCATCCGGAACTTCGACCTCTACAACATCCGTACATGAACTTAAGATTACAAGGGGCATTAGAAAATAAAGGAAACCAATTCTGTAATTTTTCATAAGATTATTTTTAGAGAGATAGAAGAGTATATACTCTTAATACGATCTCAGTTTCTTAAAATTTAAAGTTATATGTGATGGAAGGGATGATACCGTATATGGAGGTTCGAGTGGCTTCATTCAACCCTGTAATTTCGTTTTGGCCAAATGAGATAGAAGCTGCATTCCTTCGATTGTAAACATTATATACACTGACAACCCATTCACTGTCCCATCTTCTTTCATCGTTCTTCATGGGTTTAAAAGTTGCGGAAAGATCAAGTCGGTGATAATTGGCCAATCGGCTTTGATTCCTCTCCGAGTACGTAGCTATTGATAGATCATTGTATTGAAATTGGCCATTGGGATAGGTAACCGGGCGTCCGGTCTGGAAGGCAAAGTTCGCTCCAAAACTCCATCTTTCATTTAGGGTATAACTTCCTGTCAACGAAAGATCATGTGTCCGATCAAAAGCCGTATTATACCAATTTCCATTATTAATTCCCGGGCCTCCGGCCAAACCGCCAGGCGTTCGTTGCTCAGATTTCGCTAGAGTATAGGCTAACCAACCATTTAACTTACCCTTATTTTTTCTTAGCAACAACTCCAATCCATAGGATCTTGTTTCTCCTTGCAAAACCTCTGTTTCAATGGTGTTTTGCGCAATGAGTTCAGCACCGTCCACGTAATCCACTCTTCCCTCAACCGTTTTGTAATACACTTCCGTCTCGAAGGAGTAATTATTGTTCTTGAAGTTCCTGAAGTATCCAACAGCATACTGGGTGGCCAACTGAGGGTCGATATATTCTCCACTTGGTGCCCATACATCCAAGGGTGTGGCAGAAGTAGTATTCGAAATTAGATGCAGATACTGTGTCATGTAATTGTAGCTGGCCTTAACAGAGGAACTATTATTCAGTTGGTAAGAAATTGCAAAACGCGGTTCGAAATTCCCAAAGCTCTTAATCTTCTCATTGGCTCCATATTCCTTTTCGCCAATAGGTTTAGCTCTTTCATATATTCCAAGATCCTCATTGTAAACAACCGAAAGCCCATCTGCATACTGTTGAATGACTTGTGAGCCCATCCGTCGAAAATGGCTGTAACGGAGTCCATATTGAACGGTTAATTTAGGGCTTACTTTGTTTTCAGCACTGATATAACTCGCCGCTTCTATCGCATGTTTGTTATCCAGTTTATTTGGAACGATTCCGGAATCTTCATTCAAGGGCTGTACATTTCCGGGATTGAAATCATATTGAATGCCGCTAATGCCAAAGTTGAGTTTGAACCTATCATTAACAAAGTAACCTAGGTCGTATTTCAAATTATAGTTGACAATATCAGAATCCCAGTCCAAACCAAAACTTTTGATCTCCAGAGCATAGTTGTATTTACCGTAGATCAATGAAAGATTCGAAAAGAGTTTATCATTAAAAATATGATTCCATCTCAAATTACCGGATACATTACCATAGGTGTTCACAAAAGTATTGGCCAAATCAAAGTTATCCTGTCCGTAGTATCCGGATAAGAATATTTGATTATTCTCATCAAGCTTGTAGTTCGTCTTGAAATTTAGATCGTAGAATCCGGCCCGATTACTATTGCCAGCTGCAGCTAGCAACAAATTGGCATAGGTTGCTCTTCCGGCCACTAAAAAAGAACCTTTCCTTCCAAAAACAGGACCCTCAGCTGTCAATCTGCTCGATATCGAACCAATGCCTCCGGTAAGGTTAAATGATTTACTATTTCCATCCTTTTGTCGGATATCTAAAATGGATGACACCCTTCCTCCAAATCGAGCAGGAATTCCTCCTTTATACAGCTTGACATCTTTGATAGCATCGGCATTAAAAACTGAAAAGAACCCGAAGAGGTGTGAGGAATTGTATATTATGGCCTCATCCAGTAAAATCAGATTCTGATCTTCAGCACCTCCTCGTACATTAAATCCAGATGCCCCCTCTCCTGCACTCGTGACTCCTGGCAATAATTGTATGGACTTAATTACATCCACTTCTCCCATTACTGCCGGTATTTGCTTGATCACCTTGTTGGACAATTGGTTTACACTCATTTGTGGAGTTTCTATATTACTCCTTTCGGTATCCTCCGCAACCACAAGCACCTCCGTCAACCGTTCTGAACTTTCACCTAGCTCAATTTTGAGTTTAATATCTTTATCCAAGCGGACCAATTTTTCCTCATCGGAATAGCCCAGATATGAAAAAACTAAAGTGTATTCGCCCTCTGGTGCCGTTAAAGAATAAAAGCCATATTCGTTCGTAGATGTTCCTGTAGTCGTCCCTTTTAGTTGGACAGTTGCACCAATTAATGTCTCTCCGTTATCACTATCTTGAATACTTCCACTAATAGTGAATCTCTCTTGAGCGGATATTAGGGTGCTAATAAATACAAATAATGCTAAACAATTGATTTTCATACCTGGCATTTGCGATATTTTAGTGTTGATAAAAATTTCGAGAAAAACTCTATCGAAATTTCAAAGATTGTTCGGAGCCTGACATATCGAAAAAATTTGTGAGGACAGGCATAAAATCTCTGATAAGGGGTTCAACAACTTTGAATAAAGTATGGAAACTTGCTTTTTAGTCGGTGCAAAAGCTGTATTTGGTTCAACATCTGCCAACGATATTCTTATCATCAAGCCACCAGTTACATTCCTCAAGGATTTCTCACCTTTTATCATATTTTATTGTTTCCCTTCCCAATTGTTGTGATTTTTATACGGAAAATAGTGTACTGAGAATATGAGAATTAGGATGAGATGCAGTTATTATGTTAGACTCAGCATTTCTTGAAGAGCGAATTGAAACTTGACTTCACTCGTGTTATTAATTCTGAAATGTCCACTATTTAAATTCGAATATCATCCCTATGGGAAAAATTTTCAATAACAAAAATTACATAGGAGCACTGCTCATCATATTGGTATGGTTTATTAATATCTCTGAAGATTTTAATATACCATTATGGCAAAGATTGACCTTAGGCACTCTTCAAACACTTATCTTGGTCATGACCTTCCACGTCAGCAAGCACCTATATAGAAGAATTCAGCAAAGTAAGTCAAGGCAGTATTCTTTGGTTATTGTTTATCTAACAATAAGTGTGTTGGCTTCATTAACGAATTATATTTTCATCGATCCATTAGAAGAAGTCCTTAGACAAGAGGAAAGTTATCTATCCATCCTATTTTTTGATGTGGTCATGGCGGTCCCCATAGCAATCGTCATGGTCTTTAGTTGGGCTTTTTATCAATTCGATCGCAATAAGGAAAATGAATTGGCTATTTCCCGATTAACTGCCTTGAACAAAGAATCCGAACTCAATGAACTCAAAAAACAATTGAATCCTCATTTTTTATTCAATGCACTGAGTAATATATACTCCATTGCCTATTTAAAAGATGAGGAAACGCCAGATAAAATCATGCAACTTTCGAAAATGTTGCGATATGTGATTTACGATACAAATATTGATTTTATCGAATTGTCGAAGGAAATAGAATACCTAGAATACTATATCGATTTTCAAAAATTCAAGATCAGAAAGGAACAACAAATCAATTTCGATTTTAGCGGAGCCAATGGCAATTTGAAGATTGCGCCATTACTTCTGCTTCCTTTCATCGAAAATGCATTCAAGCACAGTCAAGTGGCTGTCGAACCCGACTCTTCGGTAACAATCAAGTTGTGGACAGAAGAAAATATCATTCATTTTATGGTAAAAAATTCAATTTCGAAGCAAACACAACCGCAAATATTGAACAATCGGGGGATAGGATTGGAAAACATTAAAAAACGGCTCGACTTGATCTACAAATCAGAAGCTGAGCTCAATATTAAATCAGAAACAGAATTTGAAGTGTACTTAAAAATAATAAGTACCTAATCCGACATTCGAACGTTCATTAGGTATTGTCGAGATATGTAATAAAAAATTTGGTCATAAAATACTCCCTAACACAGCGAGAAAAACACATGGGAACATGGATCAAACTAAGATAAAATGCGTGGTAGTAGAAGATGAGCAACACACTACTCGTCTGATGGAAAACTATATTTCACAAATTCGAAAATTAGAACTGATCGGATCATTCATTAGTCCTATGGAATTACTGAATTATGATAGAATTGATGAAATCCAATTAATCTACCTCGATATTCAAATGCCAGGCATGACTGGTGTGGAGCTATTACGATCGAAACCGATCAATGCAGAAGTAATATTTACAACAGCCTATTCTGAATATGCTCTTGAAGGGTATGATTTGGACATTGCAGACTACTTGCTCAAACCTGTTGAGTTACCTCGGTTTATTAAGGCCACCAACAAAGCGATTGAGAAGATCTCTGCTAAGTCATTCAAAACAAAAAGAAGAGAAGTCCCATCTAATCCTATCATGCTTAAAGTGGATAAAAAACTTGTCCGAGTCTTCATAGAAGACATCATTTACATCAAGGCGGACTGGAATTATGTGCATGTCCATACCAGCAAAAAAGTACATATGATATTAAGCACCTTGAAAGCCATAGAAATGGAATTAATGCCTTACGACTTTATTAGGGTACATAAGTCCTTTTTGATCAACCTATTGCATTTCGAGTCCATCGAGGGAAACATTGTTCAACTCACCGGAAATGTAAAACTAAATGTCAGTCGGAATTATAAGAGAGAGCTATTGGATAGTTTATCATTATAAGGCATACTAATTAAACCTTATCCTCAATACTAATCTCTTTTATTATAAAGAAACCATCAGCTCCTTGTTTCTGATACAGCGGCATAAGAATTAGGCCATCCATAGGAGCAAGAATAGCTCCACCGACATCTTCAGCAATTACTTGACCTTTTTCCACTGTGTCGAAATTTCTAAATCCAGGAAGCATCTTGAATTGATCCTGCTCGGTAATGGGATGATGATGTAGAAGTTCTGCGAGTTTGGGCAAACCCTTTGCATAATCGCGTAACCATCTATCATGCTGAACTTCAACATGAGAGGCTTTCACCATTCCCAGATGTCGCATAGAATTGATAATTGCCGATACCGCGCGATTTACACTCAAACGATCCTGATGCTGTCCGCTTTCGAATGTTATGATCGAAGTAGGCAAGCCCATTCTCTCACTGGTGAAGTAATGCATCAACGTACCTCTAACTCCTTCCAGAAAACCCTTGATAACAGGGGCGTGAAAAGTAAATCCCAAATCAACACTAAAGTCATCATCAGGACAAATGCTAAATATCCCTCCCTGTGCAGAAGTAGTATGCAAGTCTAGAACAACTAATTTTTTGGGTTGGTGTGTTCTTATAATTTCATGGGTTAATTCATTCAACTCCATCATTTGCTCGAACTCAACAGGAATCTCATCTTCCTCTTTTAATCCCTCTAAGAGGTTCAAATTATCTTCCGTCCATATTCGATTAAAATCCAGATCTATGTATCTTTTTCTGACGGTATGAGCAGCAACATTACCAATCATACCAATGATTTTCCCAGAAAATTCAAACTCAGGATTAGTTATAGGTTCGACCTCTAGCATCTTGAATACCAAATCCAAGGCTCTCTCGCCCGCTGTTTCGTTGCCGTGCATGGCGGCAAAAACCAAAAATAAAACATCAGGTCTATCCTCACCATACTCTCCAATTATCCTTCCTCCTCTTTTTTCTAACATCTTTTTATTTATGATTCTAATGCAACAATTAATCTTTTAACTTACTTATAATTAAGAGCACAATATTAATTAATTTTAGATTTTAATTACATACTACCATGATTGCGAGATATTTATTGCCTCTATTTTTTATCCTGCCCGCCTTCTTTTCTTTTGCTCAATCCAACAAGTCTAAACTTACAGATGAGTTACTACAATCCTTCCAATTCGAAACTAATCAGGAATGCCTGGTCGTGCTAAAAGATCAAAAAGTCGCTCAGTTTCCAAAAAACACCTATCTAAGCAAGGAAGCCAAAGGAAAAAAGGTATATGAAAACCTCAAAAATCACGCTAAAAAAACGCAGGCCGACGTGATCAAATTTCTCGAAGAAAAAAATATTCAGTACCGCTCTCATTTCATTGTCAATGCGATCTATTTAACCGGAGAATTGGATATGCTTCTAGACCTTGCAGCAATGCAAGAGGTAGAAAAAATAGTTCACCTGCCACGAACTGAAGTACAATCCGTAGAAGAAGAACCTGAAGAAGAAATCGAAGCGGTAGAAATCGTCAATACCTGGGGTGTCGACTCAATCTTTGCTCCCTTGGTTTGGAATATGGGAATAAGAGGAGCAAATGCAGTGGTAGGCAATCAAGATACTGGTGTCGAATGGTTTCATCCCGGTCTTCAACCAAAGTACAGAGGAACGATCAACGACAGTACATTCAACCATGACTATGCCTGGCATGATGCCATTCACTGGCCTGAGGATACAACGGGGATTAATTTAAATCCTTGTGGATATGACACGCAAGAACCATGTGATGATCACGGCCATGGAACCCATACAGTGGGAACGTCAATAGGACATTTTGAAGAGTTTTGTTTTGGTGTAGCTCCTGAAGCGAAGTGGATTGCTTGTCGAAATATGGATCGCGGAAATGGCACACCGGAAACCTACATAGAATGCTTTGAGTGGTTTTTAGCACCAACTATGATCAACGGTGAGCAACCAGATCCATCTCTTGCTCCGGATGTTATCAATAACTCCTGGTCTTGTCCTCCCAGTGAGGGCTGCAACCCCAGTAATTTCTCTTTTATGGAAACTGCCGTTCAAAATCTGAAGGCTGCAGGAGTAGTTGTTGTCGTTTCTGCTGGAAATTCAGGAGGCCAAGGATGCGGATCGGTCAGTACACCTGCAGCTATGTTCGAACCTTCTTTTACTGTCGGATCCATAAGACAAAACGATACCCTTTCAGGATTCAGTAGCATTGGCCCAGTGACTGTTGATTCAAGTTTTACGCTAAAGCCTAATGTAGTAGCACCAGGAAGTGGTGTTCGCTCTTCCACGAGAAACGGTGATTTTAGGAATAGCAGTGGTACTTCGATGGCAGGACCTCACGTAGCGGGTTTAGTAGCCTTGATGGTGTCCGCCAATCCAATGATCAAAGGACAAGTAGATACCATAGAAAGCATTATAGAAATGACCGCGCGACAACGATCAATGACGGGTAGAGAATGTTTCGGTTATATTGGGGATGAAGAGTTTAATCATATCTATGGCCACGGTAGAATTGATGCTTATGCAGCTGTTCTTAAGGCGATGGAATTCGACACCAACCTCGTATCAAATACGGAGACCTTTATCACTGAAAACGTCGAAATATTCCCCAATCCAAGCGCCGATTACCTTCGAATTAACTACGACCCTGTTTGGTTTGGATCAGATATTGCTATCTTTGACGTCAATGGTCGAATGGTATTAGAATCAGAGCTTCAGAATTTGATTGATCTGAGAGAATTACGATCCGGTATTTATTACTTACACATTCGATCAGTAAGAAAAAATAAGATTTTAAAACTCGTAAAAATATAGTGTAACATGCAATTGCACAATCGTATTAACAACGAGGTATTAAAAGAGAAGTTGATGCGCGAAAAGGAAGATCGCACAACTTTAAGCTTTTATAAATACCATCAAATTGAAAATCCCGAGAAATTCAGGGATGAACTTTACCAAAGTCTTTTCACCATCCAGGTTTTTGGGAGAATTTATGTAGCCGCTGAAGGCGTCAATGGTCAAATATCTGTTCCAACCAGTAAATTAGATCAGTTTAAGAAACAGCTGTACAGTATTCCATTTTTAGATGGAATTCGATTGAATATCGCGGTAGATGATGACGGAAAGTCTTTCTATAAACTGAAGATAAAAGTTAGACAAAAGATTGTTGCGGATGGGCTCAATGATGATAGTTTTGACGTCACGGACCGAGGTCAACATCTGGATGCAAAGTCCTTTAACGAATTAACGGAAAAGGAAAACACTGTTATCGTTGATATGCGCAATCACTATGAAAGTGAGGTCGGGCATTTTAAGGACGCGATTCTGCCCGATGTAGAATGCTTTCGTGATGCTTTGCCGGCAGTCGAAGAAATATTGGAAGATAAGAAGGAACAGCATATTGTGATGTACTGTACCGGAGGTATTCGCTGCGAAAAAGCCAGTGCTTACTTTAAGCATCGCGGATTCAAGAATGTTTACCAATTAGATGGAGGAATCATAGAATACGCACGCCAGGTAGAATCCCAGTCTCTTGAGAACAAATACATAGGTAAGAATTTTGTTTTTGATGAGCGATTGGGTGAAAGGATAACCGAAGATATAGTATCCAAATGCCATCAATGTGGTAAGCCATGCGACGATCATATTAATTGTGCCAATGACGCTTGTCATATATTGTTTATTCAGTGTTCAGACTGTGCGGAAAAGTACAACGACTGTTGCTCTGAAAAATGCAAGGACTTTAATCTTCTTCCCGAAGAGGAAAGAGAAGAATTAAAAAAGACAATGCAGTTCAATGGTACACTCAATGGAAAAGGCAGATACAAAGCAAATAGAAAGAACCGATCCTTAGCCTAATGGGAAAATCGAAAAAAGCGAAAACAGAGAAACAATACTCTTGGCAAACCAAGTCATGGTTGATTCTCGGCGTGATTAGCTTTTTAGCCTATGCCAATACCTTGTTCCATGATTTTGTGCTCGATGACTCCATCGTTATTACGGACAATATGTATACTGTACAAGGAGTGAAAGGGTGGAAAGGTCTGTTGACAAAGGATACTTTTTTCGGTTTTTTTAGAAAAGAAGGAAAGGAGAATCTTGTTTCCGGAGGTAGGTATCGCCCCTTGAGTCCGATGAGTTTCGCACTGGAATATCAAATATTCAAGGACAATCCTTTTCCATATCATCTTATCAATGCGCTTCTCTATAGTGTGCTCGTTGCATTGCTGTTTTTCTGGCTTCGGCAATTGCTCTTGAAAAGAAATGGAGCCTTCTGGATCGCTTTTGCTGCAGCACTGATTTTTAGCGTACATCCATTGCATACGGAAGTGGTGGCCAATATCAAAGGTCGTGATGAGATATTTGCTCTTTTGTTTTCAATACTCGCAGCAGTACTAGCACTGAAGGCAATAGATAACAAATCTGCGAGCCTTAAGTACTTAGTCCTATCCGGATTATGTTTTTTTCTAGGCTTAATGTCGAAAGAAAACACCATTACTTTTTTAGCTATAATACCATCGTCGATTTATTTTTTCAGAAGTAGTACCAAGTCAGATCTGATCAAATCCCTTGCAGCTCCTTTAATTGCGACGGTAGTATTCCTAATTATTCGATACTCCGTTATCGGTTCCGGAATTTCTGAACCTCCTATGGAGCTCATGAATAATCCTTTTCTAAAATTCACTGGAGCTGGGTATGAACATATGACTTGGGCGGAAAAAGCTCCGATGATTCTATTTGCTTTGGGTAAATACATTTTACTCTTTCTTTTTCCGCATCCTTTAACCCATGATTATTACCCAAAGATGGTCGAAATGATGGGATTTGGCAATATTGGTGTTATCGCTAGTCTCTTAGCTTATATTCTCCTTGTTGCAGCCATGTTCTTCTTTGCTAAAAAGAAACCCATTGTAAGTTGGTCTATTCTTTTTTACTTGGCCAGCCTGTCCATCGTATCTAATATCTTATTTGCAGTAGGGACAAATATGTCGGAGAGATTCCTGTTTATGCCATCAGTTGGGCTTTGCCTGCTTACAGCATATATTTTATATGAATTGTTCCGTTCTAGACTTAGGATATTTAAAGGATTAGTTGTGGTATTTTCTGTTCTACTTTTGACTAAAACGATTGCTCGAAATAATGTGTGGAAGGATAATTACACTTTATTTACTGAGGATATTGTTACCTCTAAAAAAAGTGCAAAGTTACAAAATGCGGTAGGCGGGGTTATTCTCGAAAGTATTCCTGATATGAAAGATGGTCCGGAAAAAATCAGGCTTTTAGACAAGGCTATTGGACATCTTACCGAGGCCAAAGCAATTCACCCCACGTACAAAAGCCCTAATCTGCTCTTGGGAAATGCGCATTTCTACAAGGAAGATTACAAGCAAGCCAAACAATACTATGAACTCGCACTCAGACAGGACAAGGATTTTGCAGATGCCAAAATGAACATGGCGCTTTGTGAGAGAGAGCTGAAGAATTTTGACCCCAGTATTACATTGCTACGGGAACTTCAAGACGATCAGCGCATAGGGGATAGAGCAAAACTGCAATTGGAAAAATCTTATGAAGAAGCGGGCAAATTTTACAGTCAAAGAGCCCAGTGGGATCAGGCCTTGAGCTATTTTGGTAAAGGTCTTGAAATGGGTGGTGAGCCCGCCAAATTCAATTATTTCATCGGCGTGACTTACGCTCAAACGGGACAACTAGAATCGGCACTAGAATATTTAACTAAGGCTTTAGAGTACCCATCTGAGGATGACAACCGTCAAAATATCCTAAGGGCCCATCAACAGGTGGAGCTGGATTTAAAAAACAAAAAATAAGCTGTTTTGGCCGCTATCAGAGTCATAGGAACATTGTTGATCGTACTTTTCTTTCACTTCCCCTTTTCACACAAGGGAATCAATGTAATGACTTCTGATGATTCCATGAATCGATTGCTTTGGGTGGATAGCCTCCTCAAGGATATGACCTTACAAGAGAAAATAGGGCAATTGTTCATGATTAGGGCTCATTCCGATAAAGGAGAAGAGCATATAAAATCTGTCGAGCATCAGGTAAAAAATTTGAAGGTTGGGGGAATATGCCTGTTCCAAGGAACTAGAGAGGGCCATGAACAGCTTATCAATAGAATGAAAGAAAGGGCTAGAATTCCTCTTTTTGTTTCTATAGATGCCGAGTGGGGACTGAATATGCGATTAAAATCAGAAAGTCCTTTTCCCAAGGCGATGAGCTTGGGAGCAGCAACAGATATGAATCTGGCTTCGCGAATGGGAAAACTGATAGCCGAAGAATGTAGGGCAATCGGTATCAATATGAATTTTGCCCCCGTTCTTGACGTCAACAACAATCCTGAAAATCCTGTTATCAATTATCGATCTTTTGGAGAAAATGCTTCTCGAGTTGCAAAATTTGGGACTGAATTCTCCATCGGAATGATCCGTGGTGGAGTTATCCCATGTGGAAAACATTTTCCCGGACATGGAGATACGTCAAAAGATTCTCATCACGATCTTCCCGTTATTCCGAAATCGATTCAACAATTGGAAGAACAGGAGTTTTTGCCATTTAAGAGTACTATCCGACAGGGAATTCCTGCGATCATGACTGCCCATTTACACGTTCCCAGTTTGGACTCTACAGCTAACTTGCCTTCCAGTTTGAGCAAGAGGATAGTCACGGATATTCTCCAGGACAGCTTGTCCTTTAGGGGTCTGGTTATAACGGATGCTTTGGAAATGCAGGGCGTTAGAAAACACTATGATGATGGAGAAATTGCCATTAGAGCTTTCAAAGCCGGTAATGATATTTTACTCCTTCCAAAGAATATTCAGCTTGCTACCGCAGCCATAAAAGATGCCATTGAAAAAAATGAAATCTCAATGGAGGAATTAGATCTGAGGGTTAAGAAAATCCTGAGATTTAAGTATGATTACGCCAGAGTCGAATATTCCCCACTTAATATTGCCGAGGACAAGGATGAATTAATCAAAGATATAGCGGAGGGCAGTGTCGTTCTATTGAGCAATCAGGACAACATCATTCCGTTTTCTGATGATCTTAATAAGGTTGAACTTTTTATCCATGGAGAAGACCCTGAGAAGAATATCTTCTCCAAAGAACTGTCGACTAGAATGGACATTGACCGCATATCTTCTCTGATGTCGGCAACAACCCAAGATTCTGAGACTGAAGTAACCGATTTGAATATAGTAGCTCTGTTTTTCGACAAGCAAAAACCTTCGAACAACTACGGTATTTCACCTCAGTTGATCAAACAATTGAACCATCTATCATCCAAATCGAAAACACTCATTGTTTACTTCGGCAATCCTTATGGACTTAAAGAATTGAGTCAATTTGGAAATATCGTATTGGCCCATGAGGATTTGCCAGCTTACCAACTTGCCGCCGCTAAAGCAATTACGGGTTATACTGGCTTTAAGGGAAGTTTACCTGTAACCGTGAGTCCAGAGTGGATTGCAGGAAAAGGTTTTTTTCTAGATGCTCAAAAGGTTTTCGTGCACAGTGCTCCGGAAGCATTGGGGATGGACCGTGAAAAACTAGATAGTATTCGAATAATTTGCGAGCGAGGCGTGAGAAAAGGCGCCTTTCCCTCAGCTGTGGTACTGGTAGCGAAAAATGGTAGAATTGTTTATCATAATGAATTCGGATATCAGACCTATAGCCAAATCAAACCTATCCACAAGCACAGTGTTTATGATCTGGCCTCGATAACAAAAGTTGCCGCTACCACCATTGCATTAATGAAATTGGTCGACCAAGGCAAACTGGACATCAACAAGACTCTGGGCGACTATCTGCCTTTGGTGAAAGATTCGAACAAAGAAGATTTGATCATCGCTGATATACTTGAGCATCGCGCCGGACTAAAGCCCTGGATACCGTTTTATGAGGGCACAATCAAGAGAACTAGAAGAGGAAGGGTCAGATTATCTTCCAAGTACTACAAGACGAAACAAGACGAACTGTATTCCATCCCGATCGACGGAAGCAATTTTCTAAGAAATGATTATGTGGACAGCATATTTAATCAAGTTTTGGAATCTGAACTATTCGAAGAAAAAAAATACCGATACAGTGATTTGGGGTTCTATCTTCTATATAAATTGGTCGAAGAAGTGTCCGATAAGTCCTTCGAGGAATACCTGGATGAAGAATTCTATGAACCAATGAATTTAAGTACCATCGAATTTAATCCCCATTACCATTCTGATATTTCTCAAATTCCACCTTCTGAATACGACCATTATTTCCGAGGCAAGGAAATCAGGGCCTATGTGCACGATATGGGTGCAGCCATGATGGGTGGAGTTAGCGGACATGCGGGTCTATTCGGCAGTGCAGAACATCTCGCGACAATCTTTCAAATGCTGTTGAACGACGGAGAAATACTTGGACAGCGATTTCTTAAAAAAGAAACAATAGATCTATTTACGAAGAGGTATAAAGGGACACGAAGAGGAATGGGATTCGACATGAAAGAACTCAACTCTAAAGAGAAAAAAAGCACCAATGAGTTGGCCTCAGATAATACGTTTGGGCATTATGGTTTTACCGGTACCGCGGTATGGGCGGACCCTGAAGAAGACCTCATTTATGTCTTTTTGTCCAATAGAACCTATCCGTCCATGAATAACATCAAGATCAATAAAATGGACATTAGAAGGAAAATACAAGGTGTTGTATACCGATCCCTTCCCAATGATAGCTTAAAAATCTCCGCTCATTGAGATTAGAATGGGACATAGCGAAACGATATCTCTTCTCTAAAAAGAAGAGCAATGCCATCAACCTGATCTCGATCATCGCTGTTGTCGGAATAGCTGTGGGCACCTGCTCCACCGTTCTTGTGAGCGCAGTTTTCAACGGATTTGAAGGAATAATTCTGGAGATGTTTGATCGATTCAATCCTGATATCAAGATCATGCCTGAAGAGGGAAAACACTTCAAGCTATCTGAAGAACAACTCATTGAAATAGGAAAAATACAAGGAGTTAAGGCGATTAGCCAAACGGTGGAAGAAACTGCTTTTTTCGAATATGCTGACAAAAGAGACGTAGGAATTATTAAAGGAGTGGATTCGGAGTTCAGCAATGTCATCCAAACTGATCAATTTGCTCAAAATGACGGATTAGAATTCGAAGTTGGGGGCAAACCGGCTGCCTATGTATCAGAACTCCTCTCCAGCAAGTTACAGGTAGGCTACAAGAATATGTTCGAACCCATTCAAGTCTATATGCGATCAAAAAAGAAAACGGCACTGGACAAACCGTTTTCCAGATGGGCTCTAATACCCATTGGAAAGTTCAATCTTTCCGATGAAGAAAACCAGAAAATGGTCATAACTTCTCTTGAGTACGCGCAAAGAATACTGAATGTAAAAGGAGAAATAAGCGCGTTGGAGATTGGGGTGCAAGCTGAAAACGATCTTGAGGAGATTAAGCAAAAACTCAAAAATGTATTGGGAAATGACTTTACCGTTAAGGATCGAAGGGAACAACAATCATCCTTCTTAAAATTGATGAATATTGAAAAATGGGTAGGATTTGCTATTCTGAGTTTGGCTCTCTTGCTTGTCTCTTTTAATATGACGGGATCCATGTGGATGGTCATTATGGAAAAAGAAAAGGACTTGAGCATACTGAAAGCTTTGGGCTTGGCAGATGATTCAGCTAGAAAGGTATTTCTGTTTCAGGGCTTGATGATGAGTATTATTGGCTTTGTAATAGGTGTAATTTTTGCTTTGATCATATATTATTTGCAGAAAAACTATGGCTTGATCAGTATAGATCCATCGATGCCATTTCAGTCTTATCCAGTAGAAATGAGGTTTTCTGACTTTCTTCCAATAGGAATCGTTGTAATAATTCTCGGTATTTTATCATCTTTGCCCGCAGGTAATCGCGCATATCAATTGGATTCCTTAATTGATACCCGGTAAAAATTAGTCATGGAAGATTGGCAATTTGATTTTGAGTGGCTCCAGATCAGACACTATGTGAAGGATAAATTCGGTAAAAAAACTTTACCTGATCTCAACGCCATACTTTTTTTAATCGGCATCAACGAGTTGGGAAAATTCAAGGAGAAGTTTTCGAAAGAAGAAAAGCAGGATCTAATGCATATCGCGATCTGTAAATTACTGAGCTTTGATGGCATTTATGTTTTTGAAGGCAGAGACGCGGATGGATGGCCACATTATGCCTTGAAGAATAAATTAGACGTAAAAGGAGTTAAGGAGCAAGAATATATCTTGAAAAAGAACATTATTAAATATTTCAATTAAAAAAACATTTATGAGATTAGTATTATTTGTGGCGAGCCTTGTCCTGGCAATATCATGCACCAATGGCCAACAAAATGAATGGCAAGAGGAAGGCTTTAAATATATTAAAGTATCCACGGACCACGGAGACATGATTTTCAAGCTTTACAACAGCACTCCAAAGCACAGGGACAATATTGTAAAATTGGCCAAAGAGGGTTTTTACGACGGTACTCTTTTCCACAGAGTTATGAAAGACTTTATGATACAAGGAGGAGACCCTGAAAGTAAAGGTGCTACCCCGCAAGCCAGACTGGGTAACGGTGGACCGGGATATACCCTAGATGCAGAATTTGGAGCCATACACAAGAAGGGAGCTTTAGCTGCTGCAAGACAGGGTGACCAAGTCAATCCCGAAAAGAAATCCAGTGGATCTCAATTCTATATCGTTCAAGGAAAAATTTATACTCCTGAGGAATTGTCCCAGTTGGAAAATGACATGACAATGAGAAAGGTAATGGGTAAAGTACAAACTCACATTACTTTGGAAGAGAACAAGGATCTTTTAGACACCATTCAGCAGTTACAGGCTGCACAAGATCAACAAGCGCTTCAAACAATTCAAGATCGTTTGGTAGCTCAATACAAAGCTGAAGAAGGAGACTTCAAGTTTTCAGATGAACAAAAAGAATCTTATACCACTATTGGCGGGACGCCATTTTTAGATGATGACTATACTGTATTTGGAGAAATTGTACAGGGTATGGAAGTCATCGATATTATTGCTGGCATTGAAGTTACACCTGGTTCTAACAGACCTGTAGCAGATGTTGCCATGAAAGTGAGCGTTATCGAATAAGAATTTTTTAGATTCCAAAATTGGGTCTTAGATCAAAAGCTCTAAAGGAAATCGATGCCTTTAGAGCTTTTTTTATTTTTTATCCATTAAATACAAGCGCTACAACCCTAACATTTCCAGTTTATTAGCACCTGTTTTGACATCAATAAAGGATATATCATTCAAAAAAATGAGACCATTTGAGCAGCGTAAACTGGTTTAAGTGAATCTATAGTATTGTATGGAATATTGAATATTATGAAAACCATTCAATCACTATTAACTGTATCTTTTCTGCCCTTACTTGTATTAACCCGTGGTTCTAGAAGTAGGCTTTTTAACACTACAGCTTACGGCATTAATTTCACTAGCTCCAGCCTACTCAATCACAAAACCGAAAAGCCAGGAGGGCATTGCGTAATTAACGTAGCGATGCGCCTTTATTAAGATAGTTGATTGTGTGGTACAATTGCGGTCGGTTTATCCCCATGGGATGACCGACCTTTTTTTATACCAATAATAATTCAACTCTTAATAAATGGTTTGATCACTGGTTTATTATCCTTAGAAATTAGCTGAAGTATATAATATCCAGGACGTAAAGAAGACGTGCAAATATTCAGATCTAGCTCAGAATTAATTTCCTGAGCAATCAAAATTTGACCTTGAGCATTGTAAATATGTGCTTTGTCCAGTTGCTCCATCGAAGCTTTTACCGTCAATTGATCCTGTACGGGATTGGGAAAAATATCGAAAGCTTCCACTAAATTTTCATGGCTGGAAGTGAGATTTACACATTCATCAATGCTACCTATACAGTGCTTTCTGAGGTATAGACCTTTTGCTGCGTGTTGAGCAAATCCAATACCGTCAATAATTCCGAGATTGGATCCAATTCCTTCGATCAACTGCATATCATAAGCATTGCTTAAATGGTACACCTTTCGTACTTCATAGAATATTACATTCGATGATGTTGAATCAATGGCTATGTCAGGGATAAATGCTATACACGAATTAATTGTATCTCCGGGCTCTTGATTAAAATCAAAGTACAAATCCTCCTCATTTGGGTCGCCACATGGAGAGATTTCTATCGCCGGAGAAGAAATGTTCAACTCATAATGGCCATAACCATAGATTCTTTTATCTTCTTCTCTCAACAAACCTGCCAACTCAGGTGAACCCGTTGTTACAGAATCTGCGAGGTGATAAAACAGAACTCTGTGATAAAGTTCATCATTCCGCTCTTCGGTACCTAAGATGTGCAGTGCATATTTTCTGTCCGCCCACTCTCCATAACCGTAATAAATCCAGGTTGCACCCTCTTGTACAAGTGGGATATAATCTTGGGATTTTAATTCGACACAAGTCAATAGAAAGAAAGAAAGTATTAGAATAAGGTTTTTCATAGTCGTGCTGTTTATTTGAAGTAATCATCAATAAAATCCGCAGCTCTATTCTAATGCTGCATGAGTATTCTCAAGATATAATGATCGAAAACAAAAAAAGGGACAAACTTTATAGCTTGTCCCTTTGACTTTATAGTTGGTCAAAACTGATTTATATCTGGTAAAAGTCGAATCCCCGTCAATTTGCCTGTACAGGTTCTATCTTAAACTGCCCAACTGAGTTTTCGAAAGACTTGATAGGAGATTTTTTCATATTCTTAATCTCTCTTTCTATGATATCTACATGAATATTTCTCTCCTTGGCATTAATCTCAAATTCTTCGATGATTTCAACCACATCCGCATGAATATTGATGGATTTAGAAGCATCAATCACTACTTTGTTGTTATCCGGAATAATATTCAAAGCTCTTTGAATATTGGCCTTGTTCAAGAAAGTAACATCTTGAGGAAGTTTGATGACGATTTCATCATTTTTAGTTTTGCTATCGTCCGTTTCGAATAAGAAAGGCTTTTTATAATTGTTGTAAAGAATATAGAATATGGCAACCACCATTCCTATCGCTATTCCTATTAGTAAGTCGGTCATTACAATACCTACGATCGTTACGATGAAAGGAATGAAATTCGACCAGCCCTTAGCATACATTTCCTTGAACAAACTTGGTTTAGCCAATTTGTAACCTACGAGAAATAGGATTGCTGCCAAACAGGATAGTGGTATCATATTTAGAATATTTGGCAAAGCCAAAGCACTACCTAATAGAATAACTCCGTGCAAAATAGCAGAGACCTTTGTTTTTCCTCCTGATAAGATGTTCGTAGAACTTCTCACAATTACCTGAGTAACCGGTAAACCACCTACTAATCCTGAAAGAAGATTTCCTATACCCTGAGCGCGTAATTCTTGATTAGCTGGGCTTACTCTCTTTAGAGGATCGAGCTTATCCGTTGCTTCCAGGCACAAAAGAGTTTCCAATGAGGCGACAACAGCTAAGGTAATAGCCGTCACATAAACCTTTGGATTATTCCAATGGGAGAAATCCGGTAGCGTAAAAAGATCTAGAAAACCTGCAAAACCTTCGGCAACAGGAATAGATACGACCTGCTCAGTCTTTAGACCTAAATATGATCCCGCCAACACTTGGCTTAGAATAATACCTAAAACAACCACAACCAATGGACCTTGAATGATTTTGAAAAGAGAAATTTTCTTCATGAATTTCTGCTCCCACAAGATCAGGATCGCAATAGAAACTACTGATATTAATACCGCACCGGGAGTAATTCCCTCAAGCATGTAGTAAAACTGAGAAAAAGTATTGTGGCCATCCGCTTGTGAAAAGGCCAAATTTCCTTCGAAATCCTTATCATAACCTAAGGCATGAGGAATTTGCTTTAAAAATATTATAACACCAATACCGGCCAACATTCCCTTGATCACCGAAGAAGGAAAATAATATCCGATAATCCCTGCTCTTAAAACACCAAGTAGAAATTGAAATATTCCCGCGATTACTACAGCGAGAAGGAAAATTTCAAAAGCTCCAAGATCCTGAATAGCAGTTAAAACAATAACAGCCAAGCCTGCTGCTGGTCCACTAACTCCAAGTTGAGAACCACTCAACGCCCCTACTACAATTCCACCTACGATTCCGGCAATAATTCCAGAAAAAAGAGGTGCTCCTGAGGCCAGTGCTATTCCCAAACACAAAGGTACCGCTACCAGAAATACAACTATGGAAGCAGGTATATCATTCTTTAAATTTTGTAGATAGAATTTCATCATCTATTTTTTTAGTCCCTAAATGTATGAATACTTTTTCAAAAGTAAGTAATACTTACATTGAAATCAATAGGACTTTAACATCATTAAGTAAATATTGTTCAACGAAAAGTAAATATTATCTAAATTTGTGTCGTATGTTGATCATTTCCGACATAGAGATTCCTAAAGGACTTTCACTGCGGGATCCACTGCAGACCGAACTGGGCCGTAAGATTATCAGCCAGAGTATCATCTTGATTGATGAGATCGGCTTTGAGGCTTTTAATTTCAAAAAGTTGGCGATGAAGATGAACTCTAACGAGACATCGCTCTACCGATATTTTGAAAACAAGCATCTTCTACTTCTATATCTTGTTGTTTGGTACTGGAATTGGGTTAGTTATCTCATTGACTATAACACTAAGAATATTGATGACCCGAATAAGCGTTTGGATATCATTATTGAGAATTTTGTCGATGCCACTAAGGAAAATCCAAAAGTTGATTTCGTTAATGAGAAACTTCTTCATCATCTCATTATTTCAGAAGCGTCCAAGGCCTATCATACAAAAAATGTTGATGAAGAAAACAAGGATGGATTCTTCCGCAGCTACAAGCAGCTCATTCAAAAAGTTGCCGATGTCATCCATGAAATCAATCCAAAATTCCCCTACCCTCATTCCTTCGCCAGTAACTTATTTGAAATGGCCAATAATCAGATCTATTTCGCAGAACATCTTCCTAAACTAACGGATATTCATATTGCTGATCAGAGCTATGAAGAGGTCGTGACACTTCTTAAGTTTTATAAGGAGAAGATGTTGGCATAGAATAAAATAGAACGGGGCATAAAGCCCCATTCTATTTTTAGTTGTTCTCTTAGTCTTATTAACAGCACTTTTTCCGAGCGGAAATTCGGACTTCAATTGAACCTCTATTTCCCAATGCCATTCCACCAGCAGTAAAAGGAACCTCAACATTGATTTCTGGGATGATGCCACAGCAATTCAAAGAAATAGAACCAGAGTTTGACCCGTGCTCATCCTTTATAAATGCTAAGTTCTCTGCCGTGGTATGTTCCACTTCGGTACCATCAACTACCACAGTAAAACTTCTGGTTACATTCTTAGGGACTGATACCTCACGAATAACAGAATTTACCGAAGTCCACAAAGCCGGATTCCCCAATGGTTTATGTAGAGTAAGGGTAGAAAACATACCGGGAACAACAGTCCCAATTCCATCCACATGAGCAAAAACTCTAATTTCCATCGAGCCGAGATTGCTATCCCCAGGAATTTCATTTTGCATCGAAGTAATCCTCACCTTAGTCAAAATCAACTCGTAAGTGCAGCATTCATCCGAAACACATCCGCATGGAGAATCACAGTCCTTGGCTTCCGGATTAGGTCTTGGGACAGGTATGAATCTTTGATTTTCTCTGGGACTGGTTTGCGACACAATTAGAGCATTTGCTGCTGATTTTACTTCTGATAGAGTATCGTAATAAGCAGTATCTCGTGCTTTTTCTGCCTCAAAGTGCTGAACAGATTCAATTAAGGACTTTGTCAAGTTTTGCAGTTCAGATATTTGTTGAGCTTGATGCTCAGCAGATATTGCTTTTTCCTTAGAAGTATTCTGTACAGCAGTTTTTACTTCTTTTTGTTCTGCTTTCTGATCAACTACCTCTGGCTTTTCTTTCTGAGTAGTAGATTGCGCTTCTACCTTCTCTACCTGCTTAGATCCCCTCGCTGGGCTTTTTTTCTCATTAGTTTTCATCTTCAAAAAATTTAATTAATTATTCCTACTCTGTTGTGGTTTTTCGGATTCCACCATTTGATTACTAATGACTTGTCGATACCTTCGACCAAATCTTACCCTCCACCATGAAAAATTTGATTATTATCTTTGTAACATGGACAATAGGGAATTGAGCCAGATCCATTTTAATGGCTTAAAATCAGGGAATAATAAAATCATCAGAGAGATCTATGAAACATATTTCCCTCCTGTAAAAAAATGGATACAATCGAACAACGGCACTGAAGATGATGCCCTGGACACTTTTCAAAATGTTCTCATCGATATATTGACCGAAAAAGAAAAAGTCGACAGAAATTTTGGTGGTTTAATTTTTCAGATGTGCCGATATCGCTGGATTGATGAATTAAGAAAAAGAAAACGACGTCCGGTGGTAAGTATTGATGATCGAATTCGACTAAAAGAAAACGATAGTATTGGCTTGGAAGAGATTGAGTCGAATGCCATACGTTTTTCTATCGCAGATAAAGCCTTTAATGCATTGAGTGATATGTGTAAGAAGATTCTCAATTTGATCAAAGAAGGCAGCCCTGCAGATGAAATCGTCAATAAGCTTAATCTCAATAATAAAAATACCTTGTACCGAAGAAAACATGCATGTATTGAACGATGGACAAAACTGGTTTCCGAAGATCCTAATTACAAACAATTATGATACAGGATAAAGATTATATCGACATTGAAAGAAATCTTCAAGGAAAGATGTCCCCTGAAGAAACAAGAGAATTCTTATCACGGCTAGATGCTAATGAGGAACTCAAAACCCTATATGATAGCACCAAAGCAATGAACGACTATCTAGACCAGAAGAAAAAACACGAAAAGGCCATTGAATCCATTAAAACAGTTGGGCAAGAGTACAAACTCGACTCTAAAAATAGATCTAAGAATAGAAGACTCTTTATAAGAGCAATGCTTGGTGCCGCAGCTGTAGGTCTGGTATTCGTATTTTCAACCTTATTTTTTCAGTCCGACGGAGGCTGGGAGGAATTCTCAATTGCCGAAGTGTATCATGAGCCTTATTGGCCTGTAGAAAGAGGTCCTGGTGTCGACGAAAAATTAAGTGATGCCATGGATGCTTTGACAATGAATGATTACAGCAGAGCCAGCCAGCTTTTACTGGAAAGTGATTTGGAGGAAAGTGAAAAAAGATATTGGTTGGCGGAATTATATATCAAAGCAGAAAACCCTGATAAGGCCCTTGATTACATCTCTACGGATCAAGACGACAAAAAAAGAAGGGACAGAATGCACTATTTAGAGATCATGGCCTACTTGCAAAAGGAAGATTATAAAAAGGTAGAAACTCTGATCGAATCTCTACCTTCTGATACGGATGCTTGGTATTGGGAAAATGTGTATGATAAACTTCCTAATTAATTGCTTAAGAACAGAACCAACAACTAAAGAACTCAATGATTATTTGGCACCAAGATTTTGGTTTACACGGCATAACACAACTTGTAGGACTTACTTTCCTTACAATTTCACAAGCAGATGAGTTAGAAAGTTGAGTCACTCCTAATGAATCCGAACGATGATTAGAATTAGCATTTGGATCTGTCCCTACTACCGATGAATGTATACAAGTATCATGATCAATAAATGTATTAATATGATAATTTACCGTATCATTAGTATCCATAAAAGTTGTTTGTGGCAAACCCAGTCTTAAATTATCTTTTTGCAAATCGGTTGATTGATCCAATTTGACCACAAACTCCAGCCAAGCAGTATAACATTTCTTCTTTAATCCATTTCCATACCCGCAAAGTCCATCTGAAAATAATACCTTAACATAAGAACTACTTGGATTGGAATAGATAAGTTTAAAACGGTTACTTAAGCCACAACCTGTTTTACCCTTTGCAGCCCAGTCATAGAATTGAATAGAACTTGGTATAGCTAAATCAGGAAGCTCAAAACCTATTTCTAAATCATTTACTGCTCCCTGACCATTATTAAAACATTCCACATGATATTTAGCATATTTTCTCCCATTTTCTTCCCATACACATTGAAGTTCGGCGTAATTCGGGTCATGAAATTCACTATGAGAAACGTTCATGTCTAATTCTAAAACAGTATCGCAAGCAGATAAATTAAACGTTACGTTAAAGGATTCTATGTCATCGGGTATTTCATTTAATCTGTAGTTCAGAAAAATGTTACACCCTTTATTGTTATTGTCGATTTGGATTTGAATCGGTTGCGTATTTGTTAAATTTCCCGTAGAACTTGGATTGTTTGTTAGCCCTACCCCAGATCCTATTAAATGATTAGAAATGGAGTTATTATTAGTTGTATGAAAAACTTCCGGAATCAATTCAAAATGAGGTGAATTCATGGAAATTGTAATATACTCTCCAGTATCACATCTACTTACAATAGACTCGTCGATAATAAAAGTTACGTCTTTGCCCACAACAAGATCATGATTAACGAAAGTCCCCTTCTTTCCTGCATTAAGTAAAGTACTAAGGCTAGTATTTGGAGGATTACCTGTATCCGTTCCAACCTTTATTTCTCCAATTACATCACCTTCTTCATACTTTGTGGTTAAGTAAGTATAACTCGGAATTTTCCCACTAGAGGGGGGATCATAATAATATTTATTATTACTTGAATGAATCGACTGATTTGTTCCTATTGTTGGTCCTTGCCCCGTATATGTATTAGTATATGTCCCATCCTTATATATTATAAACCAATCATGAGATGCATTAGTATTAGCGAGTGGTAAAAATCCATCGAAAATAATATGGTCTTGGCTATTTAAAGTCAATAGATTATAATTTGCCACTGGGCTAGGAGGAGGATATGGATAAGGAGGCACCAAAATTTCAATCCCCCATTTATCAGCTATAACCCAATTCAAATCATGCTGCGAATAAAGCCAATTACATGTGAAAAGCATCGCAATAATCAATAATCTAGTCTTCATTTCCTTATAATTTTAATAAACAATAAAAGTGTCAGGAATACTGTCGCCAGAATCAACCAAATCTTACCCTGATGGATATTATTTGTTTCATGCACTACATGGCTGATAGCTACGATACCAGACCAATAATAGGGATGTCGATATTGAGGTTCAGCTTGTTGAATGAATTCTCTCTTTGATTGACTCAAGGCTTCTTTAACCCTTCGTCCTCCATCAATTCTCTTGTAGGTATTTCTCATTATATCTGCTGTACTACGATCATTGATATCCCATAAACTATACACCACAGTTTGAGTACCTCCTGCTATGAAAGCGTTGGATAAACTCTTTAAACCATCACCTAAGATGATTTCTCCAACTCCGGATTTACAAGAACTCAAACAAACCAAATCAAAGGCATTAGGGGTGTAATAGATATCTTTTTCTGTTAAAACCGATAAAGCTGGTGATTCAGATTCCTTCAATACTAGGTAAGGATTGTCATCAATAATGCTGTGTCCGGCAAAATGAAATATTTGGAAGTCCTTGAAATCTTCCCTTATTAATTCCATATTATTCCAAGACTCAATAATCTTCGGTTGATCAAAATGTGATCCTATCTTTTCAAGTTCGGAGCGACTAAAGGCAAGTGTATTTTTGTGATAATCCGGAGCTATTCCAATGAATCTTGAAGAAGCATTGATTTTATTGGATTGATCTGCATAAAGCTTATGGGCATAGACAATATCCATGGACTCTAACAAATAATCATCGCCCTTTTTTAATATCTCAAAAGGCAATAGGTATAAATCCTTGTCCGGAAGTACGGTCAAATTCTGAAGTTCAAGTTCAAAAGGAATTAATTCGTTGGTCAACTGAGATAGCTCAGCTTCCACATCCTTTTTTTGATTGATACGCACTTTAAGAACTTTTATCAAACTATCGATATGACCGATTTCAGATAGCCTGTGGAATGACAAACCATCGATATCTGTAATCAAATAGTAATATTCCTTTCCCTTGAAGTAATTTAAATATTCTGTTATCTGAAATTTATCAGAAGTATTTTGGTGTTTGTTGATGATGGACTGTATACTATCTTGAACCGCTATCAATTCCAATAAATCCTCCGCATTCTTGTCGTAGGCCCTGACCAGGTCAGATCTCCTACTATTAAGTTCTCTTACATATTGTAAATCTTCAGCGCTCAATTCATCAAAAAGTATTTGAGATTTTCGATGTTCAAACAGCACCTTGCCCTTAACTTTTTCTACGTAAGCCAAGGCCCTATTAATATCATTATCATCATTGCTAAGGAGATGGCGTTCGAAACAATATTTGATTCCCAATGATATAATTTCATGAGTAGTACTAGAGGAAGAGTATTTAGTTAAGCGTAAACTTAAAAGATCATCTAAGACGTCGTGGGCTTCGTAGGACCTGTCTACACAGATTAGGGCTGAATCGAGGTAAGAAATATCCCTATCCCGCTTGTATCTATTGAAATAAATTTTGGCTTGATTAATCAATAGATCAGTATAGGTATTTTCATATCTCAATAATTCCTGAGGTGGTATTTTTCCAGTAAAACTAAATTCCGACAACCATGAATAACCCAATGTTAAATAGTACTCCGCGGAATCGGCATCAGCCATGTTCAACTTTGTTTCTGCTATTCTTGTGTAGATTTTAGCTACGTCACGAGATATATTCTGTTCTTCCAAACTTCGTTTCAGAACTTCAACTGCATGCAAATAAGAATCTACGGCCAGAGAAAGGGAATCTATCCTGAAATAAAAATCTCCTTTGAGATTGTATAGCACTTCTTGTCTTTCCAGATAATCCTTGTTTACCGGTAAAAGATCTAAGTATTTTTTACTCAAGTTCCAATTCTCCCAAAATTTCTTCTGAGAAAAATCAACATGGACTGACCTTAAATAAAAATCAGCCCAATGTGCGTGAGAAGCTTGTAAGGCCTTTAGTCCATCTGTATGAGGAAGCATTTTTTTTCCTTCTTGAATACTCAAGTCATAATACCGGCTCATCTCATCCTCTTCACCGATCCATTTATAACAGTCTCCTAAATTGGAGTACATACGAGGAATCCTCTTCGGATTATATTTTTGAGCCGAAGGAATGCATAATTTGTGGTAATAAATGGCTTTCTCATAGTCATTTAACCGGGAATATATATTTGCAATTCTTGTTTCGATTTCGAAAAAGTATTTATCCAGGTACTTTTTCGAAACCACGCTTCTATGAGCTTCATGAAAATATTGAAGAGCCTGATAATGATCATCCAAATATTTAGAAAGTCTTATTCCATGTCTTCCACATGCTTTTCGGTATTCTAAACTATCCTCTTTTGTTTCGGGATACCAATTGAACAAAGTATCCATTTCGTAAATGGCACTGTGGTTCTTGGTCTTTACAAAATGCTTGGCCAATGTATTCGTCAGTTTATAATACTCCTTATAACAATCTTCGTTTCTGTTAATTTCTATGGCCAGTAGCAATGAATCCTCAGTGCTGGTTTGAGCAAATGTTTGGCTTACAAAAAACAATAAAACAGAAATGAGTATTTGGTTATACATGATAAGTGCCTTCAAAAATCAGATCCCAATATAAAATTATCTGGATCCATATAAATGAATGATAATATCGTCAAATTTTGCCAAAATCCATTTTATTCTTGAGATTTTGTTATTACAAGAATGATATTCCAATTCATTAGGTCTAGAAAGAAGTCTCTTTTATGAATAAGTCGACTACCATTCGATCACATATATTCAAATCCCACCGCCTCATTCTTCCATTAATTCGCATTATCTCCCTATACTTGGTTGATGAAAGCTAAAAAACATTTAGGTCAGCATTTTCTCAAGAATGAGCATTACGCTCAAAAAATAGCAGAGCACGTTATCTCTTCCAATCACTCGAATCACCTACTTGAAATAGGACCTGGGATGGGCTTTCTCAGTAAATACTTTATTGGCCAAGTAGAGCATTTAAAGTTGCTCGAATTGGATGATGATATGGTCGAATTTCTCAACGCTAATTTCGATCTTTTAAACCCTGACCAGATTATACACGCCGATGTTTTAAAACATCCATTCGAAGAGGTATTCGATGGAAATGAATTTACTCTCGTCGGAAACTTCCCGTATAATATCTCGAGCCAAATCGTCTTCAAAATTCTCAAAAACCGCAATCTTATCCCCTTGGCCACCGGCATGTTTCAAAAAGAGGTAGCGCAAAGGATTGCATCAAATCACGGCACCAAAGACTATGGCATTCTTAGTGTTCTAACTCAAGTATTTTATGAGGTTCGAATTTTGTTTCACATAGGTCCTGGGAACTTTAACCCTCCCCCTAAAGTTGACTCCAGTGTGATATCATTTCTGAGGCGTGATAAAGCGCTCATTACGGAACGAGAAGATCAGTTTTTTGCATTTGTTAAATTGGCTTTTCAACAACGTAGAAAGATGCTCCGAAACTCTATTAAATCACTAATAACTGATGCCAATAGAGACAGAATTGATGCATATCTCAGCCTTCGACCCGAACAAATGAGTGTAGAGGATTTTGTATCTTTGGCGGAATTAATTCGAAATTAATAAAACGATAGAATGACACTTGAAGATAAGGTAATGGCGGCAATGAAATCCGCTATGAAAAATAAAGCTAAGGCAGAATTGAGAGGATTGCGAGCGATAAAATCTGCCATTCTCCTGGAGAAAACGAGCGGTGGGGACGGCGAATTCGACGAAATAAGACTATTACAGAAACTCGTCAAACAAAGACAAGATTCACTGGAAATCTATGAAAAACAAGGAAGGGAAGACCTGGCCACAACGGAAAGAGAGGAAATCGATGTCATTCAAAAATTCCTTCCGGAACAACTGGGTACAGATGAGCTGAAATCCATAGTTGAAGAAATCATTCAACAAACCGGAGCCTCGGGGATGAAAGACATGGGTAAAGTAATGGGTGCCACGATAGCAAAAGTAGCCGGTCAGGCTGACGGAAAAGCTATTTCGCAAGTAGTTAAATCCCTACTTTCTTAAAAATTAATAATTTTTAATTTTTCATTATCAATCACTACTGTCCGGTAAAAAATGAGCAGGAGAGTTAAGAATCTCCTGCGGATGACGAAATTTGTAGTTCCTACACTCAAATTTTAGTCAATATGAACAAAGATCTAAATTTTACCGGACAGCCGATATTTTCTCAGCTGATTAGTTTAATAAATAAATCAGAAATCTACCGACTAGCGAAGAAGTATAAGTCTGACCATTACACCAAGAAGTTTACTACCTACCATCATTTAACAACGATGTTATATTGCATTTTTCATAAATGCACTTCATTGCGTGAGGTGACAACGGGGATGCAGGCCTGTTTTCTTAAATTAAATCACCTCGGCATGAGTTACTGCCCTAGAAGGAGTACGCTTTCAGATGCCAATAGGGCTAGGAATGCACAAGTATTTGAGAAGATATATATGGATTTGTATGATCGTTTACACAAAAGTTTACCGGACAGCCGATTTAAAGAATCTTGGTTTTCTAAGCTTTATATTGCTGATTCAACTACTATAACTTTATTCAAAGAGATTTTAAAGAGTGCTGGAAATACTCCAGCTAACGGAAGACGAAAAGGAGGAATGAAGGTGCATACCCTTATTAAAGCAGATCATGATGTACCCTGTTTAATTAAGATGACTTCAGCAGCTTCTCATGATGTAACTTTTATAAAAAACATGAAACTACCACAAGGATCAATCATAGTATTCGACAAGGGATATCTCAATTATTATCAATACGATTTATGGACTACTGAACAGGTGACATGGGTAACTAGAATGAGAAAGGACGCCAAGTTTGAAGTAACTGATCAATTTCAATTAACTGATGAACAAAGAAAAATGGGCATTATCGCTGATGAACAAATCATATTGGGACATACCTCTCATAATGATGTTACAAGAACTAAGGCCAGACTAATCACTTACTATGATCCTAAAAAAGATAAGATCTTCTATTTTATCACCAATAACATCGTTTTTCAAGCTCAAACAATCACGTTAATTTACAAGCACAGATGGCAAATAGAATTGTTATTTAAAAGAATAAAACAAGCTTATCCTCTACAATACTTTTTGGGAGACAATGAAAACGCCATTAAAATACAGGTGTGGTGTGTCTTGATTGCTGATCTATTGATCAAATACCTAAAATCTAAGCTGAAAAGAAAGTGGGCCTATTCTAACCTTAGTTCCATGATAAGACTTCATCTGATGTCCTATATTCACATATTCAAGTTCCTGGAAAATCCAGACAAGGCTCTAATCAATAACTTACGCAGAAAACAAAATATCCCTAATCTATTTAGTTCAGCTTAATATCAGCGGCTATCATTTTAAATCTATAATATCCACCATTGATAATCAACTAAATATCACTAATTTTAATCCTGTCCGACATTTAACCGGACAACAGTGATTATCAATTATCAATTATCAATTATCGTCGTATCCCTTACGTAAGTTAAGCCTGTAAAAATACCGATAGCATTTTGTCCGTCGGATTCCACATTCGACTCTACTAGTCCAGGAGGCGCAAACGGATTGAAGTTGGCTTCAATAGAGGCAAATATACTGTTCTGATAATCGTAGTATTCCCGAGAAATATGGAATATAGTATTGAACATGGTGTCACCTGCATTGTAGAAATACCCTGTTCCAAAAACATACTGTGAGTTTTCCAGAATATCATCTCTAGTGGTAAAGTCCTGTTCCGGAACCGAGTCTAAAGAGTTCCAATGCAACATTCTTCTCAAGTAGTTCTTTGTACTCGGATCATCCGTCACATAGGTTAAAATCCTGGATTTAGGGACACTATCCATGCCATCTTCCCTTTCCAACCTGGTCTCCACAATCACACTATCTATGGTAACATAAGGAAGAATGGTTGTGCTACTAGTAATATGAGTCCCATCCGTTAGTCTAATGCTTAACTCAAATTCTGAGATGGTATCATAAGGTACTATCTCAGATGAGGTGTAATTAAATATCTTGAAAAAGTCGAAATCAAAACTTTCTTGGTTCGGTAAGGCAATCTCGGTACCATTGCGGAAAATACTTATTTGAGCATCGTCCACTGAAATATCATCGTAGTACTCCGCTAAATCATCTGGAAAGTCGTCAAAGAAAGCCTGGTTTCTCGTAAGGAGTAGGCGATAAGGTTCACCAGGTTCTAGATAGCATTCGACAACTATCGTTGGCTCCGGATCCGGTAAATCAAGACTGACCTCGTTCGATAAATTACAGGAAAAAAAGAATATAAAACTCAGCACATAAATTGAATAATCCAATAATCTTTTCATGTCTTAGATTTTAAAGTTCCAGGTAATGGAAGGAAGAATAGGGAATAAGGATACTTGCTCAGCCACAATTCGATCCGGAATTTCTATTCCAGTTAATTCTCCATCGGGGTCGTCATCGTAATCGGGGAATAGTGTAAGGAAGAAAACATTTCTTCTATCGTAAACATTGTAGACACTTATTGTCAAATCAGAATGTCCCCAATCAGGGAAGAAATTGATGACCAATCCCAGATCAAGTCTATGGTAATTGGGCTTTCTAAACTCATTACGAGGTTCCTGATATTGGGTGACAAATGCCTCCGTGTTCGACCCAGGGACTCCCTGGCTGAGGAATCTACCAGTAGGAACCCAAGCTCTATCTCCACTTCCATATACAAAGCTGGCAGAAAGACTATACTTCTTATTGAACTTATAAATACCTACTGCTGTAAAGTCATGCCTTCTATCGTAAATGGGGAAGAATTCATTTCCGTTGTTGATTCCTTCAAATTTCTCGCGACGCACATAACCCAATGTATATCCTAACCATCCTTGCAGTTTACCGACTTGCTTCTCTATACCAATCTCCATTCCGTACCCATATCCGGATCCAAAAAGGAATTCATCTTCTAAGTTATCGTTGGCAAAAAGTTCGGCGAAATTGGTAAATTCGATCTGATTGTCCAGCCATTTGTAGTAGTACTCATTGGTCAAATAAATACCCTTTCCAATAAGTAGCGCTCCTCCTACCGCCACTTGATCAGAAATCTGAGGCTTTATTCTTTCCGTACTTGGATGCCAAATATCCGTCGGCAAGGCAAGACTCGCTGTAGAAACAAGATGGACATATTGTCTCATTCTAGCATAACTAGCCTTCAGGGATAAATCATCTGTCAATTCATAATTTACAGCTGCTCTAGGTTCTAATCCGATGTAATTGGTCTCATTATAGAACCCGGAAAGTCGCAAGCCAACATTAGATACCAAGCGATCAGAAAGCTTTATCTCGTCTGAGATATAAGCACCGTATTGTGTTCCATCCAGATCATTACCCGCTGCAAAAGAAATCTCTCCATCATCGCTACCAGCCTTAAGGCGGCCGATGTCGAATTTATGCTGAGTAACATTGACACCAAAATTTATGTCATGCCTGCTATTTAGAGCATAGTAAAAATCACTCTTTAAGTTAATGTCTTGAACGGAAGAACCAAGTTCGAATGAAAATCCGGTAACCCTATTCGTAATTTCATAGTCATAGTCAGAAAACGTAAAGGTTGTATTGGAGAACAGCTTCTGATTGAATATGTGATTCCATCTCATGGTTCCTGTAATATTTCCCCAATCGAAACCAAAATCAAAGTTGTCATCGGAAAAAGCAAACTTATCCCTTCCAAAATAGCCGCTGATGAACAGTCTATTCTTCTCGTCCAATTTATAATTACCCTTCGCATTGAGATCGTAGAAATAATAGTCCGGGATTGGATTATAGTCCTCCTTGTCCTCGTTGGCTCTATTCACCGCCCTTGTCAAGACATCCACATAAGTTCTTCTTCCGGATATGATGAAGGACGATCGGTCCTTAACAATAGGACTTTCTAAAGTCAGTCTCGAAGTAATTAATCCGATACCACCGGTTGCTTTGAATTTTTTAGCGTTTCCATCTCTCAGTTGAACGTCAATTACAGATGATACCCTACCGCCATACTTAGCCGGAAAACCACCCTTAAAGACTTCAACATTCTTAACTGCATCCGCATTAAAAGTGCTAAAAAATCCGAACAAGTGATTGGGATTATAGACGAGGGCCTCATCGAGAATAATTAAATTCTGGTCTGGAGATCCCCCTCTGACGAACAGACCTGTACTCCCTTCAGATCCACTGGAAATTCCAGGTTTAAGCTGAATGGTCTTCAATATATCTACCTCACCAAAAAAGGCCGGGAGAAGCTTGGCCTCTGTTGCCGTGATATTGGTGACGCTCATTTGAGTACTCTTCAATTGCTCGCGAAATGAGTTGTCCTGCACCACTACCTCTTCAAGTTCGACTCCGCTATTATCCAGTCCTATATTGATAACTTGAGAAGTATTGGCTCCTACTTTTCTGGAGACTGTCTCAAAACCCACATAGGAATAACGCAATTCTATACTATCTGTAGCTTCAGTTTCTACTGAGTAGAATCCGTAGGCGTTGGTAGAGGTACCAGAGCCTGTTTCAACAATTAATACTGTCGCTCCAATAAGGGTCTCCCCACTATTAATATCTGTAACTGTTCCGCTAATGCTGACTTTTTGTCCCCACGAAATTGTAGATAAGCAAGCAGCTAGTGAACAGATGAGAAAGGTTCTTAGAATCATAAATGAAAACACTAATGTTAATGTAAGATTAGCTTTAATCCACTCAAAGAGGTAAAAATTCGACCAACTTAGAAATTTAATCTACACTCTAAAATTGCAGATTAAAATTGTAGAAGTATACGTATAATATCAATGCAAGAAAAAGAAAGAAGGCTACTGCGAGAAACAGAAAAAAATACCCTTTGTTCCCGTAATTTTCACTATTTGTACTCATTGGTTTATCTTATTTTCAAAGCAAAAATACATTAATATTGATAAATTATAAGATATTCCTACACAATCCCTGGTATATAATATTTGGCTAATACTTATTCTTTGGCATAGGAATTTTTTTTCGTGTAAATTTGTTATAGTATAACTAATTTTAGTCTTCGTAAGAACAACATAATCAATAGATTGTTACTACTGAGAACTTTGAAATTTATACATTACAATTTTTTGGCATATGTTTTGTAGTAAGCTTAACATCTTAACCAAAAGTCAGAGGCCGCATGATTAGACAGTCACTAAGTCAAAAACAATTACAAAAACTTTCTCCGCGTCAAATTCAATTGATGAAATTGATGCAAATTCCCACTGCTACATTAGATCAGAGGATACAAGAAGAGCTCGAAGCCAATCCCGCTTTGGAGGAGGCAGAAGAATTCGTCAAGGACGAAATGGAGCCCATGGAGGACGATGGAGATCAAAGTGAAGAGTTTGAAATAGATGATTATCTTCAGGAGTACCTAGAAGATGATCCCGCTACTTATAAATTAAAGAACAATCTCAGTTCGCAAGATGACGAGTCTCCAAAATCCACCAATGTGGTGGAGACTAATTTCCACGATTATTTGAGAAGTCAGATTTCCCTTATTGGAGCGTCTAATCCCCGTCAAAGGCTGATCTCTGATCAGATTATTGGTTCGATAGATGAGGATGGTTACTTGAGAAGAGACCCTCGAGCTATCTCAGATGATCTTATGCTGAATCAAAATGAGATTATTTCCGTTGTGGAAATAGAAGAAATGTTGAAGAAGATTCAACAGCTTGATCCTCCGGGAGCAGGAGCTCGAAACTTACAGGAGTGCCTGTTGCTTCAAATCAATAGCAAGCTAAAAGCTAAAAATAAGTTGAGCAATAACGACAACTGGATGTTGGCTCAAGATATTATCACTCATCACTTTGATGAGTTTTCTAAAAAGCACTACTCCAGACTTAAGAAAGTTTTGGATATCGATGGAGAGCATTTGAAAGAGGTCATTGACCTTATTATTTCTCTCAACCCTAAACCTTCCAGTGGTTATTCTAATCCCCGTTTTAATTCTCAAAATTATATCATCCCTGACTTCTTCATTAGAAATGAAGATGGGGAACTCATTCTCGAAGTCAATGGCAGCAATGTTCCGGACTTGAAGATCAATGATCAGTACAAGGAAATGCTGATCAATTACAGCGCGCATAAAAAAGGGAATAAGCTGAATAAAAAAGATAAGGAAGCCATCTTATTTATCAAGCAAAAAATAGATTCTGCTAAGTGGTTCATCGATGCCATCCAACAGAGAAAGAATACCATGTACAATACTATGTACACTATTTTACAGTATCAAAAAGATTTCTTTAGGACAGGTGACTTTGCTAGATTAAAACCAATGATTCTGAAAGATGTCGCCGAAGTTACTGGTTTGGATATCTCAACGATATCTAGGGTAGCAAATAGCAAGTATGTCATGACGGAATTTGGAAATTTCCACTTGAAGGATTTCTTCTCTGAATCAGTAGAAAAAACCAATGGTGAAATAGTATCAACCAACGAGGTCAAGTCTAAGCTAAAAAACATTATCGAAGACGAGAGCAAGGTAAAGCCTCTTTCGGATGAGAAGCTCAAGTCAATTCTGCTTGAAGATGGATACAATATTGCCAGAAGGACAGTGGCGAAATACAGAGAACAACTAGGTATTCCCGTAGCTAGACTTCGAAAAAATATCGTACTTAAGAATTAGCAATCAATTAAATCTCCTGGAGTATTTTTTGAATGATCTCTACTCCGACCATCAGTTCTTCTTCTGAAATATTTAGTGGAGGACAAAGTCGGATAGAATTTGAATTGAACAAAAACCAATCAATTAATACTCCTTTTTTTAATCCTATTTCACAGGCTTTGAATACCTGTTCTTCACTGTGCAATTCCAGCGCAGCCCAAAGGCCTATCCTTCTGTAGTCCTTGATTTCGGGATGCTCGGATAACAAGTCCAGGCAATGGGAACCAAGAATTTCAGCTTTCTCCCAAAGTTTATCTCGAAAGATGACTTCAAAACTGGCCAAGGCAGCGGCACAACTTACGGGATGACCGCCGAAGGTACTGATATGGCCAAGGATTGGATTATCGGAGAACTCGTCCATTAATTTTTTATTGCCGATACAAGCACTCAATGGCATTCCACCTCCAAGAGCCTTAGCCAACAACAGAAGATCAGGAACAATATCAAAGTGCTCAAAAGCAAATAGCTTTCCTGTCCTTCCCATCCCTGCTTGAATTTCATCTAAAATAAACAATGCTCCCTGTTCTGAACATCGCTTTCTCAACTGCATCATATAGTCCTTGCTTGGAATATTCAATCCCGATTCCGCCTGAATAGTCTCTACAATTACACCCGCAGTTGAAGCATCTATCTTGGTCAAATCATCGACATCATTGAAGTTTATATGTTCTATATCTAAGACACTCCCACCAAAAGGATCCGTTCTGGAATGATCACTCATCAAGCTCATCGCTCCTAGGGTACTTCCATGATATGCGTTGGAAGCGGCCACTATTTTCTTTCGTCCCGTCTTTTTTAAAGCCATTTTGATCGCCGCTTCAACTGCTTCAGAACCGCTATTCAGAAAGTAAACATTATCCAATTCTTGTGGGAGTACAGAGCAGAGTTTTCCGGCAAGCAAAACTTGAGGGGAAAGAACAAACTCTCCATATACCATGGTGTGCATGAATCGGTCCAATTGATCCTTCGTAGCCTGGATTACCTCGGGCTGCTTATGTCCAAGAGCACTTACGCTAATGCCACAAATAAGATCCATTATTTTTCTTCCATCCTTGTTGATCAAATAAACTCCTTGACTATCTACGATCTCTTCTGCCAAGGGAAATGGGCTTGTTTGAGCCAAATTTTGTAGGAATAGTGCTCGATGACTGGGAAAATGTTTGATCATAATAATTACTATCTTGGTGGCGTATAATTACAAGTTAATTTCTAGAATAAGAAGTGATTTAAATTACTTCTACAAAAAACGAATAGGAAATGAACATTTATTGGAAGATTTCACTACTTCTCTTAACTATTTTGGCTATTTCTTCTTGCGACAAAAAGACAAATCAAGGAGAAGAACAAGAAGATAAGATCGTTCAGGAAACACAAGTAAATCAGGTGGTAGAGCGCAAACCGTGGAAACCTATCCCTAGACTTAAGGACCCGGAAAACGACCTGGAAGCTAAAATTTTTGAATATCAGGACAGCCTTCATAGAGCAGAGTACGAAGAGCGAATCAATCTAGACGCAATGAAATCCGCTGTAGATGTAATGAGAGAACACGGACTCAAGTATCCCAAACATAAGAAGTCCGCATCTTACCTTTTGAAAGCCGCTGACTATGCTCAGGGTATGCGGAATTTTGACCAGGCACTGGATATTCTAAATTTGATCATCAAAAATCATAAAGGATCCTACGAACGCGTAGATGCGCTGTATTATAAAGGATACATTTACGATAGACAAATGAAGGATTATCCGGAAGCAATCAAATATTATGAACAGTTTTTAAAGGAATATCCAAATAACGATCTTGCTCCTCAAGTAGAGGCTCACTTGACAAGGGTAAGAGCATTACAAGAAAAGAAAACTCAGTAAAAAACATTTAGTATGAGAATCAATTTCACGATAATTTTTCTATCTCTTTATAGTGTTATCCTATTTGGACAACAAGAATATTTTCAGCAGAAGGTGGATGTAAAAATTAGCTGTACTTTGAATGATGTTGATCATATTCTAAGTGGCGATATCACCATGCATTATACCAATAACTCAAAAGAGGCATTGGATAAGATTTATATGCACCTTTGGCCCAATGCCTATCAAGATGTCAACACGGGATACGCCCGTCAAAAAGTAAGAATGGGCGACACCGAATTCTATTTTTCAGAAGACGCGGATAAAGGGAATATTGGAGGATTAGCCTTCGAAGTTAACCACACACCGGTAATTTGGGAAAGCGAGGTGGATAATCCTGACATCGCCATTTTGCACCTGTCAGAATCCATCAATCCTGGAAAGACTGCTGTGATAAAAACGCCATTTATCCTGAAAATTCCGAAATCATTCTCTCGATTGGGCCATGTTGGTCAATCTTACCAAATGACACAATGGTTTCCAAAACCGGCAGTTTATGATCAAGACGGCTGGCATCCAATGCCCTATTTAGATATTGGAGAATTCTATTCGGAATTCGGCGACTATGAGGTAGAAATCACCTTGCCATCCAATTATATTGTCAGCGCGACTGGTGTATTACAAGAAGAATCTGAAAGAGATTTCCTTCAGGAGAAAATGCTGGAGACGGAAGAATTGATTGAAGAGGGCTTTGACATGCTGGATCACAGTTTTCCGGAAAGCAGTAGCCAGCTTAAAACTATAAGCTACAAAGCAGAAAATGTGCATGACTTTGCATGGTTTGCAGACAAGCGTTTTCACGTGATGAAGAGCAATGTTGAGTTGAGTTCCGGTGATAATATCAATACCTGGACATTTTTCACCAATTACGAGGCAAATCTCTGGATTGATGCTATTAAGTACGTAGATAGATCGGTCAAGTTTTATAGCGATCATGTCGGCAATTACCCTTATCCTCAAGCTACCGCTGTTCAAAGTGCCTTGAGTGCGGGTGGCGGGATGGAATATCCGATGATCACAGTCATTGGTCTAATGGGCTCTGCAGCTCCCTTGGATAATGTGATCACTCATGAAGTTGGACATAATTGGTTTTACGGCATTTTAGCCTTTAACGAGCGCGATCATGTGTGGCTCGATGAGGGAATTAACTCCTATTATGATCATCGATACATGGATGATTATTACGAAAATTACAGCTCCGTTCCACTTCCTCCTCTATTACTTGGGCACAGTGAGGTTACTGGAGAAGAGTACGCTCTTTTGTATAAAATGAGGCGCGGAGATGATCAAGCTCCCACAACGCATTCGAATAAGTTTAAAGATGAAATCAATTATTTCTTGGGTGGGTATGAAAAACCTGCAAGAGCATTTCATCACTTAGAGCTTTATCTGGGGAAAGATGTTTTCGACCCTATTATGAAATCCTTTTTTGAAAAATGGAAATTTAAACATCCTCAACCGCAAGATTTGAGAGCTCACTTCGAAGCTTCTACGGATAAAAATCTAAACTGGTTTTTTGACGGGTTGATCGGATCGAATAAATCTCTGGATGTAGGTATCGGAAAATACGATAGCAAGACAAACCAATTATCGCTGAAGAATAATGGGAGTATTAATGCACCCATACCCTTGGGAGTTACTACAGATGAAGAGCAATCCACCGTCTGGGTAGAAGGGTTTGAGAAGAAAACAAGTATTGGCCTCGATGCGAGAAATATCAAAAAGATTGAAATAGATCCGAATCACGATATTCTTGAATTAAAAAGATCGAATAACTACTGGAATGCGGACCGTATGTTTAAAAAACATAAACCCTTCGAATATCAGCTGATCAGTAGGCTAGAAAATCCTAGAACCAACCAGTTGTTCATTCTTCCAGCAATGGGATGGAATAATTACGACAAGTATATGCTAGGTATTGGTCTTCATAATTTTGGACTTCTACAGAGAGGCCTTGAATTTGGACTATTTCCAATGTACGGTTTCGGTTCTGAAGAACTAACCGGACTGGCAACAATTAGAAAACATTGGTTGGTCCAAAAAGACTGGGCTCATCAAATAACTTTGGGTGTCAACGCCAAGAAATTCACCTTCGATTCGTTTAGATTTCAATCAGAGGATAGGAACGAAGGATACATCAGACTTAATCCGTATCTCGAGTTAGAACTGACTTCGAAAAAAGCTAAACCGACCACCAAGAAATTGAGGTTTGATTTCATTCACAATTCAGTCGATTATAATTTATTTTTAGTTGAAGGTGAATTATCAGAAGAAACAGAAAATCATGAAATTTACAGGCTCAGTTATTCTTCCAAGAATACTCATGCCATTAGACCTTCTCGATTTGTAGCCTCAGTTGAATTCCAGGATTTTGAACTATTGCCTGACATGACTGGCCTGGAACCCAATCCTTCGCTCAAATTGTCTTTGACCTATCAGCAATCCTATCAATATAAAAAAGGCCGGTATTTCGATTGGCGATTTTTTGGTGGATGGTTCCCGTTGAACGAAGTAGGCAACGGACGACAAAGCTCTAATTCCCCACTGTTTTTCTATGGGACCAATATCTCTCTAATTCAACAGGGGAGTATGGATTATGCTTTCGATGATTACTACTTTGGAAGAAGTGAGCAAACAGGCATTTGGTCACAGCAGATCAGTGGTCGAGAAGGATTCTTTAAAACTCCAATCGTTCAAAAACCTAATTCTTTTAGTAGGCTAGGAATTTCTAATGAGTATGCCTTTGCACTTAATTTATCTTCCGACTTACCGTTTAAATTGCCAGCTATTCTACCGATTAGGGCCTATGCAGATTTAGGATATTTTGAGGATCCGGGGTTTTCGTCCTCTGAGTCCTTTTTATTCAGCGGAGGATTAATGTTAAGTTATGCCGATGGAGGTTTAGAAATATATTTTCCTTTAGTCAACTCCAGCAATATTGAGGATGCCTTTGACAGTATCAATGGAGACTACTGGACCAGGGTTAGTTTTAAATTGAATATTAAAACCTTCGACCCAACCGAAATAAGAAATAGTGTGTTCTAAGTATAAAGATATGTCCTTATGAAAAAGCTCGTGGTTTTAAAAAACAGATTCAAAGCAGAATTACTCATGGCCAATCTTAGTCAGAATGGAATTCATGCCGTTGAATTGGATAAGAAAGAGACGGTCACTCAGTCGATCGGTAGCATCGAAATCCATGTCGAAGAGGAAAAATATGCTGAAGCAGTAAAAATCCTTAACGACATAGGCGAGGAGACAATTTAAGCATCATGAAGTATCGCAACATTTATGTAGCTGCGACCAGCCAACATGTAGGAAAAACCACTTCAACGCTTGGGCTGGTCTCTGCTTTTAAAGAAAGAGGCTTGGCTGTAGGTTATTGCAAGCCTGTAGGGCAAAAGTTCTTGAATGTCGACAATAAAATAGTCGACAAGGATACGGTGTTGTTTGCGGACCTGATCGGATTCGATATAGAGCCTGGTATTCACAGCCCGGTAATATTTCACTCAGGAGCGACCAAGGAGTATATCGAACACCCGGAAAATTATCCCTATCTCAAGGAGAATATCCTTCAGGCCAACGATATATTGCAGCAGCGCCACGATTTGGTGGTTCATGAGGGGACTGGACACCCCGGTGTCGGAAGTGTGGCGGATTTATCGAATGCGGATGTCGCTAAGCTGCTGAATGCTGCTGTAGTTATGATTGTGGAAGGCGGTATCGGCAGCACTATCGATAAACTTAATATGTGCAGTGCCTTATTTAGAGAGAGAAATGTTCCGATTGTAGGGGTAATCGTTAATAAGGTCAAGGAAGACAAACTCGAACAGGTGGACTACTTCTTATCCAAGAAGCTCAAAGAACTTAAACTACCGTTGCTGGGCTGCATTCCATATGATAAGACCTTGGCCTACCCATTGATGAAGACTATTGCTGTCGCCATCAATGGAAATACGCTCTACAATGCGGACAGATTAAACAATAGGGTTGCTGATTTTATTGCAGGGTCCATGGTAGATGTAGAAAAGCTGGATAAGCTGGAAGACATGGTCATGGTGGTGAGTTCACGTCGCTGTAACGAAGCCATCAATCGACTAGAAATTCTGGAGAAAAATATCAATCTTGAAAAATCGCCGTTGGCCGGTATCATCGTTACGGGAGCACAAAAATTAGAAGGGAAGATCGTCGACTATGCTACCAATAATAGGCTACCGGTAGTTCGAACCTTTTTAGATACTTATGAGGTAGTGTTGAAGATCAGTAGAATCGAAGTTAAAATCAATATGAATACGCCATGGAAAGTGCAACGGGCTATTCAGCTGATTAAAAACAATATTAACTACGAGACATTATTATTGCCCAACTAACTCTACTGGTTGTCAAAATGGAGTAACTTAACTCACCCAGTGAGCTTTTTCGTTTTATTTATATTTTTCTAAGGATATTGCCCTCCTTGGAGTTGCTATTTTGAATCCTAGCAACAACTGGAACTTTCAGAATCTGAAGAAGTATTAAAAGGCATTTCACCTCCGCAACCTTCGAAGATACCATAGTGGGTATCCCAAGTACCATAGAAATCAAAATACCTTTTGAAACGAGTTTCATTCAGCATTCTATAAGTATTACCACAAACGGTTATCATTTTACCTTTGGGGAAATAGTGACCGCTGTCTAACCGGAGACCATCCTTTTCTTCCTCAACTCCTCCTCTATACACAACGGCTTGACCGTAGTCCTCGCAATTGGACTCCAGACCCTCAATTTTCATCAATCTGCTGGTCACAGAATAAAACTTTAAGTCTCCAACCAGATCCGTAATTTCATCGTTTTCGATACTGATCGACGACTCTTCTACGACCCTTGGATCCCAAAAACCTGCCGATTTTGCCAGATCAATAAAATCGTTCCAATACAGAGCCCCACTCAAACACTCTCCCCACAGAACGCTGTTCTGTTGCAAATGGAGGGGAACACGACGATCACAGTAGACATCAGAAAAATACATTTCACCCCCACTCTTCAACAATCGATAAGCATCGCTAATAACTTTAGATTTATCTGTTGCCAGATTAATTACACAATTCGAAATGATCAAATCAAAGGAATTCGGCTCTAAATCCAGTTGATCCAGCTCCTCGATATTGCCTAAGATGAACTCCACATTAGATTGAGTATAGCCAAATTTTTCCCTGTGGTATTCTTGATGCTTTATGGCTACCTCAAGTTGTTTCTCCGTCATATCAACACCTACCACCTTTCCTTTTTCCCCGACCAATTGTGCTGCGATATAACAATCCCTGCCTGAGCCACAACCCAGATCTAGAATTTTCAGCCCTTCAACAGCGGAAGGAATTGTCAATCCACAGCCGTAGTATTTGGCTTTAACTTCTTCTGCCACCAAATCAAGCGCATCCATAATATGCTTTGGTGGACGAGCAATTGTGCAACAAGCATTCGTCTTCAGGTCTTCTGACTTCTCCAGCTCTGTGCCATAATAGGATTTAACTTCTTCGTGGATGTAATTCACTTTGAATCTTTTTAAATAACAATATACTTACTAATTGAAAAGTAATATCATTTTTCAAATGATATAGACTTACATAAGACATAAGCCATCGATACAAGGCACGAAAGATTATTTAAAAACGCCTAAATGTTAAATATAAATTAACTGTATTGGAATTAGAAATAAACTGAATTAGAACATTATATGAAAAACAATATTTAGACAGCATCAATATTTGATTTATCATAAATTTATCCACATTAAACTTATTGAAATGGGGTAACTGTTCAAAATAAAACTCTTCCAAACCAATTCTGGAAGAACATTATGGTCGCATCTATTGTAGTTGCAATTGGTAATGTTTTTCTTAATCTCCCTCAGGAAGGAAAATCCCAATTTACTCTTATTAATGTTGTAATATTGCTGAATTATTTCCTATTATTTTTTCGACTATTTCTAGGAGATTCGAACTACAATGACTTATGTGCAGAAATAAGTCTAAATAACAAGCCGAATAGCCCTCACTGGATTTTAAAAAACAAACTATTTATTGATACAACTTTCTTGCTTTTCCAAGGCGTACTCTTTGTTTTTCTGGCATATCTCATTTATGATCCTAAAAATTTTTACATCTTATACCTGATTATTTTATCTAGTAACATTGCTTGGCTAAGTGTGCAACAAAAAAGTCTAAAGCTCTTTCTCAATTGTGTAGCTCGAAAAGCAAATGACAATAGCCCTGGGTATACCAAGAAAAAATTACTACATTCTTACTTCAACATTAACGCTTTGGATGAAATACTGGAAGTTTGGTTAGTCAACAATATTTGTTTTCTGATCATTGGCTTGATTATTTTTTCCTTTTATCAGAATTCAAGTGAAAATGTTTTGTTCTCTGGATATATCTTATTTATGATCAGTTCACTACTCGATCTTTTCAAAACCTTTCGCATGTATGCTAACCCCAAAACTTTGCTCAAATTTAAACCAAACTAAAGGAGTGTTCCCTCTTTATTTCAAAAAATCCAATAATAATTGAGCCTTATTAAACCTCCCCTATTTCATCAATGTCACATCACCGGAAATAATTTGAGTAGACCCATCAATGAATGTCACTTCAACTACATATGCAAATACCGCCGGATTCAACTCTCTAGAATTATGCGTTCCATCCCAGCCCAATTCGGCTCTATTTGCAGGGAAACGTTCCTTTGCAAATACCAGGTCTCCCCACCGATTGAATATTTTCATCTCATTGATCTCAGTTACGTTTTTACTATAAATCGTAAAGGAATCATTGTGCCCATCAGCATTGGGAGAAAAAGAATTTGGTACAAATACGGTCTTGTCTACAATAACCAGTAGTGTAAAAATGGATCTTGATTCACAATTGTTGAGATCTCGAATGGTCACTTGGTAAGTATTGCTCTCAAACCCTTGAATCTGCGTTACCAGACAACTATCGCATGACAGTTGATCACCTGGAAGCCATTGTATACTAGCGATTTCATCTTCTGAAAGATTGGTCAACAGGTAAAGCGTTCTTTCTTCACCGTATTCTATCTCGATCAAACTATCAATAGAACTTAAAACCTGTGCCCCTGGCGCTATGGTGAAACTGGTATCTAGGGTACAATTATTCGCGTCAATTACCCTTAGTTCATAATCTCCAGGACTCAAATCTTCGACAAACAAATTATCACTCATAAGAACCCCATCTAATAAATATTGATAAGGCTCTGTACCACCTTCACTTTCCAGAATGGATATGATACCATTATTATCACCAAAACAGACTTCGTCCTGCGCCTGGAATAGGACTGTTTCAGGTTGATTGCTATCTATCACAATTAGTACCGAATCCCTACTGACACATCCGTTATCGAAATTCAGCACGGATAGTACATACGTTCCCGATCTTCCAATTTCAGGGCTCAAAGCCTCCGGATCTCCAATTATTTCACCATTAAGTGTTTCCCATATGGTGGAATAATTACTTGTTCCGAGTTGTATTTCACCATTTAAGAACAGCACGGTATCCGGATCACAATTCAGCATAACGTCTTCGCCAGCATCGACATCCGGATAAGAAATAATATCATCGACAACAACAGAATCAGAAGTAACACAACCTAAAATTGTATCCCTCAAAGTGAAATGATAAACTCCAGCCGTATTCACCTGGATACTGTATTCCGTATCATTAATCAAACTACCTGACTCATCTGTCCATTCGATCAGAAGGTCTTGAGTACGTTGAGACCGTGTTGCATCGATTATCGTTGTAGGAGAATAACAATCAATCGGATCCGGATCATCTAGAGTAACAAAAGGATACTCTGTAAAGTCTTCGATATTAATACCAGTCAAAGTATCACAACCACTGATCGTATCCAAGGCGTAAAGACTAACATAACCACTGTCAACCACAACTTTTATATCACCAGTAAAATCTTCTCCGCGTACTGTCCAGGTATATATTACATGTTCCTCATTATTTGTACTTAGAATGATCGACTCTATTACGCAATCCAGAGAATTCCCAGGATCAGCATAAATTACTCCATCCGGGCTATCCCGATTATCATCTACAACCACAAGGTCTCGTGGCGATCTACAGTTATTGCTCTCATCAATAGCCACCAGGTAATAAGAACCTGGATCGGTAACATTATACTGCAGATCTGTCGATAATACATTGCCATTCTCATCCTGCCATTCGTAGGTAATATTTGCTCCAGATGAACTTAATGAACCATCCAACTGAACCGATAAAACAATACAATTTAAGGTTTGATCCGGACCTGCATCGGCTACAGGAATTCCAGCATCCAGAGCCACATCCACGCTGTCTACTTTAATACACTGATTAGGATAAGTAACGGTAAAGTAATACCTGCCATCCCGATCCACATTTATTATCAAATCATTGCTAGTGAAGTTATTTGGCCCAGTCCACAAGTAAGTTCCTTGCTCACTAGAGCTACCTGTTAAGGTAACCACAGGGTCGGCACAAGTAATCAACTGATTCGAACCTGCATCCACCACCTGATCACAAGAAGAACAAGGATCCTGCTCGACTTCAAATGTAGCGTTACATTGTTGGCTCATGGTATCCAATACACTCATCACGATTACATTTCCATCGGCTGGAAGGTTGTCGATCATCACTGGTGTATTATAAGCGAATGGACCCCAGTTATTTACTCCATCCGTGATGATATAATCTGAAGTAGGTCCAAAATTAGCATTGATTTGGAAGCTAATCGAGTAAAAATCATCCGTAGTAATTGGCCCCGTTTGATTATCATCGCAGTCGCTAATAACTAAATTAACCAATTCTATTTCACATGGATTAGAACATGGTCCTGGTGGTTCAATATCCAATGTATCTCTACATTCTGGCCTCAAAGCGTCAATAATGATCAGCTCTACATTTCCATCGGTAATTAGATATGATCCCACTATGGTTGAACTACCGTAATCCAGGGTATCCGTACCGCCTAAAACAAACCATCGAGACGATGCATTGATACTGCTCGCGCTCAACTCAATAGTAAATGTATCGTCGTCATCAAAGCCCAAGGTTCCGTTGTCATCGCATATTAATTCTACGACAATTCCCTCGACCAAACAATCATTTGAACAGTGATCCAGTGGTCCTATATTGATATTCTCCCTACATTGATCATCATCAAGGTCTTCTATGGTCATCGTTACATTCGACCCATCGGCAGGAATGTCGAATTGTATATCTGTATCATATCCGTAAATGCCAATCCTGTTGCCATCAATGAATACGCGATATTGATTCGAACTACTGCCGTTAAGAGCGGATATGTTTAGGCTGACTGTATAGAAATCATCAGTGGGATCCAGAGGGGTTCCATTGTCCATACATTCGTACTCCAGATTATTGATGGTAAGTTCGCAATCTGAAGAACAAGAAGTCAATGGTCCAATGGTCGTCTCAACAAAACATCCTGTTCCAACATCTACAAACCTAACTGTGGCTACAATTCCACTTGCGTTAATTTGTACTACATTCTGTGCTCCATAGGCAAAAGTCCCTTGTGAATTACCTTCTACGAACAGCTCATAATTGGCAGACAAAGCCAAGTTGTTCGAAACGGTAAATCTCAGTTCATAAAAATCGTCATTTGGATCAGTGTCTGTATTATTGTCAAAACATTCTATCTCCAATAAATCAATGGCCAATTCAAGACCCAAACCAATCTCAAAAGGAATAGAATCTACACATCCCTTACTATCTCGTACATATGCATTATACATGCCAGGTGCCAGTGAATCGAATGTATTATCCGTGAAATAGAAAAAGTCATTAATACTGTATTCGAATGGAGGATTATCCCCACTACCATTTATTTCTACTTGACCATCTTCTAATCCCAAACAAGACTCATCATCTTCCGATACTTGTACATCCGGAAGTGGATTAACATTTAATTCTAGTTCTACTATGGTATCACAATTGCTCGAATTGGACACCACAACAAATAAAGTCTGTGGATTAACAGTGTTGCTGAATAGGACATTTACAGGATTAGTACCCGCTTCTGCACTCGTTCTGTTGAGATAATACTCGTATCTAAGGCCAGGAACACCAAGACCCAAATCAACTTCGGCATCCGAAAGTGTAAAAACAACACTTCCATCATCGTCATCATCACACAATTCTAATTCCGCACTTTGCGCCGTAGGATTGCTCGATATTTCCAAAATAACTGGGGTTCTGGTATTGGATCTACAGTCAGGTTCAGCAATACTCTGTGCATCTACGTAGAATGTATAAATTCCAGGTTCTGTTTCCGTGGGTAAATACGTCGTTGAGTTCTGTAACAATAAATTCCCACCAAAGGGAGCATCATACCAATTAGCCGTATTTCCAGCAGTTACTGTCACGCTTAGCGTCGGCGTTGGATCTCCTTGACAAATCTGTTGATTGCCATCTGAGACCGGTGGTTCTACTTCCGGACAGTCACAATTTGGCGCACTGACGACTATGGTTCTCAAACAATTATCCGTTGGACTTTGAATCGTAATTTCTAAGTTCTGACCTATCGGAATATTATCTACGGTGTAAACATCCGCTACAGGTCCTGTTAAATTTCCTGCGTTGACAGTAATAATATTTCCATTGGCTACAATTTCTACAATGTATGAATTTCGATCAGGGCTACAGAGAACAGACCTGATATCAGCAATCAACTCTTCCAGCAAGGTTAATTCTATTCTTGCCGTATCCGGAGAACATGATCCGGAAGAGAGAATATATTCGAAAACAAAAACTCCCGGAGACTCGGCACTAAAATTAACCGAAGTGGGATCAGAAATATCTACTCCAGAAAACAAAGGATCTGTCCAGTCTCCATTTTGATTATCCGCATTGATGAGATAATCAAATAAATTAACATCATCCGACCCAAAACAAATATTGGCCGCATTGTCCTCTCCGGCATATGGAGGTTGTATGACAAATAAGGTAAACTCCTCAATATCCAGACAGTCATCATCAGAATGAGCGGCGATGTAGTAGGTTGTGGTCTGAGATGGACTCACCGTCAGATCAAATATTTCATTGCCCGAATCCGGAGGTGTTCCATCGTGATAGGTTAGATAATAGTTAATATTATTTTCCTCAAATACCTGAATATTCGCTAAATCGTAGCTTTGATTTTGACATATGGTATCCGCAATAGGATCGATGAAAATTTCCGGCTCTAGAGGATCAAATATATACTGTATGTGCTCGATAACCGTCCCAGTACACTCATTCTCAAAAGTGTATATGTACTCAATCTCCTGGTCAAATATTTGGATGGTCGGCATCACAAATCCTGATAGCTCGCAGTCCCCACTTTCATAATTTGTATAAAACAAAGGTGTCGGACTTGGAACATCTTCTCCGCACGCCAATTCTATATCATCCGGTGGATCTACAAATTCCGGGTCATCAACCGGCAAGATATCAAGTATTTGAGAATGTCTAATTGTATGTCCGCAAGGATCTGTGAATTCCCATTGGTAAATGATTTCACCTCCACAAGAATCGTAGTTGGAAGTAACCATAGGCGCTATTTCGCCCTTAATCGGACATTCCGGATCAAAATTCGAGTAAGGAAGACTAGGGTGTGTCTCTGGTATTTCAGAACAAAGAATTTCCTCATCTTGAGGGAAATCTAAAAATTCTGCGGATTCAGCAGGTTCCACAGTAATCGTTTGGGTATATTCAATAGATCTTCCGCATTGATCCGTAAACTGCCAATAGTAATCAATATATCCTCCACAGGCATCATATCCTCCAATTCTAATAGCCGTCAAAACACCTTCAATCAAACACTCACCAGAACCAAAATTTGAATATTCTAACTGATCATTTTCCTGAATTTCTTGTGTACAGGCTATCGTAATATCAGGAGGAAAATCTAGAAATTCTGCCATTGGAGCAGGTTCTCTCGTAATATTTTGCCTGTGAGAAATGTACCTTCCGCATGGATCTGTGTACTCCCACAAAACCGTAATAACTCCAGGACACGGTTGTGGATCTCCTCCAAGTATAGGAGAAACCTGACCCTCTATAAGACAATCACCCGAAGCATCATTCGTATAAAGTAAATCTGGCATTGGTGTGGGTTCGTCACACTCTATGGTAATATCGGAAGGAGCATCCAAAAATGCTGGCGCTGGCGCCTGTTGTTTGGTAACATTCTGAACATGTGTAATCACTCTACCACATGGATCTGTAAACTCCCAAGTATTCGTAATAATACCACCGCATAGATCTGGCTCGGGAGTAGAAGTGGCCGAAACAGAACCTTCAATTAAGCAATCTCCTGAAGAATTGTTTCTGTATTCCAAATCATCCGGCTCATTAAGGAAATTATCACAAGCCATGGTAATATCTCCTGGTGGATTTAAGAAAACCGGAGGTGTCGAAGGCTGAACAGTGATAACTTGTGTATACGAAATGGTATTTCCGCATGGATCCGTAGCTTCCCAAAGGTTTGTAATATCACCACCACATATATCATAGTTATCCGTTCTTTGAGGATCAGCTGTTCCCTCGAACAAGCAATCTCCTGATCCGTTGTTCGTATAGGATAAACTTCCAGCATCTCCCGGAATATTTTCACAAGCCACTGTTTCATTAGGTGGCATGGTGGTAAAGACAATTGGCAGAGGTGGATTGACTGTAATAGTCTGCGAATGGCTGGTCATATTGCCACAACCATCTTCTGCCTCCCAAGTTCTTGTGATGGTACCGCCATTACAAAGATCTGCTGATCCGGATTCTGATCCAGTTGATATGCCGGGATCGAAACAATTATCCGTCCAATCCAAATCCATCATATCTGTTAATCCATCGAAGCAATTCAACACCAAATCAACCGGTGGATTATCAAAAGTAGGAGGTTCAGAATCAACCCATCGAACTATGATACTTTCCAGATCACAGCAACCATCAGGATCCGCACAATCTATTGTACTCGGATCCATGCCCACAAATGGCGCAGGAGAACTACTTCCTGTCTGCAAATTATAAGAATACACGGTGTACTCTGCACAAACGTCGGACGTCAAAGTGTGCATGTCACCGGCTATTACTTCAATGATCAACCCTGTGTTGTCTGCAACAAGAATATACTGTTCATACATGAACTGAGTATGCGTCGGACTGTTTTGATAGCCGGTCACACTTATCGAAATCGTCTCCCCAGGGCATACATCATTGGGCGTGGCCGTAATACTTCCCGCTTCTGCCTCACAACAGTTGATATAAGAAATTTCAAATGACTCAACCGAAAAGCAAAAATCACTGGCTGCCACTCTAATCCATATCGTCGCGGAACCAAAAGTGCTTAATACATATGGACAAGCTATTGGATTTTCATTGTTTTCTGCATCTGCTTGGGTCTCATGGAAACTAACCGTCCATCCCTCATCATCCGGATTTGGGTTAAGAGGCGGATCGAAGAAATTGTTGTAATCACAAAAATCAAACTCTCCATCACATTGTTCTATCGGACTAATTGGGTCAATCATTGGCGTCTGAATAACTTCTACTTCGATACAAGTTTCCGCTTCTTCACAAAAATTATCCGCCTTCACACAAAGTTCGGCGAATCCTTCAGACAGGGTATTGATTGTAGCTGAGGATCCGTCCACATCCAAACTAATAACACCGGTTCCTGTTCGCACTTCCCAGAAATAAGCTGTACAGCATTGATCATCATTGGTGACATTGATTTCTTGATCTTCACCATTACAAAGTATTAAAGGATTGTCGTCCGGATCTAAAATTGGCGCATCCGGTGGACCAACAATATTCTGAATCCCATCTGCCGTAACTGTGAAATCACAAACATCACCCAAAAAACCATCGATCATTAGTATGTAGGTATTACAAGCCTCTCCGGTAAAACTGATAGAAAAAGGGTCCACATTTCCATTCGAAACACATGCGTGTTCAATAAAATTGACACAGTCGTCTGTTTCATAAATAATGGCTTGTACTCCATCTCCAACTGTACAGTTCGATGGAGTAATATCCAAAGTCACTGGACCTGTCTCGGGACAGAAAGAGTAAAAGAGGTTGTTATGGGTTACCCCACATGAAAAACTTAAAGGAGGTGTTGGTGGAGCATTGCCGTTATTGAGTGTAACACCTAAATTTTCACTCAAACAAGCTGCTTCCTCACATGTAAATCCATCCCCCTGACTAAGGCCGGTAAAATAGGTTGTAGTGGCCAAGAAAATAAGTACAAGCTTGGGCCATAAACTCCAGTTCCGAAGATGCATGGCTGGTATTTTTTCTTATGTAATGGTTAATTCCGAATCAATTCTCTTTAAATCTATGATTTTTCTAGAAAAAAGGTTGCTTTCTAGCATAAAAAAGATGATAAACGGCTATTCCGTGATATAAACGAATAAAATTATTGCAATTAGGCTTAATTCATTCTTTATGTCAAGGCCAATAAATCAATGAAGTCCAAACACTCAGTTTGCCTTCATTATATGAAGTCCAAATGGGCCTGACAATTCCTCCTAAAGCGTCAATATTATTATAATCCCCAAAAAAAGTCTGGCTACCGGGAGGTATAAAACTGGAATCGCTCGCTACAACATACTTAAAACTGGCCCCACCGTTATCTGAGCCTGCGACCACTACATCTGTTCTCAGATCTTCATATTTGCTTCTGTCGTAGAAAACAATGAATAATTTTCCAGTTCTGGGATCTACACTGATCCAAGGTAGAAATTGATGTTTATCTCCGTCATTCGGAAATACATTGATGGGCTGCGACCAAGTTTTGCCCTTATCTCTGGACTTCACGAGCCATATATCGGTATCTTCCCCATCGGCCTTTTGGTCAGCATATACCACATAGATGGTACCTGCAAATTGACTCTTACTATTGTCCATTGCAGTGACAGGCATTCCATTGCAGCGGTCAAGACCTGGAATATCCATATTCCATCCACTAGATTGCTCAGCTATCACTTGGTCTTTTGACATCCAGCTCGTACCTCCATCCGTACTTTGGTCAAAGTAAATCTTGTTATCATAAGCCCAGGAGATGTATATGTTTCCCGTTTTATCAACACAAGGGACTGCTCCTTCAGGTGTCTGGTCTCCATCCAGACAATTGCCCTCTCGACCAGAGATAACAACCGGTTTCGACCAAGTTTTGGACTCGTTTTCAGATTTAGAAAACAGGATCCGTGACCGGCATGTCATAGACTTATCCCCGTACCGATCGAATTCTGTCCAACTCACGTAAATATTACCATTTTTAGGGTGTATGGCAGCCCACTCTTTGTCCTGTTGCTTTGGAGGATTTGGTCCAATGGCCACACCATTATTCCATGTTTTTCCACCATCTTCCGATTTTTGAACCACTATGCTCTCCAAAAATCTGTCGGAACTCCATCCCGTTCCCTCAGGGTCTCCCAAATGAAAGTAATAGAAGTTCCCATGCTTGTCTGCTTCTATACACGGATCACCATAAACGCCGAGATCACTTTTCAAGCTTTTTGTAGACCATGTCTTGCCCTGATCCTCAGAAATATGAACAAAATCCAATACCGATCCGGCAACAATCTGTCGCGGATTTTTAGGGTTAATGGCGATACTTGGTTCGCAAGGACCAAATTTATCTCTGGTCTGCTCATAAATCATCACAGCCTCTGATTTCGTCATTTCAACACTAGTAGAAGAACTGCTTACTTTATTGTACCGACCAGATCCACAGCACCACATCATAGCGATGATCATCAAAATTCCCAAAACTTTTATTAAACTTCTAAGCATAAATACATGATATATGATGAGACAAAATAATATAATTTTATCAGTTTTAAGTTCTATTTCATTCTGTTGCGATTAGCATCGAATGACTCAACCTTAATCCCAGCATAATTTTTACTTTATTATTTATTCATATACCAAAGTTAATTTTGTTGACTAAATGAACATTGGTCACATGAAACATTTAAGTGAGTTAGAAATGGCTGTTTTGTCGAATTTATGTCTCGACAACACACCATCGAATGCGGATAAACTCCTGGATTACTTAAATGAAAACGATCCCAAGGTGATCATTTTTAACGGAGGATTCTTAAGTCCTTTTTCGAACACAAAGGACGATTACAACTTCAAAAATGACAATCTTATTCGACGGTTGAAAGAATTGGCCAATAGAGGTACCAATATTTACTACATATCCTCCAATGAGAATGAATTCACGTATTTCTTCAGATCGGAAATAGTTAAAAATATAATGTTCAAAAAAGAACTTATTCTTTATTTCCAAAACTCCAAGTATTGGTTTTTGCCTGCTCAAGAATATCTTTCTTTGTTTACAAAACCTAAATTATTGCGATGGAGCCTTCGATACCGTTGGGCTTATATCCTAAAGCGGATTCGAATAAATACAGCTATGGAGAAATTCTACAATCCCTCTAAGTCCTTGAATAAGTATCTAAATGATTTCGAAAAGGTAGTTACTGAAAAGGCATACAAGAAAGACTATAACTATGTCGTATGCGGATTGATGCCAAAAGCTGTTGTTCGTCGCTATATGATCAATAAGAATTCCATAGGATACTTATCCAGTGGAAATTGGGAAAGAGAACAAACTATTCTCGAACTGAGAAACAATGCGTGGAATATTCACAGAAGTACTGTTCTTAAAATATTGAATAACTCCCGAGCTACAAGCTTTGATCAAAGTAGAAAATTCTCGATTTTCCCATTAGGAAGCACGACTGCATTTAACTGATCTCGTTTTAATCTTCTATGACCTCCTTCAAGTCAAGGAATAGTTCACCCAATTGCTCTTCATCAATTCTCGAAGGAGCATTGATCATGACATCTCTACCTTGATTATTCTTAGGGAAGGCTATAAAATCTCGAATACTACTCTGCCCTTGCATCACCGCACACAATCGGTCAAATCCAAAAGCAATTCCTCCATGTGGAGGTGCGCCATACTCAAAAGCACCCATTAGAAATCCAAATTGTTCTTTGGCCTCCTCATCTGTAAAACCGAGAAGTCTAAAGTTCTTTTCTTGCAAGGCCCGATCGTGAATCCTAATCGATCCTCCACCTATTTCTGCCCCATTAATCACCAGATCGTAGGCATCTGCCTTGATAGACTTCAATACCTCTCTATCATCGGACTGCATTTTGTGTGCATCCTCCGGTTTGGGAGAGGTGAAAGGGTGATGCATGGCATGAAATCTTCCACTTTCTTCATCCCATTCTAATAATGGAAAGTCCACAACCCATAATGGTTTAAAATCACCTTCTTTGATCAATTCTTGTCTTCGAGCCATTTCGAGCCTCAACTCTCCTAACTGCTTCCTTGTCGAATCTAATTCTCCGGATAACAGAAGAAGCATATCTCCTTTTTCAGCACCGGAATAATTCAACCATTCCATGAGTTGGCTATCAGTGTAGAATTTACCCACACTGGATTTAATCTCTCCGTCATTTTGGTATTTGACGTAAACCAAACCCTTGGCTCCAATCTGAGGCCTTTTCACCCATTCCGTCAATTTCTTGATATCCTTATTGCTGTACTGATCCGCTATTCCAGACACTTTTATGCCAATAACAGCCTCTGCATCATCAAAAACCGGGAAACCCTTTCCCTTTGCATGCTCTTCAAAATAAATGAACTTCATGTCGAATCTTAAATCTGGCTTATCCGAACCATAATCCTTCACCGCATCATCATAATTCATCACAGGAAAATCTCCCAGATCTACTCCAATGGTGTCCTTAAAAAGTGAACGGGTCAATCCTTCAAACGTAGACAGTACGTCAGCACGATTCACAAAAGCCATCTCGCAATCTATCTGAGTAAATTCAGGTTGTCGGTCCGCTCTAAGATCCTCATCTCTAAAACACTTCACAATCTGAAAATACCTGTCCATCCCAGCTACCATTAAGAGTTGTTTGAATGTCTGTGGAGATTGCGGGAGCGCATAAAATTCATTTGGGTTCATTCGAGAGGGCACCACGAAATCTCTTGCTCCCTCTGGGGTCGACTTAATCAAAAAAGGTGTTTCTACCTCCACGAAATTTTCCCCGATGAGGTGCTTTCTAACAGCCAAAGATAAATTCGACCTAAAAATGATATTTTCCTTTACCGGATTCCTTCTTATATCCAGATAACGGTATTGCATTCTAATCTCATCCCCTCCGTCGGTTTCGTCCTCAATGGTAAAAGGTGGGAGTATGGATTCATTTAAAATGCGAATGCCTGACACCTCGATTTCTATATTACCGGTAGGCATTTTATCATTTTTCGAACTTCTTTCAATAACCTTACCCTCAACTTGAATCACATACTCCCTTTTCAGTTGTCTTGCCGTCTCGATGATGCTCTTATCCGTAGTTTCCTCATTGAGAACAAGCTGAGTAATTCCGTAACGATCTCTTAGATCTACCCACATCAAAAATCCTTTATCCCGAACCTTCGACACCCAACCACTTAAAGTGACCTGTGCTCCCAGGTTATCCATTCTAAGTTCTCCACAAGTATGCGATCTGTACATGATAATTTTTTATGCCAAAAATGAAATGCAAAAGTACATGTTTTGGGCTAAAATCATGCCGAATCGTAAAATAGAATATGATCGAAAAAATTGATATAAATCTTACAAAGCTCGTAAAGAAAAGACTATTTACAGCTCGGGCATAAGATTTCTGTTGGACTGTAACAAAAAAAAAACAACCCACTGATCACCAATGAGTTGCTTTTAATTGTGGAGGTCGGTAGCGGATTCGAACCGCTGTACGAGGTTTTGCAGACCTCTGCCTAACCGCTCGGCCAACCGACCATTTTTATTCAGAAGGGCAAATATATAACTTATCCATTAATATTGCAATTGATAAAAATCATTCCCTTCTTAGAATTTAAATCCCACGGAAATTCGCAAAGAAGAAAGTTTGTCTTCATCGTTTCTTGTTTGCAATTGTCCGCTTTGATTTAAGGCGTTAATATCAAGATCCATAGAATTTCTGGTAACGTCATTCAGACCATAGTAATAACCCAATCCAAGAAATAATCCCTTGTTGAAAAAATAATTTAATTCCGCTGTCAATCCAAAGTTAACGGCCCTATACAAGGAGCCATCCTTTCGATTAAATTCATAATATGCGGAATGACTCAAGGGAAAAAATCTAGTGTCAAATCCACTACTAAAACTATGTGCTTCTGTCTGGACATACGATCCTGCCCGATTCGAATAATATTTGTGATTGATATTCGAAGAAATGTCTACTTCTTCCCTTCTCCATTCTCCGCTAAAATTAATAGATCCAGTTGCTCCCGAAGTTACCATCAACCCAAAACTAGGACCAAAGGCTAATTCGAAGTTTTTGTATTCTCCATAAACCAATAGTGGAATTTCCAAGTACGAATTATTGACGGAGATGTTGATATCCTTTGATCCCAAAGCTAAGTCTATCGATCCGTCTGCCGCTCTCAAAACCAGATAGGAGTCATCGTCACCCGAAACATAATTGGATATTACTCCTCTTTGGGTATATAATAAGTTCGTTCGAAGTCCGAAATAACTGTTGATCTCATAATTGACAATGGCTCCAACATGAAATCCATTTCCATTACTAAAACTCTCTAATTCATCACCTGCGCGGCTCATTAACTTCGGTGCATCAATAAAATTGATATTGTATCCTGCCTTGAAGCCACCTGAGAATCTCTGAGCCGTTAACGGAAGGCTTAAGATTCCAGCGATAAAGAACAATAGTATTCGTTTTGTCATGAGTATGTACTTTTGGTCAAAGATAAGTTTTTATATTTTCGATGATCATTTAACGCTACAATTAGCTTAAAGCATATGAGCAAAAGAAATAAGTTATTGAAGTTTGAAGAAATGGCTATGCTTCCGAATGTGGTCGAATGCCCGGATCCAACCAATCCAGTGCTGCACACCGAGCACAAACCGATCAAAAACCTGAAGGGAGAATGGGCGAATTCATTTTTTAAAAATGAGTACGACATCACTCTAGAGTTGGCTTGTGGAAGAGGAGAATACACCTTGGGAATGGCTCGTATGGAGTCAGACAAAAATTTTTTAGGTGTCGATGTCAAGGGAGCCAGAATATGGAGAGGTGCAAAAACGGCCATTGAGGAAAAGCTTGTCAATGTTGGTTTTCTCAGAACAAGAATAGAAGTTCTAGATCATTTCTTTGGTGGTAACGAAGTGTCCGAAATTTGGATAACCTTTCCCGATCCTTTTGCAAGGAAAGAGAGCAGAAGATTGACCTATGTCAGATTTCTTGATATGTATAAGAAGATATTTACTCATGATGGAATCTTGCATTTGAAAACAGACGATACGGAATACTATGAATACTCTCTAATGTCCATTTCGAATCACCCAAATTATGAGATTATTTATTCGAATGACGATATTTATGCATCCGAACTATTAATACCCCAATTGGAATTAAAAACCTATTACGAAAAACAGCACTTACGCAACAACAAAACGATCAAGTATATCCAAAGCAGGGTGATAATTAATAATGAAAAATGAAAAATTGATAATTAATTATTGATTGATTTAAAACTTCAAACATTATAAACTATGAAATTTGGCAAAGTAGATAACCCGGGAGAAATAGACTTCACACTTCCCACAAGCAAAAATGAGACCTCTGATATTCTCAAAAAATATGAACCGAAACAACGTCCGAAAATTCATATTGGATGCGCAAAATGGAATCGTCAGGATCTCAAGGGATTCTACCCAAGAGGGACAAAAGATGAACTCCAATACTATTCTCGTCAATTCAACAGCATAGAGCTCAATGCTACATTTTATCGCATTTTTCCTCCGGATCAAGTTCGAATCTGGAAAGAAAAAACACCGGATAATTTCCATTTCTTTCCAAAGGTGCCACAAATCATCAGTCAGTTTAGAAGGCTGAAAAATGTCGACGACCCGCTGAACGAATATCTCGCAGCAATCTCTGAGTTCGGAGAGAAATTAGGGATAATCTTTCTTCAGATGCATCCCAACTTTAGCCCGAAGAGTTTTGATGTATTGCAAGACTTCGTTATAAAATGGCCTAGAGAAATGAGATTGGCAGTTGAACTTAGGCATCCTGAATGGTATGCCAATGAGACTGTTTTTGGAGAATTATGTCAAGTCCTAGAAGAAAATAATATTACCCACATCATTACGGATACCGCCGGAAGAAGGGATCTAATACATATGAGACTGACTTCTCCTTTTACTTTTATTCGATATACGGGAGCCAATCATGAAAGTGATTATACTCGTCTTGACGATTGGTTTGAACAACTGAAAAAATGGATTGAGCAAGGAGCTCAGGAAATCAATTTTTTCGTTCATCAAAATCTGGAGAAAGCATCTCCTTTGCTTTCTGCTTATCTTATCAAACGGATGAATGAGGAGTTGGGATACGATTTAATAATTCCAGAAGTAGCGCAGTAAAATCTGATTTTTTAGAAATGGAGTATAAACGAAGTTTATTTAACTCCATTTGAGCAATATCATAACATTTTTTATGTCGATGATTTGCACCCTTTTGATTATTTTTAAAACTTTAGGTCAAAACATAGTCTTATGCCAAAAATTAGTACATCGCGATCTGTAATAATTAATGCTTCTCCTGATAAAATTCGAAGTGTAATTGGAGATTTTCATCGTTGGTCTCCCTGGTCTCCATGGTTGATTACTGAACCCGAAGCTCGACTGAACATTGCCGAAGATGGCAAGCAATACAGTTGGGAAGGAAAACGAGTTGGTTCCGGACAGATGAAAGTATTGTCCGAATCTGACCAGTCCATTGATTATGATTTGATCTTTTTAAAGCCATGGAAATCTAAAGCAAAGACCAGGTTCGAAATGAAACCCGAAGGAGATCAGACCAATGTCACTTGGGTCATGGATAGTTCACTCCCCTTCTTTATGTCATTTATGAAAAAGAAAATGGAAACATTCATAGGCATGGATTATCAAAGAGGCCTAAACATGTTGAAAGAATATGTCGAGAACGGCAAAGTAAACAGCAAGTTGGAGTTTCTGGGGGAACATGATTATGAGGGTTGTAAATTTGTCGGCATTAAGCGAGACACGGCGATCTCCAAAATATCGCAGTACATGAAAGAAGACTTTGGCAATTTAATGAGTTTCGCACAAGAGAATGCGGATCAAATGACCGGCGAATGGTTTTCTCAATACCATAAATTCGACTTTGTCAAGGATCGGGTAATCTATACTGCAGCGGTAGCTGTAAAAGACTATCCCGATTCTACCCCATCCGGATGGTTAAAGTCTAGTATTCCAGCGTCCAAGTTTCATACGGTAAGGCATGTGGGACCCTATGATCATATTGGAAATGCATGGAGCGCTTCACAATCTATGCTGCGAGCGAAGGAATTCAAGCCGAAGAAAGGATTTCACCCGATAGAATTTTACCGAAACAGTCCTCAGGAAGTAGCACCTGAAGAACTCATTTCGGATATTAGTTTTGCGGTGAAATAAACAAGAATAGAGGGATCTGCATTGGATCCCTACATCACAATATTGTTTCTCCACTCGTAAGGGCCAGGAATATCAGTGTCATCGATCAATTGTCGAATATCTATTTCTATTCCCCTACTCATATTCGTTATCGGTACATCATTTGGACCTCCTTCGAAAGGATTTTCTGTATTCTCTCCGATCAACTCCAAGGTGTAGAATACCCAAGAAATCAATGCGCTGAATGGAATCGAAAACCAAACAAAATGCTCGCCAAGAAAATGGACAAGATGATGGAAAAAACCAACATGACCTTCATGTTCGTGAGTAAGCATATCTTCCACAAATTTTTCCCCAATTCCCTCAAACGCATTCATTACACCGAAGGGGAGTAGGAAAATAAAAATCCATACAAAGTAATGGTTCAAAGTGCCAAACTGCCTGGGATAAGGGAAGTTCTTGATTCTTTCCGACTTACCCTGAAGCGTATAAAACTCCTTGATCATATTTTTAAGTTCCATATGCCGGAAGTCTTCGATTAGACCTTTCTGTCTTAAATCTTTTAACCTCCTAGACTGTACTCCTAATATTTGAGAGGCCCAATTGCCCTTGCTCAGAATTTCTGTTTTTTCCTCTTCGGAAAAATAAGGTGATATTGCTTTTTCAATAGGAACTTCATCTTCTAGTACATCATAGGCTGACTTTCGGAATTCTGCATTCTCCTTTTTCGTCTTCAAGTGCGTCTCCCAAGGTTTATCCTTGCGAAGCTGATAACGTAAGGCTGTTAACCAAGCCACATGCCGATGAACCATCTCCTTGTGAATACCTTGTAATTCACCTTCAGGTAACTCGCGTTTTGCGTGATCATTATTGATAAAATCTTTGACCATTACTGTCCATGTTCTCGAGGCATTGACAATACCACCCCAAATCTTTCTTGCTTCCCAAAGCCTATCATAAGAGGCATTATTTTTAAAACCTTGCATGAATGCCACAGCCGTACCTAGTAATCCAATAGGAACCCATGGCAAATGCAACCACTTCCAGTGAAGTACATCAAATAAAAGAACCGGAATCAATGAAATAAATAGAAAGAGGTAAATATACCTTCTCGTCCACATCAACATTCCTCGTAATGGAAAAACTCGTCTTGTATACATCTATAATTTACTGTTTGGAACAAAGATAGAAGAGTAACAAAACCATGAAGAATTTGATCAACGAATTAATTAGTTGTTTGCATTAACAGTTAAAAGATAACCCTAAATTCAGTAGAATCCATCAGACTTTGGAAGAATACGAGGGTTTGAAATTATTTCTGGAAAAAAAATTGTCTTATCAATTTTACTAGAATTCCCTACATAGTTTATTAACTTTAGAACAACCATATAATTTAATTGATCATGAAACAAAGTTTATGGCCACTACTGTTGGCAATTACGATTTACTTTCAGGGCTCAGCACAAGAATGGGAACAATTATCAGACATTCCCTTCTCTGCTAGACATCACGCAATAGGCTTCGCACACGAAGACAACGGATACGTATTAACCGGATCTTTGACTAAAGACATATGGAAGTATACTGCATCCACGGATAGTTGGGAATCTTTAGGAGATTATCCCGGACCAGAGAGAGGATATGGCATCGGTGATGAGATGGACGGGAAACTTTATTTTGGATTTGGAATTGACAATGAATGGTTGTCTTTAAATGATTTGTGGGTTTTTGATCCTGTTGATGAATCCTTTGAAGAGTTGCCTAGCTGTCCCTGTGTGGGAAGAACTCATCCGGCAATGATTGCACTTAATGGATTTGTATACGTCGGAATGGGAGGCGGTGATAAGAGAGATTGGTGGGCCTATGATGTGAGTAATAGGACTTGGGAACAAAAAGCTTTTCTACCCGGACCTGGCAGACACCATCCATATCAGTTCAAAATCGGAGATTATATTTACGCTGGATCTGGACATTTTTACGATTGGTATCGCTATGATCCTAGTAATGACTCCTGGATTAAAATAGCTGACCTAACTGATATTGAACGAGTAGCTGGGACTCAATTTAGCTACAACGGCAAGGGATATGCTCTCAGTGGTCTGGGCAATCCGGATGGATCTTCTAGACACAATCACGACAATTTTGAAACTGGCGAATTTTGGGAATATGATCCCGAAAATGACTCCTGGACAGAATTACCACCTCACCCTGGACAATCCCGATGGTCTCCAATCTCATTCATCCTTGATGGATATGTTTATATGTCTACAGGAGAAACGGTGGACGGAAATGACAACACACATTTTAGATATCACCTAGGTGAGGTAACCACTTCAGTGTCTGAAGCGGTTGAAGAAATGATAGCCTTTTCACCTAATCCCACAAGAGACATGATCTATTTCACTGGAATTGAACCAGGGACTCTCAATAGTCAAATAGAATTGAGTATTTATGATTTAAGTGGCAAAAAAATCATGAACACTAATAATATTGACTTGCATTCTGGTGTGAGTACTTCAGAATTATCCCCGGGCAACTATTTTATACAGTTGACGATTGACGATCAAGTATATGTGGATAGGATTATTATAGAATAATTACAGTGATGATTTGAGAGTTAATGTTGTTCAAGAAGGATATTAAATACTATTCAACAATATCCTTCTGAACCAATTACTTCCCAAAAAAATGAATCAGCGCATCGTCGATTTTACCCTTCCAAAAGCCCCAACTATGTCCTTCATTTCCTTCATGCCACTGCAGATCATAAGATTTGGAGAGCAGTACATCTTTGATCATTCTATTATTAGAAGTTAAGCCACCTTCATAAAAACCCCACACACTTGAAATCTTGATATTCAAATGATCTTCGTTGATGATTATTTGATTCAATTCGTAGTCATTGGGAAAAAATGAACCGGAATGAAAGCCGCAATTTCCAATTACATCGGGATGGTTAAAGCTGATCAGGCCAGCGATATTACCACCCCAGGAATCACCAATGACAGCTCTGTCCATTCTATCCTGGCTTGTTCTATAGTTATCATCCATGTACGGAATTAATTCTTCAATGAAGAATCGCTGATAATTAATTCTATCACCATGAGCATACTCCGCCCCTCTGTCTCTAGGGTCGACAAAAACAGCAATCAGTTCCTCAATCTCTTCATCATGAATCAAATTATCGAGCACTATTCTAGCTCTACCCAAGTTGAGATAATCCGATCCATCCTGAAAATAAACCGTGGGATAGGATCGATCCGTTGAATAATTGGCTGGTAAATATACCTGTATATTGAAACTGCCTGCTAAGAATTGAGATCCCAAGCTCAAAGACTCCAAACTGCCTTTGTCCGTTTCAGATCTCGAAATTGTCTCAACTTGAAACTCATAATCGGGCATGATTAGGGCAGAATTGGGACCAAAACCACCTAATTCCGTATTGGGGTTTCGAGGATCTAACAACCATTGAGTACTTCCACCATTATCCACGACATACTTATAATCCAATCTTGCGTCTAAAGGAAAACTTGACTTATAATAGTATAAATTGGTAGCGTATGCTTGAGTCATCCTTTGGTTGGTCTGCCATTGATTCATATCACCAGCTAAAAAGACTGCCCGTATATTCGAACTTGAACCATAGTAAATAAAATAGACCTCTCCTCCCTCTATGATAGGACTTTGAGTCAATGTATCGAGGAATTCCTGCACCAACTCTTCTTTGGAATCGGATTGCGACAACTGTTCCAGAAATAGTTCGAATCCCTGCTTGTCAGATGATGTCATATCAGGTTCCTTCATATCAGAATCATCTTCGCACGATAACAACACAAGCATAAGACCTAAGAGCCACAGTATTCTAAATTCCGATTTCATTTCAAAGATGGTTGATCAAAGACAAGTTAAAGGTAAAAACTCAAAGCCAAAATCTCTTATGTCGAAAAATAGAGATACTTTATCTTGTAGCCCATTAATCAGTCATCAAACTAATAGTGATGAATCAATCAACACAATTTAAGGTAATTTTAGCTTTACTTATTTTTTGGAATTTGATGGGAGTTTTTTCATTCATCGGTCATATGGGAATGACTGGTGACAATCTAGCCCAATTACCAGAGGCTGAACAGGCACTGTATCTAAGTTTTCCATTTTGGGTCAAAGTAATTTTTGGAATAGCTGTATTTACAGGATTGGCTGGCGCCCTTGCATTATTTTTTAAGCATAAAGTTGCCATTAACTTATTCACCATATCCCTTGTGGCTGTCATAATTCAAATGGGGTTTAATCTGTTCTTTACTGATTCTGTCAGTTACTATGGCACAATGTCGATTGTATTTCCTGTAATAGTAATTCTATTGGCCGTTTTCGCGCTTTGGTATAGTAGAAAGGAACTGAGCTAGAGAAAGCCAACTATACCTTGGTCTTTTTCCAGGTTCCTTTATTGAACAGATATAAAGTGAATATTCCTACCAAAGACTCCGAAACCAACACTCCCCAGAAAACACCGGAATGCTCCCAATTCAATGTTATAGCCAGATAATATGATAGAGGAATCTGTATCAACCAGAAAAATACCACATTGATTAAGGTAGGAGTTTTAGTATCTCCAGCTCCATTGAAAGCCTGAACTGAGACCATCCACCAACCATAGATGAAGTAAGAGTAGGATAAGATACGGATCCATTCCGCTCCAATTCTGATCACCGTTTCATCTTTGGTGAAGATCTTCATCAATTCTTCGTTGAACGTAAAGTATAGAATTGAGACCAGTACCAAATAAATCATATTATAAAACCCGATGAGCCAAACAGATTTTTCCGCACGTTGGGGGTCGCCTGCTCCTAAATTTTGTCCTACCAAGGTAGCTGCCGCATTAGATAATCCCCATGCCGGCATCAAAGTAAACATCATTAGGCGTACAACCGTGGTCGAAGCTGCTACTGCTTCACTCCCTATATCGGATAGAATACGAATCAAAAATATCCATGAGGTCATGGCAATGATCATTTGACCAATACCACCCAAGGAAGTTTTAAGAATATTCCACATTACTTTGGCATCCCAAACCATTTGGGACCAAAGGATTCGAATGTGCTTGCCACCCTTGAAAAGTAGATATAACTGAACCAACACTCCAGTTCCTCTTCCTATATTGGTAGCAATAGCTGCTCCTTCTACCCCCATGGCAGGAAAAGGTCCCCATCCCAGGATGAGCATAGGATCCAAGATAATATTTATGCTATTTGAAATCCATAAAACTCTCATCGCAATGGCTGCATCACCAGCCCCTCTGAAAATTGCATTGATGACAAAGATTAGCACTATGACCGCATTTCCTCCAAGCATCCACTGAGCATATCGAACTCCATGCTTTAAAACCTCTTCATCCGCTCCCATGAGCAGCAATAACTCTTTCGAAAAGAATAGACCTGCGATAGCAAAAGGAATCGAAGCCAAAAAGGCCAGAAAAATAGATTGCATAGCGGCACTTCCAGCTCCTTCTTTGTTCTTTTCCCCAATTCTTCGGGCCACTATAGCTGTAACGGCCATGGATAATCCCATGGCAATTGAATACAAGATGAACAAATAGGTCTCAGTCAAACCCACAGCCGCAACCGCTGCCGGGCCCAACTTTCCAACAAAATAGATGTCGACAACAGCAAAAGTAGACTCCATTACCAGCTCCAAAATCATGGGAACTGCCAATAAGAATATCGCTTTTTTCAGACTAACTTTAGTGTAATCAACCTCCGTTCCTTTCAGAGCATCCTTCAGGGTGATCCAAAAGGATCTCGTTCTAGTACTTTTTGCTTGCTCCACATCATGCATTTGAAATGCAATATTACGCTTTCTTGCTAAGAAGCCTTGATATTCCTGTGAAATTATATCCCGAAGCGCCTATTTCAGGTAAATCCATTGTTCCCCGTCATCATCAGTAAAGCTTACGATTCCATAATGTTTTGAATAGAAGAAATTGTTCTTTTCCGGTTCTGAATCAATACCTATAAGTTCTACCACATCGGAAAACGAGTATCCACCGATGCTTAATCTTTCATGAATAATGTCTGGAATATATTCTCCACCTTCTTCCAAACTACCAGTACTATCAAGCTGAAAGCCCCCATGATTCCTATGATTATCGTCTTCATCCCTTGACCATAACCGAAAGAAAGAATTCTCTTCATTAGAATAAGAAGAGTAGCCCGGTCCCTCCAATTCAATACTAAACGACCTATTAAGTGGTTGAATATCTAACTCAATAATTGTCCTTTGACGAACCTCACAATGTAGTAAGTTCCCAATAGAGTCAGGACATTCCTTTTCAGCATACGATACTCCTACCTCTCTATATTCCTTGTTGATTACCCTTGCAAAGTCAAACTTTCCCTTTTCATTTTTGAAGTAAATTCGATCTCCAATGGTGGCACAATAGTATGGCATCCAGGCAAGCGTGGAAGGTGTCATAGGAATCGAATTGTTGTACACTATAGAATCACAGAATAAATCAGCCGAAAATAAGGTACACTGAACTCTATAAGTAAGAGTATCTAAGCTTTCGTTCAAGAGACAATTTTCCCAGATAATAGGATTAGATTGTTGGTCGTCATCATCACAGGCTAAGAAAAGAAAAGTTATAAGAAAAATGATAATCAATTTACGACAAGGATATGTTATCATAATTCTACATTAATTATTAGTCAGATTCATTGATTACTTCACTAATACCCATTCTTCTCCGTAATTATCGTTGAAACGAACAATACCGTGTGATTTAGAATAATAAAAACTAACATTGCTTCTTACGGAAGAATAATCTATCAATTCTACAACATCTCCATATTGAGCTCCCCTAAAACTAAAACTGGACATCACTTCACCTAAAATAACTTCTCCATCTGGATTCAGTCGTACTTGACCATGATAGCTATTTTCCTCACCTGAATCTATGTTGATACTAATGGAAGAGTTTAAAGACGGATTAAAAGGAGAATTACTTGGACCCCATAGATAAATATCCACTATTTTACGAAGAGGCTTTAAATAGATTTTTACCACTGCTAGTTCTATCAAATAACAATATAAAATAAGATTGTCCGGGCTCAAACAACTATCTCTTTTTGTCCCTGTAATCCGAGTTTCAAAATAGTCCTTGGACTCAATAATTCCATATTCTACTTTATCCTTTCCGTTCCAAAAGCGAATTCGATCCCCTTCCTCTAGGCAATAGTAAGGCATCCAACTTTTTACTTCGTCCGAAATAGGTATTACTTCCTGAACAAATATAGTATCACAAATTACCGCATTAGTTAATCCGGGGAACGAGCACATTTCATTGGCAGGGGTCATCCTCATATTTTCCTGCTCTAAGCAATTTAACCAATTGGAATCAAGAACTTCTCCGTCATTATCATCTTGACAAGCAGTAAAAATGAGAAAAGCGACGAAAAAAACATTAAATGGTCGGGCTTTCATAATATCCATGTTGATGATTGAATTTCTAAATTAATCTTTTCTAATGATTTTTTTATGACAAACTCCTTTTTGTCATAAAAAATCAAGTTTTTAAAAATCTAATAATCAAGGACTTAAGCTTAGGCAACAATTTTTTAACACAAAAATTCATTGAAAAGATTTGATGTTTTTGTCAGAGTGCGTTAATCTTGTAGTTCAATATGAAAGCAAAAAATATAAATAGAACAATGTGTTGCTATATGATGTGTAAAGAAATTTATGCAAAGGCAATTGTTCTGTGATATATTGAAAAATAAAGAATAGTTGAAAAGCCTTTGCAAATTGCAAAGGCTTTTTTTTTGAAATTAATGAACATGATAAAGAGTATTACTTGCTGTTTCTGTATGATGTGTATGTGTATGTGTACAATGTGCGCAAGAGGCAAGTATTACCTGGAATGAAGAAAAAATAGATACTTTTTGAAGTCCCTTTGGTAATACAGATCCAAAGGGACTTTTTTTTATAACCATTTAAATTTTTATACGATGAGCACTTTACAACAACAAACCAATGCCTTACACGCTGGACATGACACGAAATTAACGGAAGGAACAAGAGCTGTTCCTATCTATCAGACTTCGTCCTATGTATTCGACAATACTGATCATGCGGCAAATCTGTTTGGTCTGAAAGAGTTTGGATACATCTATACTCGCCTCAATAATCCAACCAATGATATTCTGGAAAAGAGATTGGCCTCGGTTGAGGGTGGTATAGGAGCAGCAGTATTTGCGTCGGGAACATCGGCGATAGCCTCTACTTTCCTTACACTATTTCGAGCAGGCGATCATATAGTCTCTTCTAGCAGTCTATATGGTGGCACTTTCAATCTACTCAATGTTACCCTTCCAAGATTCGACATTCAAACAAGTTTTGTAGATGCCGACAATTTGGAGAATTTCGAAAAGGGGATACAAGCCAATACCAAGGCTATCTATATCGAGTCCTTGGGGAATCCAAAATTAGATATACTGGACATTGAAGGAATTGCCAACATAGCGAAGAAGCATGGTATTCCTTTGATCGTGGACAATACCGTTGCCACCCCAGCGCTTTTGAACCCCATTGAGTACGGAGCAAATATTGTGATTCACTCCTTGACAAAATACATTGGGGGACAAGGAACATCCTTGGGTGGAGTGGTAGTTGATGCCGGCACCTTTGATTGGACCAATGGCAAGTTTCCAGAATTCACAGAACCGTCAAAGGGCTATCACGGTCTTAAATATTCAGAAGCCCTAGGAGAAATCGCTTTTATCGTTAAGCTAAGAATTGAGGGCTTAAGAGATCTCGGAGGAGCCCTAAGTCCCTATAACGCTTTTCAGGTCATACAAGGGCTGGAGACATTAAATGTTCGAATTCAACAGCATTCTGTCAACGCTTTGGCTTTTGCTCAATGGCTAGAAACGCTGGATGAAGTGGCATGGGTCGACTATCCTGGTCTTGAGAGTAGCAAATACTACGAGCTTTCCAAAAAGTATCTTCCTAAAGGACAGAGTGGAATAGTCACCGTGGGTCTGAAAGGAGGTTTTGAAGCTGCCCGTCAACTAACTGATCATACAGAGATCTTCTCCCTACTAGCGAATATTGGAGATACCAAGTCTTTGATCATTCATCCGTCAAGTACAACGCATCAACAGCTTACGGAAGAGGAGCAGTTGTCCGCAGGAGTAAGTCCGGAATTGATAAGACTATCCATAGGACTAGAGGACATAGAAGACTTGAAAGAGGATTTCATTCAAGCGCTTCAGAAGGTTCAAATCAAAGTATGATGAACGGTAAAGGGGTAATACTCTTCGAACTACTTTTTCGAATGAGTATTACTTTTTTTGACACTAAAGAAGCATTCATCAGAAAATTATTGACGACATAGAATATGGAACTTTATAGACGAACCATCCCACTTTATCGTAGTTTTTCAGGCATAGAATTTAAAAATCTGCCGGTTTCTTTTGAGATTTTCGGTCCATCACTGGATACTGCTCCAATAGTGGTAGTTATTCATGCTTTAACTGGTAATTCAGATGTGGCCAGCGAAGAAAAGGGCTGGTGGAGAGAAATTATTGGCCCTGGAAAAGTCATCAACACAGATAAATTTAGCGTAGTCTCCTTTAACATTCCAGGCAATGGCTATGACGGATTTCTGATAGACGACTACAATAATTTTATAGCAAAGGATATTGCGAAAATCTTTCGTCATGTACTCGATGACCTTGGCGTCAAAAAGCTTCACGCCATCATGGGCGGATCACTAGGCGGTGGGATTACATGGGAAATGGCCTGTTTGTATCCCGAGTATGCGGATTACATTATTCCAGTTGCCGCTGACTGGAAATCCACCGATTGGGTGATTGGACATAATTCTATTCAGGAGAGTATTCTGTTAAATTCGAATACACCCTTAAGGGATGCCAGGAAGATGGCCATGCTCTTTTATCGAACACCAGAAGCTTTGACCAATAAATTTGGCAGAAGCATAAATGAAAGTATTGGCATTCACAATGTGGAATCCTGGTTGAATCATCATGGGACCAAGTTAGAAGAGCGATTTGATCGCAAAGCTTACCTCATGATGAATCATCTTTTAAAAAATATAGACGTATCCGAGCAAGGAATTTCAATAGAAGAAACACTAGGTCAAATTCGATCAACTGTAATTCAAATAGCCATCGACAGCGATCTTCTATTTCCAGTCACTGAAAATATAAGGACTAAGTCCATGTTGGACCAGCTTGGCGTAGAGAACAAGTATTTTGAAATAAACTCTCTAGACGGGCACGATGCCTTTTTAATTGAACACGAACAAATCAGTCACTTTTTATCCAACTACTTCTAATATGAAAACAGCATTAATACAACAAAAGAAAATCATCAAGTTCGGCGGTAGATCACTAGCGAACGGACAAGGAATCAATAGGGCTATTGATATAGTCGAGCAACAGTTGGCAACGGAATATGACTTTGTCCTCGTACTATCTGCTCGAGGTAAGACAACAGATTCCCTGCAGAGTTTGTTGGATATGGCTAGGAATGGTGAGAACTATTTTCCCTTGTTCGAAGCTTTCAAGGCATATCAGCTTCAGCCATTTCCTACAGCGGATCTAAGGGAGGAATTTCAACTTATTGGGGAGATATTGCAAGGAGTACAACTTACCAAAGATTATAGCGACAAGATTAATGATCTTATCCTAGCACAAGGGGAATTATTATCCGTCAAACTGCTCGCGAGTATTCTGCAAAATCGAGGAGTGAAATGTCAAGTCATTGATAGCAGGAGGTTTTTAAGAACAGATGATCTTTTTGGAAATGCTAAAGTTCGCAACTCGCAATCTGAGGTTTTATGTAGAACTATTTTCTCCAACCTGGCTGCTGACACATTAGCCATTGTCACCGGATATATAGCTGAAAATGAACAAGGAGATACGACAACTTTGGGGCGGAACGGATCAAATTATTCTGCTTCTCTTCTCGCTAGCTACTTAAATGCCTCAGAAATCATAAGCTATACTCATGTCGATGGAATTTTCACTGCCAATCCTGAGGTGGTAAAAAATGCATCTCTAATTAAGGACATCAACTATACGGAGGCTAGTGAATTAGCCAGTTTTGGTGCTTCAATCCTGCATTCTAAGACCATTGCCCCATTGATTGAAAAAAATATTGCTTTAAAAATAGTGAATACATGGAATCCACAAACAAAGGGAACGGTAATCAGTAATATCAAAACAACTCCTGGCATTAAATCCATTTCTGTACAAAATGAAGTCAGCCTGATCAATATAACAGGAAAGGGATTATTGGGAAAGATTGGAGTAGACGCCAGGATTTTTAGTTCCCTTAGTCAACAAGGCATTAACCTGGGCATCATTTCCCAGGGTTCTTCGGAAAGAGGAGTAAGTTTTATCGTGAGCAAAAAAGAATCAAGGCGTGCGGTAGATACACTCAAACTTGCATTCCAAAATGAACTTCAAAATGGAGATGTACATGCTGTCAAATCCATTCAGAATATATCGGTGGTAACCATTATAGGACAAAAAGTAGAAGATTTTTCATCTTCCATTGCTTATCTCAAACAGAATAATGTCGAAATCCTATTGCTGAATAACACGATCAGCGGGAACAATATAGGTCTGGTTTTGAGGAATGATCATGTGACCAAGGCAATCAACATCATCCATTCGCAAATATTTGGTGCAGTTAAAACCCTGAACATCGCCATTGTAGGAAAAGGCAAAGTAGGAGGATCTTTGGTTCATCAAATACTCCAATCCCAGAAAAGAATTTTTTCTAAAAGGAACTTAAACCTCAAAATTTTTGCGGTAGCTGGCCGCAATGAAATTATTCTTGATCGAGATGGTATCAAGCACGACTGGAAGGAACAGCTCAAAAAAAATCAGAAGGGAAAAAATTCGAACCTCTTAATCAGGGATTTTGCCCAGAATAATCATCTGGAAAATCTGGTGCTCATAGATAATACAGCCAGCTCGACCTTTGTCGAAAACTACATCGACTATATCGAATCTGGATTTGATCTCATTTCTTCGAATAAAATTGCTAATACGCAAGCCTATCATAAATATTCGAAAATTCGAACCAGTCTGGAAATGAACAAAAAAGAATATCTCTACGAAACCAATGTTGGAGCGGGATTGCCCATCATTGATACGATAAAAGTGTTACATGCTTCCGGTGATAATATTACTAGAATCAGAGGGGTATTTTCCGGTTCCATTAGTTACATTTTCAATACTTTTTCTAGTTCAAACAAAGAGTTCAGTAATTGTTTATTGGAAGCGGTCCAACTAGGACTTACAGAACCAGACCCTAGAGAAGATCTTTCTGGCAATGATGTCGCCAGAAAGCTTCTCATCTTAGCCAGAGAATTGGATTTGACCAACGAATTGGAAGAAGTATACATAGAACAACTGATACCAGACTCGCTAAAGAAGGTCAAAGCAGAACAATTTATGGAACGTCTAGCTGAGATGAATATCTTTTTTGATAAAAAGAGAGAAAGCCTTCAAGAAGGAGAAGTATTGAGATATGTCGCCGACCTCCATGGAAATCTTCAAGAAGACAAGGGAATATTAACGGTAAAATTGGAAACCATTTCTGATCAGAATAGATTGGCAAGTCTGAGAAATACCGATACGCTATTCGAAATATATACTGAAACCTACAAAGATCAACCCATAACCATTGTTGGTCCGGGGGCCGGAGCAGAAGTTACAGCCAGAGGGGTGTTAGGAGATTTATTGAGAATTGCAGAGAAGAAATAAGGTTTATTTAAGGTAAATCCATTGTTCACCGTTGTTATCTGTAAAACTCACGATGCCATAGTCTTTCGAATAGAAAAAATTATTAGATTCCGATTCCGAGTCGTACCTTATGAACTCAATCACATTTTCGAAATGAACCCCTCCTAAGGTTATTGAATCATGGAACAAATCCTTGGATACTTCGATCTCTTGAAACTCTCCTTCCGCATTAATATGGGCAGTACCAAAATGCGTATAATTGGGTGATCGGCCGAGCAAACTTAAGGACGAATATTTATTATATTCATAATTCACATGGTTGCCTGGTCCTCTTACATTGATGCTGAGCCCATTACCTATCGACCCCAAATTAATAAGTATCTCTACTATCTCTATCTTATCACATATTAACAGCTTCTTATCGGTCTGAGAACAACTATCAAGCTTTGTATAAGTTTTTGTCTCATTGAAGCTTTTAAATTCCATTGAACCATAGGCAAAGCATCCACTGCTAGACTTAAATGAGATACTATCGTTCGTTTCCAAACAATAATATGGTAGCCAAGCTTTTACTTCTTCCGAAATTGGAATTGTCATTTCATAATTTATGGTGTCGCAAAATTCCTCTGTACTGCTTCCCAATAAACATACTATGGACGGGTCAATTTCAACCACCCGCTCCTCCACAAGGCAGTTTTCCCAAGTTGGATTCATAAAGTTATGGCTAGTCTTGCATCTGTAGTCATCATCCTGACAAGCGTTGAAAAGCAAATAAGAAAATGCCCAAAAGATTAGAATACTAGTATTAGGGATTTTCATTTTTATTTCCATAATGTAGGTCTTAAAAAAAGAGAGTCTTAATCCTTGTAATATTAATTTTCCAATTACCCATTTTGACTCATATACTTATCCAACATATGATTCACCGTATTACGGATTTTATTTCTCATAAATCCACTCCATCCAAGCAAATAACCTGGAGTCCCCAAGGCCTGACGACTCCATTTCCAGATATCAAAATGATCAATATGACGGACGATCTTACCATTCCGTATCGTAATATTCGAGTGAATATGATTGATTACTCTCCTTTTTTTAGGTCCATAATTGTACTCTGCTTTCCAATTAACTTTCCCGGTATTTTCAGTAGTCTCCAATATTTTATAGCTGATTTGAGTACTTTCATCCCTTCTCGATAATAACATTTTCCACATAGCAGCAGCGCGATCACCTTTCAAAGGTCCAAATACGGGATCACTAAACTCCACATGTTCACCATAGAATTTCACCATTCCCTGGGCATCTCCACTTGCAAACGATTGGTAAAATTCATTTAAGATTTGTTCTACAGACACGGACTAAACATTTAAACGGCAAAAGCACTTTTCATCAAGATAATAAATGCTTGCAGCTAAAAGGGTCTATTTCAAGTCTTACCTTCAAACTTTTTTGTTCTAAATCCGATTCTATTTCTGTTTTCCTGTTCTTTTTCGTCATTCTCTTTTTGTAATAGATAATTGATAACCTCGTAAATATCCCCAAACTGCTTGTCATACTTGTCCTCTAACTTCCTCAGATGGTCCGTCAACTCTTTATGACTTAAGGCGTATCGGCGCATTAATACAAATGCCCTCATGATGGAGATATTGACTTGGATAGCTTTTTTACTTCTCAATACACTAGAGAGCATGGCAACACCTTGTTCCGTAAAGGCAAAAGGTTTTGCTCCTCCAAACTTACTTTTAGATGGTATCACATTTTGTGATACCAAGGCTTCAAGTTCCATATCATTTAATACAAACATAAAATCTTCTGGAAACCTATCCTTATTTCTTTTAACCGCCTGCTTCAACGCCCTTGTTTCGACTTCATATAACTCGGCAAGCGTAAAATCCAATATTACGCTGAATCCGCGTAATTCATATATTCTATTGCTTATTAGCTGTAATTCCATAGGTCTAAATGTATTTGGTTACTAAATATGTGTGTGTGTATTTGCTAGTAGTTCATCTATAATTAGGTGATACTAAATATACGAAATCTATGGTAAACAGTACTTGATTTAGTACATCAGGTAAAACGATGAAGCTTACTGCTAACTAGCCGAAACTACTTCCCAATACAAAAAATAACTTTAATTGATAGTCAGGGGTTTATGGTGATTGGGCAACAAATAGGCAACAAAACCGTGATAATCAAAGGAAAACAAGGGCAAAAACCTTGTTGACAATCAGAACGATTGTGTGAGCGAATATAATCCTTTTCTTTTGATTTTAGCTTTCAAATTTAGCTTTTGATACTTGGGTAGCTCTTGGCAATAAACTTGGTTATATGGCTTTGCGTAACCCTGACGAATGAGAATTTCATTTAGTGTTTTGCCGTTAGGCAATAACACATAAGCCAATGTTCTACCATATCGGTCAGATAAGTTTTTTGCTTCTTGGATTAGCGTAATGGATTTTACCTTTCTGGTCTTTCGGATTAGAAACTTCATTGATTTATAGCCTAACTCAATTAGAAACTGAACAGGCAAATGAAGCTCTCTTTCATCCTTTCTTGATTTGGTACTCTTCTTTATCTCTGGTGCATCAATTCCAAGTAGTCGCACTTCTTCTTCCTGATTTGTGAAAATATTTTTCACAATCATACCATCACCATCAAGGATTTTGACGATTTCAAAATGCGGTCTGACTACTGTTTGTTTATTAGCACTTGTTTGCACTTGCTTACCTTCTTTTACTAACTGATTATCAATAAGTTATGCTGATATTTGCAATAGTAATAATTATTTGTCAAACATTAAAAAAATATAAATTATGGCAAGACAGAAAGGTCCATTAAAGTATGTCGGAACTCTTGGCGACATCAGACATTTTAAAATCAAGGGTAATCAAGGATATTTCGCTGGGTTGACTGGTGGTCCAACAGCTGAGCAAATTGCAACTGACCCTGCATTCCAAAGAACTCGTGAAAATATGAACGAATTTGGCGGTTGTGCATTGGCAGGAAAATCACTCCGTATCGGTTTAGCAAGTCTAATGAAAACTATGGCAGACAGTCAGGTAACTGGAAGGTTGACAGCCATAATGAAGAAAATCAACTTAGAGGACGGTTCTGAGGCGAGAGGTAAAAGAGCGGTATTGATTACACAAGTACCACAGTATTTGCAAGGGTTTGAGTTTAACCGCTTCACATCTTTTGACGGTACATTCTCAGCTCCGTTCACAATTACTCCAGGTGCTAACCGGGACGAATCTACTTTAGACGTTCCTGCATTTAATCCGCTAAACTTTTTGAATATTCCCGCAGGTGCTACGCATTTCAGAATCATCAATGGTATTAGTGTGATTTCAGATTTTGAGTACAATACCGATACAAAGGTATATGAGCCAAAAGACGCTGCATTGAATGAATTGAAAGCAATCACCTATTCAAACTATTTGCCTGTTGACCAAGTTACATCAGCTGTTTCGTTGACTTCTGCACTTGCAGGACCACCAACTATGACTACTGACGTAATGGTAGTAAATATTATCGGTATAGAATTTTACCAAGAGGTAAATTCAAACTACTATGTTTTTGCTCAAGGTAATGCAATGAAGATTTCCGAACTTTTCTAAGAAGCCGTTATTTAGAAGAATTGGATTGTCAAAAGCCCTTCTGTTTATTCAGTTGGGCTTTTCTTATGTTTGAAAGGTTTGCATCCATTTTCTAAGATAGTGCCTTTATGGTGCAATTAAATAGCGTTTAAGGTGGACTTAGCCACCACTCTAACGCCTTTTAATGTATCGATACATTACTATTCTTTTGGCTTCTTCAATGAGCTGTATGGAATTATAAAACTGCTTTTGTTTCTGCTCCAATAACTGCAAAGAATTTACAGATTTATCAAATTTGACCTTATCATCTTCTACCTTTAAAAATGCTTCTTTCAGAGCCTTTCTAAATTCTACAATCGAGATAAACGGAATGACTGAACCCCTTAAAAAGATATGAAAGGCTTTAGACTGCCACATACCGTAACACAACCAATAGAGTTGGTCTTTCAGCTTTTCAGATTTGCAGGTAATGATAAAGCAATTCGGACAAGGTGCATCCAGTGGCTTTCCGCTGTTTAATCCTTTGGATAGGACGTAAAAGTGTGGATTGTTCAGATTTGCTGAAGGACTGTTTGTTTTGATAGTGAATTTCTGTTTCATAAAACGGACTTTTGGTTTGTTCCGCTTTGCTTCACCACAAAAATTTTTTGACAAAGAAAAAAACGAAAAAAAAAGAAAGCCCATTCACAGGGTGGCGAGGCTAAAAAGACAAAAGGAAACGGAATAAGTGCCGAAGGCTGAAAGGCAAATACCTTATTAAATAATCAACTATTATTTGCCTTTCATTATGCCGTAGTCTTTTGGCTTTTTAAGAGGGTTGGCATTGAGCGAGCCGCCCTATTTTAGCTGCCCTTTTTGTTCCTTTTTGTTAAAACATTATTCAATCCATCAGATAATTGATTTTATCTCTTTTCAATTCCAATGGGGTAATATGACCAGAAAAAAATAAACTATACCGCTATCAGAAGCGAGGGCATTGTGGGTAGCAAGTGTAGTTACGGAATGAAATGTAACGAATGGCGTTGGCTATGGAATGAAGCATTCCTGTATGCTTTGCAGGATTGCAAACTTTGCAAACTTTACATAACTGCAAAGTTTATTTGGTGGGGGGTAAGCATACGGATTGCGTAATGAAATGGTGGGTTTGCTTTCGTGTAATGGAATGTAGGAACTACTCTTGCTTGCTTTTTAGGCTGTAGTGGGTAAATGAAATGAAGGAATGAGGTACGACTGACTGAATGGAATGCACCTTCTTAAAGCCGACAACTACTCATAGTTTATTTTTTTCTGACCGCTGAAATGGGTGGTGGGGAATTGACGGATTTTGGGTGGGTAGCGTTGGCTGAAATCACGGCTCTGGACTGATAAGGACAGCTATGGTGCAGGCTACTTAACATAATGTTATTATAGGACTTTATAGGGCTGGCATAGTCGCCTATAAGCGAGGGGATAAAGTACTATAATGCCACATTATGTTAATGTATGCTTCCGACATTTTTATACTGGCATAAGCGAAATGGTGGTGGTGGTTGGAATGTAGCGGTCTTTTTGTTTTGGGGTATTGGGTTGGGGCAGCTCTTTGCTTTTTAATGCTTACCTATTATTACTCTATTTGCTTTAAGTATAAAAAGCAATGTGCTGTGAGCGGTGGCATACCCCAACACAAAAAGTATGACAGTTAAAAATGGCGGCTGCACCATAGTATGTAGTGAAATGGGTTGGCTTTACTCACTGTATATCTATTTTCTTATAGGTGTTCGTGAATGCTAAAGCATTTGTGGGTTGGCTCACTACATAAGCCGTGATTGTGCGGTGGCTGGGTGGGTTTAAATATTCTTGGTTCTTAACCGAAGTGCATTTAAGATAACAGAGACAGAGCTAAAACTCATTGCTAAAGCTGCTATCATTGGTGAGAGTAATATACCAAATAAAGGAAACAAAACACCTGATGCAATAGGCACACCTAAAGTGTTATAAATAAGTGCAAAAAATAGGTTTTGCTTAATGTTCTGCATTACGGAATCGCTTAAATTTCTTGCTTTTACAATGCCTTGTAAATCTCCTTTTACCAATGTAATCATTGCACTCTCAATGGCCACATCTGTTCCTGTACCCATAGCAATACCTACATCACTTTTGGCCAAAGCTGGTGCATCATTAATTCCATCACCTGCCATAGCAACAATTTTTCCATTTTCTTGTAATTTCTCTACTTCTTTGAGTTTGTCCTCTGGTAACATACTGGCTTTAAAGTCTGCGAGATTTAATTCTCTTGCTACTGCTTGTGCGGTGTCGTAATTATCGCCAGTAAGCATAATTACATTAATGCCTTTATCTTGCAATTCTTTAATAGCATTGGCACTTGTTTTTTTGATTTGATCGCCTATAACTACATAGCCAATAACGGTTCCATCTATCGCTAAATAAGAAACTGTTTTTCCTTGTTTTTGGTAAGATTTAGCTTCGTCTTTCATTTTAGAGGTAATATCTGCTTTGGCATATTCCATCATTTTAGGATTACCCAATGTTACATTTTTTCCATCAATTTTCGCTTCAACACCTTTACCCGTTACAGCACTAAAATTATTGGATTTTAATATTTGAGTATTGCGTTCTTTACCATATTTAACGGTTGCTTCTGCCAATGGGTGTTCGCTATTGGTATTTAATGAAATAATAAATTGAAGCACTTGTTTATCGCTGTATTCATCGCTAAATGCTCCAACTGTTTCAACTGTAGGTTTTCCTTCGGTAATTGTTCCTGTCTTATCAACGATAAGTGTATTTACCTTATCCATTTTTTCAAGAGCCTCAGCATTTTTAATCAATACCCCATTTTGAGCACCTTTACCCACCCCAACCATTACTGACATTGGAGTTGCTAAACCTAAAGCACAAGGGCAACCGATGATTAGAACTGCGATAGCATTGACCAACGCATACACATAAGCTGGCTCTGGCCCCCAAATAGACCATACAATAAATGTGATAATAGAAATAAGAACTACAACTGGCACAAAATAACCTGAAACTTTATCTGCTAAATTTTGAATTGGTGCTCGACTTCTACTGGCATCATTTACCATATGTATAATTTGAGATAGCAAAGTGTCACTTCCTACCTTTTCGGCTTTCATCAAAAATGATTGATTACCATTGATTGTTCCGCTACTTACTTTATCATTTTCAGCCTTGTTAACTGGAATGGGTTCTCCTGTAATCATTGATTCATCAATACTCGTATTGCCTGCTGTAATTACGCCATCTACAGGGATTTTATCACCTGGTTTTACTTTAAGAATGTCATTAAGTTGTATCTCGTCAATACTGACTTCGACTTCTTCACCATCTACAATTTTTACTGCCTTATTTGGTGCTAATTTCAACAGTTCTTTTACAGCTGAATTGGTTTTACTGTGGGCACGAGCTTCTAACAATTGACCTAAAAGCACTAATGTTAGAATTACCGTTGCTGCTTCAAAATATACGTGTACTGCTCCGAACTCGGTTTTAAATTGTTCAGGAAAAATATCGGGAAATATCATCCCAATCACACTAAACAACCAAGCTACACCTGCACCAATTCCAATAAGCGTAAACATATTGAGATTCCACGTTTTAAGGCTTTTGTAAGCACGTTCAAAAAACATCCAAGTAGCATAAAACACGACTGGAATGGACAGAGCAAATTGAATCCAATTCCAATACTTTTGATCCATCAAATCATACAATGGATTGTTATGAATCATTTCACTCATAGCGATAATGAAAATGGGCAGGGTAAATGCTGCAGCTATCCAGAACTTCTTGAGCAATTTTTTATAGCTCTTTTCTTCTGCCGAAAGGTCAGCTTGCATTGGTACTAAATCCATCCCACATATTGGACACGAACCTGCTTCGTCTTTTACAATTTCTGGGTGCATCGGACACGTCCATTGCTCTTTTGAAACTGTTGAAAGATTTACTTCTTCCACCAAATCCATTCCGCAGACAGGACAGTCGCCTGGCTCATCATAAGTTTTATCACCTTCGCAATGCATAGGACAATAAAATGTGCCTGTTCCTCTACCTTTGGGTTTCTGCTGTTCTACTTGATTAGATTCGGGACGTTGACCTGCTTTGTATATGCTGTAAGTGCCTCCGTCATTTTTAAGAATGTCTTGAAATTTTTCTATCGAGATTTCAGCTTTCATATCAATTGTTGCCTCTGCTTTCTCCAAATCAACTGTAACATTTGTGACACCATCAACTTTTGACAATACATTTTCTACGTGAGCTTTACAGCCATTACAGGTCATTCCATTTACAGGAAAAGTACGTATGAGAGTCTCATTGTTTTTGTAGGGGTGAATATGATATTTACCTTTCTTTTCCTGCAAAGCTTTTTCAAGGTTGTCTATTGAAATATGTTCTTTCATTTCAATAATTGCTGTGGCTGCTTCAAAATCAATCTTGACATTTTCTACACCTTCTAATTCAGATAGAGCATTATTAACGGTTCTCATACAACCTTTACAGGTCATTCCCTGAATTTGATATTTGTGTGTCATATTGCCTTAGTTTATTAAATGTTCCAAAATTAGATCCGTGGAAAGAAAAAGGCTTACATTATTATGGATAATGCTTACACCATTTTTCTGTCGCCTAATTTGACTTGAGCCGTTTTATCATCGCTTTCATTTCTGCAATTTCCTTTTTTTGTGCCTTAATGATTTCATCGGCAAGTTTTTTGACTTCAGGGTCTTTTATATTGGCATATGAGCTTGTCAAGATTGCAGAAGAATGATGTGGAATCATAGCTTTCATCCAAGAAATATCGCTAATTGGCTTCTGTTTTCTAAGGCCATAAAGAGAAGTAAAAAATATAATACCCGCCATTGCCAAAATGGAAAAGTTCGCCTTTTTGTTAGGGTACATTTTCCACATAAAAAGAAGCATCGATATAGCCATTGGCGACACCATCAAGAGCGTCATATAGGTTCTGGTTTTACTCAGATATATATGATCTAACTGAAAAACATTTAAGAACATTACCGCATACATTATTATAAATGACACTGCGAGCATTAAAGAGAATTTTAAATAAGCATTCATATTTATTGATTTTTTAGGCGATTAGTGTTTGTGCTCTTCGTGGTTATGACCATCATTTTTGTGATTTTCATTTTTTACATAGTCCATTCCACAAACTGGACATTTACCTGCCTTATCACTGCCACTGCCTTCGCAGTGCATAGGGCATACGTAGGCTGAGGTGTATTCTTTTCCTTGTTTTTCTGTTTGTTCTGTCTTGGTGTTGTTGTTTGCTTTGTTACCACACGAAGTGAGTGTAAGCCCGATAGCAAATAGTGCTATGATTACGAATTTGAATTTTGAATTTGTCATTGTTTTAGAAATTTTAAAAGTGAGTAAATTATTGTTTTACAATTTGGTATGTATGTTTATTGTCATTTGAAATAATTGTTAAAAAATATATTCCTTGAGAGTATTGTGATATATCAACATCCACTTGATCCTTTGATATGATTTTATAATTGATTAATTGTCCTTGGACATTGTAGAGATAAATTTCTCCTAAGCCCAATCCCGAAATATGTATAATGTCATTTGTTGGATTTGGATAAAGTACAAAAGGCTTACTTGCAGTATCATTAATACTTGTAGTGGTATTTTTTACAATAAACTGTCCCATCATTCCATCGTCTTCGTGAGTCAATAAATGGCAATGGTACATATAGGGTACACTATCATTGGCAAAATCTTCAAACTTGGTAATAAAACGAACAGTCTCCATAGGTTTTACTAATACTACATCTTTCCATCCCTGTTCACTTGGTGCTGGGGTATTTCCATTCCTTGATAATATATTGAATTGTACATCGTGTATATGAAAAGGGTGAGCTATTCCCGATTGATTAAAAATCTCCCAAATCTCTACATTATCCAATGGAATTGTATAATTCACAATACCCATATTAAAACTGGTATTGTTAATTAAAAACTTACCATTTAATTGATTCATTCCCATTGATTGAGGAGTAAACGTAAGTGTCCGTGTTGTGCTTGCGGTACTGCTGTTCCACGGTGTAACAGTTGCAAGACTTGAAGGTATTGTAGTAATAGGATTACTATTGGGGCTTAATATATCAATATTTAATATATTGAAATCATTACCATTAAGTGGATTTGGATTGTATCCTGTCAAGGACATTCCTGCTCCCATTCCTGGGTTTGTTGCACCATAAATACCATTGGGAAGTTCAGAGGCAAAACTTTTTAAATAAATGCTTTGGCCATTCATACCGCTCAAATTTATTAATAGCTCTGCTCGTTCACCTGGGGCAAGTAGCAATCTTGTTATTTGGTAAGGAGAACTAAGTAAACCACCATCAGAAGCTATTTGATAAAATACTTGATTATTACTCAAGCCCAAATTAAAGGCACGCTGTGAAGAACCATTCAAAACCCTAAGTCTAATTACCTGTGCAGGTAACTCAATGTAAGGGTTGATCGTAGCATTCACCATTACATTATCATCGGAATTAGAATGAACAACAATCTGGTTATTATTGTCAAAATCTTTAGTCTGAATGACCAGAGGTATATCATCTATTCCATAATTTCGAGGTAATGACAATTGAGCTTCAGTCGAGTCTCGTACTAAAATCATTCCAGCAAGACCTTTAGAAACGTGTTCATTTGTTTTATGGTGCAAATGAGGGTGATACCAGTAGGTAGCAGCTTTGTCCATTATGGTAAAGGACGGTGTCCAAGTAGAATTGGGTAAAATGTAGGTATGCGGACCACCATCATTTTCTGGAGAAACGTGGAGACCGTGCCAATGAATTGTTGTCGTATCTGCTAACTGATTATTGACTGAAAAATTAACATAATCTCCCTTGCTAAGCAAAAGGGTTGGTCCAAGTATGGAGCCATTAGCACCAATTGTATTTGTCGCTTGACCAGCGAAAAATTGGTGAGTTCCATTTTGAAGATTTAGACTAATACTCGTTCCACTCAAGGTGTCCGGGATTAGTAGTTGATTCTGTGCAATCCCAATAATTGGGAGTAGCATTGTGATAAAAATTGTTTTTAATTTACTCATACCTATTTATTTAATGATTATGCGAATTTATATTTGATTGCTCTTGCATAGGTGGATTTTTGAAATTTATGTCTATGGTGTCCTGTACTGTTCCACAAGTGAGCATTTTTTCTCCGAAATATGGATTGAGAATTTTTTCGTGTTTACTTAGCCAGGCAGCACCGTCATTGTCATTGGCCATCGGGCAATGCTGCACGTAAAAAGTGTCACCTTCCACACCGAAAACTTTTAGAGACTTAATGAGTGCCTGTGATAGAAAATCGAATTGTTTACGTTGTTCTTCTATATCTTCTGATGCACCGATTTTCTTACCGTGAGCTTGAATTGCTTTTAATTGCTCCATCCAATAGATATGTGCCTTGTCTTTGACTAAAGACATATCTACTTTTTCTGTATTGTCAAGAATATCATTTACATTTTCTGCTGCTTTTTGCTGATCACTTGCAACAAGTGCATCTTTCAATAAAAGATAAGTACTTGCTATCGCTGTTAGTTGCTCTTTAAATATTTGTGGAGTCGTGTTTGTGTAATCTGGTAAATGGTTGGAATGAACAGCATTTTTCGCCATCACATTCTTGTTCATCATACTGACTTGATTGTTTAGTTGTGCGGAAGCATCAATTACAAATGCTCCATTGGTCACCACTTCTTCGCCATACGCTAAGCCGCTTACAACAGCATATCCAGAAGCCGTAGCATCCGCAATTTCAATTTCTCTATACTCAAATGAAGGAATGTCTGTATCAGGAATTTTTACATAAACAACAGACCGTTGTCCCGTCCATAATACTGCTGATTTAGGAACGGTAAGATTGTCTGACTTTTTAGAGGTTTGAAGTTCTCCAGTAATAAACATTTCAGGTTTCAACTTTCCTGTGGTGTTGCTTACTTCTGCTCTAATTGTTGCTGCACGGGTATTCGGGTCAATCACTGGATTTACGAAAGTGATCTTTGCTTTAAACCTTTTGTTTAGAGCAGACGGAGTGGTAAAGTATATATTACGACCAATCTTAACTTGTGATAGGTCATTTTCATATACATCAAATAAAGCCCAAAGACTATATAAATTCTGAACGTCAAACAGTACTTCACCAGTTGATAGGTAATCTCCCACAGAAACTCTCTTTTGGTTTACGACACCTGAATGGTCTGCATAAATATTAAAGTTCTCCCGTATAGTACCCGAAGTCAAAATATCCTGTATTACCTGCTCTCCAATTTTCCAATACTTCAACTTGTTTTTAGCTGCGGTTAAGAGACCGGGACTTATATCCTGTATTTTTTTTGCTTCTAATAGCTCCTTTTGAGCGGTAATTAATTCTGGTGAATAGATAGTCGCAATCTTTTGTCCTTTATTTACTTGCTCACCTGTATAGCTTACATACAGCTTTTCTATTCTGCCTGGTATATGTGTAACCAGACTGGCAGATTTTGTTTCGTTGGCTTGAATTTTACCATTGAGTTTTAAGGTAGCTCCTTCATTCGCATCAGCGTTCCCAATAATGGTCGTTTGAATATTCGCCAACTTAATTGCATCGGCAGTCATTTGAAAGCCAATTTCATTATCACTACTTCCTTGACTTGCTGGAATTAAATCCATTCCACATATTGGACAATCTCCAGGTTCATTTTGACGAATTTGTGGGTGCATTGAACAAGTCCATATTTCAGACTCAGTTTGATTTGAACTCGGTTCGCTGTGTTCTTGGACAGGCTGAGTACCGTTCTTAAATAATAGCCATCCAATCAATAAGCCAATGGCTAATGCGAGAATGGCAACGATATATATTTTATACTTTTTCATTCTTATTCTTTTTAAAAGTCTGTTAAACGTTCAATTTTAAACTTGGCTAAATGCGATTGAACGATTGATTTAATAATCTCAATTTCGTATCGATTTATGTCGCTTTGTAGCTTCATCAATTCGTCAAAACGCTTTCCTTTACTACTGTAATCGGCCAATAATATGTCATAAGCACTATTAGAGATTTCAATTTGTTTATTAGCCAACTCAAACATCAATTTTGCACTTTCATATTCAGATTTATAGCCTTGAATACTGCTAATCATTCTATTGGTCAAATTTTCCTTTTGAAACTCAAATGCCTGTTGTTTGAGACTTTCTTCTTCTTTCTTGGCAGCGTATTTTTTGCGATAAATTGGAATAGATACCATTACTTTTGGTATCAGAATATCTCGGCCATTATTAACTGGAATTGCATCCGTTCTGCCAGTGACCAAACTATAATCTAAGCCTACACCAAATGAAGGCTTGCCGGCCAAAGTATTTAATGCAAGTGCTTTGTTAGACGTTTCTATATTCCAATCGAGTTGTTTGATCAATGGGTGATTGGCCTGAATATTATTCCTGAATTGTTCTATGTTATATTCTATTTCTGCTATTGTTATTTGTGTTGTATCAATCTGAATAGCAGAGTTGAGGGGATTGTTTACTGCTTCATTTATAGTTGCCGTATAAGCCAGTTTCTGTTCTTCGAGTATTTGAATTTGTTGGTTAAGTTCTTCTATTTTAATCCGAACCGTGAGAACATCAGAAGCAATGGATTTCCCACTTTCTACTTTTGCCAAGGCCACCTTTTCAATGGTTTCGAAAATTCGAATGTTCTTCTGAATGATTTTTTGCTGTTCTTGTAATAGATATAGATTGAAGTAAGCTGTTTTGATCTGGTAATCTATGTCTAATCGTTCAGCAGCTATTCGCTCATATTTAGACTTTGCCATTGTTAGGGCGACATCTTCCTTTGCTTTTAGCGTACCAAACCAAGGAAACATTTGACTGGCAGAAACACTCAGTACTTGCCCCCCAAGTCTTGTCTCAGGGCGAAGTATGGGAACTCCAACACCAACAGTTGGGTCTGGCAGTTGACTGACCTGTGGTCCCTTTTGCAGAGCCGCTTCGTATTCTAACTGTATTGCTTTAAGAGTAGGGTTATTATCGTATGCCTTTTTTAACAGACTATCCAAAGTCTGTGCTTTTACGTTGAAGGTGGAGGTCAGTAATAAAGTCGCTATAATTATATATTTAGTTTTCATCTGTCATCATTTGAGTATTCTTAGAAAATTTAAGTTGTACTTCTTTCCATAAGGAATAAAGTACTGGTACGGTGAACATTGTAATTACTTGCAGGGTCATTCCACCGAAGGAAGGAATGGCCATTGGCAGCATAATATCCGCTCCACGTCCGGTTGAAGTGAGTACAGGTAACAGTGCCAATATGGTGGTGGCTGTTGTCATCATAGCGGGCTTCACTCTACGTAAACCACCTTCAACAACCGCATCTCTAATTTGCGGAACTGTGGAAGGTGTATTCCTTTTGAAACTATCTCTTAAAAATGTAGCCACTAACACACCATCGTCTGTAGCAATACCAAACAAGGCTAAAAACCCGACCCATACCGCCACACTTAGATTAATGGATTTCATTTGAAATAGGTCTCGCATATTGGTGCCTAAAACATCAAAATCCATAAACCAGGGCTGACCATATAACCATATCATTATAAATCCCCCTGAGAATGCTACGAACACACCTGAGAATACCATCAAAGAAGTGGTAACGGAACTGAATTGGAAGTAAAGAATTAGAAAAATTAAAGCCAATGCAATGGGAATGACAATGGATAGTCGTTTATTGGCTCTTACTTGTTGTTCATAGTTTCCTGCGAATTTGTAATTGATTCCTGCCGGCAATATCAATTCTCCATCATCAATTTTGTTTTGCAAAAAATTCTGTGCATTGTTCACGACTTCCACTTCGGCAAAGCCCTGTTCTTTATCAAATAATACATAGCCTACTAAAAAACCATCTTCGCTTTTTATGGCTTGTGGTCCTTGTTCGTATTTAATCTCTACCAAATCTCCCAGCGGAATTTGTAGCCCGTTAGAAGCCGAAACTAAAATGTTATTTAGCGTGCTTGGGTCGTCTCGCAATTCTCTTGGGTATCTCAACCGAATGCCATACCTTTCTCTGCCTTCGACAGTAGAGGTCATCACCATTCCACCTACGGTGGCTTGTAACTGCTTTTGAACATCAACAATTGACAAACCGTAACGACTTATTTTTTCACGGTCTATGTCAAACAACATATAGGGCTTGCCCACAATCCGTTCAGCAAATACGGCAGGGGCTTTTACTCCTTCAACATTTTTCAAGTGTTTTTCCAATTCCAATCCAAAGGTTTCTATAGTTTCTAAATCAGAACCTTTGACCTTTATGCCCATAGGTGCTCTCATTCCTGTTTGAAGCATTACCAAGCGGGTTTCTATGGGCTGTAATTTGGGTGCAGAAGTAACACCGGGGAGATTGGTCGCTTTTACTATTTCGTCCCAAATATCATCAGGAGAATATATATGCTCTCTCCATTGGCGGAAATACGACCCTTTATCATCTTGTACTAAATCGCTGATTTGAACACCACTCGATAATGCTTTTTTGTATGCTATTGCTCCACCTTTTGCCAGTACAAATTTTCCGTTGTTGTCTTGCTTAAATCGCATACGGTGACCATCTGAATCAGTCATATATTCCGACTTATAAAGTATTACATTTTCATACATTGACATTGGAGCAGGATCTAAAGCACTTTCCACCCGTCCTGCTTTGCCAACTACTGTTTCTACTTCGGGTATTGCCGTAACTGCCATATCCAATGCTCTTAAATTGGCTACATTCATTTGCATTCCAGAATGAGGCATAGAAGTAGGCATTAGTAAAAATGACCCTTCATCTAAGGCAGGCATAAATTCCTGACCTGTATTTTTTGCGATTTGAATGCCAAAGAAAATTAGGCTGCCAACAAGCAAAAGAAATAGCAATTTTACCTTTAGTAAAAAGCGTAATATATTTTCATAGAAATGAATAACTATATAGAAGCTTCCAATTAAGACACCTGATATAATGGAAACAAAGAGGAAGTTTGTTAGCACGGTTTTGGTAACACCAAGCGGCATCCATATTTTGGCTAAAAGCCAAGCAACTAATAAAGCATAGACTATGTTTCTTGCTATTTCAAAATAGGAATGGAATTTTCCATTCCGAAATGACTTTAACCAATAACTAATTATTCCCGTTATGCCAACTACAAGGCCAATTATTCCTAAATAATAAAACTGACCAAATAATAGGAAAATGCTTAATGCCACCAATCCAATATTATACCCAATAGACAGCCATTTAGACTTTGTTTTAATCCCAAACAACTGAGCTGCCAATGGCGGGACTATGGTAATAGCTACAACTATCGAAGCTATAAGGGCAAAGGTTTTAGTAAATGCCAATGGTCTGAATAGTTTACCTTCTGCGGCTACCATAGTAAACACCGGCAAGAAACTTACAACCGTAGTAGCTACTGCTGTAATAACTGCTGAGGCAACTTCGGTGGTGGCATTGTAAATCGTAATTGAAATGGATTGGTTTGGTGGAGCTTTTTTGATATGTGTGGCCATACTTTCCGTAAGGACAATTCCCATATCGACCATTGTACCAATAGCGATAGCAATACCTGATAAAGCCACAATATTCGCATCGACACCAAAGTATCGCATAGCAATAAAGCACATTAAGACAGCTACGGGTAGCGACCCTGCCACCAACAATGACGACCTTAAATTGAGTAGCATCAAAATCACCACGATTATGGTAATAAGTATTTGTAACCCAATTGCTTCTTCTAAAGTGCCTAAGGTCTCATTGATCAAATCTGTTCTATCATAGAATGGGACAACCGTCACTTGTGAAACTGTGCCATCAGCTAATGTCTTAGTAGGTAATCCGGGAGCTATTTCATCAATTTTGACCTTTACATTATTAATTACTTCTAATGGATTTGCTCCATATCTTGCTACTACCACACCACCAACAGCTTCTGCACCTGATTTGTCTAAAACTCCCCTGCGAGTAGCTGGGCCAATATTTACTACGGCAATGTCCTTAATGCGAATAGGTACGTTATCGGTGGCTGTGACTACAGCATTTTCAATATCTTCAATGGATTTTACATACCCTAAGCCCCTGACAAAGTATTCGGCAAGATTGATTTCAAGTGTTTGAGCACCAATGTCTAAGTTGCTTTCTTTTATGGCTTTCATTACTTGATTAAGGGTAATGCCATATACTCTCATTTTGTCTGGTATAACATCCACTTGATATTCCTGAACAAAGCCACCTATGGAAGCTACTTCTGAAACACCTGAAGCGGAAGACAAGCCAAACCGCACATAGAAATCTTGAATGGAACGCAACTCGTGTAAATCCCAACCACCAGTAGGATTGCCTTGTTCGTCTCTGCCTTCTAAAGTGTACCAGTAAATTTGTCCTAAAGCGGTTGCATCTGGACCCAGGGTGGGCTGTACATCGTTGGGCAGGAGATTGGCAGGTAGAGAGTTTAGTTTTTCAAGTATTCTACTTCTACTCCAATAAAATTCCACACCTTCATCGAAAATGACATAAATACTGGAGAAGCCAAACATTGAATTACTCCGTATGCTTTTTACTCCAGGAATACCCAATAAAGAAGTTGTTAGAGGATAGGTAATTTGGTCTTCTACATCTTGTGGCGACCTTCCCATCCACTTGGTGAAAACGATCTGTTGGTTCTCTCCAATATCGGGTATAGCATCAACTGCTACAGGGTCACGAGGCAAACTATCGACACCAAGGTCAAAAGGTGCGGTGACAACGCCCCATCCAATAAATAGTAACAGTAGCAACCAAGCGACAAGCTTATTGTCTATAAAAAATTTGATTATTTGATTTAACATTATTCATTTTCATTCTTAGAATTTTACAAATAGGAATAGGCCATACTGCTATTCAGCGGTATGAAGCATCAATGAAAATGAATGAATCAAATAAGGAAGGTCTGATAGAGTACCTGAATGTCTCTATCCGGTAAGGGTGGTTTATATTGTGCATAAGGCTGATAATCAGCTCGCACACTATAGTTAAATACATATACTGCTATAAAAGCAGCTACAAAGTCTAATTGAATATCTTGAGAAGCAGCTATTTGAGTAGGAGTGGCATCTAAATCTGAATTCTCAATGACAACCGTTTCATTATGACAACAGTTATCTTTATCTACCTTGGTTACACCATCATCTTCTTGGTGATGGCAAGACTTTTTTGTCTGGTGGCAGGGTGGATTTTCTTGCTTCTCGTGGCAGGATTTAGCTTCTCCGAATAGGCTGATACCCTTTAATTGGTCTTGACAATAATGCACATCCATAGAGAATCCTGTTGATGATAGTAACATCAACAATGCCATTGATATGGCGGCAATTCTATGTGAAAGACTTTTTGTCATTGTTTACAAAGATAAGAATCTATTAGGACTATCGATTATAACGTTTTGGCAAATCTTTATATTATTTGGAAATACTAAATGTCGTCAAGTGATTTTCTTCGGTTCTTCGTGATCTTTTTAAATGCCGAAGGTGGCATTCCGGTGATCTTTTTGAATTGAGCTGAAAGGTGAGCGGTGCTACTATAACCCAGGTCAAAAGCTATTTCGGAAATGGTTTTTTCTTCATAACTCAATAATTCTTTTACCTTTTCTATTCGTTGTTGCAGTAGATATTGTTCTATTGTAATGCCTTCTACTCGAGAGAAGGTTTTACTCAATTTTGAATAGTTTGTATGCAATTCCTTACTGAGTTCATCAGAGAGGTTGTGATTTGATTGTTGACCGGCATCTGTATAATGTACTTTGTTAATGACAAAAGACTTTATTGCGTTAATGACCTTAGATTCTTCATTACTTAGTAACTCAAATCCCTGTGTTTGAAGTTTATTGGAAAGGTTCTCCTTTTGATCTTCGCTAATCTCTTTATTTAGTTCCACTATACCCAATTCTATACGTTTGTATTCGATCTGCATATCATTGAGAATAGTCCGAACACTGCTCAAGCATCGAGGACAAACCATATTTTTTATTTGGAGTATTTCCATTATTCCCATTTCATTCTTTGCAACCTAACCGCATTTAGAATAGCCAACAGTGCTACTCCTACATCTGCAAATACTGCTTCCCACATTGTGGCTAAACCGCCTGCACCTAATATGAGAACAATAATCTTAATCCCGAAGGCTAAAAAAATATTTTGCCAAATGATTCTTTGAGTGGATTTTGCGATTTTAATTCCTGATACCACTTTTGAAGGCTGGTCGGTTTGTATGATAACATCTGCTGTTTCAATGGCTACATCACTTCCCATTGCTCCCATAGCAATACCTACATCACTTGCTGCTAATACGGGAGCATCATTGATACCATCTCCTATGAAAGCTACTTTTTTTGTGAGGTCTTTTTTAAGTAGTTCTACTTCATTCAATTTATCTTCTGGTAGCAATCCGCCTTTTGCTCTTGAAATACCAAGTATTTTGGCAACCCTTTGAGTAATGCTATTCTTGTCACCCGATAACATCATTATATTATTAATGCCTTCCTTTTTTAATGCTTCAATTGTTTCTTTAGCATCTTCCTTTAATTCATCCGCAATAGTTACAAATCCTACAAACTCTCCGTTTATTCCAATCAAGACATTTGATTCTACTATTTCTTCAATTTCGGGTGGAGTAATGATATTGAACTGTTGCATCAATTTCTGATTTCCAACTACTACGTTTTTTCCTTCAACTAAACCTGTCAATCCCTTTCCTGCTATTTCTTTAATTTTTGTCGCTTCAGGTATTGGTTGGTTTGTTTGATATTCCATTATTGCTTTCGCTATGGGGTGAGTGGATTTAGATTCAATAGCTAAGAGTAGTGGCATTAAATTTTCTTCTTTCCAGTTACCGAATGTTTCAATTTTACTTATTTTGAAAATCCCTTTGGTAACGGTTCCAGTTTTATCCATTACTATTGTATTCACTTCTTTCAACTTATCCATATAGGTTGCACCTTTAAAGAGAATACCGTTTTTGGAAGCTGCACCCAAGCCACCGAAATAACCCAACGGGATAGATATAACCAAAGCACAAGGACAAGAAATTACTAAGAAAATCAAGGCTCTATATAACCAATCCTGGAATACATAATCTTCTATAAAAAAGTAAGGTAGAAGACAGACTGCAATAGCTAGGTAGACAACAATAGGTGTATATACTTTTGCCAACCTTCTGATAAGCAATTCTGTCTTTGCTTTTTTGGAGGTCGCATTTTGTACCAGCTCTAATATTTTCGCTACTGAACTATCGTTAAATAATTTGGTGGTTTTGACTTCAATTACACCTTCCATATTGATAGAACCCGCCAAAACATTTTCTCCTTTCAAAATATTCTGTGGCTTGCTTTCTCCTGTTAATGCTGCGGTATTTAAACTTGCTTTTGCAGAAAGCAAAGTGCCGTCTAAGGGTACTTTTTCACCAACTTTTACTTGTATTGTTTCATCAATACTTACTTCATTAGGATTTACTTCTACAAAATATCCATTGCGAAATACATTGGTGATTTTGGGTCTAACATCCAAAAGAGCTTTGATATTATCTTTAGCTCTTCTTACTGCTGCACCTTGAAATAATTCACCAACTGCATAGAATAACATTACTGCAACTCCTTCTGGATATTCACCAATGCCAAAAGCACCTATTGTAGCAACACTCATTAAGAAAAACTCCGTAAAAACTTCTCCTTTTTTTAAAGCATTTAAACCCATTTTTATTACTGGAAAACCTACAGGAATGTATGCCACCACATACCAGACTAATCGCACCCAACTTTTAAAAAAGGTAATATCAAAGTAATCCATTGCTATACCAGAAACTAATAAGACAAAACTGATAATTGCTGGCAGATATTCCTTCCATCCTTCGTGTGAATGACTATGTGAGTGATCGTGTGAATGGTCGTGACCATCATCTATACTATGTGCTGTATTCAACAAAGGTGGTGGCGTCTTCGCATCTATTTTTTCCTCTAATGAGCAACAGATTTGTTTGCCGTTACTATCAAACTGGTGTATGTGTTTTTTATCTGCCATTGTAATTTATTTTAGAGTTAGCCATCTGTTTACTTTGCTTCGATACTCTATGTATTGATTACCAAATTCCTTTTTGAGAAATTCCTCTTCTAATCTGATTTGCGTATTGATACTAACTGTAGATAGGGCTATTATTAATAAAGTAAAAGCATTAGGTAATACTAAAAACAAACCAATATTGGCTATCATAATTCCTAAGAAAATAGGATTACGTGAAAATGAGAAAAAACCATCTGTTACTAATGCTGTCTTGTTTTCTTCATCTATTCCAATACGCCAAGACTCTCTCATATTTCCTTGTGCAAACCATACAAATAGCAATGAGATTATGAGCAAAGCCCAACCGACATAACCGAAGTATTCGTTTTCTAAAAACCAAAAGGGCATAAGAAACTTGTGCCAACTGGGGATAAAGGCGTAAATGACAACTACAAGTAACTCAAGTAATGAAATAAAACCAAAGACTTTCCCATTGTAGCCGTGGGCATCATCTCCTTTATTGAAGGTTAGTGGGTTAACATTGGTTTGCTTCCAAAGTAGATAAGATCTAAGAAAGAAGATTAAGAAAAAATATATGAGTAGAAAAATGAATAAATACATAGTTGTAAATTTTAATGTTCGTGTTCTAATTCTCCTGCTTTAGATTGTGCATATACATAATAGGCTCCCTTAGTGACTATTTGCATACCTTCTGGAATAACGTCTATCAATTTCACTGCCGTGTAACCATTTTCCGTAGAGCCTGGAATTATATTGATTTTTTCAAATTCTATTTCGTTATCATTCGCCTTTTCATTCGCTACATAGATAAAGCTGTTGGCTCCATCTTTGATAATCGCACTTTCAGGCAGAGCTGAAGATTCTACATCATTGAGATAGATTTTAGCGTCAATGAACAAGTCTTTAAGAAAAGTAGGTTTTGAACCGTCTAAATGTCCGTGTACTCGTACTGTTTTAGAGCTTGAATTGAACTCCTTTCCAAGTACATCTACACTACCGTAATAAATAGTTGTACCAAGTGCTGGGACTGTATAACTGATTTTTTGACCTTTCTTAATTTGTGCTATATCTTTTTCAAAAACATCCAATTCTAAGTGTAAATGCTCAGAAGAAATAATATCCATTAAAGCAATAGAGGACTGGGCATACATACCATTGTGAAAGCTTATTTTAGAAATATAGCCACTCATAGGAGCAACTATTGCTATCTGTTGCCTTATGTTACTGGGCGAGAGGTTGGAAGTGGATATACCTAAAAATGAAAGCTGCTTAGCAAGACCTTGAGTTTTAGCTTCCAAAACTGCCACTTCTGCTTGTGCATTTTGTAGATTTTTGGTAACTCCCGCATTGGATTCTACCAATGTTTTTTGTCGTTCAACTTCCAATCGCTTTAGGTCGAGTTGTGCTTTAGCTTCTAAATAGTCTTGTTGTGTAACAATGAAATCAGGGTTTTCTATATAGGCTACAACTGTACCCTTTTTGATATAATTACCTTCTACAAACTTTTTAGTGCTTTTGATTATACCATCTGTTTTGGCAGATATTGAAGAAATTGCATTGGGAGGTAATCCTAAAGTACCTTTTGCTCTCACAAAGTCATTTACTTTAATAGAAGATAGATCTCCAAATTCTAAACCTATGGTTTCCGCTTGATCTTTGGTTAGAAATAGTCCTTCCTTATGTCCATTTTCACCTTCACCGTGACTATGTCCATCTGCTTCTGAATGTGTATTTGCTTCTGTTCCGTGGTTGTGTCCGTCACCTTCGCTGTGCTTATGGCCGCAGGAAGAAAACAATACAAGTAGTATTGAAAATGCTGTTATGATATATTTTATGTTATTCATTATTTTATCTTTTATTGGTTTGTAAGAAATTGAAAGTCTGCAACTGCTTTGTTGTAAGCTACTATCTGCTCCCAATAATTTATATTGTTAGTTGCCATCAACTGTAAGGTGTTTAATAGTTCCAAGTAAGAAATTTCTCCCGCTTGGTAGTTCAATTCACTAATTCTTACAATTTCTGGATTAATGGTTTCGATTTGGTTTTTGTAAAAATCAACACCTGCCTTGTACAAGGCTATGGTGTTTTGTACTTCTAACTGTTCTTGTTGTAACCCAAGTAGCTTACTTTGATACTGATAGTTGCTAATGTCTATTTGTATTTTTTGAGCATCAATACGCTTTTTTGCCTGTCCATTAAATAATGGAATAGATACACCTACTTGTGCCGCATTAAGCCAACCACCTTGGTTAAAATTTTGTACTGCATATCCGACATTGAAACTGGGTTTAAGTTCAGATTGCATTACCTCTACTTTTGCAGATTCTATCATCATAGCCTGTTGACTTTGAAGAATTAGAGGGTTTGAAGTGGTATCTATTTGAGTGGAATATTTAGTGGTAACGAGGCTATCTGAAGTAGTCACTAATTCAGAAGTATTGAGCAATAACTGAAACCGTTTGGTTAAGTTAGTAAGCTCAATATTTACTTGATGTAATAACAACTCATATTCCTGCCATTTAGATTGAAGTGTAAGTGATTCTATTCTATTTGCAGCTCCTGCCTGTACTCTTATTGTTGCTTTTCTATGGTATTCTTTGTATGTAGAAGCAAGGTTTTCGTATAGCTTCTCTAACTCCTTCTTGTAATGAATGTCGTAGTAAATTTGCTTCACTTTCCATTTGAGTTCATTTTTAGTAATTTGTTTCTCAGTACTACTTTGGTTTGTATAGGCGTCTTGCAATTTATTCTGTGCCTTGGTAACACTCGGACTTGGAAAGTTCTGTACAATACCAATTTGATTTACTTGCTGTCCAAATTGAGTATCAAACAAGCCATCACCTTGATAAGAAATATCTATTGAACCTAAATTGTATTTTAAGTTTTGCAATGATTGGTTTTTCTCTACATCCAATGTGGCAGCTATTATATTGGGGTGATTTGTCATTGCTATAGAAATAGCACTATCCAAATCAATTGGTCTTTGTTGAGCTTGGGTAGAAAAGGATAATCCTATCATCAATAAGATTCCTAATGCTCCGCCTTTAGAAAAGTTAACTCCTTTGGACTTTCTCTCGCTCCATTTATCTAACCAATAGTATAGAATAGGCAATATGACCAATGTTAAAAAAGTAGCCGTTATCAAACCACCAATTACTACAGTCGCCAAAGGTCTCTGAACTTCAGCACCACCAGAAGTAGAAATAGCCATTGGGAGAAAGCCTAATGAAGCTACTGCTGCTGTCATTATTACGGGTCTTAATCGTACACTTGTCCCCGTAATTATTCTTTCTTTTATGTCTGTCATACCTTCTTTTTTGAGTTGATTGAAATAACCAATAAGGACTATCCCGTTAAGCACCGCTACACCAAAAAGAGCAATAAAGCCAATGCCTGCCGATATGCTAAAAGGCAACCCTCTAAGCTGTAAAGCCCAAATCCCACCTATGGCAGATAAAGGAATAGCTGTAAAAATCAACCCTGCTTGAGACACTGAGCCAAAGGTGAAATACAATAGGATAAAAATGAGAGCCAGTGCCATAGGTACAGCGATTGACAGACGTTCATTAGCGGCTTTGAGATTTTCGAACTGACCGCCATAGGTAAAATAGTAACCTGTTGGCAGTTGCACTTTAGTATCTAATTCACTTTGAATTTTTTCTACCAATGATTCTACATCTGTATTTCCTACATTTACTCCAATGACAATTCTTCTATTGGTATTTTCTCTGGACACCTGCATAGGAGCATTTATCAAATCTATATTAGCCACATTGTTGAGTGGAATTTGACTGCCATTGTTTAGAGTAACAAATAGATTTTCTACATCTTCAATCCCTTTCCGATTCTCTTCATTTAACCGAATGACCAGATCAAACCGTTTATCTCCTTCATAAATAATTCCTGCTTTTTCTCCTGCAAATGCTGAACGTATAACTTGATTTACCTCTTGAATATGTAAGCCATATTGTGCCATTCGCTGATAATCATACTTTACCATTATTTGAGGCATTCCAATGGTTTGTTCGACATTAACCGTTCCCACACCATCTATTTGCTTGATTATTTTTTCAGCTTTGGTGGCATTTTCAAACAATAGGTCTAAGTCTTCACCAAATAATTTTATAGCTATATCCGCTTTGGAGCCTGTCATTAATTCGTTAAAACGAAGCTGTATAGGTTGAGAAAACTCAAAGCCTACTCCTGGAATATTATGCAATGATTCTTCTAACATCTCAAACATTTCTTGTCTTGAGCTTGCTGAAGTCCATTCTGATTTGGGCTTCATTACTAATACATAATCTGCTATTTCTACAGGCATAGGATCTGTTGGGATTTCTGCTGAACCAATATTGGCAACCACATCTTCTATTTCTGGAAAATCTTTTAGCAATTTGTTTTGTATCATCTTAGCTGTTTCCACACTTTGAGATAGTGAGCTTCCCGGTGGGAGAATATGCTGCATAGCTAAGTCTCCTTCTTCTAATGTAGGTATGAACTCTCCACCCATTCTACTGAAAACAAATAGACTAATGAGAAAAACTACCACGGTAGCACTAACAAATACTGTCTTAAAACGAAGTGCTGCATTTAGTATAGGTGTATAACCTCTCTGAAAAAATGCAATAATCTTATCTGCAAAGGTTTCTTTATTGATTACTTTTTTATTTAGTACCAACGAAGCCATCATAGGCACATAGGTCAGTGAAAGTATTAATGCACCTGCAATGGCAAGCATTACGGTTTGAGCCATTGGTTTAAACATTTTGCCTTCGATACCCACTAAAGCTAAAATGGGTATGTAAACCATTAGTATAATAATCTCACCAAATGCTGCTGAACTCCTTATTTTTTGAGAAGAGGTAATTACCTCGAAGTCCATTTCTGTTTGTGAGAGAAAATTACCAGCCTTGCGGATTTGTAGTCTATGTACAATGGCTTCAACAATAATAACAGCACCATCTACTATCAAACCAAAATCAATGGCTCCTAAGCTCATCAAATTTGCTGAGATACCTAAGAGGTTCATCATTGAAACCGCAAAGAGCATCGCCAATGGAATAACGGAAGCCACGATTAGTCCTGCTCGCCAATTTCCTAATAGTAATACCAATATAAATATGACGATTAAGCCACCTTCAATGAGATTCTTTTTCACAGTACCAATGGCGGTGCTCACTAATTTGTCTCGAACCAAGTATGGTTCTATAACAACACCTTTGGGTAATGATTTTTGAATTTGAGATACTCTTTCCTTGATTGACTCTGTTACCTGTGCAGAATTTGCTCCTTTAAACATCATTACCTTACCACCAACGACTTCTGCACCATCTCTAACCAATGCACCATAACGAGGAGCTTTGCCATATTGAACAGTAGCCACATCTTTTACTAAGACTGGAATATTCCCTGCATCACTTACTACTATGTTTCCAATGTCTTCTAAAGATTTGGCTAAACCTTCTGAACGGATATAGTAGGCATTTGAGTTTTTTTCTATGTATGCTCCGCCTGTATTTTCATTACTCTTTTCTAATGCTGAAAATATATCTGTAATGCTTATACCTAAAGATTTAAGAAGATTTGGATTTACCGCCACCTCATACTGTTTCAGAAAGCCACCCATTGAGTTAACCTCTGCTACACCTTCTATACCCAGGAGCTGTCGGGTAACTATCCAATCTTGAATACTTCTTAATTCTGTTGGAGAATATTTGTCCTCAAACCCTTCTTCTGGTCGGACTACATATTGATAAATCTCTCCTAAACCAGTTGAAAGCGGAGCCATTTCAGGATTACCTAAGCCAGAGGGTATTTCTTCTTCTGCCTCTTTAAGCTTTTCATTAACCAACTGTCGAGCCAAGTAAATATCGTAATTCTCTTCAAAAACTACAGTTACTACGGATAAGCCAAAACGAGAGATAGACCGTATCTCTTCTGTCTTTTGTAAACTTTGTACGGCAAGCTCTACAGGAGTAGTTATAAATTGCTCTACTTCTTGCGTAGCAAGGGTAGGCGAAATGGTAATGATCTGTACCTGATTGTTAGTTATATCGGGAACAGCATCTATAGGTAGCTGTTTGAGAGAAAATAATCCCCAAACTATGAGGGCAGCTACGAAAAGCCCTACTACAAACTTATTCTTTACCGAATAAGCGATAATATTATCGAACATTAATATTTGATTTTTATAAAAAAGTTAAACCTTGACTATGATTGAAAAGGGCATAGTTGTCCCTTGATAAATGGTTTAACTAATGGCTGGCGGGTGCCAAACTCCTTCTACATATTCAAAGGAGTAATCAAAATTGTAAGAAAACAAGTATGTAGTTGAAAGTAATACTCTTACTTCAGATATATGGTGTGAAGTAGGTGCTGTAACCAAAGAGCCACAACAAGCACAGGTGCAAAATGGAGTACAACAATCGTTATGGCCAGAATGGTTGTGGTCGTGTTCGGTTTGAGATAATTCTATATTTGCATCTACATCATCAAGATTATGGACAATGCCATCCGAGCAAGGCACGACTGACAGAGCCAATATGTAAAGTGATAATATGAATGAAAATAATCTCATATAACTTTGCAAAGATAGGACAAGTTCTCTGCAACTTACTTGCATAGTTTAACGGTTGCAATTTTCGCATAAACCTTTGATAACCATATTAGCCTGTTGCATCTTGAAGTTTTTGGGTAAGTCAATCTTAGGGATATTTTGATTGGTAAGGCAGAATGTATTTTGACAAATGGTGCAATGAAAATGATAGTGCAAATCGTTGGTTTCGCATTGACAAGACTCAAGGCAAAGTGCATATTTCAATTGTTTGGTGCCATCATCTATGGTATGAACTAATTTGTTCTTTTCAAATGTTTTAAGTGTACGATAAAGTGTAGATTTATCTGCTACATCAAAGGCATTTTCAATGCTTTGTAAAGATATTGCTTTGTCTTGCTCCATTAGGTATTGCAATACAAGGATTCGCATTGCGGTGGGCTTAATATCCCTTTTATATAATCTATCTTCTATTTTTTCATTCATTACAAAAACCACAAATTTTTAGTACCGAAAGGCGGTACATTGTCTTGAAAGAATGCATATATCTCTGCTGCCATCTCAGGATATTTTATAGTTACAGGTAAATTTTGCTGCCTTACAGATTTCCAATACATACGACTGAATTGATACACTTGGTCTATCAGTTCCTTGACCATTAGTAGGTCATTCAATAATTCTTCATCAGAAGCTGAGAATGTCAACTTTATAGGAAAGGGATTGTCTTTGACTGTTTCGACAGTTCTATATCGGGTGTTATTAAATAGTAAGTATTGATTTTTGCCAATGGGCAATATCGTGCCGCTTTTTGGCATAAGGTTCTCACTATCTAAATCAAATGCCACATAGTCGTTTGAAATAGTCTTATTAATAGTTACCACTATTACCGGAATATCCCAGTTAAAAGTATGTAGGACATCATATATTGGCTGTAGCTCCTTTTGACTCATCTTCTTGTAGAAGTGAATGATTAGCCTTTTCGCCTTCTTATGATTATCAACATAGAATTTCATTATAGCACTACTAATCTCACCAGCCAACATATCTGTTTCATTTGCCTTATGGCAATTGAAACCTTGAAACGTACCGTCATTATTGAAACAAAAAGTGCTGCCTATATACTTGGTATTCTGAGTTAAGGAATAAAATGCTCCAACACCTACTACTAAGTCTGTCGTAACATCTGTATCTAAACGCCAAGGAATACCATTGATTTTTGCCAATAGAGCGATAGCGATATTAGGCAAATAATATCTGAAAGCACTTTTAAATAAGCTTTCTCTATAAATTACTTGTGAGGTAATATCACGTCTTAAAAGCAATTCTTTTACTTGGTAGTAAAGCATCAACCTTTCGTGGTCTTTCTCGTCCTTTCTTATAGGGCTTACATAGAGAGCTACATATTGTGTATTTTCTTTCTTATCAAAAACTGATAATTGTTGCCTTATTTCTTCAATAGCTGTTTCAGGACTTTCAAACTCTATACCTGCACTTTCTTCTAAAATGAAGTTTTGTTTTATGGCCTTTAGCATTGGTGGAAACTGCTCCCCATATTGAGGGTGAGTTAATCCATCACGCAATACCGAAAATAACTTAGATACATACTTTTTCTTGTCTGACTTTTGGTAAACAAATATCAAACGAACATTGGGCTGATTGGAAGGGCGATAAGGACCTAATCTAAGAAAGTCTTTTTTGGGTTCAATACCTGTGTCTTTGCCAAACCTTATTTTGTTCGAGTTACTCTTAGTTTGTAAAATCTTATCTTCTCTCAGTTGCTTAAATCCTTTTGAACTTGATGGGATTATTGCTTTAAATTCTTCTGTATCTAAGAATGTATTATAAAATGTGGTAATCTCATCCCAATAAGGAATGTATTTGTTGGGTATTCTTTTAAATGGTCTATCAATTTCTAATGATTCTAACAGACGATTGCTTAGTATAGGATATATTTCTTCAAGATAGAGTTTTATGTGTTGGTTCTCTTCTCTTTGATAGCTATAAATTTCACCATTGTATATAACCTTTGATATTTTCTCTGGATCTATATCTTGTAACTCAGCTAAGCTCTTTTTATGTACCAAAGAAGTTCCATCATAGGATATTGCCAACTCCATACCTGAAGAAACTTTGGCATATTGAACCCTTAACGAATATCTCTTGTAGGTATGATACTTAGGATTCTTAGCTTCTTCATCTAACAACCAAACTTCTACATCATTTACAAAACCAAAACGAACTGCATCTGCCTTTTCCAAGAAATACTTATATATAGACTTGGTGTAATAGTGGTCAGCAAACTTCCAATTATCTTTTAAATTGATAGAAACTTTGTAGTCTGATTCTTCTTGGTCTGAAAAATTACAATAGAGCCTTTCAATGTCTTGCAATTCATCTTCATAGTTCTCCCATAGGTATCTCGGATATGCCCACTTAGGCAATGGATAATAACCTGACTTTTTCTCTTTGATAAAGCCAAATTCCATTTCCTGTTTTGGGTGGTTGAATGGGATAATATTTATAGATAGATTGCTCAAAACTTTACTTCATTAATTCTCTAATTTGTTGTTCTTCTTTACCGCCTTCAATTAAGTATGCTTCCACATCTTCATTAAGAACTCCCAAAGGAAGTTCAGTTTGATAAGCAACCATTTTTCCCTTCTTGTGTTGTTCGGTCATTTTTTCAAATACACTGTTCTTATAGGTGGTGTCATTATTACCTAATAGGTGCTCACCTTTACTCTCCATTAAGTAAACTATCTCTACTTTATCATCATCTTTCTTTTTAGCCACTACAAAGTCTGGACGGATTTTATTTTCTCTCCAACCTTGAATAGCGTACCAACCATTAGCAACTCTATTTCTAAACCAAAAAAGTATGGTTTCCTGTTTTTCAATGATACCGATTACATCTTTCTCTAAACCATTTAAAGTATCGAAATCAATATCTTCATAGAGGTTGTAATTGTAGTTAGAAGGGAAACGGCTAACGGTAATTGTATCTGTCTCTGGTACTCTAAAACCAATGCTTTTATCATCTGTTACCGCTAATTTGATTTTATCATTCTCAAGATATTCTGCAAATAGTCTTTCTTCTTCAGCTTGTTTATGCTCTTCTGTATATTTTGCTAATTGAGCTGCTATAAAACTGAAATACTTAGCCAAATCATCTTCTCCTATTTTATCCTTTAATACTTCAATCCATTCATTGGCTTTCTTGCGAGCTAAAAACGCATTCTCGATATATTCTCCTAATCTTCTTGATAGATACCCTGTATTGATTTTAGCATAGTATGAGTTGCTAATTGTTTCTGCTACTGGTGTAATGCTACTTGTTTCATCTATGGTAACACTAAAAGTTTTCTGTACATTACTTTGTTTACTTAATGAGTTTTTGATTTGATTGATTAATTCATCTGAAAGTGAAAGGGTATCAAAACTGATATGCTGTTTTATATCAATGGCATAATTGAATTTACGATAGCTCTCATTATCAGCATCTACCATTACCCAAATAGGTAAATAAAAGGCATACTCAAACTTTTTGAACTGATCTTTTATTTTGACTTTCTTCTTAGGATTGACATCTGTATTGTTTTGAACTTGCATTTGAGTAACTAAGTCTCCTAATCCTTCTTCTTCAAAGCCTTTTACCACCTTGTTTAAAAGCTCATTCGTTGCTCCCTTGCTGTAGTACACATAACTTTCGTCTAAATCCTTTATTCCAGTTTTCTTTGCTCGTGGCTGTCTTAAAATTCTACCGATAAGTTGAGTAACTCCAGTATTGGAATTAACATTAGGAATAACGCCTAATACATAGGCAAATGAACAATCCCAACCTTCACTTAAAGCATCACGAGTTATGATAAAACGAATAGGACATTCTCTTGAAAACAAGTCTATATCTTCAATATCATTTTTACTGCTCGACTTAATAGCTATCTCATTTGGATTAATGCCTTCATCAATCAAATGTTCTTTTACATCTTCACTATGAACAAAGCCTTTTCCCCTTTGGTCTTTTCCTGTACGTTCACATTGTATTAAGGCTATTGGTCTAATGTACTGCCCTGTTTCTTGTCTGAAGGCTATGGCTTTATCTTCAAGGTCTTGTCTTTTTTCGGTTATGTTTTGCAACATAGCTTTCCAATCATCATCAGCTGCACTTGCAGGTGGTATGATATGCAAGTCTAACTTTACCATCTCTTCTTCTTTGAGTTCTAAACCTGTAACCGTAGTGAGGTTATTCATACCTTGCTTTGGTGTGGCAGATAGCCCCAAAATCATTTCGGGATTGAGATTGTCTATAGTTGCTTTGGCTGTAGGTGTAAATACTTTATGAAATTCATCTATGATTATAAATGGCTTTGATACTCTTACTGCATTTCCCAAACTTGTAATGAGTTGTGCTTGTTCGCCATTGTTCCACATCACATCTAAATTGGGTACTTCTTGTAACCATTGGTAGTGTAAATCATATCTATTGTCTTGTGGAAAGAAACTGTCAAAACCGCCACTATCTTTAAACACCTTCAAGGCTTCTGTACTGTTTTTTCTATTGACTGATTGAGCCATTATAAACAGTACCACTAAGTTTTCTTCAATATCTTGCTTGCTTAGTTTCTGACCTTTTTCTGCAATTATCGTTCTACCACCACTTGCCTGGTCTAATAACTGACGGTATGGGTGACCTTTATCTCTTAGCCTTTGTACGGTTTGTTTATAAATGATTTCTTTGGGTACAATCCACACTACTAAACCTGTTTTGCGTTGAGCAAAAACAGATTGATACTCTTTGATAGCTTCTACTGCTAAAATGGTTTTACCACCACCTGTAGGCACTTTAAGATTGAAACGAGGATAGTATTTGTTTAATCCATTTTTACAATTATCTGAATAGGGTAAATTGAGCTGTTGAAAGGCACTTTCAACATAGTTCATACTTGCTGCTACAACTTCTCTTTGAGCTTCTGGAATAGCTTGTACAATAGTAGCAAACTCATTCTTTTTGGCTAATGCCGCTGTGAAGAATTGCTTTATCTCACTGACTACTCTTTGTTGATATTTCTTTAAGTACATAGGCTATTCTTCTTTATCTTTTAGAGATTTGGGATTCTTGCCTAATTTCTTTTCTTCTGACTTTACCCTACGTTCTAACTTTTTAATATCTTCTTCTGGTGGAAGATTTTCGGGTACAATACCCCTGTCTAATAGTATTTTTCTAACTGACCTATTATTAGTAATATGTTCTGCTGAGATACTTCTCTCTGTAGCAAGGTCTTTTTCTTTGGTATTGAATATGGTAATCTCTGTAGCAAAATCTTTAGCCTTTATGGTAATGGCAGGAAGAAAATCTGCTAATGGTCTATTCTTAGAAATACCCAATCTCTTTTTCATTTGTTGGGTAGTATTACCACCAAATAATGCTCTATCTCCTTTGCTTCTTATCATTCCGAAATCACGGTCATTGCCTGTTTTTTCGTAAATAAGGCTACTCAGTTCTTTCTCTGATAATGATAGTTTGCTCCTTGCTTGCAGTCTTTCCCAATCTTTGATACGTTGTTCTATTATCTCAAATTTGCGAGTTTGAATAGCAAAGTAGTTTTGAGCAAAGGCTATGGCTTCTTTCTTTGGGTCTCCATTTTGAGCTACGAGATAACAAGCATATCTTGTGAGCATAAAGTCTTGTATTTCTCTCTGAGAACCCGAACCTAAACTGACCATTTTCCCGACTTCAGCAAAATGGTCGTCTATATCATTTCCGCTTACTTCACAAGCTGACTTAGCTTTGTTAAGTACTTTGGCAAAATTATCCCACTTTGTATAGCCTAATAGGTGCTGCAAATCTCTTGCAAACCAGAACTCTACACCACTATCTGTAGTGTTGGTATAATCTTCAAAATTTTGGGTTAATGACTGTATTACTTCTGATTTCATTCTTCTGATTTTTCAAAAAGGTTATAAGGGATAGATACATACTCAATTTGCTTTTCTTCTAAGTATTCATTGTCTAAGAAGCAAGCTGGGGCATACACTACTATACGTTTACCTTGTGAGTGAGCTATAATTTCTTCTGCTATATGTAGGTTAAGTGCAAGACGGCTTAACGTATCAAAATCTTGCTCGTAGATTAGGTAAAAGTTTTTAGGACCGTGAGTACCTACAAAGTGAGTGGCTTGTTCTATCTTACCTGCATCTGCTAAATGCTCACCTGTACCGAGATAATATACATACTTTGCAAACTCTGCATAGTTGGGCAACTCCCCATCTAACATAGCATCTGGGTCTATGGCGTTACCAACACGGTAGTATTTAAAGCCTGTATCGTAGCCATATTTTTCTATTGCCAATTTGTTACGTTCTCTTGTTATGTCTTTGGCTATGTTTTTGTTAGGCTCTTGCTCACTTTCTTCTGTCATTTGTACGAGAATACATTTGCGATTACCGCCATCTTCAGTATTCAGCTCATTGACTGCGTGCATAGTAGTACCAGAGCCTGCAAAGGAATCGAGGATAATGTCATTTTCCTTCAAAGCATAATTAAATATCTCCTTCAACAATTTCGTGGATTTCGGAAAATCAAAGACTTCTTTACCAAATAAGCTTTTTAATTCAGCTGTACCAGTTTTTGTACTGGCAATACTTCTAATAACTGTTGGGGGATTTATAACAGACCTATCCTTTCTACTGTATATTTTACCATTATCTCTAAAATAAAATTCAACAACTTTTTGTCCTTTACTATCGAAGGTTTCATATCCATTGAAAAAACTATCCATTTGGTCTTTTTGTGTATACCCAGCTTCAAGTTCTACGTCATATTTTAACATCTGATTTTCGCAAACCATTCGACCAGAAATCAATGTAAGGGTTTCATTTCCGCCCCAAGAACCTTCTAATTAGAGACCATCTTCCGCTTCCCATTTTGTACCTGCACTAAATTTATAGACACTTTTTTTATTCTTAACACTGATTTTTTTAACTGCCCTTTCATCTATTATTCCGCTTCCACCTGAAAAGTTTGGAATAAGTGATTTATCTTTTGCATAACACAAAATATACTCGTGAGCACGGGTAAAATGTCCAGCACTTGTTCCTGTGCCCAAGTCCCATACAATGTTGGCAAGTCTATTCTCAGAGTAAAACACATCATCACATAAAGACCTGCAATTGTTAATTTCATAATCATCAATTGAGATAAAAATCAAACCATCATCAGCTAATAATTCTCGAAGTAATTTTAGACGAGGTGTCATCATACATAGCCATTTATCAGACTTTGTAAGGTCATTTTCATCAACTTCTTTACCGAGCCATTTTCTTATTAGAGGGCTATTTACGTTGTCATTATAAGTCCAAATACCATTTCCTTTACCTGTATTATAAGGTGGGTCTATATAGATACATTTTACTTTACCTGCATATTGTGGTAGTAGGGCTTTAAGAGCTATGAGGTTATCGCCTTCTACTATAATATTGCCATCTGCTTTTTCTGGTTGAAAATGTAGGTCTTCTACTTCTTCTAAGGTGTGGTATGGCACACTTAGGTGGTGATTCCAGATTATGTTTTTTCCTTTGAATTGTATAGTTGGCATACGGCTATTTTTTTCTTAAATATTTTACTTCTTGTTCGGCAACTTTTAAGGCGTTTAAGGCTTGTTCTTCATCTGCTACCAATGTGTATACTTGGTCTGCTAACCAAAGAGACAGGGCATTTTCTTTGTCCAGTTTTAGAATTTTAATGAGCATAGAGACGTGTTCCTTACGAGCTGTACGTTCGCCCCTTTCCATTTTGCTAAGTTGTGCAGTGTCAATATCGAGTTGGGCTGCAAGGTGTCTTTGTAACATTTCTTGCTCTTCTCTTTTGGTCCTTATTAAATCTCCAAACTTATTCATTGTTTCTTTATGACTTGACAAATAATGACAAATGTAAAGAAAACAAAAGAAAATATGACAAATTACATATGAACAAATCTGAATAGCCTACGAGCTTTTCATATAGATACCGTAATCAGGTTGCGTAAGAAAACCTTGTTCTACCAATTTTTTGAGAAGATTATCGGCTGTACGTGGTTTGATACTGTACTTCTGTGCAATGGTTATGGCTTCTTCTCTTTTGAACTTTATAGGTAATGCTTGAAAGAACTCCTGCTTGTTAGCCCCTTTAAATGGCAGCTGTGTTTCTTGCTTAGGCAAGTTGTTAAACATCAGTTTGCTATGCTCTATAAAGGTGTTGGCTATATTTAACGCTATCTCAAAATCTTCATCCGTACACATTACTTCTTTGGTAGCTTCTCCATTTTCAAACTTTCGTAAGGCTGTAAATATCATTGCCAATCTGTAAAGGATAATACCTAATCGCTTGGCTACGCTTCCAGCTTCATCAGAAGTAAATAAGGTGATTTCTGTTAGCCACTTTTGACCTACATTATTCAAGGCTTGCCATTGGTCTGGTGAGAGAATAATTAAGGTTGGTGACTGCTCAAAGAACTGAATCATCTGAAAGGTATGCTCTGAAAGAGCATTGAAATGCTCATTGAGATTGATAGTGTTGCCGTAAGGCGACACATCTCTCCATAGCTGTTCTACCTTAAAGGCATAGAAAATAAATCTACTGAATAAGCCATCTTCTGCTGAGGAAATCAAATTGCTTACTTGTCCTGGTGTACCTGATAATGCTATTGATATTTTAGGTTCTTTGATAGAGATGTATTCGTCATTGGTCTTTCGTGAAAGACTAATCGTCTCGTGGTGGAAAGCTTTACGTAACATATCAGAATAACCGCCCCATTCGTGTTTTAAGACATTGCCCATACTATCGGCTTCTGTTTCACAAATGATTCCTGTGCCTTCATTCTGCTGTATGTGTTGTAATATTTTGGCATAACTACTATTGGCAGGAATGAATGCTACTTTGAAAGGTGGTTTTTCGGGTTCTTCTGTATCTACTGTTTCGCCTTTTTTTCTATCCCGTTGTATGGCTTTGAAATCTGACATTTCCGCATCATATTGTTGTTGAGCTGCCTTATTGGTTTCGATAAGAAAATCTTGGTGTTTGTCGCCTAATTTCTTGGCAAACTTCAATGCTCCTTTACCACTTGCAGCCGGTGCTATGATAAAAGCAAATAGATTAGGATATACGGTTTCTCTGGAATATTCGCCTGATACGTTTGGTAAGCATCCGCTAAGAATGGCTATTGCTCCAGTAAGAAAAACATCTCTTTCTCTAATGTCTGTAAATGCTTCTGCTCCCTGTCTTAGAATATCGGGTAGCACATCAAATATTTCATCATTATAGGTAGGTGTAGATTTAAGATAGTCTGTATCGTTTTCCGTGCTGTTTTCTCTCTTAGGCATTACCGTTTTATAAGACCCAAATTGAGTAGCATTATGATTGTAAGCACTTTTTACCGAAGCATTGATTTCAAACTCTTTCAAGTCATATCTATTTTTAATCAGCATTAGAGCATCATCATAGGGTATTCCTTTACGGTTACAGTTACAAGCTAAGGCATAAATAAAATTGTTTCTACTGCCTTCTATATAGCTGATTTTGTTTTCTGTAAACGCTACACAATCATCAAACTGTGTTTGAATGAATGGGTTGTTTTCATCCTGCTGAGGTGGTTGTGGTTTAGTTGGTGGTGAGGCATCAATGAGCAATGTATCTGGTGGTAATTGCACTTTGAATTTTTCATTCTGAATATTGCGATAGGTTTCTGTGTCGTAAGACACGAAACAGAGCCTTGTAATGTCTTTACACTTTGGGTCTGCTTCTATACCTAATACTTGCTCATAATGCTCTTGTACTTGCTTGTAAGCTATACTGTGGTGTTCTGCTGTGGTATCCACTTCTATAAATACTTTGAAGCCGTTACCGCTTGGGCTTGTGAAACAAGCAAAAGTGGTAGGCATTTCACAAACCTGTGATTTGGCTTTAGCCAATTCATCAGGTGTGAGCTTATCAAAATCTAAGTGAACAAAGCCGCTGTACATTTTAAGGTATTCCATTTTCCGACCACCGTCAAAAGTGCCTGAAGGTGTGAAGGCTGGAAGCTCTCGTTTGAATTTATCTACCCGGTCAGGTTTACCCATTCCAAGAGCCATTCGGATAGGGTCTATTAAGTCTTTGTATTTGCCTTCTGCTATGTCTTTTGTGATTAGTAGAAGGGATTTACTTTCAATCGGCTGATTGAAGTTTTTGAATATTGTTGAAGAAGCCATTATCTAAAAAATTTGAATTGAAACATTATTGAACTGGTGTTTTATAGTTCTTATCAAGTAGGTTGAGAATGTCTGATAAGCGGTAGTAGATTTTATGACCGATTTGGCAAAAGCCAATCTGTCCGCTATCTCGCCAATACTGGGCGGTACGCTTACTGATATTCATTACTTGCAGGAACTCTTGGTTGTCAAAAAAGACTTGCTCAGGATTTGTCCTTTGCTTGTCTTTGAGCATTAGAAGCATATCATCAAGACGGTCTTCTATCTGCTCCAACTTTTCGTCTATTGGATTGTAGAAACCCATACCTATTTCCTTTTATTTTTAATGATATAGTTTGCTGCTTCCTTTTCTATTTCGTCTGTCGCAGACTGACGATTACGCATTAACCAGTCATCCAATTCTTGGCGATTGAAATACAACTTCTTGCCCTGTGGGCAGAAGTGTGGAATCAACTTTTGAGAGGTGAGTTTGTATAAGTGAGAAGCACTTATATCTAAATACTTGCAAGCATCATTGAAGTTGAGAACTTCTTTTTTTAGTAGTGCTTGCTCATCAATTTTCTGCTCTATCTGTGAGAGCCTTTCTAAGATTAAATTTTCTGTACTCATTTTACGAGATTTTTATGTTTAACAATCGTTTCTGACCGCTAAATAATCTCGTAACTACCTGATAATCATTGAGCTATTAATATACCAATGGTATATACCAATGATACCAATGTTCTTTTCTATAATTCTTTGAGAATGTTGTCAATAGTTGCTTTGTTTGCTGTGTCAAAGGCAGGTTTGCTTGACGATAAAGTACGTGCCTTTAGGTTGTTTTGTGGGTTGTCTTTGCTACGAAATAAATCTACCTTCTCAATGACCGATAATTTCAGATTTTTAAACTTTGGTTTTATTTGGTCGAGTATGTATCTGAACTCATTGGTATTAATACCTAAGAATATTTTAGGACCATTCAAATCAATATCGCCTGTAGTTAAGACTTCAAATAGATAATCGCTTGTAGTTTCATCCTTGACCAACTCTACTGAAAGTTCAAGTCTGTTTAAAACAGATTTCAATTTTGCTGTATCACCATTAAAGCCAAATGAAATAGCATTTGGATTTGAGGCAGGTTGTAACTTGATTCCTGTTTTAGCTTCTGATACTAATCGTTTGAGTTGCCTTAGTTCTGTTGCTTCCTTATAGTATTCTCCTTCTGGTGGATTTTGCTTTAGAAACTCTTTATAGATTTGGTGTTTGTTGGAAGGAATCGAATTAATGTACTTATCAAATAAGAGCTGTAATTCAGTAAGTAAGCGAATGGCATTGTGTTTCAATACAGACAGTACCCTAATACTCAATTCATCATCTTCTGCTACATCTGCTGATACGGTATGAATGTTTTTTAGTAGGTCTATAAATGAGGTCTTATACCGATTGACAATATATACTCTGTCAACTTCTCCAATATCTCTGCATACTGCTTGAAAAATATTATTTATCGTTCTTGTTGATTCGTTATGAATTAGGCTGAAATAGAACCATTCTGTCTGTGAGGTTGGTTCTAATGCTTCTTTTTTCAACACAACCAAAGGTTGGTTGATATGAGCATCAATATCCTTCTTGGGTTGAGCAAAGTACCTGTCTAATGGATTGTCATTAACTAACTCGCTCTTGTTACCAAGTATGGATTTGAGTTCTTTAAAGTAACCGTCTATATGCTCCGTAGGCTTTACGAATTTAGGTGTAAGTCTATTGCTGTAAAACTTTTCGTTTCTATTCTTTTCTAACCAAGGGCGAAGCTGTCCAAATAATATGCTATCTAAAATCTTTAACTCCATTACAAACCGATATTAATTTTATTAGCTGCTTCTACTTTCTTCTCATTGATAACCTTAGCATATATTTCTGTGGTAGATAGATTTCTATGTCCAAGCAATTTGCTTACTGTATAAATATCTGTACCCATTGTGAGCTGCAAAGTCGCATAGGTATGTCTCGCACAGTGGAATGTGATTTTCTTTTTTATTCCAGCTTCCCAAAGCCATTCTTTGAGTAGAGTTTTGTTCCAGTTGCCATATTTAAAGTTGGGAAAGATTCTATCTTCATCAGCTCCTTTTTCTCCTAATAACTTTCGAGCTTCATCAGAAATGGGCTGTGTTTCAACTCCGTTAGTTTTAGCTTGTCTAAAACGAAGGAAGTTGCCTAAATTTTCAGAATGCTCTACTTCTGACCAAACCAATTTTGAAATATCTCCCCAACGTAAACCCGTAAGGCAAGAGAAAATAAACATCCTTCTCAAAGAATCATTCTTACAATGGGCTTGTGACAATCTTTTTAATTCTTCCAAAGTGAGAAACTCTCTTTTGGATTCATCTTGCGGAAACGGCTCTACTTGTTCAGAAGGATTGTGAGACATTATCCCATCTTTAACGGCTTGTTTTAGGGCTGCTCTCAGTTTGTTGAAATAGGAATACTTGGTGTTGAGTGAAATGCCAGTACCCGTTTTTGTTTTGGCTTCTGTGTCGAGATAATCTTTGAAGCCTTGTACCCAATCTTTATTCAATCTTTCAAAGGTCACATCTTTAGGGCAGTAGGTTTGGATATGAATAAGTGTTGCTTTCCAATTTCCATAATTACCCAAGCTGGCTAATTTCTTTTCGCATAGTCTTTCAAAATATTCTGTGAAGCTACCGCCTAACTTTTCATTGTCTCTGAAAGCATAGTGATTGTTCTGAATTTCAAGCAATCGTTTTGCTCGGATATTTTCAGCTAAGGCGAGTATCTTTTTATTCTCGTCTTTCTGTGCTTTGGTTAGTGAGCCTTTCTCGGGTTTCGGTGTGAGATATAAACCTAAGTATTCATATTCTCTTTTGCCTTTGTCATAGTAGTCCAGGTACAAAGTGATTTTGTTTCGCTTGAGCCGTTTTCTTAATGTTACTTTCATTTTATGCCGTTATTTAAAAAGATTGTCAATTTCTGTTCTTGCTATTATGGTACGTCTGCCAAACTTGGCCGCCTTCAGTTGTTGCCTTTGAATCATTCGTTGAATAGTCCATCTGCTTGCACCAATGAGATTAGCCACTTCTTGAACCGATAAGAACTCCTTAGAATGTAGGGTTGAGGTTTGAACACTTTGTGAAGTTTGCAAGCCTTGTATCTCGTTTTGAGTTTCTACGAGAGCTGCTTTAATCTTCTCATCACGTTTCCTTTTCTTGTATGCTCTTTTTGCACAAGTATCTCCACAATACTTAGTGACTGTGGTACGAGCCACAAAAGAATTGCCACAATGTTGGCAGACTTTCGGTATTTGAAGATTACTACTCATTTGTTGCTTAGTGGTGCAGTTTGTAGCTCAATGGTGCTGTATGGTGCATCATTTCGCCAAAAGAATTGAAAACTTAAAATGGGCAACAAATCTGTTGGTTGAGCAACAACTGGGCAACAAATATACTCAAAAAAGAGGGGTTGGGCAACAAATAAGAGAAGAAAGAACACTCACAAACCCAATAAAAACAGGCACTTAGCAAACAAAGGAAAGTAAACTACTTCCCGATACAAAAATTACTAAAGATGTTGCCCAGCAACTCATCGTTGGTGATTTGGCCACAGATTGCGCCCAATGAATCCGCTGCGTATCTTAGATGCAAGGCAACCAAATCAGAACTTAGTCCATTGTTCAATCCGTCCTCTGCCTTTTCTAATTCCAGGTCCGCATTTTGTAAGGCTTGTAAATGCCGAACATTGGTTACTGTGATATCGTATTCCGAGTCATCCTCCTTTTGAAAATTCTGAGAAATTCTTTCTTTAAGTAGCTCTATATTCATTTCGTTTTTAGCGCTGATCGGTATCCAAATAAGTTCCTTATCCGGAAAGGCATTGCTATCTACAAAATCTTCTTTGACAGCTCTCGTATTGATATCCATTTTATTGGCGACAATGAGTACATTCTTCTGATCATCCGGAATAAACTGTAGGATATCATCATTGAACTCCTCTCTTGTCGTTCGAGAAGTATCAAATACATAAATTAAGATCACCGAACTATTGATCTTCTCAATGGTTCTCTTAACCCCTACCTCCTCAATAACGTCTTTGGCCTCTCTTATCCCGGCAGTATCGATTAAGCGATATTCCACGCCCTCAATGATGATACTCTCCTCAATCGTATCTCTGGTTGTTCCCGCTATCTCACTCACAATAGCTCGATCTTCTCTCAACAAAACATTGAGTAGAGAGGACTTTCCCGCATTAGGTCTACCAAATAATACAACAGGAACACCGTTTTTAAGAACATTCCCCTGATCGAAAGATTTTATCAAAATTTCATTTTTCGATCTTACATCTTTGATAATATTGATCAACTCTTCTCTATTCGCAAATTCTACATCCTCCTCACCAAAGTCCAATTCCAATTCTAACAGGCTCAGAAAATCGATCAGTTTTTTTCTCAACTCATTAATGCGATCCGAATATCCTCCCTTCATTTGATCAAGAGCAAGTCGATGTTCGCTTCTGTTCTTGCTCGAAATCAAATCCGCAACAGCTTCAGCTTGACTTAAGTCCATCTTCCTATTGAGAAAGGCTCTAAAACTGAACTCGCCTTTTTCTGCCCAGCGAGCTCCTGCTTGGACCAAATTTTTCAAGATCTCTTCTATGATAAAAGGAGAGGCATGACAACTGATTTCAACAATATTTTCACCAGTGTAAGAATTTGGACCCTTGAAGCACAGAACAACAACTTCATCTAATAGCTCCGACTTGAGATAAAAATGCCTGAGATAAGCATGGCGATCAATGGGGTCATCCAGAAAAGAATTGGATCGAACAAATTGCTTCAGAATAGAGAAACTCTCCTTCCCACTCATGCGAATGACAGCTATTGCTCCTTTGCCCCAAGGCGTAGAAAGAGCAACAATGGTATCGTCCAGTTGATATGTATTGGAAATTAATTCCATTAACCGCTAATTTATTGATAAAGTGGAATCAAATATCTTATAAATTCCTAACTTGCGCCCATTATAAATTTTCAATAATATTTCAATACATGAAAAATCTATTTTTTTTAAGTTTGATGGCCTTAGCGCTATCTTTCACTTCTTGTAAAAAAGCGGCAGAAACTGCAGAAACTGCTGCTGAAAAAACAGAAGAAGCGGCAAAAGCTGTTGCAGAAAAAGCAGTTGAAGCTAAAGACGCAGTAGTAAATGCTGTAACTGTACCATCATTTGAAGATCCTGCCATTGGTGAATATTTGACTGACTACTCTAATTTTATCTCGAAATATGAATCGATGATGAAATCAGGTGAAGAAATGAGCGCAGAAGCTCTAAAAGACATGAGAGACAAGGCAACAGAGTTTGCGACAAGATCTCAAGAAGTGGTTAAGAAATTGAAAGCTGACGAGTTTGATAAATTCAATGCTTTCTTTGAATCAGTTCAAAAGAGATGGGGAGAAGCCAATAAAGGTTAATCTTTTTGTCGAATAGAAAAAAGCGGTGTTTGAGTAAAGCACCGCTTTTTTTATACCACATCTTCTCTGCAACTCCATGCCTCAGGCCTATCTTTGAATAATTTTTTGGTCTCAGGCCAAATACGCTTAAAAACTTCTGATTTCCTATAATTATTAAGGGATACTTCGTCTGACCACAGGCTTGAAGTGAATACTATCCCAGATTCCAGCTGATCTTTTAATAGCTTTAATTCGAAACAACCTTCCTGCGATTTTATTAAAGATTTGTTCTTTTCGAACAATGTAAAAAAATCCTCTAAGCGATTTAACTGAAAGCTCATCTTCACAATTCTCCGAATCATCTTAACAATTATTTATTGATTTATGAAACTAAAAACTAGTGCCTTAAGATAAAAAACCCTATTTTTATAGTTAGGGATATTAGGCATTATTTTTGACCAATTACAGTTTAAAGACGAGGCTATCGAAGTTATAAGTGAAATCGTTCTTACGATTAAGGATGTTGATTTGCTAGACTTTTATGGAGAGCAAAACAGCAAGTTGAATAAATTGCGTTCCTACTTTCCGGAACTAACTATCACCTCTAGGGGTGATATCATTAAGATTACAGGAGACAAGAAAGAAACTCAAAAAGCTAAAGCGAAGATAGAGTCTTTGTTAAAATGGCTTAAATTGAGAAAGCAACTTACAGAATATGATATCGAGCATATCGTTCTTTCTAAAAATCAAGCTGAATTGTTTCAAGAGGAAAGTGAATTTCGGGATTTTGTAATCATTCATGGAAGAAGTGGAAAAACCATTCGAGCTAAGACCAAGAATCAAATTAGACTGGTCGACTGTTCGAACAATAACGACGTCTGTTTTGCCATAGGACCTGCAGGTACTGGTAAAACCTACACCGCAGTAGCTCTAGCAGTGAGGGCACTAAAGACAAAGCAGGTCAAACGAATTATTCTGGCCAGGCCAGCGGTAGAGGCTGGTGAAAGCTTGGGTTTTCTTCCGGGAGATCTAAAAGAAAAAATCGATCCTTATTTAAGGCCTCTATACGACGCTTTGAACGATATGATTCCTCATGACAAACTCAATCATCTTCTGGATAGAAATATCATTGAGATTGCGCCTTTGGCCTTTATGAGAGGAAGAACATTGGACCATTCCTTTATCATTTTAGACGAGGCGCAAAACGCGACAAGGACTCAGCTGAAAATGTTTTTGACCAGACTAGGCCCCAATGCAAAATGCATCATAACCGGAGACCTTTCTCAGATCGATCTGCCTAGGGCTCAAAGCAGTGGTTTGAGCAAAACTATCGAGTTATTAAGACCATTGGATGGGATTGGATTAGTATATTTGAATGCGGAAGATGTTGTCAGACATAAACTAGTAAAAGACATTATTCAGGCTTTTTCGAATGACCGTAAAAAGGACATCGAAGAGGATTTATCCAAAGAAGAAGAGTAAGATGCAACGAACAATTAAAGTAGAATACCTGGGAGGGCTGAAATGTGTTATGACTCATGAGCAATCCGGAACTCAATGGATTTCTGATGCTCCAAAAGATAATAACGGAGATGGAAGATCTTTTTCTCCTACCGATATGCTCAGTGCTTCCTTGGCGTCTTGCTTTATGACCATAATGGGAATATCAGCTAGGAATCATAACATTGATATCGAAGGAGCTACCATTGATGTTACCAAGCACATGACCAGCGGTCCAAGGCGTATTGGACAAATCGATTTAAAAATAAAGATGCCTGAAAGATCTTATTCGGAGAGAGAAAAAGAAATCATCAATAAGGCAGCTGAATCCTGCCCGGTATCGAGATCAATTCACTCGGATCTAGTGGTTAATTTTGGCCTGATTTGGCCCTAGGACTTGAAAAATTTGATCTTTTTCAGCGTTTCGGAATACTCCTCTTCAATTTGAGAATCAAAAACTATCGCTCCTCCTACCGGAACATTGGCATTATGACTTTTCTTGTTTACAAGCATGGATCGAATCACAACATTTAAGTCGAAGTCACCATTTTCATCTATATACCCTATTGATCCAGAAAAAATACCTCTATTAAAATCCTCCAATTCTTCTATAATATTCATCGCAGAATATTTAGGAGCTCCAGTCATGCTCCCCATCGGAAAACAGGATTCCATTATGTCCATAAAAGAGGTGCCCTCTTCTAACTCCCCGGTAACAGTAGATATCAAGTGTCGTATATTGGTAAACCCATACATACCCATTAACTCTGCCACTTCTACGGATCCGGTCTTACAAATTCTTGAAAGATCATTGCGACAGAGATCGACTATCATGACATTCTCCGCATATTCCTTTTCCGTTATTTTTCCCTCGATAATGTCGAAAGTTCCCTTGATCGGTTGAGTAATAATTTTGGATGCTTTTCTTGCTAGAAATCGCTCAGGACTAAAGCATAATACGAGGGAATCATTCCACTGCACCAATGCACTAAAAGGCTTTTTAATTTTCCTATTCCAGTAGTCAAAATATCTCATATCCGAGATATCTTCCAAAATTTTTGCCTCGAATAAATGACAATAATTCACTTCATAGATTTCTCCATCCCTTAAGTACTCGAAAATGGTGTTGAGCTTTTGCTCATAATTTTTAAAATCTGGATCATCACTCCACTCAATACTCGGTTTTATTCCATCTATTTCCTCCGTATCCAGAATTTCTCGGTATATGGCATCCGGATCTTCATCTCGACTGGTTATTATAAGCTCATTACTTTTATTAATTCGAACTAAAGTTTCTGGCACGAAAGAATAAAAAAGCGGCCAATCAACAACATCATTATGATTCCCGGGAATACCGTGTATTGCATGTTTAAGATCATAACTCAGGGTTATAAATCTAAATTCCTCTACGCCGGAAATCCATTGGTTGATCAGATTTGAACTGTCCGTTTCCCAGCTTTCTATTACTATTTGCTTGTCGATGCCACAAGCTCCTACAAATTCATAGCTCCCATAGGGATCAAAACTTTCATTGGAATCCAGAATCCATGGATTATTCTTCGAACTTAAATAGGTAATTATTTTCTGTTTAATCCTGGAAAGACCAAGTGCGATTGACCCTAAGTCATAAGTTTTTACTACCGTTTTTATCGCCTGGTTATTTTGATTTCTACCCTTTGATTCCTCTCTCTTCCGACAAAGGTCTTATTAGATACCAGAGGACGTCGTTTGCCATAACCGATGGCCTTTAATCGAGCTTGAGAGGTTCCTTTATCCACTAGATAATTCTTTACAGCCTGGGCTCTTCTAAGAGACAAAGTATCACAAAACTCATGAGGGGGGAGATTATTGGTATGCCCCATTATATCCAAATGAATTTGAGGATTCTCATCTAAAAAGTAATAGATTTCGTCCAAGGTCGCGTAGGAGGCCTTCTTGATATTGAAGGTATCCGCATCAAAAATCAAATCCTGAATCGTCAGTTCCTTACTTGATCGGATGAATTCTTCAACCTTCATGCCACTGACGACCTTAATTTTCTTTTCTACCGGTTTTTCTATGCTGGTAGGAGCTTCGGTCGGAGACTGATCGCCAACATTGGAACTTCGATCAGAAGAACCCGGTTGCTCATTGATGGTAATTGCCGACTCAAAATCAAGAATTTGCACCTTCGCCAAGCCTTCATCACAATTGATTTCCACAAAAGGGGACAATTTATCAACCAGGACATTGCCATTATATGGCATTAGCACCGGAGTATTCCAATATGCTTCCAGAGTAATGTATTGATAATCGTCATCTGGTGAAATCTGCATAACATATTCTCTCCAGTCCGTATTTTCTACCGCCGGAGATTCAGCCAATTTCTGGGAGCGCATACAATAAGAATTTCCTCCCCAGACGATTAACTTGATCGGGTTATCGAACAACTTGATATTGCTAGTGCTATCCTTTACCATTCGATTAAGGTTAACCTTACTTCTATAATTAACATCATGGGCTAGAAAAATACTGAACTCATAACACCTGTCCTTTCTAAGTGCAGTAGGCAATTGTTGCGAAACAGATTCATTGGTCTCCGTTTCTCTAGCTACCATACCTAAAAAAGTCTGCCTATCAGCCGGTGGTGTTGTCACTCCAAAATAATTGGTCGAAAAGGAATGTACATCAGGAGGTGTTTCTCCTCTGTGGAACATGCAGTCCATCCATGAATTCAAAGTAAAAATGTGCTCGCCTTGAAAAGGCCTTCCTTCAAAAGAGGAATTGTAAGGAACGATGACCTCCTGGCTCCATACCGAAGTACAAAGACCTATTAATCCTAAAAGGACAATATAATATTTACGCTTAACTGAAGTCATTTACTTTATCTTACTATTTGAACGCATTTAAACCGGTAATATCATGTCCGGTAATTAATAAATGAATATCATGTGTACCTTCATACGTCAAAACCGTCTCTAAATTCATCATATGCCTCATTATGGAGTACTCATTTGTAATCCCCATTCCTCCGTGTATTTGACGTGCCTCCCTGGCTATTTCAAGAGCCATATTGACATTGTTTCTTTTCGCCATCGATATTTGAGCCGGACTTGCATTACCTCCATTAGCTAATGTACCCAATCTCCATGCCAACAATTGTGCCTTGGTTATCTCAGTGATCATCTCCGCCAATTTCTTCTGAGTCAACTGAAACTGACCAATTGGCTTTCCAAATTGATTTCTTTCCAAGCTGTACCTAAGAGCAGAATCATAACAGTCCAAGGCAGCACCAATAGCTCCCCAAGCAATTCCGTATCGGGCTTTGGACAAACAAGAAAGTGGTCCTTTCAGTCCTTTGATTTCTGGAAAGACATTGGCCTTAGGCACTCGTACATCCTCGAAAACCAATTCACCGGTTATGGAAGCCCTTAGACTCCACTTTCCATGTATTTCCGGAGTACTAAATCCTTTAGTCCCTTTCTCCACAACCATACCGCGAATTTTCCCGTCTTCATCTTTGGCCCATACTACGGCTAGATCGGCTACTGGGGAGTTGGTGATCCACATTTTGGCTCCATTAAGAATATAGCTATCTCCATCATCGCGAATATTGGTGATCATTCCTCCTGGATTACTTCCATGATCCGGCTCAGTCAATCCAAAACAACCGATAAATTCACCACTACCCAATTTTGGTAAATATTTTTTCTTCTGTTCTTCAGAAGCGTAGCGATAAATTGGGTACATTACCAAAGAACCCTGTACGCTGGCCATGGATCTAATCCCACTGTCTCCTCTTTCCAGTTCTTGCATAATGATCCCGTAGGCTATTTCATCCATTCCTCCTCCACCGTATTCTACAGGTAAAGAAGGTCCGAAAGCTCCTATATCTGCTAGACCTTTGAATAAGTGAACCGGACACTCCGCCTTTTCAGCATACTCCTCAATTATCGGAGTAACTTCTTTTGATACCCAATCGCGTACCGCAGTTCTCGCTATTTTATGCTCATCCTCGAGTAATTCATCAATGAGATAATAGTCGTGATGCTGATATTTGTCTACCTTATTAGCCATAAAATCCTCTATTCATTATTAACTTGCGAAGTTAAACTTATTCAATTTCCAGCAACAATTATTTACCAATATAATTAAAGTAAAATGGAATATTTATTTTTGGAAAACATAATTGTACACGGCTCTCTAGGAGTATATGCCGAAGAAGAACGATTGGGCAATAGTTTTATTATAGACATCAAAATATACGCTAATTTTGAGACTTCTATGAAAAGTGACAATCTAAAGGATACGGTAGATTATCAAAGAGTGCATGAGTTGATTAAAGAGGCCGCTTCAGAACCTGTTCACTTGCTTGAAAGATTAGCGGGCAGGATTGTAGAGAAATTGAAAGGATTGGAACAAATCAAAATGATCGAATTAAATATTCGAAAGAAAAATCCTCCTTTATTAGGACAAGTTGGAGCATCAGGCTTTTTCCTTCAGCACAAATTTGATCGATAATTTTATTATTCCTTTAACAAAGTAAAAAAACTATAAACCGTTACTATACTAGAATTAAAACAATACAAGATGAGAAATACAATCGTAATTTTTTTGATCTCAACGTTAAGCTTGATTTCATGTGACCCTAAGGCTTTAGACTCTGCTCTGGGAGATATTCTTAACTCTGGAGGAGTTAGCAATGCTGAAGTTGGTGCAGGTCTGAAGGAGGCACTGAGCAATGGAGTTCTTTATGGAACAGGCCTTTTATCTAAAGTAGATGGATACTATAAAAGTCCATATAAAATTTTACTTCCGACAGAAGCGCGTAAGGTAACCGATAAACTCGGAGCTATCCCGGGCTTCAAAAATGTAGAAGAAGAGATTTTGAAAAAAATTAATCATGCCGCCGAGGATGCTGCTAAAAAAGCGAAGCCAATTTTTGTCAATGCGATAAAGAGTATGAGTTTCAGTGATGTTATGGGTATCCTTAAAGGGAATAATACTGCCGCAACAGACTACCTTAAAAGGACTACTTTTAACAACCTATACAGCGAATTTAATCCGGTAATCGTTAATTCATTGAACAAGTTTAATGCCTTAGATTATTGGGAAGATGCAGTTACAGCATACAATAAAATTCCCTTTGTAGATAAGGCAAATCCTAGGCTGGACGATCACATTACCAACAAAGCCCTTGACGGATTATTTAAGACAATTGCAAAAGAAGAGCTGGCCATTAGAACAAATTTTAGCAAAAGGACTAGCGATTTATTGAAAAAAGTGTTTGCTTTGCAAGACTAAAGATAAAAGAGCTACCTCGAAAGAGGATGCTGCGACGGGTGGAATCTTTTTAGATTCCGCCTTTTTTATTGCAGAGATATTGCACTCTAACACTCCCAGAACTTTAAAATCAAGTTTGTTTTATCCGCTAAGAAGAGCGAACCCGAAATGTATCATTCATCCAAGGAGTCAGGCTGAGCGAAGCCGAAACACATCATTCATCCAAAGAGTCAAGCTGACCAAAACAGAAATATATCATTCATCCAAAGAGTCAGGCTGAGCGAAGCCGAAGCCTACTCCACATCATCACTAATCCCTCTAGTAAGCTTACGAACTACTTGAAAACGATCACCCAACAATACGCTCGCCACCACCCTAAGTACCGTATAAACCGGAATAGCGATTATCATTCCTACAATACCTCCTATCTGCGCTCCAATCAAGACTACAAAAAAGATCTCCAATGGATGTGCGCGAACGCTTCTCGAGAAAATAAAGGGCTGCAATAAAAAGTTATCGATCATCTGCATGACGATAAAAACTAGGGCTACTTTCCATAACAAACCCACTATGACCGGGTCAAATGGCATGTCCAAGTTACTCGTGATGGTCATAAACATAGCAAATAAACCTCCGAGAATAGGGCCCAAATACGGAATGACATTGATAGTCGCCGCGAAAAAGGCAATCAGTAATGCATTTTCTACTCCCACTATTTTTAAGCCTATGAATACAATCAATACAATGGCTGTCATCTGAGCTACAACTCCGCCAAAATAACTGGACAATAATCGGGATGTACTTTGAAGAATTTCAGTTATTTCGTCTTCCTTATCATCAGATACAATACTTTGCAAAGCTTTTAAAAAGAGCTGGTCATCTTTCAAAAAGAAGAAACTGATAAATAGAATCGAGAAAAAACCAATGATGAATTCTCCAGCAAAACTGAACAATGAAGAGAAAAAATTGGCGATCAACTCGGGCTTGAACCAACCACTAACTTCTTGGACAATCATGTTTTCCAAATCAGCTGCATTATCGATGAATTGCTTTTCTTCTAGCCACCCACCCAAACTGAATAAGGGTTCTTCCAGTTTCGCTACCCACTCCTCAAGATTGACATCGGAAAGCTGATTGGCCTGAGTAATCACCTGTGGTGCAAAGATGCTGACGATAATAAAAAATATCGAAACAAACAGTACGAGAACAATGATGGTACCTAAAGAATTGCCAATTCGATATTTACCAATCGGAATTCGCATGATCAATTTTTTCAATGGAGCACCAATCAATGAAACAACCCAAGCAATGGCCAAATAAGCCAGCAAGTTGCCAAAATAGAATACCATTACACCGATCACAGCGATCGGTACAAGAATTGAGATGATCCTCCTAGAATTAGCCATGGTCCGAGATAAAATTTATATTTCTCTTCAATCCTTTAAATTTAGTTCTTTTTATTGCACTTCCACTGAATATCAAATCGAATTTTTCCTGATCCAGATTGGTCCAGTCCTCCTCTTTCATTTCTTTTAGGTGTTCGTTGGGCATGAAAGCGGATTCATGATGTGTGGTTGAAAATCTATTCCAAGGACACACTTCCTGACATACATCACAACCAAAAATCCATCCCTCCATTTTATCCGCGTATTGGGCATCTATTTCTTCTGACTTATTTTCTATCGTCAGATACGAAATGCACTTAGAGCCATCCATCAAATAACCTTTCTGATCAATTGCACTAGTAGGACAGGCATCGATACATCTTCTACAAGTGCCGCAGAAATCACTTATTGGATCATCTTCCGCTAATTCTCGATTAAGGAAAATGCTTGCGATAAAAAAATAAGACCCGCGCTTCGGATTAATCGTCAAGGTATTCTTACCAGTCCAGCCCAAACCCGACCTCCTGGCTAGATCCCGTTCTAGAATAGGTGCTGAATCAACAAATGCTCTTCCCTCCAAACTTGAATCTTCTTCCTGCAAATCTCGCAACAGATTCCTAAGCTTCTTTCGAATCAGTTTGTGATAATCTTTCCCGTAGGCGTAGCGCGCAAGTTTATACTTACCGGAACTCAGTGAGTCTTCATCAGTGTAATAGTTATAGGCGAATACCGCTATGGATTTTGTCTCGGGTAATAATTTTGTAGGATCAGTTCTTTTCTCAAAATGGTTCTCCATATAACCCATCGTTCCATGACGACCCTCATCCAACCATTTTCTCAATCTTATCGATTCTTCTTCCAGGTGCTCCGCTTTGGCTATCTTCATGTCGGAGAAGCCATATTCTTCTGCTTTTTTCCGCAAAAAAACTTTGAGTTCTGAGGAATTCATCAACCCTTATATATCTTCTTTTTGAGATTCGAAGATGGCTTTGGCTTCCTTTGCTTTATTCAATATGCCCGTATAAGTTAAAGATCCTTGATGTTGCACCAAGACTTTGCCTTTATGATCTACGAATACAAAAGTTGGGTATCCCTTAATGTCGAATAAGAATCTTAGCTTGGGACCATTTCCGGCTTCCGCATTAACCTTAAGGTTTACAAAATTATCGTTGAAGTAATCATAAACGCCTTTCTGACTGAAAACTTCCTCATCCATGATTCGACAAGGAAGACACCAAGTCGTATAGAAATCAATAAAAACAGGTTGATCCCTTATTTCAGCAATGGTGATGGCCTCAGATAACAAGTCCGTGTCTTCAAACTTGAGTTCCTCTTTTTGCACCTCGCCAACTTTCTTCGATCCAGAGCAGGAGAGGAGTATTCCTAAAATGAACAAAAGAAGAATATGTAACCTGCTAAAAGAATATATTTTCGACATCATGCATCATTAGATTACTCAAATGTATTATAAATTACAGTAAAACTTATCACTATGAAAAATCTTTACTTCCTACTCTTCATTTTATACTTCAACCTTGGTTTTTCCCAAATCAATTCGAGCTCAACTTGGACCTATGGAGAATTCGACTGGTTCGGAGGTTATCAAAAGGGAACCTTAGCTATAACTATCGAAAAAGACACTTTAATAGACGGTCAAACTTGGTACATCGAGAGTTCAGAATCTTTACCCATTCGCTATTCCAATGGGATCATGGAATACCATTACGAAGGCGCTGGCCATAAATTATATGATTTCAACTTGGACATTGGGGATACACTTAAAATCTATTGGCCTTTTCAGTCCAGAAACAGTCCCATTTCCGATACCATATACTGTGTAGTTGAAGAATATGGTATAGATAATATTCAGGGAGAAGACTGTCCCTATCAGCTTATAAATTCTGTTTATCCTCATGAAAATGATGGTTCAGACTATGAGATCATTGAAAAGGTATATGATGGAATTGGTTACTCCAATAGCTTATTCCCGTATTATTACAGAGTTGCGGATGGTGATTATTTAAGACTGCTATGTTATGAGCTAGACGACGAAATCAAACATGTACTAAGCGACGACTGCGAGCATTTCGGCTTTGGTCAGCACTTCGTAGACTGTGAATTAATATTTCTTGAAGATAAAATTTGTATTCCCACTTTTAGTCCGGAAGTGATTGAGATTGATTTCGATCTCGGACAAGAATTGGCATCTAGACCGACCGTTATTTGGCACGGAGACTATCAGGGGGAGGATGGCGAACGACATGATATTCGTGAATTCCTTCGCCTTACAAGTGGTGCGCCAGAAATATCAGTAAGAAGAATTCCTCCTCCTCTTGCGGACAGCATTGTTATCAAAGTAACAGTGTTTGACATCCACCTCAATAGATGTGAGGATAACACGGTCCTATACTTTCCGGATTGGGATTGCTTAACTAACCAGGATTACACCATTGAAAAAAACTGCTCGGATACGGTGCAATTATTTGCTCCATGTGTAGAAGCAAACACCACCGACCATCGTTATTCATGGTCGCCGAACTACAACATTTCTGATACTTCTGTTGAAAACCCCCAAGTTTGGCCCGAAGTAGACACGGATTATAATATCACCATATTCGATAAAAATGGATGTAGCACTCAAGGATTAAAGTTTGAAGTGAAATGCTTGTTAAATACCGCTGAAACTCAAAATGCTTCACCTGTGACGGCCTATCCTAATCCAGTCGGGGATATACTATTTATCGATGATTATGAGCTTGTTCACAATATAAAGATTACAGATCCTACGGGATACGAGAGGGAGATTGCTCCTTCTTCTCAGATTGACTTTTCAAAATTTAAAGAGGGCATTTATTTTATTAGGTTCGAATTATTGGACGGAACCAGGAAAACACAAAAACTGATAAAAAGATAGATTTATATCGCAAGATCAAGACTGTACTGCTCATAAATCTTGGCGACCTTGTCGACCATTAACTCGTAATGGAAACTCTTTTGCTTTTCAAAAGCCTGATCCACGATTTTATTTTTGAGTTCCAGATCCTCCATGATTCTAAGACAAGAATCAGCCAGTGCTAGGTCATCTTCAACATCTGAAAGCAATCCCGTCTCCTCATGGATGATCATTTCCGGAATACCCCCGGCATTGGTAGATACCACGGGTACTTTATTCATGAATGCATCCAAAATACTTGTACCCAATCCCTCGTCCCTACTACTGAACATCAACACATCAATATCTTTTATTAGATCGGGAATATCCGTTCTATAACCCATCAAATCGATATGCTTTTCCAGTTGCAATCGTTTAATCTCTGTCTTCACCAATTCTAATTCTCCCCCATCTCCACCAATAACTACAAACCGAATATCTTGCCTCTTCTTGACCAAATGTCCCACCGCTCTCACCCAGGTGATATAATCCTTCTGATGAGATATGGCTGCAATATTGGCCACTATAGGAGTAGTATTGTCGAGGCTAAGTATAGCTCTTAATTTTCCTTTGGTCGAGTGTGCAAACCTAGACGGATCTATTCCACTATAAACAACGCTTAATTTCTCCTGATCCCTAACGGTTCGGGCCATAACGTGCTTAATTTTATTCGAAACACAGATGAATTTTCGAATGGAGGGATGATTGTATTTCCATCTATTTAAGCGTTTTTCTTTTATGGGATAATCCACTCTTCGGTGAACAACTATTGGAGTCTTCATCCCCAATGCACTCGCCAAAACAGCTATAGTATGAGCATGACTATCATGTGTATGGATAATGTCTGCTTTTTCCAACTGGGCCTGTTGCTTTAATTTCAACGCCACAAATGGATTTACACTAATACTCTTATTGAAGCCAATCCATTTCCTGTTTTCCTTTTGAAGTCTCTGCTGAAGCTCTCCACCATTCGAACAAAAAACTACCGATTCTATATTGAGTTTGGTGAGTCCCTGGACAAGGTAATAAAGCTGCTGCTCACCACCTCTCCAACTCATTGGTGTAGATACATGTAGCACCTTCATCTCTGCTTGTACATTTGATTCAGCAATCTGTATTTCTCAGCTACCATTAAGTAATTGCGGCTGGCAATTTTCCATCCGGTTTTCCCATCTAAAAAACCCAATTTAATCAGATATGTCCTTATAAATCGTGCCATTGGAGAAATCCTCTGTTTAATCCACGAAGGCCTTTTATTCTTTGCAAAGAGTTTTTCCGCAGATAGTTTGGCATATTTCATCATACGATCGTAATGATCCTGATCTGTTTTATAGCTGTGATGATCAAGCTTGCCTTCAAGTTTTACGGAAGAAAATCCTTCAGGAACATCCAAATATTCATGGACATATTCTCCTATCCATTTACAAGAGTTTTTATTGTATAATCTAGGCTTCCAGTCCGGGTACCAACCACTGTAGCGTACTTCCTTTCCGGAAAAATGGGTTATCCTATCCAAACAATAAACGGTGGATTCTTTAGGCTCCAAATCGGATAGCGATTGTCGCAATTCTTCACTGACAAACTCATCCGCATCGATACTGAGAATCCAATCATGTCGACAATACGAATGCCCTGAATTCTTCGTGCCGGCATAGCCCAGCCACTCAATTTCCTCAACACGAGCACCCAAATTTCTAGCTATTTCTATGGTCTTATCCGTACTACCACTATCAAGAACTACTACGTCATCGGATAAATTCGAAAGGGCCTTCAAACAAAGACCAATATTACTTTCTTCATTTTTTGTGATAAGTAGTATTGAAAACCCCATAAGTTGCTTTAATCCTCCGTTATTTTTGCCATGGCAATGAAATAAGGGTTCAACAGATTTTCTTTATTGTACTCCAACTTTAGTCTATCGTCATATCGTATAACGCGTCCTCCAGCCTCCTCTAATATCGCTTGAGCTGCACCCGTATCCCACTCCATTGTCGGGGCGATTCTCGGATAAATATCCGCATCACCTTTAGCTATGAGCATGAATTTAAGTGAACTTCCCTTCGAAGTTATTTCAGGATCCTTGAATTGGCTAATATAAGTCTGTGTTTCTTCATTGATATGAGATCTACTCGCCACTATTCTCAAGCCTGAATCCGAACTACTCGCTTCAGGAACAGTTAAGGCTCGTTTTTCTCCATTCGACTCTAAAAAAGCACCTTTCCCTTTATCGCCATAATACATCTCGTCTATTACTGGAGCATATAAAACTCCTAATTCGCAATTTCCCTTTCTGATCAGAGCAATATTAACTGTAAACTCTCCATTGCGTTTAATGAACTCTTTTGTCCCATCTAGCGGATCGACTAGCCACGCTTCTTCCCAGTCCTCTCTCTCCTCGTAAGGAAGCATTTTATTCTCCTCACTTATGATGGGGATATTGGGATAAAGTTTTTCTAATTCCGCACATATATATGTGTTAGCCGCTTGATCAGCTTGCGTAAGAGGAGAATCATCGGCTTTCTTATCGATGACTAAATCTTCATCAATATTATTATAAATACCTAGTATGATATTGCCCGCTTCACGTGCAATATCCTTGATTTGTTCAATGTCTATCTCTGTCATTTTATCTTTTTAAGTTCTGCAGTTTGCGTCATTGTCACTTTATGGTTTTCTACAAGGGGTATTTCGTTTTCGCCTCCAGTTACGATAGGATCACCCTCAGGTAAAACAACGATGCTAAAGATCATATTTTCATCATCCAATAATCTATAGATTACCATGTAATTGCTCTTCATAACGGAGTAATAGCTGATCATTTCGCTTCCCAATAAATACTGAGGAATTTGAATAGAGTTATCCTCGTCAAGGATAAATACATTCTCTTCGTCTCCCGCATACAAGAAGTAAGGCTTTTCGATTACTCGTTCTGCCTGAGTAAAAGTTGTCCTCCAAACCAAGGTATCCCCTTCTTCATTGCTTTCGATCAATATACTCATGGATAGGCTGTCCACCTGCCCCTTATTCGAATATATCTTAAACGGGCCCTCCCATGTACCTAGCCATGGCTTGAGCTGATCAGCTATGGGAATAGAATCCTGGGCTGTCAAAAACCCCATTGAAAATAAGAATATGGTGAGAGTTAAAAGGAATGACCTCATGTCAATATTTTTGTCAAAGATAATCAATCGTTACACCTAAGCCTTCCGACAATTCAAAAATAGAAGACCCTAAAGCAACAATAGTTCTATATTAAGTGTTTTTATTCATACTGAAGTAATTTAAAAACTATGTTGATCTTCGAGAATAAAGGCTTGACTGTCAGAACGAAGCTCTTTTTGAGTTTCGTCCCCTTAGGGACGAGACGAAAAAAAGCTAAAGTCGATGGCAATCAATGCTTTGTTCGCAGACATCAAGATAGTTTTTAAATCACTTCAATATTAGGGAACAAAATTTGTAGTTTCCAACATTGAAATAATTCGAGATGATGAAGTTTTTGTTATATATATTTTTCTTTTTTAGTTCTATAACGGCCGTGCTAGCTCAGGGAATAGATTTCTTCGAAGGAACCTGGGAAGAAGCCCTGGAATTATCTAAAGCCGAAGGCAAACCAATTTTTGTCGATGCCTATGCTACTTGGTGTGGTCCATGTAAAAGAATGGCCAAAACCACCTTTGTGGATCCTAAGGTGGGCAAATTCATGAATGAACATTTCATTTCGCTGAAGTTGGACATGGAAAAGGGCAAGGGAATTCGATTCAGACAGAAGTTTCCAGTATCCTCTTTTCCCACTTTATTCTTCATAGATCACAACGAGGAGTTGCTGGCAAAACGGGTTGGGGCGAAAAAATCCCAGCAGTTGATAGACCTGGGCCAATTTGTGCTGGACAATATTGACTACAGTGCTGATCATGTTGAACGCTACGAAAAGGGAGACAGGGATCCGGATTTTATCCTCGAGTACGTCACAAGCCTCAATAAATCCAATAAGAATTCTCAAGTCGTGGCCAATGAATACTTCCGGTCAAAAGAAGCAATGGAAGGAGATACGGATTATAAAATCCTATTTGAATCTGTTCAGTATGTCGATTCGAAATTATTCGAAGAATTAACGGCCAATATGCCCAAGATTGAAAAGCTCTATAATTCTGAGCAAATCGAAAACCAAATTGTCAACGCTGCTAAAAATACTGTTCAACGGGCCATTGAGTTTCAAGTAGAGACCATTAAAGATGAGAGCATGGCTGCGGTTAAAAAATACGCTCCCGACCACTATAAAGAATTCTCTATTGTTCAAAATCTGGAATATTATAAAGCAGTAAGAGATAAGGGACTTTACAAAGAAGCCGCTGAAGAGTTTATCGATTTTTACTTCAATAAAGAAAATGAGAAGGTATTTGACTTGTGCATAGAATGTGTTCAAATTTTTGATAGAGATGAAGATTTTCTGCTCTTCGCAGAGAAGCATCTTAAGAAGCTCAGCAAGAAAGATGAAAACATTCAGTACTATCAGGCTTTGGCTGAGATCTACTATTATCGCAAGGATAATAAGAACGCGATGAAGTATATCGAAATGGCAAGAGATTTGGCGGATAAAAAAGGTCTGCCTACTCAGGGCATCGATCAATTACAAAGAAGAATCGAAAGTTAAATCATCCTTCAAGCTAAATAAGTGCTACAACACAAAACTGGAAACAAAGAGCTTCTTATTTTCTGGTTTTTCCTTTTCATGGGACTCCTGGTTTTGGGTATAATCTATTTTACGGAAAGAGCATTTTCTTTCGACGCAGCCTACCAGGTTTTTCATATTGTTCAGGATAGAACTTTTTCTATTCAGGGAACGCGTTTCGGCGCCATCTTTATTCAATTTCCTGCCTTACTCTTGGTTTTCCTGGGTGCCTCTTTAAAGTGGATTGGACTGAGTTATTCAGCGAGCTCGATCGTCCTACCCATGATTTTGAGTTTGATATTATATCGAATCAAAGCCCATCGTATTTTCTTTGTAAGCCTCATCTTTCCCCTGATCTTTTACAGTCATTCATTCTATTGGGCTCACTCCGAACTTTTTCAAGCATGTTATTGGTCTTTACTCGCTTTGGGAGTATTATTAAAAGCCAATGAATTCAAACCAATATGGTTTTATACCGCTATTGTGATTGCGACTGGAGTAAGTTTATTTCTACACCCGTTGGCACCGGCAATAATTGGCTTTGGACTATTGTATTTATGGAGCATAAAGCAGATAAAACCTAATATTTTACTGTTTTACTCACTCCTGGGTATTATCATTGTTCTTATCAAATACCTCCTCACTCCTATGATGGAATATGACCGGGACATTTACCTGTCGATCACCGGTGTTTTTCACGAAACCTGGGATTGGGTGTCCTTTAAAAGCTCTAAACAATTCAGATCTGAGTGGATCAAGAATTACCTTCCGTATCCATTTATCCTTATTGGAATCATTCTTTTTTATTTACGCGAAAGAAAAATCCAAAGACTGCTTTTTATTCTTGGGTCATTGGCTTCCTATTTGTTTTTGGTGCACAGTCTATTCAGATGGGCATTGCCATCCTTTCAAATGGAAAACTATTATCAAATTGCGGCCATTATGTTGGCTTTCCCTCTTGCTTTTGAGTTACTTCCAAATATCAAAAATTGGAATTTCAAAGGATACATGATCATCATTCTAGGTGTAATTTTTCTGCGCTTATTACTTATTTATTCTACTGGGTTCGAATATAAAGAAAGAGTAGAACAAGTATTGCGGACCTTTGAACAGTATCCATCAAGTCATAAACTGATCGTATCGACGGAGGGAGATCTCGAAAAGGAAAGGGTACTGGCCTGGAGTCTTCCTTATGAATCTCTGTTGATTTCAAACTCATCAATTAAAAGAGCATCTAAAGTTATTCTGGACTCCGAACATAACAGTCATAATGAGCTTTTCTCCACTCAAATCGAACGCATTCCTTTTGATCAATTGGATTCGGAGTATTTTCCGTTTGACATGGAAGAAGAATACACACCCTGCACTTTATTTAAAGATTAAGCGTCTAAGTATTGGACTAAGATCGGCCCCGGACCACCAGAAACAATTCTATCTCGTATAATGTTAAAATCCGTAGTTTCACAGCATGAATCTTCAATGATTTATAACTTCATACTGCGAATTAATCAATGTTAAGGATAATACATATAGGAAAGAATTGATATGAAGAGTAAGTACGTAGTTGCAGGTATTATTTTATTCGCCTCCCTCTTATTTGGCTTCGCATTGATCGTAGTGCCACCGGCAAGTCCTATTGATCCTTTCTTCGACGATATTTTTCCTAGAACAACGCCCGGTGCATTAGGTGCATGGGAAGTATATGATTACGCTCCCGAAACACAAATTCCATCTCCTTTAAAAATGGTAGAAGTTCCCGGCGATGACAATACTGTGTTGGTCATTAGCAAGATAGGTGAGGTGTGGAAGATGAACTTGGAGAGTTTGGAGCAAGAACTCGCTCTGGATATCAAGGACCGATGTATGAAACTGGGAGATGCCGGTATTTATGGCATAGCCATCCATCCCAAATTCTTAGAAGGAGAAGAATACCAATACGTATACTTATTTTACCGCTATCATCCTTTCAATCCTAACGAATGGGACAGGGAAGGATATAATCGATTATCCAAATTCAAATGGTCCTCAACAGATCAACTGATCGATAAAGATTCTGAAGAAGTCCTCATTCAGCAGTACGATAGGAACAATTGGCACAGTGGAGGAGGCTTGTTTTTTGGAAACGATGGATTTTTATACCTCTTTGTTGGAGACGAAGGACTGAGGGATGAAGTGGATGTGCTCAACTCTGTACAAAGGTTTGATGGAGGTCTTTTCAGTGGTGTTCTTCGAATTGACGTAGACAATGATCCCAGCCGAAGTCATCCAATCGTTCGACAACCTACTCCAGCGGACACCATACCTGTAGATTGGGAACCGACCTTTACCCAGGGCTATATGATTCCCAATGACAACCCCTGGTTGAGTCCGTCTGGAGAGTTTTTGGAAGAATTCTACGCCATCGGACTGCGAAGTCCTTATACCGCCTACTACGATCCTCTGGAGGAAGAAATTTGGACAGGTGACGTCGGATCTGATTTGGCAGAGGAAATTGATCAGGTGGAAATGGAAGATAATTTTCAGTGGCCCTACAAGGAAGGCTTTTTCGATCACGATGGTTATTCCAAGCCTGATCCATTGATAGGAAATGAAAAAGAACCGGTACATGCCTACACTCGTGATATTGGCACATCGGTGATCCTAGGTGGAGTGTATAGAGGACTTAAGTTTCCCAATCTGGATGAAAAGTTATTGTTTGCGGACTATACCTCGTCAAAAATAATGGCGATGGATCGGGAAACCGCAGAAGTTGAAATTCTAATAGATGGGATTGAGCAATTCGATATCGAACTCCCTGAGGAATATGGTATAGTAGGAGTCCATATTACTAAAGACGGTACAGTCTTACTCACCATTCTAAGTAGAGATTTTTGGGAGCCGGGTAGAATTCTGGCTTTGAGAAACAAGGAAGTGGTTCCGGATCCTCCTTCGAAATTATCTGAATTGGGGGTCTTTAAGGATATGCAATCCAGAGAAGTAGTAGACGCTTTTATTCCATACGAAGTGAACGCTCCGCTATGGTCGGACAGAGCATTAAAAAGAAGATATGTGGCCATGCCCAATGATGGAAGCTTTGATTCAGCCAGCGAAAGGGCCAAGTATAATGAAAACGATAGCTGGGAATTTCCCGTTGGTACCGTTTTCCTCAAGCATTTCGATCTTCCCACTTCTCTGTCAAATCCTGACGAAGTCGTACCTTTGGAAACAAGGTTCTTAGTGATTGCTGAAGACAGTATTCCTTACGGATTGACCTACAAATGGGATGAAAATGGAGAGGAAGCGTATTTGCAGTTGAGTAAGTCTTCTCAAGAATATGAAATTACGGATGACGGAGAGTTCGCCTTCAGTCAAGTATGGGATTACCCCAGTAGAAGTGATTGCATGACCTGTCATAATGCGGCGGCTGGCTTTGTTTTGGGGCTCAAGACACATCAGTTGAACAAAGAAATTGAGCATCCCGACATGAATATCTCTGTTAATCAATTGCGTTATTTCAACGAATTGGGCATTCTTGATCGAAATATTTCCAGTCCGGAAGATCATCCCAAAAGTTATTCCTTGTTCGACGATAGCGCATCATTGGAAGAGCGAATTCGCTCTTATTTTGATGCCAACTGTGCTACCTGTCATAGAAAGGGAGGCATCGCCAAAGATTCGGACATGGATCTCCGATATGAAATTGATCTCTACGATCAGAATCTGATAGAATATCCCACGCAAAGTAGGGCTTCAAAGAATTTTCTCAACGTCGTGCCACAAGATTACGAACACTCTGAAATTTGGGTACGAGATCAAAGCCTGGGAGAGAATAGAATGCCGCCGCTGGCCAGCAATCTAGTCGACCAGCACTATGTGGATTCACTGGCAAAATGGATAGGAGAATTTCAAGATCTCACTCCTGTAGATAACGAATTTTTCGTGTCCCCGGGACCTGCTGATGAGTATCTCAACATTGAAGTCGGAGATAATTGGCTACCCGCTTATGAAATCCAACTTTATGATATCATTGGAAGATTATTACTTGAGGAATCATCATTGTCGGCTCGACATACCGTAGATGTTTCGAATGTTCCTCCGGGAGTCTATGTGGTTGTCATCCATCAAGGTGATAAAAAAGCACAGCAGAAAATATCTATTCTTTGATTGATCAATATTTAATTGCTTTATGTGGCCATTTCATTCGTTTTGATTTGACATTTTGATTCTTTTAATTCCCGGATTTCAAATTGTAGTCATTACAATTCGACTATTTCAATCATAGTTCTATTATAGCTTTAAATATATTCTATCTCAAAGAAGATTGATTTTCATTTTCGTAAATTTGGCGTTATCAGTTTTATTTACTATATTATTATCTTCAAAGGTCATTATGTTGACCATAGCTAAGAGGCTCGCAGTAAATCCTAAAAATTTCATATTCCTGAACCGCCTTTTCTCTAAGGTTTTAAAACTATTTATTAATTTTTTAAAACTATTTTCGATGAAGAAATTTTTCTTATTATCATTTGTATTAGTTCTAGTCAGTTTGAGTATTTTTGGGCAAGAATGTGATATGGATGTTGACCCAACAAACACTACTAGTTCTTCCACTCCTTCTTACTGTTCAAGAGATAGACTAAGTTCACAAAATGGGCCATTAGAATCAAACCCTATTTCCTCTAAAATTGTCAGAGTTATTTTTCATGTAATTCAAGATGACAACGGTATGAATAATTTTGATAACATACCTGATTTACAGAATATTTTGGATGAAGTTAATTATGGCATGAAGAATTTGCCTGTACAGAATCCAGCTGGTTCTTGCCCCTATGATCATACTATGGATGGTAAAATTGAGTTTATTTTGAACAATGCTTTTTTCTATCAGGATTCTGATGATTGGTGTACAGATACAAAATGCAGCTCCTTGAGGAATGAACTAAGAGCTAAATATGTGACAAATAATTCTAATTTATCAAGTGCAGATATTTCAAATAACTTGCATATTATATTAATAAGTCATAGAGGAGAAAGAGCTGGAGGTGAATATGCAGATTGTAATGATGATGGATGTGGCAATCCAAATTATGCTCTTGGTGGTGCAGGACATGGAGCTTACTTTGGAATAGATCAAACTGTAGTGTATATGAGAGGCTCTTATCAACTGCGAAATAATACCGAAGAATATAGAGGAATATTCCTTCATGAGATAGGGCATTCTCTTGGTTTACCTCATTCATTTAGCCCAAGTGATAGATGCTGTGATGTTAATCACACCTATGGAATAACAAATAATGCTTTGGATTATTCCAGTAATCAGGAAACATTTACGGAGTGTCAACTTGGTATCATGCACTACTATTTAGAAAATGATCAAAGAAGTATATTAGAACAGGATTTGTGTGTTAGACAGGAAAATATCAATATTACTATTGGAGATGGTGAGATTATTGAATGGACTCAAAATGCTTTTGTTAGTGAAGATATTATTGTTGAAGGTACTTTAATAATCTATTGTGATCTATATATGGCTACAGACGCATCTATCAAAATCAAGCAAGGCGGAAAACTTCTTGTTGATGGTGGAAGAATTACTTCATGTGATAGTGGTGCAAAATGGCAAGGAGTAAAAGTAAATGGAGGAGGAAATTTAGATTTTGACGTGCAAATTACTAATGGTGCTGTTATTGAAAATGCAACCGCTGCAGTTTCAATGTATCCTTGGGGCTTAACATGGCCGGAACATAAAAATCAGGACAATGGAATTCTTTTGGCTGACAATAGCAGTTTTAATAATTGTGGTAGTGTAGCTGCTTTCATTTCTCATGCTCCTAAAGTCAATATTAGTTCGATTGTAGACTGTACAATTAATACTTCGGTAAATGCAATTACTAATTGGAATTGTCAGAACATTGACGTTCATAACAATGAATTTAATAACATTTCTAACAATTGTATTCATACTATAGATGGGTCCTTTATTATTACGGAAAATGAATTTCATTCATCTGATATAGATGTTTTATTTATGCGATCAATGGCCCTTAATTCGTCATTAGTAGAAGACAATGACTTTTTTGGCCCAGTTGGTATCCGAAGTGATGGTTCTGATAATTCATATAATAAATTTATAGATAATAATTTCGACTGTTTGAGCAGAGCAATTGACTTGGAAGGACATAATTTTTTCCTGGCTGAGAACAATGACATACTTAATTCTAGTTTTGGAATATTGTGCAGTAATACTGGGAACACTCAAGGAAATCTTGTTTTCAGGAATGATTTTTCAAGTAATTTAACTGGTCTATTTAGTTATCAGAGTAATCCAGAACTTAAGTTTGAAGAAAATTGCTTTCAAACTACTGTGGCGGATGTTTATTTATTGGGTGCAGAGGTCTCAAGTCATCAAGGAAAAAAATCTTTGGAGGCAGGAAATTGCTTTAGTATATCACATGATAATGATCTTTATTCTAACGGCAGTACCCCTTTTGATTATTATATATATTATAATGAAACCAATGATTGCAGGGATGTGGAATCATCTACTACAAATGGTTATAATCTTGTTTCAGCGCTAAACGATAATACAGGTTTCTCGACTTGTGGACAACAGAACTTAGGTGGCGGAGAGCATGAGCATGAAACTTGGGACGGATTGAGCTTATCTGATTTAGGAATATTGAAACAGGATATTGAAAATGATATTTCAAATCTTATCACTAATGGGGCTACAGCTAACGCCTCAGACATAAGTTATTTAGAGTCTTTATTGGGTAGATTAACTGGTTATATGATCGAAAGGAATATGGACATCAATGATTTTAGTTCTGCTAGAAATCTCATGAATCCAACCAATAATCAGGATCATCAGATTTTATGGTATAGCTCTTTTATTGCTGAAAATGATTTTAGTTCTGCTTCCACTTATATCAACAACTTGACTCCTAGTAATGTTGAAATGCAAGACTATGTAACGGTCCAGCAAATGAATTTGCAACGACTGGAACTTGGGCCAAATTATAATCCAAGTTCTAATGAATTATTGACTCTAAGTGCAATTGCTCACAAACAACACCCATATGCTGCATATGCGAGAGGCTTGCATTTTGCACTTACCGGAGAAGTAATACATTTTGAGTATAGTGTTCCTGAAATGGAGAACAGATCAGCTTATGGGATTAGTGATAAGGAAGCTTTAAAGATTTACCCAAATCCTGCCAATGACCATTTAAAACTAGAATTACCCCAGCTTAACTCAGATGAAATCTTATTGGAAATTTATGATCTAATGGGAAATCTACGTTTACGGCTTGAATTAGAAAAGAATACTTTGATTGATATTGGACAATTGGCGTCAGGAGTTTATCTTATTAATTTGTATGAATCGAAAAACATGATTGAACAGCGAAAAATGGTCATTACAAGATGATCAATAAGTTTAACTGAGGCAGGAGTATCTATTACTTTTGCCTCTTATTCAATATAAATGTCAGCAAGATTAGTTTTTCTGTTTTTTTTCATCCCTATACTGTCTTATTCTCAGGAATACTATAGCAAAACATATCTTTTTGATGAATATTCAACTGCATTGGTTGTTCGTGATTTTGTTATAGAAGAAGATACTATTATTACCTGTACAGGATTGACATGTTTTAACGGTGATTCTATTTGTACGGGAATTGTAAAAATAAATCAAAGCGGTGATATTATTGATACATTGATTTTTCCATTTACTTCTGGTAACCAACAGTCTATGATTGTGGAAGAGGATCGATATATATTTTCAGGTAGGAATCCCTTCAATAATCAAGTGACTTTAGAAAATAGTATCGTTGATAGAAATAATGGATTGGTTGAAATAAGGTCAAAACCCCAAAGTTTACATACCCGTGTTCTAAATGAAGGAATTATAGGAGTGGGGCAAAAATATTTTTCCTTCGGAGATGCCACCAACATTAGCGATCCCAGTTGTGCGGAGGCCTATATAATAAAATGGAATAATAGTTTAGACTCAGTTGAGAATCATATGATTGTTTCTGAAAATGCTAAGGAAAGCCATGTTTTTGATCTTCAAGAATCAAGTGATGGCCATTTGGTTTATATGAATTATGTTGAATTTCATAACGTAATTGAGGATTATGATTATCATTTTTTTATTAAGAAAATGGACATAAATGGTGGTGATATTAGGCAGTTTTATCATGGAGAAAGTGATTACCGGGGACACTTCCCATGCTTATTAGCGCATTCAAATAATAAATATTATTTCAGTAGCACGACTTCAACTGGTGAGTTTGAAGGTAAGCTATATAATATGATTCATTGTGTCGATTCTAATTTGGAGCACTTTGAATGGTCTGTTGACCTTCCTCATTTTGATTCCGATACTAAGAGAGATTGGGTTCAATACTATGTAGCAGATATTACAGAAGCTCGAAATGGAGATTTATTAATTTGTGGTGATATGATTGATACTGATACTATCAACGATCAGCGAATTGGTTATGAAACAGCTTTTATGATGAGAATGGATAGTCAAACGGGTGAAGTTGACTGGACAAGAAGATTGTTCTATAATAAACAGGAGCGAGAAACGAGACTTGATTCCGAGCCTTTTCGTATTGCTTGGTTAAGCAAAATTAAAGAAGATGAGCATGGGAACATTATTGCCATGGGTCAACAATTGCGTGGATATGATACCATTAGTTATAATGACCTTCTCTTAGTTAAATTAGATGCTGATGGATGTTTTGGAAATGAAGATGAAGATTGTCAAGAATATGTTTTTGTAAATAACGAAGAAGTTCCCATCATTTCGGATAGAAATAATTTGTATCCTTTTCCTAATCCTGTGACAGATAAACTATTTGTTGGACACATACCTTTTGAATCTTTTAAGATAATCAGCGGGTCGGGAAATATGATTAAGAATGGAAAGCATCAATTAGAAATTGATCTAAGAGATGTCGAGAGTGGGTCATATTTTTTGGTACTTATAGATAGGCAAGGATACAGTGAAAACTATAAAATTAATAAGCTATGAGAACAATGATAGGAACAGTTCTATTTTTAATTCTTTATACTAGTTTATGGACTCAAGAATTTCAAACATCACTTTATTTTGAAAATTCTGATGGATTAAAGGATTCAATTGTAGTCGGGTATGATCCTTCTGCCTCTACTGGTATTGATTCCCAATTTGGTGAAGATGATATTTTAAGTGAACCGTTAGGTGTTTTAGATATTAGATTAAGTTATATAATCGATGGTCGCGTATGTGGGAATATTCCTCTTTCAGTTGAAGAAGTATGTCCTTTTCTTTCGAAAAAAAGTATAGTTCCAAAGGAATGTACCATGAATATAGACCATTGGGGTTCATCCGTCGTTCAATGCTTAATTCGGAACAAAGACCTTCCAGTAACTATAACTTGGAATTCAGACGAATTTCTTTCCTCTTGTCTTGATGAATCCCTTATTACTGAATGGCCTTCTGAAGGTTGGTGGGACTTTTGTTTTCCGGAAAGATATTGGGGGATTTTTGGTCTAAACGTTTCCCAAGAACTTGTTGTCGAAAATCCAGTGGGGGTTCAATTATATAATAATGATAATGACACATTCTCTGTATTGTACATTGGTCTTTTGCATCAAGATATTGGAGTTGATAATAACGAACAAGAAGCGGAAAATAATGGAATCAGTTTATTTCCAAATCCCACAAGAGAAAAAATCCATTTCAATACAAAATTCTCGCATTATGCCATTTATAATATCCAAGGCAAAAAAATCATTTCAGGGAAAAATTTGAATAATAATACTGGTCTAGATGTTTCCAAACTTGATAAGGGAGTCTTCATTTTTGAAGGTAGAAACGAAAAAAATGAGTTTTTGCAACAAAAATTTGTAAAGGATTAGCCACAACAACAATATTGCTCTTATATAACATAAGAGGAGTAGAATTAATTTTATTCATTCTATGTAAAAATTAACTTGTGAAGGGATTCCAAACGAGTATTACAATGAGTACTTCTCCATATAAGACTCTACCTAGATTGCCGTTTTAATAGATTTAGAGGCATTTTTATCCGAAAATAATATATTATCAACCCTTATTTTTAAATTCGACCAGTAAAAATACTTTTATGGATTCCTCAAAATATAGCTCCATCCACTACGCTGATTACCTCCAATTGGATAAAGTAATCGATGCTCAGACTATGAGAAGTGAACAGGCTGGAGAACCCGCGCATGATGAGATGCTCTTCATTATCGTTCATCAGGTTTACGAGCTTTGGTTCAAACAAATTATCTACGAAATCCAAGCCATCATGAAAGATCTCGATGATGAATTGATTGACGAAATTAGCATTGGATTTGCCGTTAAAAAATTGGATCGCGTGCAAAAAATCCTGCAGTTGATGATTCAGCAAATCCATATTATTGAGACGATGACTCCACAGGATTTTCTTGAGTTTCGAGACTATCTCTTCCCTGCCAGTGGGTTTCAGAGTTTTCAGTTCAGAAAATTAGAGGTGATATTGGGGCTGCGATCCCATGAAAGAAAAGCATACAATAACAAACCCTATCATTTTCCTTTCAATGAAGAACAGACCGAAGAGTTAATTCGATTGGAAAAAGCGGATAGTATATTGCAACTGGTTGAAAAATGGCTCGAAAGAACTCCATTTATTCAGTTTGAAGGATTCGACTTTATTTCTCAATACCGCAAGACGATCAAGAAGAATTTCGAAAAAGAGAAGGCTGCCGTAGAAAGAGAAGATATTTTAGGCAGAGAAGCCAAGGATATCAGAATAGAAATACTCAATCAATCAGAAAAGTATTATTCGGCCATCACGGACAAGGATGAATTCGACAAAAAGAGAGAAGCCGGAGAATTTAAAATGTCCTACAAAGCTATGCTGGGTGCACTATTGATTAAACTTTACGATGACGAACCAATTCTTCATCTTCCCAGTCGCTTCTTAAGCAAATTAATGGACATTGACGAGAGCATGACGACCTGGAGATATAGGCATGCGCAAATGGTCCTGAGAATGTTGGGTAATAAGGTAGGAACAGGCGGGTCTTCAGGTTATAATTACTTGATGAAAACGGTGAGCAATCACCAGATCTTTACTGATCTTCATAAGATATCCACCTTATTGATACCTAAATCTGACCTTCCGGAATTGCCACAAGGACTCAAGGAAATTTTAGGATTCAGCTTTAGTAAAAGATAGAATTTAAACTATGATCAAGATCAATAATTATATCAACGGCCGTTTCCAAGCCTCATTAAATGGAGAGTTTTTGGATAATGTGGATCCGTCGACCGGGGAGGTGTTTTCTCTAATTGCCCGGTCGAATGAAGAAGATGTAGAGTACGCCGTTGAAGCTGCCAAAAGTGCCTTTCCGGAGTGGTCTGGAAAAGATGCCGAGGAACGTGCAACCATCTTAGAAAGACTGGCCAATCTGATTGACGAGAACCTAGAGCGGCTAGCAGAAGCGGAATCTTTGGATAACGGAAAGCCATTAAAATTGGCTAAAATGGTGGATATCCCTAGAGCCTCTTCCAACTTCAGATTTTTTGCCAGAGCCATTACACAGTATTCGGAACTAGCATATTTTAAGCAGAGCAGAGAGTCTCTTCAGAGTTTTACGATGAAGCAAGCCCTCGGTGTCGTCGCCTGTATTTCTCCTTGGAATTTGCCCCTTTATTTATTCAGTTGGAAAATAGCTCCAGCACTTGCTGCTGGAAATACGGTTGTAGCCAAACCATCAGAAATTACTCCGTACACAGCCTTTTTGCTCAGCGAACTCTGCATAGAAGCGGGCATGCCACCAGGAGTATTGAATATTGTACACGGACTTGGCCATGAAGCCGGACAGGCCATGGTAGAGCATCCTGACATTAAGGCGGTGTCATTTACAGGAGGGACCAAGACTGGAGCGACAATTGCTGCTCTGGCCGCGCCAAAATTTAAAAAACTTAGCTTGGAGCTAGGTGGTAAAAACCCCAATCTGATTTTTGCAGATTGTGATTATTCGAAAATGCTCAAGACAACACTGCTATCCTCCTTCGCTAACCAAGGACAAATATGTCTCTGTGGTTCTCGGATTTTAGTTGAGAAGAGCATCTATGAGCAATTCAAAACGGATTTTGTTCGAGAGGTAGCTCAACTCAAGGTCGGCGATCCACTTATTGCTGAAAACAGACTAGGTGCGGTTGTGAGCGAATCACATCAAAAAAAGATTCTATCCTATATCAAACTCGCGAAAGAAGAGGGCGGAAAAATTCTTACAGGAGGGCATTCCGTTCATCCTACGGGCCGATGTTCCAATGGTTATTTTGTAGCTCCAACAGTAATAGAGGGTTTGTCGAATGAATGCAGGACCAACCAAGAAGAAATTTTTGGTCCGGTGGTGACGCTGCAGACCTTCGAAACAGAAGAAGAAGCTCTTGCTTTAGCCAATGGTACCAATTACGGATTGGCAGCTACTGTCTGGACCGAAAATATTTCAAGAGCACATAGGCTTGCATCAGGTCTTCACTCTGGGATAGTATGGATCAATTGCTGGCTGCAGCGGGATTTGAGAACTCCTTTTGGTGGGGTAAAGCAATCCGGAGTTGGTCGAGAGGGTGGATTCAATGCTTTAGATTTTTTTACCGAGGACAAAAGCGTAAGCATTGCTTATTGATACAATTTTCACAACCTTTTTCATTGATTTGTTGTAATTTTGATGGGAGAAACAAGAGTTTTGTTGAAGAAATTCTTGAATTTGTTAAACAAAAACATAAAGTACACTGTTTTCGAATGGTGAAATAAATAAAAGTAGTTCTATAGGAATTACTCGGTGTGAGAATACTACAAATGGAGACAGACTACAGAAATGCTTACAGGTATCCTGGGAAAGGCAATTGGTTCGATTTTTGGAACTGTAGGATTGTTATTCCCAACGACGAGCGTTGGTTCTTCATAATGCCTCATATCATTTCCGTGGATTCTACAATGAAAGGATATTTTTACTACTGTACTTCCGATTCGGAGGTCAATAGTTTAGAAATATCGGATTCTATCAGCGTAAGCGAGGAAAAAGCAGAGTTGCGATGGAATGACAATCTGTTCTCCGCTCAAAAAATTGCAATATCCCAAGGAGATTTTGAGTGGAATTTCACCATAGATACAGTTTGTACGGACACCAATGATCCTGAAGAAAATTTAAGGGCTTTCAATGTAGGGGAAAGGATGTTGCTTAGAAATTTATCCTTTATCCATAGGGTTCCCACGATGAAAGGCAGGGCAAATGGACAAATAAAACTCCCCAACGAGACCATTGATCTCAAAGATGCCATAGTCTATCAAGCAAAAAATCACGGCCCGGATTTTCCTGAATCCTGGAATTGGTTACACGCCAATGTAATTCCGCAGTTTCCCAATGCCTCATTCGAAATTGGAATGATGCCAGGTAAGAACGGGTCTGAGGGCATTTTCAGGTGGGCAGAGAAGGACGAAACGAAATTTTACGCAAGTTTTTTAGGTGATAAAGTATTATTGGAAGCAGAGGGAGACCATTTTACGTTTTCAGTAGTAGATAAGAATGAAGTGGAAGTCATTCGAGGTAAGGTATCGCACGGTGAAAAGAAAGAAATTAAATTTCCTACACCAAATGGTGGTACTTTTACCACTCCGGAATCATTTAACGGATATGTTTCCGGCAATTATTTAGGCAAATTTTTTGAATCAAACTACCCTGCTTTAGGTAGAGGAGTTAAGAGAACATAAATAAATATTAGAATTAAAGCTTATGGATTTAGATAAAAACTTTATTCCGGAAGATTATTATGATTTCATAGTAATCGGTGGTGGTCCTGCTGGGACTGTCTTTTCAACCCTTGTAGCACAGGAAGGACACAAAGTATTGGTCTTGGAAGGTTCTAAGTTTCCGAGGTTTGCGGTGGGAGAAATTATCGCTCCAACGGCTTTATGGAGGGTTTGGCATCGAATGGGAATTACCAAAAAGATGTTGGATTCCAGATTTATTAAAAAATGGGGAGCAGGATGGATTACACCAAATGGTGTTCAGTTTGATTTTCATCAGGATGTTTTTCCTGAAGATCCGGTATGTCATGCCCATGTTTATCAGCTAGACAGATCAGTTTATGACAACTTTTTGCTGAATTATGCCAGAAAAAATGATGTCGTTGCTCTGGAAGAAGCAAGAGTAGAGGAACTGCTTTATGATGATAAGGGTAGAATGAACGGTGTTACATTCAAAAGACATGGTAAAGAGTTCAATGTCAACTGTAAATTGGTTATTGATGCAAGTGGTAGAGCCAACTTTATCCCTAGAAAGTTAGGTTTGAGAATGGAGCTGGACGAATTGCACTCTTTCTCTTGCTTTGCGCACTGGAAAGGATGTGAGAGAGATAAAGGAAAGCACGCAGGTGATGTAAGGCTATTATTCACTGAAAATAACTTGTGGTACTGGTGGGCTCCGTTAAAGTCTCCTAAAGCTTCGATCGGTATTGTAGCAGATAAAAATGTTCACTGGGAAGAGTACTCTAAAGATCCTGAGGCATTTTATGACAAGTGGGTATCGAATCATCCATACTTACAGAAGAGAATAAAGGATGCTGAGCGAATCACTGATTTCAGCGCGATCAAAAATAAACTCAATAAGAATGGCGGAAGTGCCGCTGTATTGACTAATTTCCACGCACGATCTAGTCAAGCAGTAGGTAATGGATGGGCATTGGTTGGAGATTCTTTGGGCTTTGTTGATCCGGTATTTTCTGCGGGTCTTCACGTCGTGCATAGCGCTGGACTACTCTTGGCAGATGCAGCGATAAAAGGAATGAAGGAAGGAGACTTGTCAGAGGAATTCTTGCAGAAAGAGTACTATCACAGATATCAAGATGACTTCGAAGGTGTACTCTTTCAGATCAAGCAGTGGGCGGAGAATTATTTCAATCCAAGATTTGTCAACGCGTTTGTAAGATGGGGTAACAAGTATCCTCGAATAAGAAATATTTATATCAGAGCTTTCATCGCCTTCGAAAAAGAAGCGATTCAAGAGTTTGACTCTTTATTTAGAAAATTGACTAGTCTTAGAAAAAGAACTTCTAAGGAAGAAGAAGCAGAACTAGCAGTACACAAATAATATATGGTTCAAGTAGTAAAATCTCCTTTTAAGGATTTTTTAGAGCGGTTGTATCCTCCATTGATGCGGCTGCTCATACTGTTTAAGCCATTATTTATCATTCTCGGCATATTTTATTCTATTAAAAATCCGGAAAATGCAGGATTGCATTGGGGTGTTGCTCTGATCGTATGCTTTTTCATGATCGTTGTAGGAACGGACATAGGTCTGCATCGCTACGATTCTCACAAGGCTTTCAAAACAGCTTATTGGAAGCGTATATTAATACTCTTTTGGTCTATTCCAAGCATGAGCGGAAGCCCACTTCACTGGGCGGTGGTTCACAGAAAACATCATGCTGAATGCGATACGGAAGAGGACCCACATTCTCCGATCATTATTCCATGGTGGAAAGTCTGGTTTTATATTCACCCGGCCTACACTTTTGTTCCCTCAAAGAATAGAAAATACTACAGAGGATTAATTTCAGATAGAACCTATCTGGTAACGCATTCTTATTATTTTCTTTTTGTCGCAGCTTACATCCTCTTGATCTATTTTCTATTCGGTTTGGAATGGGTACTCTTTGGAATGTTCGTACCCTCCGCCATTGTGGATATACAAATGTCTTGTGTGAATGTTATCTGCCACCTTCATGGGTACGAAAGCTTTAAGACCAAAAAAGATTGTAATGCCAAGAACAATTGGCTCGTGCATGCCTTGACATTTTTCTCCTTTGGATTTCACAACAATCATCACGCCGATCCGGGGAATCATCGTACGTCTAAAAACAAGGGTGAGTTTGATTTACCCGCCTGGATTATTGAAGTTTTCTTTTTGAGTAAAGAGGATAAAGCCAAGCTTTCGCAACGAAAGGCTTCTACCACTTGAATGATCAAATAGAACACTAATCAATTGCCCATCAGCTTATCTTTTTTTTATAAATTAGAATCTGTTAACGATCTATTCTACCATGGAAGAGAACACGAGTAATGCGGAAAAATCGGAAATAAAGCGCAAGAATAAGTGGCTGGAACTGCGCATGAAAGAAGTCAAGCTAAAAGAGCTAGAATTAAAGCTGGAAAAGGCGGAAGAAAAAAAGAATGCGGAATTAGCCAATCAAAATGATTTGTACGGAACGGTAGCAGAACCGAGAAAATCCTTGAGTACTTACTTGCGGAATCAGAACAAAATGGAGGTGAGTTTGGTCAGCATCATGGATAGAAAAGCTGCCATTTTAATTAGAATTACCACCTCTCTCGTTTCCGCCATAGTCGTTTTTCACAACTATATCGAGGTCAATGTAGAAAACGGAATGATCATATCCATTGTGCTTATCATCGGAATGACGACCTCTTTAATTCTATCTATCCTTGCTGCAAAACCCTTCGGTCGAATTATTTTTCGAATTTTCAACAAAGAAATCATGCCCTCTCACCCCAATCTTGAAGAAAACAACTTTATGATTTTACAAGATTGTACTCTGGCAGAATACGAAGAGTCCATGCGTAAAGTTGTTCAAAGTCAGAATTTGCAATTGGGCAATCAAATAAGGGCGAGCTACATGATCAGCAAATACAATGCGTATAAGGGAAGGTTGGTGGATTTAGCTTATAGTGTTTTCTTGATTACTTTTGTATTGGTTGCCGCCGTATTCCTTTTTTCCAGAATATTCAATTGAACGATATATGAAAATTGTAAAACTTTTATACCTAATCCCATTTATACTTCTGTGTTCTTGTGGAACCCACAAAGCGCCGTATTACGATTTACAAAATACACAATGGGAAAATCGAGCACATGATTCATCGAAAGATCTGGTGCACAGTCTATATCTGGTAGGAGATGCCGGAAAGCTCGACAATAAGGAAAAAGGTACAAATCGCGTTTTACAAAGTTTGCAGAAGGAACTTAGTTCTGAAGAAAAACCAGCTACACTAGTCTACTTAGGAGATAATATTTATGACTTAGGTATGCCGAAACCGGACTCTCCTGAAAGGGCCTATTCTGAAAAAATTCTAAATGCTCAATTAGAATTAGCCCGATATAATAATGGAAATACATACTTCATTCCTGGGAACCATGATTGGAAACGCGGAAGAAGAGGCGGTAGAAAGTATATGCTAGAACAGGAAGAGTATATCAATGAGTATTTCGAAGAGGATTTTCCAAAGAAAGTGAAAATGTATCCTGAAAATGCTTGTGGAGATCCCAAAGTGATCAAGATCCATAAGGATTTGGTTTTCGTCTTCATCGACTCGCAGTGGTGGCTGCAAAACTGGAATCATGAAAAGAAGATGAATCACAAGTGTGAATACAAAACTCGTGGTGATTTTATGGATCGGATGGAGGAAATTTTCCTCGACCACAAAAATGATGAGGTTGTTCTCTTCATGCATCACCCCTTATACAGCAATGGCCATCACGGAGGAAATTTTAGCTGGAAAGACCACATCTTTCCGATTCATTCTAAAAAAATCTGGCTACCTCTTCCCGTCATCGGTTCTGTATATCCCATCTTTAGAAATATTACCGGATCTCATCAGGAAATCAATAATCCCAGGTATCAAAGCCTAGTCGTAGGATTGGAAAAAATTATTCGTAGAACAGGAGTAGATTGTATTGTTGCTAGCGGTCACGAACACTGCCTTCAATATTTCAGAAAGAACAACATTAAAGCAGTCGTTAGCGGGTCTGGAGCCAAGACCAGTTATGCACAGGCCGGCGGAGATGCACAGTATGTCAGTGAGTCAAGAGGGTATGCAAAGATTCTTTTTTACGAAGATTTCGAAACCTGGCTGGAGTACTATGCCGTAAAAGAAAACTTTACAACTCCCGTACTCGAGTACAGGGTTCAATTGAGAAAATTCCGTGCAGGTACTGAAAATGATAATCTGGAGTATCCGCCGATCACCAATCCGGATACCACCGTCGCAGCCAATACTGCCTTTAAAGCCCGACCCTTTAAGACCTGGTTAATGGGTGATCAATATCGGAATATGTGGGCGGAACCGGTCAAGGCAAAAAAAGCGGACCTATTGGTGGAAAAAGACGGACTTACTCCTATAAAAAAAGGGGGAGGTATGGCCTCCAACTCTCTTCGAATGGAAACCAAGGATGAAAAACAATACATCCTGAGATCCATCAATAAAGACTATAGAAAACTGGTTCCTCCTGAATTTGCGAATCTCAAAATATTAAATATTCTCAAGGATCAGAACAGTGCAAGCCATCCCTATGGTGCATTGATTATTCCCACCCTATCTCAGGCTGCAGGAGTTTATTACACCGATCCAAAACTGCGCTATCTGCAACATCAAAAAGGTCTAGGCAATTACAATCAATTATTTCCGGAGGGATTGTATTTGCTGGAACAAAGGCCTAATGGAGACTGGAGTGATACGGATCTTTTCGGTTCTTCTGCGGATATTATAGGCTACACGGACCTACTGGAAAAGCTAAGAGAAAAGAAAAAGCATTTTATCGATCAGGAATGGGTACTGAAATCACGCTTATTCGACCTGTGGATCCACGATTGGGATCGACATGATGATCAGTGGAGATGGGCAAGTTTCAAAGATGAAAACAGGACTTTGTACAGACCTATTCCGCGAGATCGAGATCAGGCATTTTATCGATTTAAAGGCGTGGTACCAACCCTAATTGCGGCTTTGGGAATGAGAAAGTTCAAAACCATGAAAGAAGATGTTAACGACGTCAAGTATCTCGCTTTCAATGCCCGATATTTTGATCGCTTCTTCCTCAACCAATTGGAGTGGTCGGATTGGGAAAAACAAATTCAAGACCTACAGTCTAAAATGACGGATGATGTCATTGTGAAAGCCGTGGAAAAAACTCCGCTGGAAGTTCATCAATTCAATAACGAAGAACTCATTGGACTTTTAAAGGCAAGGCGAACAAACATGAATAGAATAGGCCTTAAACTTTATAATTTCTTGTCCGAAGAGATTGAAGTTGCAGCAACTGACAATAAAGATGTATTCAAAATAGAATACTTGGAAGATGGTAACATTCGCGTTCGACAATGGGTAGATTCGAAAAAAGACGGATTGATCCTTCATTACGACCGAACTATCATGGAGGATGAAACGGATGAAGTGAGACTTTTTGGGCTTCGCGGCAAAGATGAGTTCCAAATCTCAGGGGAAGATAAATCCAAAATAAAACTGCGAATTATAGGAGGTCCCGACAAAGATGAGATTGTCAATAATTCTAAGAATAAAAACATCTACATCTACGATGACAAAGACGGATTAAAACTAGAAGGTGAACCTGTAAAAGATAAAACTGCAAACCTGATTGGAATCAATGATTACGACCGTTATGGATTCAGGTATACTCAAAGAATCATTTTACCCAGGTTTGGCTATACTTTAGATGACAAGTTTTGGGTCGGGGGTAATATCCAATGGACCAGACATCGATGGCGCAAAAACCCATTTAAGGCCCAACATAATATCAAACTCTTCATCGCTCCATTTAGTAGAGAGGCTTATACTTTAGACTATGAGGGCACCTATCCGGGGCTTACAGACTTCCTGGATTTTGCTCATATTGCCAACATTCATTACGCCAGTTATCAAAACTTCTTCGGATATGGCAATGAAACAAAAGTTGAGAGAAGCGGCCTTCGATACAATTGGGTTCGAATGAGACAATTTGGGTATTTTCCTCATCTCAAGTATCATCTGAGCAATCGACGGGTATTTTTATCATTCGGTCCGACATTTGAATCGGTACGAATCGTAGACAATGATGACAGAGTAGCTGGCGATCCTGATATTGGTTTTTCAGAAGAAGAATTAGAAAGAAAATTCTTCATTGGAGCTAAAGTAAGCGGCGACCTAGGCTTTGTCGACAGAAAAAACAAACCGACCAACGGGCTGAAGCTTAACTTCATGGTCAACCATCAAAAAGAGCTGGATTCCTCTGATAAGATATGGGAGTTTAGGACAGATATGACCACATATTTGATGATCAGTAGAAAACCGGAAATGGTTCTAGCCAACAGAATCGGCTTTGCAAGAACCGATGGAGATGCTCAGTTCTATCAATTGCAAAACCTAGGTAACTTAACCAATCTAAGAGGTTTTAGAAATAATCGTTTTCTAGGTAATTCTGCCATTTATGACAACATAGATCTAAGAATAAGATTGACACAATGGAATAACAATGTATTGCCCATGGATATTGGGATTCTGGGAGGCTTCGATATCGGTCGGGTATGGCTAGATGGAGAAGACTCGAATTCCTGGCATAGAAGTTATACTGCTGGAATATGGATGGATATTTTAGGAGTATTCATCGTACATCCCTACTTTTCCATTACGGAAGATGGAGAGCGAAATACATTTAACTTAAGAACATCATTTAGCTTTTGATTGGCATCTTGAGTTTTAATCAAAAGATAGAGCTCAAATAATTAATGATGATCAGTTATGGCGTGCAATAGATAATGGCCAACGCTAAATAGGATAACGGACAAAATAATCCCGCCTAGGAAGACCAGGTAAGCCTTGCGGATCAGGTTGTATTTTCTGGCTAGGGTCAATCCAAGGCTATGTATGTCTGTTATCATCGATGGATAAAGCTTATCTCCATCTTCCATTACCTCCAGCACTTCTTCTTTATATTCCTCGTAGCTCATTTGATGAAAATCATCGAACGACATAATATCGATTTCATCATCTTCGAAATCCTCACGACGTCCTATATATCTTGGAATAGTAGCCAAAATGGCAAAGGTGATGGAAATCACATTGGTAATAACTAAGCCGGCAACAGCGAAGATATAATGTCCATCTTCCTGCAGTCGTGGATACAAAGATCCTAGCACTACAGAAATGATAATCGCGTTGGCTGTAATAAGAATATTCGATTTAGTATCGACGATTCGTAAACGGGTATAAAGATTCTTAGAAGTCAGTCTAAACCATGTTTCTATTCCTCTGCTGGGTCTACCTTCGAATTTGTCCAGCTTACGCTGTAGGCGTTTGATTTCTTCCTTGCGTTTTTTCTTCTTTTCCGATTTTTCCAGATTTGTTTTTCCCGAGCCGGAACTATCTAACTGTTCGTCCATGAACTTAGTTATTTTACGTTGCTTAGTTGTTCAACGCAAAAATAGCTCAATGTTTTAACTCTTGTCACCTCAACTATGCAAAAGGAAAGAGAAGTTGATGCCATATAAAAATTATTAAGGTTCTGGATTGAACACTTATTAATTATGGAATTCCCCCATTTAAATATAAAAAATACCCCTTCGACTAAAACTGTGGCCTAATTAATCTCTAGACCTAATTCCTCTGATTTACTGTTTAATCCCATTTTACGTACTTGAATTCCTATAAGTGGACCAGCTAATATTGAAGAGGCCAAGGCAGCAAAGACAATGGCTACATAGATGGCTTGACCAATTAACTCAAGCTCCAGAGCAAGGGTAGCAACAACTATTTCCATGGCCCCACCTGGGATAAAAATCAAGCCCATTAACACGGAAATTTTAGAATTTTGTTTGCCCAACTTCGCTCCTAACCAAGCACCCACGAATTTGCCTACAATGGCAACCGCAGTGAAAATAACAGTTGGCCATATTTCTAATCCCAGCAAAAAATCAATCTTGAGTCCGAGGGTGGCAAAGAAGATAGGAACAAAAATGGCATGTAAGGTATCAGATACGCTATCGCGTAAGCTAAATGGAATATCCTTTGCACTTCCCACCATAATACCGGCAAGAAAGAAACCAAGGATCGCGTGAATCCCCAACCATTGTGTAATGGCACCGCAAAGTAAGCCTACACTGATGATCAAAGTCTGCGCCGCCGCAGGTTGAGACAAAGAGGTAGACTCCACCAACTTTACCGCAAAACTCAAGACTTTGCTCCCAAAAGCGATGCTAATGACAATAAACACAACAATAGCTAGTCCGGATCCCAGCAACTCCCCTGTACTCATGGCATGAGAGCCAATCAAAGACATGACCACAGTGAACAAAAACCATCCGAAAAGGTCATTGATGGCACAAGCTGAAAGTGCTAAAGAAGCCTCTCGAGTTTTGGTGATCTTCAGATCACCAAGTGCACGTGCTACCACAGATATTGCCGTTATAGAACCGGCGACAGAAAGAAAAAGAGCAAATGAAAGTCCAGTCGCTTTATCTCCCCAGTAAGTAGCATCAAGAGCATGGAATATTGGATACCCTATCGCAATCGGAAATAATACACCAATAATACCAATCAGCATTGCAGATCGGCCGCTTCCCATAGCCTGCCTAATGTTGACATGAAAACCAGAAGAAAGCAGCAGAAAAAAAACGCCCAACCAAGAGACCGTCTCCAACATCGTCCACTGTATCTGATCATCAGGAAAAAGCCAATTTTGAAAAGTAGGAGAAATTCGGCCAAGTAAAGTAGGTCCCAACAGGATGCCCGCAAGAATTTCCCCGGCAATAGCAGGTATTTTTATTGCCTCACAAAGCACACTTAAAGTTCTTGCACATCCCAGTAGAACAAGGACCTGCAGAAGAAAAAGTAAAATATGACTTTCGTTTAGGTAATGCACGCTGATGATATAGTTGAGATCTTTGCGATATATAATTGGAAAATTAATCAATTTAATTTGCTCGGATGCGAAAAATCAATACAACGAATGAATAACAGTTTATGCTAAAACAAGCAGAGCCCTATTGTTAGAGCTTTTTTCTGTCATCTCTATTGTCATATGTTCACAAGATCCTGGTTCCAGTATATACTTTCAATACGAAGCTGTTAAACTAGTAAATCAAAAAATTTAGAATTACCAGAATGGTATTTCATTTTTGAAGACAAAGCTCATTTCTATAGGAGATTTCTATTACTTTTACCTAAGTATTTTTTCGGTCTTTAAATCCACCAATGTCGATCATTAACGCTCACGCTCATTTGCTTCCTTATCCGCATGAATTCCCTCAATTCATGAAGGACAAAGGCATACTATGGATTGATGACGACAGGAAATTTATGAGGCAGAAGGGATGGAAGCGACCCATTGATCACGAAAGCTTCTTCCTCGAAGCTAAGTTGGAATGGATGGAACAACACCATATCGAGCACGAGGTATTAATTACCTTATCTCAGCTCTATTGCAATGGTATGGACCGGGATACCTGTCGTGATGTGATTCGCTTTCAGAATGATTATCATTATAAGATTCAGTCCGATCATTCGGAAAAATTTACGCCGGGCTTTGTGGTTCAGGCTGCTTATCTCGACGATGCCCTTAAGGAAATAGAACGATGTCATGGTCTTGGAATGACACTGCTTTGTCTTCCCACTCATTTTGTCAATTCACAAGGGCAATGGAGAACTATTATTCACGAAGAGGCCGAAGCCATTTTCGAGCTGGCCAATGAATTAAGCCTATCCTTAGAAATACACCCTTACGACGGACAGAAATTTATACATCTTGAAGACCGTTTCTGGCGTTACCATTTGGTGTGGATGCTCGCTCAGTGCGCAGATACATTTCATTTTTTTACTTTGAGGGATTACGATGATAAATACCCTAACCTAAGAACTTGCTTTGCACACGGTAATCAAATGTCCATGGTGAATATAGGAAGGAGGATTCAAGGATATAAAGGGAGGCCGGATCTATTTGTTGAAACTAAGAACCCCGAGAATATTCTACAAGCAAAAAATGTATTTTATGACACCTTGGTCCACGATCCCATTAGCCTTGAAATGTTGATCAAAAGGGTTCCTTCATCTCAGATAGTATTCGGAATCGACAATCCTTATCCTCTTGGTGAAATGGATTCTGTAGAGGGGAGTTATCCTGGTAAAGTATTGGATGAGAGTGTCAATTCAGGAACAATCAGTTCAGAATTGGCCCAGCAGATAAAAAGTGATAATGTTTTGAGATGGTTGGGAAAAATATAGAAGTAGAATGAAGAATTACAGACAAATAGCACAGGAATTGGACCGTTCTGATCCTTTGAGAGCGTTCAGAGATCAGTTCCATATTCCAAAAGATTCAGACGGAAATGATTTTCTCTATTTCACTGGAAATTCTCTTGGCTTGCAACCAAAACTTACTGCAGAATTTCTTCAGCAGGAACTAAAAGACTGGGCTAATTTGGGTGTTGAAGGACATCTTCACGCCAAAAATCCATGGATGCCCTACCATGAATTTCTAACCAGTGCTATGGCTTCCTTGGTCGGTGCGAAGAACACGGAAGTGGTTGTCATGAATTCCCTTACGGTCAATCTTCATCTTATGATGGTTAGTTTTTATAGACCTGAGGGCAATCGCAGAAAGGTTTTAATGGAATATAGTCCATTTCCAAGCGACATCTATGCGGTAAAATCACAGGTGGAATACCATAATGGAAATCCGGAAGAAGATATCATCTATTTGGAGCCCGATCGAGGAGAGGTCGTCTCTAAGGAAAAAATAAAAGCAACCATAGAGCAATACAAAGATGAATTGGCCTTGATTCTCATCGGTGGAGTCAATTATTATACCGGACAATTTTATCCTCTCCAGGAAATTGTTGAATGGGGACACGAACATAAAATTGTTGTCGGATTTGATTTAGCTCATGGTGCCGGAAATGTTCCGGTAAACTTACATGACTCGGGGGCTGATTTCGCCGTATGGTGCAGTTATAAATACCTGAATTCTGGTCCTGGAAGTCTTGCTGGATGTTATGTGCATGAGCGCCATCACGAAAATGAAAATCTTCCTAGGTTCGAAGGTTGGTGGGGGCAGAATAAATCTACACGCTTTCTAATGGGAGATGATTTTGATCCTATACCAACAGTAGAAGCTTGGCAACTTAGTAATCCACCGATTTTGTCAATGGCGGCCATCTTCGCTTCGCTTAAGGTGTTTGAGCAAGCCGGATTTGAAAAACTGGTAGAGAAGAGTAGAAAAATGACAGCATTCATGATCAAGGCATTAGAAGCTTCGGAGATAGAAGGGTTGAATGTCATAACACCACAAAACCCGGAGGAACGGGGATGTCAACTATCTCTTGTTTTTGAAGGTAAGGACAAAAGATTTTACAATCGTTTTTTTGAAAATGGAATTATTGCGGATTGGAGAGAACCCAATGTGGTTAGGATGGCACCGGTGCCCTTGTATAATAGATTTGAAGACATTATTGACTTCATTGAGATACTTAAAAAATTGATCTGATGGAAGCGAAAAAAATACATGTTGTAGGAGCGGGATTATGTGGCAGTTTATTGGCTTTGAGATTGGCTCAAATGGGCCATGATGTGTCCCTCTTTGAGAAAAGACCTGACCTGCGTAAAGTAGAATTAGATGCTGGCAGATCTATCAACTTAGCTTTATCTCCACGTGGATTGAATGCCTTATCAAGAGCAGGATTAGATGATGATGTTCAAGCTTTATGTATCCCCATGAAAGGTAGGATGATCCACAATCTGGATAAAACTACAAGGTTCTCTGCGTATTCCGGAAGAGCAACAGATTACATTAACTCGATATCCCGTCCTGGACTGAATAAGTTGTTGATTAATGAGCTAGACAAACACGATAACGCACGAGTAATCTTCGATAAAGGAGTGAACCTCGTTGACTTCGAACAAAATATTCTTTATTTCCGTGATGGTAGTCAGGAACGCTTTAATTACTTATTCGGAACGGATGGAGTAGGATCAGCTGTACGCAGATCGATGATGCCCTGGAGTGGTAGAATACGATTTGATTATAGCCAGGATTTCCTAACCCACGGCTACAAAGAATTGGAAATACCAGCAGGAAAAAATGGAGAACACCAACTGGACAATGGTTCACTCCACATATGGCCAAGAGGTGATTTTATGTTGATTGCCTTACCCAATATGGATGGCAGTTTTACGGTGACCTTGTTTTTGTCCTTCGATGGTGAGGAAGGCTTTGATCGCCTTATCAGTGATGAAGAAATTCGCAGCTTTTTCAATCGCTATTTTCCCGATGCTGTCGAATTAATGCCCGACCTGATCGAAGACTTCAGAAGTAATCCGACTTCTTCTTTATCCACGATCAAATGTTCTCCTTGGAAAATGCCTAATGCACCATCACTTTTGATGGGAGATGCAGCCCACGCCATAGTCCCTTTTTATGGTCAGGGGATGAATGCAAGCTTCGAAGATGTATCCCGATTTGAGGAAGTTTTAGAAGCACACGGAGGAGATTTCGAAAAGTCTATGATGTCTTTTTCCGAATCAAGAAAAATAAATGCCGATGCAATAGCGGATCTTGCCATTGATAATTTCTACGAGATGCGCGACCATGTAGACGACCATCGCTTCATTGAAAAGAGAAAGATTGAAATGCAATTAGAGGGTCAATATCCTGACTATTATTCTAAATATTCGCTGGTTACTTTTAAGCCGGATCTACCTTACTCTGAAGCCATGACTTTGGGAAGAGCTCAGGACGAGTACTTATTCGAGAAAATTGAAAGAAATGAGGCCTCATCCATAGATCAGATCTACAGAGATGTTATGGAGCATTTTTCTAGTTAAAATTGATATAATCAGAAGGATCCAGTGGTGTTCCATTCTGCCATAGCTCGAAGTGAAGATGAGGTCCATTCGATAAGGTACCTGAATTTCCAATGATGGCGATGGCTTCTCCCGCCTGAACATAGTCTCCCACTTTCTTCAGATTGGTAGAATTGTGTTTATAACTACTGATAATATCATTATCGTGCTGTATAGTAACGGTATTACCAGTCTGTAGCGTCCAATCCGCAAATATTACTATTCCATCCAGACTTGCTTTAATAACCGTATTTTTTGGTGCCAACACATCCACACCGTAATGCTCAATATCCGGTTTAAAATAAGTAGAAATAGTGCCCTTGACAGGTGTTACAAAATGTATGAACTCTATTCGATTAGGGCTATCTGTGAAGGATCGGCCTTGACTCAAAAGCTGTTCCATCTCCACTTCTTTGCGCAATATCTCGTCTTCTTCAACACGCTCTATTGGCTCCGGTGTCTTCAACTCCGAATCAATATCTACGGTGTCTTCATGTACCGGTATATCTCCCGTTACATAATGACGAAAGTTTTCGATATACAGTCGCTGACTCTCTACTACACTTTCCAGTGTATCCACCTGCTTATACAATTTAACCAATTCGCGATTACTACTAATTTCCCCATATCCCGGAATTAACCGTTTTAGGGGAGTATAAGAAATCAATAAAAAGAAAAGTATAGCAAAGGCAACAAATAGACTACAGGCGGCAATATATAAGTTCTGAACACTGAGATTAAATGTATTCACCTCTTGAAGTGTCTCATTGTTCAAAATGATCAAGCGGTAAGTATTCCTCAATCGCTCCTTAATGGCTTGCCAACGTGTTTTTTTCTCTTCCATGCCCAATAAATAAAAATAGCCTAATTTTACGCGAATTTTATACTCCTGTACCTTTAAATGCGTTGGTATAAGGATTATTGCCTATAGTAGTGATCTAGTTAAATATTATATGATTGCAAATAAAGTATTTTTTATGAAAAATGTTGGAATAGCAGCTCTTACGATTCTGTTCCTTCTTGCTTCTTGTAGTGGAAGTAAAAATAAAAAGAGAGAAGAGCTGTCTGCAACAGGTGAACTTTTCGAAAATACTACAGCGAAGTTCAATGGTTATTTTAACGCCAAAGAAATATGGATAGAGGATGTATTCCAGTTGAATGATGGCTATCGATTCAACTACAACCAAATCATACCTATATTTCCATTCACATCCAATGAAGACTATCTCAATTACAATGACGATATGGACAAGTGTATTGAGAAGCTCGCGACAGTAATTACCAAACATCCGGCAAGTGATTGGACCGATGATTCATACTTATTGATGGGAAAGAGTTATTTCGTTAAGAAAGACTACGAAGATGCCATTAATACTTTTGAATACATCTCGAACAAGTACCCACCTAGTTATCTGGAAAAAATTGAAGGCAACAGAATAAAGCCCGACAAGAAAAAGAAGAAGAAGAAAAAGAAAAAAAGAAGGAAAAAGAAGCCCGTTAAGAAAAAAGATCCGGTAAAGTATACTTCTATCAATCAGTATGAGGTATACGATGGCCGCATAGTAGATAATATCCCAGCTTTCTACGAAAATTTGATTTGGTTGGCCCATACTTATGTGGAATTAGACCAATACATTTATGCCGAATTAGCACTGGACAGATTCGAAAAGTACGAGGATTTGCCAGGTCGAATCAAAAGGCTACAACATCCTGTGAGAGCGAAATGGCACTTGAAACAAGGAGAACTTGCCGAGGCTGTGACGGAGCTGGAAAAGGCCATTGATACTTCCAAGGATCAGTATGACAAGGCCAGGTATTCCTTCATTGTTGCACAGTTACAAACAAAGCTGAAAAATTACAGCGCAGCCAGGGTAGCTCTGGAAGACTGTATCCAGTTCAAACCAAAATACGATATGGTCTTTGCTGCGCAGCTCAAAGGGATCCAGTTGCAGGCATTACAGAAAGAAGATCCGGAAAAAATCCAGAAAAGCCTTGAAAAACTGATGGTTGATGGAAAGAATAAGGAATACATCGGTCACATTTATTTTGCTATGGCACAACTTGCCGTTGCAGATAATAGGCTTCCGGACGCAGAAAAATATTTCGGACTATCAATTAAAAATAATTCTGGCGATAAACCTCAGCTAGCGGAATCGTATTATTATTTGGCTGATCTAAACTACAAACGACAAGACTATCTGAATGCCAAGTACTATTACGATAGTACATTGATGTTCATGAATAAAGTGGATGATAGATATTTCGAAGTTGAGGCTTATAGTTTGAATCTAGCTGATATCGCAAAGAACCTAGAGATAATTCAACTCAATGATAGCTTACTCAGCTTGGTTGGATTAAGCGAGAAGGAGAGAAGAGATTTGGCCTACCAAATTCAAAAACAGAACGAGGCCAACCGAAATAATCGAAACAAAAATAGAAAATCGATCACTGATTCAAGATTTAACCCTCAGCGATCCGCCGTAGGTACTGGATCTCGATCAACTGTTCGATCTTCTTTTTTCGCATACGACGAAAAAGCAATTAAAAAAGGTCAAAAGTATTTTGAAAAGGAGTGGGGGGATATCCAGCTTAAAGATTTTTGGAGAATTTCTTCCTATGGCTCAGACGAGATTTTTGATGATATAGAAACGGAATCTTACGAATCGCTGATACTCTCTGATGAAGATATTGATAAGTTGTTGAGTTATATCCCTGATGATCCTGCGAAAAAAGCCAAAGTCGAAGCTGAAAAAATTGAAGCCATGTTTCAGTTGGGGATTTTGTATCGTGAACGTCTGGAAAAATTAGAAAAATCCATTGACGTACATGAAGATCTTCTAAAGCAGTACCCCAACAATCCAAGAGAGTTGGAGACCCGATTTTATTTGTATTTGAATTATCAGGATCTAAAACAAAACGAAAAGAGCGAGGAGCAGAAAAATATCATAATCCGGAAGTTTCCGGAAACGAATTACGCCAAGGCCTTGGTAGATCCTGATTTCCTAGCGCTTACCCTGGATAAAGAACAACGAGTAAAAAATTACTACGACGAAGTCTATGCGGACTTCACTTCTAGTGAATACCAGACGGCATTGTCTAAAATCAAGAAAAGAGACGAGATTTTCGAAGCTAGTACGACCTATGCTTCAAAATTTGAACTACTTGCAGCGATGTGTATTGGAAACCTGAAGGGACGGCAAGAATACATACGCTCTTTACGCGAAGTTATTGGTAAATATCGAGGTACCGAAGAAAGCAAAAGAGCAAAAGAGATTTTAGATGTTCTCGGTCTCTATGGCAATCAGGATACTGCCACTTCTTCAGATACAACGGCGACGGTTCAGGATACCAGTTCGGTGGCATTACCGGATAATAACTTTAAGTATGAACCTGAGGTTCTTCACTACACCCTCATTTCCTACGATAATACCAATCTTAATACCAATGATGCTAAAGTCAGTATTAGCAACTTTAATAACAAGTACTTTAGATTGGACAAGTTGAAGGTCTCGAATATTTTCATGAATACCAGTGGAGACAATCCAATGCTGATTATTCGAAAATTCAAAGATGCCAAGGAAGGAGATAAGTACTGTCAGGTACTGATAGAAAAGCAGGAAGAAGTTTTGGGTGGTAAAGCATTTGTTGCTTATCCTATAAGTCAGGCGAATTATCGGGAGTTGATGAAAATTAAGTCTGTAGATGCTTATGCTCAGTTTTATCAGAAGAATTATATCAGGTAGACCTCTGAATTCTTAATCTTCACAAGCTTATTGCCAAGTTATTGCCGGAGAGGAGTTTTAGCTATACTTAATTAGGTTTTTATTGTTCGAAACAGACAAGGACATCATTTTTGTTGACGATGTCTTCTGCTTGAACCTTGATCTCTGAAATGACCCCTGAAGTAGGGCTTTTTAGAATATTTTCCATTTTCATGGCCACCAAAACCAACAAGGGATCTCCCTCTTGGATTTCTTGGCCTTCTTTTACCATGATTTCTTTAACCTGACCAGGCATTGGTGCTTTGAGTTCGTTGGATAGATTAGTATCAACATTGCTCAATCCCATCTCATCAATAACCAAGTCAAGGGAGTCCTGAATTTCCACCTCGAATAGCTCACCATCCAACCTTAGACTAATTTTTTTGCTTTGCAGATTCATGTCTACCAACTCTGCTTCGTGATGCATGTTTCCATAGCTAAATAACAGCCGTTCATTGTTCAGGTCTATCGTTTTGATTTCGATATTCCGCCAATCGATGTCCGCTTCAAAATGTCCATCCACTTTGACCCTATACTGACTACTTTTTCGATCCATGAATATTGATTCTAACTAAAAAAATTGTTTCGAAAACAGTAAAAATAAAATAAATGGCGAAGAAAGGAATGATGAAATACTTATTCGCCGGTTGAAATATTTTATAATAAACGAAGACCAACACTACTGCCATGATGATCTTTAAAAATGTTTCCAACATTATCAAAGACCCAAACAGCTGTTTGTTTTCGTGATCGATAAACTTGATTGATATCACATAGAGTGCGATAGAAAGCAATGAGAAAAAGATCAGAGACCAAATACTAATCCAGTAGTGAATGCTAATCTTAGGAATGAAATACTGGATGACTAAGAACACCACAGAGCAAATTAAGGCCCACAAATGCCATTTGATAAACTGCTCCTTAATCATCAGAGTTTTCCGATTCAAGCTTTTTAATGAGTCGATAGAATGAAGCGACAATAAAAACGAAAATAAATAGTATGGTAAAATATGGCTTTGCCGTACCCAATCGCACATCAATGGCATTGCCAATAAAATACCCAACTATCGTGATTGCCGCCAATTCAAATCCAAAGGAGCTGTATTTGGCATATTTATTAGCCTTGTTCATTGGCTTTGATTAGGACTTAACCATATGAGCTTCCTTTTTGTCTGTCACTCTTGGACTTGGCTTGCTCTGAGTCTTCTTCATATTGTCGTCCATCACACATGACACATTAAATATAGCTCCTGGCTGTACGCTAAGTTTATCCGTTTGGATATCTCCTTCGACCTTCGCCTTGTCCTTGATTTGTAGTGTATCCTGAACTTTGATAATTCCTTCGAAGGTCCCTTCCACCATGGCATTTTGACAATAAATTTCTCCATTAACTATGCCTGAAGGTCCAATGATTACTTTGGCTTTGCATTTAATTACTCCTTTGACTTTTCCGTCTATTCTGATATCGTGATCAGAATGGATGGTTCCCTCGACTGTGGTACCTGTTACGAGAGAATTGATAGATGGGGTGGAGATTGGTTTTACATTACTTTTTGACTGATTATTTTCTTTTGATTTAGATCCAAACATGACTTTTTATTTAAGGTTGATTGCTATATTATCTAATGCAAAAGTCCGGAACAATAGTATATTGAACCGGACCAAATCTCTTATATTTTTTCTCTTAGAATCGTGGGCAGTAAACATTTCTACTTTCCGGTCCACATACTAGATAAACCATAGAAAATTCGAAAGCTCCGTTTCCATTACTCGCAACACTAAGGTCAGAAACATTGATGTCATAGGAAAAGCCCAGTGAGAAATTCTCATAGTCAAATCTTCCAGTCAAAATCAATGCATCGCTGGCCAAGTCTCCAACATTATTATTGGCTAATCGATACCAAGCACCAAACTGAACCGCCTGATTAGATCTTCTACTATTTCCTAATAAGAATCTCAGGTTAGTTCCAATATTCGTTTGGAATGATGGTCCTTGAGAAAAGACTACAATACCTGGAACAACGCCCAACTTAGGAGCGATCAAGAATTGTCCACCCGCATGACCTGTAAACTTACTGTATAAAGCTTCAAACTCATCGTCATTGAAAGACTGATTGGCTCTGTTCAAGTGACTGTATGCTCCACCGAAGTAGAAACTATTGTGCTCATCAAAAACGCTAAACCACAATATTCCTGCAGAAACATCTGCGAATAAGAAGTTGTTATTAAAATTCTCTTGAGGATCAATCGTTGGATCTTGCTCGTCTCCATTCCACTGAACTCCCCAAGTGGTTTTTACAAAATCAATTCCTCTGCTCGATATACCACCATTGGCTCCAACAGATAGATAATGCGCTCGCTTTCGATAACCACCCATCTTTTTAGCATAACTCAGCGAAATCAATCCAGTAGTTGTTCCAAAGTCAGCTTGACCTGCAACATCGCTCCAGAACAATCCTCCTATTCCAAAATAATCAGCACGTCCAACAGGGATTTTCTGATCATAAGAAACAGAGTAAGTTTTGAAAGCATTAGAATTGAGTACTGAAGCCCACTGACTTCGGTAATTCGCAGTTATTCGAGTGTTACAATTCATTACTCCGGTTAAAGCCGGATTAAGGGTAAGTGGCGAGGCGTAAAACTGGGAAAAGTGTATATCCTGCGCTTGAGTTAGGAACATTCCCAGGGATAAAAATATTGAAAGTAAAAATCTTTTCATATGAATGTTTTTCAGTACCGGAGTAAACAAAAATAACTTTTCTTTTAACTAATTTATAATAAGAATCCGTTTTTTTCAAGCTACTTTTGACTTTTAACAGTCGATAAAATCAGCTAAATGAAGCTTTTACCGATTAATATGTAGATTCGTCAAGATTTTAATACGCTGCCTGGGCTAATTAATTTTAACATATAATGATAGAAGCAATAGGAGCTGGTTTACTTTTAGGCGTTGGTCTGACCTTTATTACAGGGCCAATATTTTTTGCATTGATGCAAACCAGCCTTACACATGGCACTTTCAAAGCCCAGATTCTGGCCAGTGGTATTTGGTTCAGTGATTTGCTCTACAGTTTTGTATTGTTTTACTTCAGCCAGCAACTCGATCAAAAAATTAATTGGGAGGCCACAGAAATCAAATATCTAAGCCTAATGGGTGGTATCGTGATGGCAGGAATGGGCATATTTCTATTCATTAATGAAAAAAATAAAGTGGGCAAGTTATCCCTGGGCTCAAAAAACAGTGTTTTGTTCAGTAAGGGTTTTGCTATCAACACCTTTAATCCCTTCACCATCTTCTTTTGGCTCAGTGTGATCACCGGCTCGAAAATTGGCAAAGACTACAGTCAGTATGAAACCATTGCCCTGATTTCTTCTATTATATTCGTCATTATTCTGGGCGATAATCTCAAGATTTTCTTCGCCGGTATACTTGGCAAATGGTTGAATTCGAATTGGAAAAAGAGAGTAGAATACTTGACTGGATTGATCTTTATTGGATTCGGCGCGTATCTCATCTATTTATTCTTCATTCCACCGGTTCAGGGGTAGATGTGGTTAGTGATTAGTGATCGGTGATTAGTTACTAGTGATCGGTGATTGGTGGTTAGTGATCGGTGACATATAACTTCGACAATTATTAATTATTAATCACTACTGTCCGGTAAAAAATGAGCAGGAGAGTTAAGAATCTCCTGCGGATGACGAAATTTGTAGTTCCTACACTCAAATTTTAGTCAATATGAACAAAGATCTAAATTTTACCGGACAGCCGATATTTTCTCAGCTGATTAGTTTAATAAATAAATCAGAAATCTACCGACTAGCGAAGAAGTATAAGTCTGACCATTACACCAAGAAGTTTACTACCTACCATCATTTAACAACGATGTTATATTGCATTTTTCATAAATGCACTTCATTGCGTGAGGTGACAACGGGGATGCAGGCCTGTTTTCTTAAATTAAATCACCTCGGCATGAGTTACTGCCCTAGAAGGAGTACGCTTTCAGATGCCAATAGGGCTAGGAATGCACAAGTATTTGAGAAGATATATATGGATTTGTATGATCGTTTACACAAAAGTTTACCGGACAGCCGATTTAAAGAATCTTGGTTTTCTAAGCTTTATATTGCTGATTCAACTACTATAACTTTATTCAAAGAGATTTTAAAGAGTGCTGGAAATACTCCAGCTAACGGAAGACGAAAAGGAGGAATGAAGGTGCATACCCTTATTAAAGCAGATCATGATGTACCCTGTTTAATTAAGATGACTTCAGCAGCTTCTCATGATGTAACTTTTATAAAAAACATGAAACTACCACAAGGATCAATCATAGTATTCGACAAGGGATATCTCAATTATTATCAATACGATTTATGGACTACTGAACAGGTGACATGGGTAACTAGAATGAGAAAGGACGCCAAGTTTGAAGTAACTGATCAATTTCAATTAACTGATGAACAAAGAAAAATGGGCATTATCGCTGATGAACAAATCATATTGGGACATACCTCTCATAATGATGTTACAAGAACTAAGGCCAGACTAATCACTTACTATGATCCTAAAAAAGATAAGATCTTCTATTTTATCACCAATAACATCGTTTTTCAAGCTCAAACAATCACGTTAATTTACAAGCACAGATGGCAAATAGAATTGTTATTTAAAAGAATAAAACAAGCTTATCCTCTACAATACTTTTTGGGAGACAATGAAAACGCCATTAAAATACAGGTGTGGTGTGTCTTGATTGCTGATCTATTGATCAAATACCTAAAATCTAAGCTGAAAAGAAAGTGGGCCTATTCTAACCTTAGTTCCATGATAAGACTTCATCTGATGTCCTATATTCACATATTCAAGTTCCTGGAAAATCCAGACAAGGCTCTAATCAATAACTTACGCAGAAAACAAAATATCCCTAATCTATTTAGTTCAGCTTAATATCAGCGGCTATCATTTTAAATCTATAATATCCACCATTGATAATCAACTAAATATCACTAATTTTAATCCTGTCCGACATTTAACCGGACAACAGTGATTTTTAATTATTAATTATTAATTATTTTCTATTCCACAGATTGTATTTAAGTATAGAATAAATGGCTCTCATCCCATCTTTCCAATTGATTTTCTTCCCTTCTTCATAGGTTCTTCCATAGTAAGATATTCCCACCTCGTATATTCTAATTTTGGGTATCCTGGATATTTTGGCAGTTACTTCAGGTTCGAAACCAAATCGCTTTTCTTTCAACTTCAGTGACTGAATATGTTCCCTTTTGAACATTTTATAGCAAGTTTCCATATCCGTTAGGTTGAGATTGGTAAAAGCATTGCTAATAAAAGTCAAAAACTTGTTTCCAATGGAATGCCAGAAAAATAGAATTCTATGGGGTTTTCCACCTATGAATCTCGATCCATATACCACATCAGCAAATCCGTCCAACAAAGGTTGCAAGAGCAAATTGTATTCGTTCGGATCATATTCTAAATCTGCATCCTGGATGATCACATAATCTCCTTTTGCCTCCCTAATTCCCGTGTGCAATGCGGCTCCTTTACCTTGGTTCTTCTCATGACTGAAGTATCTTATTTGCAGCTCCGGATGGTCTCGCATGTATTCATGAATAATGCTTTCACTGGCATCTTTAGAACAATCGTTGATCAATAAAACTTCCTGTTGAATTCCTCCAAGCAATTCTACCTCAAATACCTTGTCCAGGATTCTCTTCAAGGTTCTTTCCTCGTTATAAACCGGTATTACTACAGATAAAAGATTGGCCATTCACAAAAATTTGAACCCCAAAAGTACGAATAAATGCCGACTCGACGAGCTTCTATAAATTCATCGCCCGGACTAATTCTTTTCCTGAGTTACATAGGCCGAAATGCCAGCACCAAATCCAAATTTCTTCCAGGAGTCCTGGCTAGTATATCTATAATAGATCGGTGCAAGAAAAAATCCGGTGCTAAAATATAGATTCCCGGGCCCAAGATCTCTAACTAATTCTAAGGAAACCAAAAAATCCTTTTCGGTATAAATAAAAAAATCGCTCAGATCTACAGAAATAGTTCCGCCTACATCTACTTTAGACAAAGAGATATAAATCGGTTCTCTTAGAATATTTTTGCCCGGCCATCCTTCATTAAACTCATAAATATTAAGCCTAAAAAATATAGAATCGTAGCCACAATGAGAAACATTAAATTTTACAGAATCCAACCATGTTGGCCTTTCATTGGTCTTCATAATAACGCCCATTTCATGTCCTAGTAAATTCTCGTCAAACCCAACATGCATGACTTTTGACCTGGTTTTATTGCCCAGGACACGCTGTTTTAGTTTCTTTGGCTTTACTACGATTTCTGACAGATCATAAATGATTTCTACCAGATTAAATTCCTTTATTTCATCGAATCCAACCAGGTCCTTCCTTTTTATTTCCAATGCTTGATAACCAATACAGGATATTCGAATTATATCTTCAGTCTTGACGCCGTCAAGGTTTAATTCGAAATAAGCATTTTCATTAGATACCGTCCCTATTCCCTTACTTACTACACCAATATTGACATAGCTCAAGGGTTCTCCAGTAATAACATCTATCACTTCTCCCTTTAAGATCTGCGCACTAGATTTAGTACATAGGAATACAGAAAACAAGCTTGCTAATATGTATACTATCCGAATGAATGAATTTTCCAAGTTTATAATTGTATTTCGCTAAAAACAGGACAGTGATCGCTGTGCACCGCATCGTGGAGATGTTTGGCCTCCTTAATATTGGATTTAATTCGATCATCTACGCTAATGTAATCGATTCTCCAACCTTTGTTTCTTGCCCTTGAGGCTGCCCGATAACTCCACCAAGAAAAACTCTGGTTATCTTCCGGATGCATAGATCTAAAGGCATCCGTAAACCCATTGTCAAACCACTCTGTCATCCATTGTCGTTCTCCCGGTCTATAACCACTGGGGTTATCCTTTCTATCCGGATTGTGAATATCTTTTTCAGTATGAACGATATTGTAATCTCCCACGACAATAAGAGGTTTATCTGATTTGATCTTTCCAATAAATGGTGAGTAATCCTTTAAAAATTCCATCTTAAATTCATGTCTCTCTTCACTGCTCGATCCACTAGGAAAATAAGTATTGATCAATTCGAACTTATCGTATTCTACCCGAAGAACCCTTCCCTCTCTATCGTACTTCTCTACTCCCATTCCATGAACGACATTGGATGGTTTGATTTTGCATAATATAGCCACCCCACTGTAGCCTTTCTTCTCTGCTGCCTCATGAAATACTTGATACCCCATATCAGCAAGCGCATCCATTGGTAACTGGTCATCCTGTGCTTTGGTCTCTTGTAATGCAATAATATCAAAGTCATTTTCTCCCAGCCAATCCAAAAAACCTTTTTTAACAGCTGCTCTTATCCCGTTCACATTATAACTTACGATCTTCATTCTCAGTTATTCATTATTAATTATCAATTATTCATTTTCTAAGCCCAATTCTCTCTATCCAGACTTCTGAATTGAATGGCTTCTGCGACATGTTCCATTTTTATGCTTTCACTTTCCTGGAGATCTGCTATGGTTCTACTCACTTTTAGAATTCTGTCATAGGCCCTTGCTGATAATTTCAGTTTATTCATTGCAGTTTTCAAAAGTAAAGTTCCAGCTTGGTCCAATATACATATTTCTCTCACTAATCTACTTGGCATTTGAGCATTGCAAAAAATATCCGACCATTTCTTAAATCGCTCCAATTGAATCTCTCTGGCTTTGATCACTCTTTCTCGAATAGCTTCACTGGTTTCTTCCTCTAAATCGCGATTTGAGAGTTCTTCAAAATTTACCGGTACCACTTCGACATGCAAATCTATCCTATCCATCAAAGGCCCTGAAATCTTATTGAGATATCGCTTTACATTCACCGGACCGCAGACGCACTCTTTCTCCGGATGATTATAATATCCACAGGGACATGGATTCATTGATGCCACCAACATAAAATTCGCTGGATACTCAACCGTCTGTCTTGCTCTGGAAATACTCACTCGCCTTTTTTCCATAGGCTGCCTCAAGACTTCCAAAACACTTCTCTTGAATTCCGGTAATTCATCTAAAAATAAAACGCCGTGATGCGCCAAAGAAATTTCTCCGGGCTGAGGATTAGACCCTCCTCCAACCAGTGCGACATCGCTAATGGTATGGTGGGGCGATCTAAATGGCCTCTGAGCGATCAGAGAAGCATTCGACCCCAATAGTCCTGCAACTGAATGAATCTTGGTTGTATCCAAGGCCTCTGCCAGACTCATCGGAGGCAATATTCCAGGCAATCTTTTGGCCAACATGGTTTTCCCCGCACCCGGCGGGCCTACCAAAATAGCATTATGCCCTCCTGCGGCAGCTATTTCCAAGGCTCTTTTGATATTGCGCTGACCTTTTACATCACTGAAATCAATTTGGAAAACCTGTACATTTTCTTCGAATTCTTCACGAGTATCCACCGTTTTTGGTTTATAAGTACTTGGATTCTTCATAAAATCAATCACCTCACTTAGGCTCTCCATTCCGTAGACTTCAAGTTGATTGACAATAGCCGCCTCTCGTGCATTTTGAGAGGGAACAATCAAACCCTTGTAGCCCAATTTTCTGGCGAGAATAGCCACAGGTAATGTGCCCTTTATGGGCCTAAGGCTTCCGTCCAAAGACAACTCACCCATCATCATATATTGGTCCAGACCTTCAGTGGAAATCTGCTCTGTTGAAGCCAAAATGCCCATTGCAATAGGCAGGTCGTAAGAAGAGCCCTCCTTTCTCACGTCGGCAGGAGCAAGATTAATGGTGAGTTTTAGACGAAGCATCTTATAGCCAATGTTCTTTATTGCCGCCTCTATGCGTTGATACCCCTCTTTTACAGCATTATCCGGAAGGCCGACCAAAAAATATCCTAATTTTCCAGCGCCCACGGCTCCTCCTGCATTCACTTCTACAGTAATTTCTCTGGCATCCACTCCCTGAACTGCCCCGGCAAAAGTCTTTGATAACATAGTTTATTTGTGTGTTTGGATAAAAGTAATCAAATTTTTGATTTTGGTTAATGTACTAAACATGCCATTCGAGGCGCTCAAACTAAATTCTCCCAAATGGCGAATTACTATAAGCAAATCTCGCCCACCTCTAATATTTTAACTAAAATGTCTTTAAAAACAAGAAAAAAACGATATTTGCTTCCACAACCAGTCCAAAGAGATAAAATGTAAACCCACACGAGTTGATTTGGCCTGATATTTTCTATTAAATATAATGTCATGGACATAAAAGATCATTTATTGAACCTATTTCCGAAAGAACTGACTTATCGATTTATTGATGACGTCATTGATTGTTCGGATAGTCATGTTGTAGGAATTTATACTTTTCCCAAGGATGCGGAGTACTATAAAGGGCATTTCCCAGGATTTCCCGTTACTCCAGGATCTGTACTAATGGAGGCTGCCGTGCAGCTTGGAACTGTTGTTCTCGGGAAGTATCTAATGTATTTGGCTGGTAAGGATATTACTAAACATCACGTCATTCTCATTTCCAGTGAATTGAAGTTTAACAAGCCTGTTTTTCCAGGAGATACTATTAGAGTTAGAAGCGAACGCCGAAGTTTCAATTTTGACTCTGGTCTTATTAGGTCTGTAGTTCGTATGACCAATAAAGATGACCAGTTGATCTGCAAAGGAAAGTTTACTTGTAAAATTGTGACGAATGAGCAACTCGCCAAATAAACGCGTAGTTATAACAGGTGTTGGTATTGTAAGCCCAATTGGCTTGAACAAGGAAGAATTTCTATTTGGCCTGAAGTCTGGCAAAAATGGATTTTCCTTCGACAAGGAAATGGAGGAATTCAATATGGGCTGCCGTGTTAGCGCGAGGCTACCAATTTCTGAGGATCAATATGCGAGGTTTCTTAAAGAGCTCAAATTGATCAAAATGCGCAGACCATCCATTACTTATGGTTTGTTGTCCGTAAAAGAAGCATGGGAAGATGCTGGATTTATTTATGCCAACAAGCATGAAGAGCCACTTTGGGACACAGGAATTATTTACGGATCGGAGTCTCCTTCTGTTCACGTGATTCATTGGGCGCGTCAACATATGTTTTCAGGCAATGTTAGAAAGCTGGGAAGTATGATGGTCCAACAAGCACAGAATAGTGGAATTGTTTTATATCTGAACGGTAAGCTAGGTATTGGAAATATTATTTTTTCAACTGCCCAAGGATGTGCGACCGGTTCTAATGCCATTGCCCTTGGATATGAAAGGATCAAATACGGTAAAGCAAAAAGAATGATAGTGGGAAGTAGTGAAACTGAAGGACCATTACTCTGGGGATCATTCGACTCACTAATGGCTTTGAATAGACAGCACAATGATACCCCTGAACAAGCCTCACGACCGATGAGCTCCACAGCAGCTGGTTTGATCCCTGGAGTTGGAGCGGCAACCTTGATTTTGGAAGAATATGATTATGCAATGGAACGAGGAGCAAAAATTTATGCTGAAGTTAAGGGAGCCGCTTTAAATACAGGTGGACAAAAGGGAATTGGTTCGATGACCATGCCTAATCCTGATGGAATTAAGCGTTGCATTTGGGACGCCCTTGAAGAAGCCCAATTAAATCCAGAAGATATTGACTTGATCAGCGGGCATCTCACTTCTACCGCTGCAGATCCTATCGAAATAAGATCATGGAAAGAAGCGCTAAATAGGTCAGGAGAGAATTTTCCATATGTCAATTCACTTAAATCTATGGTGGGTCATACTTTTGGTGCGGCAGGGTCAATGGCTGCGGTTGCAATTCTTCTTCAGATGGAGAACAATTTTGTTCATCCTTCAATAAACTCAGAGGATCTACACCCTGAAATCGAAAATATGGTAGACAGAAGCCGAATACCTCTCAGTGCAGTAGAGAATACTCCCATAAGAACAGCAATTCAGTCAAGCTTTGGCTTTGGAGACATGAATGCCGTACTAGTATTTCAAAAAGTAGATTAACTGAGATTAATTAATAGACTACATCTTTATCATTTTCAAGGTCTGAATTACACCGCCTTGATTGATTTCTATGAAATAAGCACCTCTGGCCAGTCCCAGAGCTGAAGTAGAAAATACTCCATCGCCGTACAGACTTCTTCTGGTCAAAACCTTACCAGAAGAGGTCAATATTCTTATTCTGGCCAATCTTTCTTTTCTTAAAGACTGAATTCGAATTTGATCTCTTACCGGATTCTCAATAAGTCGTGCCCATTCTGAAGATTCCGATTCGAAAACCTCTCTATTGAAAAGAGGAGTACAAGGAGATCCCGAAATTAATCCAAGAGGATCGAATTCGTTACCCATTATTTCGTTAACCGTCGTTTTTTCCGTGCAGAACCACTCCTCAAAAATACTGGAATAGACATTTTTGAAATCAAACTCGTGTGGCAAATTATCAGCGTAAGTCATACCTGAGTCAAGAACAGGATTGCTACCTGTAACACCTCCTTGAACACTATTTCCGAAGACGAACATTGGCGCTGAGGTACCGTGATCTGTGCCAAATGATGCGTTGGATAGAATCGTTCTTCCGAATTCAGAAAAGGTAAGTCCTATCACTTTATCACCAACCCCCATTCTATCCAAGTCATCCATAAATGCCTTGATCGCCTGAGATAAGGTTTCCAATAACGTCGCATGGTCTCCCTGCGTATTGTCATTGGCCAAAACCTGTGCGCTGTGCGTATCAAATCCAAATATTTCTACTTTGTAGATCGGCGTTTTCAGACCACCGCCAACCAAACGTGCAACGGCTGCCATTTGTCGAGCCAGATCTGTATCAGGGTAGTACTGCAAGTTATCTGGAACGCCTTGTGCTACTTCGGCAACCCGAGCACCAAATTCATTGGCTTGTCTAGCGATCAACTGTATAAAATCGTGACGGTTTCCAGCAGGAGTATTGGGATTATCCGACGTGAATTCATCGTTCAATAACTCATAGAATTCATCAATATTTTGAATCAAATAACTCATCGGCGCTAGAGGCCCGTTGAATAAGAGAGAATTGGCAAAACCAGTTTCGATCGCCACAGGGTCAGGCATATCTCCGTTAGGGTAATCCTCCGGAAATCCTTCAAATCGATCATTCAAGTACCTACCGAAAATACCTGTATTGACTACTTCATTGGATTCAGAACCGGACATCCAAATATCAGAAGATCTGAAGTGGGAATAATTTGGCTCTGCATAACCCACATTTTGAATGATGTGTAGCTTACCATCTTCGTACAAATCTCTCATTTCCTTCATCGACGGATGGAAAGCTATGGTTCCATTATTAGCAGAAGAATTCAATAACTGAGATTCCGGAATGAAAACAGACGGCCTGAGTGTACTCATTTCACTCATATAGTCCAAAGGAATGATAGTATTGAGACCATCATTACCTCCATTTAAATTAATGACTAGTAAAATCTTGTCATTTTCTTCTAAGAACTCGAAGAATTTCTTGAGTTTACCCATAGATCGGGTAGTAGCCAAAGGATTTATCAATGATGCCCCTGCTATTCCTGCTGCACTATGTTCTAGAAAATGTCGTCGCTTCATCTGAATCTTATTTTTTTAAAGCCAATTAATTGAATTATAAGCAGTGTTTAAGTCTAGTGTAACTGATAGTCAGGCAACAAGAAAAATCTTTGCATCATTGCTCTCAATCTCCACAATACCTCATTTCTAAACACATCGTTACCAGGATCATTCTGATAAGCCGTCCAAGCGGTCGTCCAGTATATATCGGCATCCTGTCCGGTTAGAAGTATAGCTTTTAAGAAATCCCGTTTCTCAATTCTATTTTCGTCGTATATCATGTAATTATCCATCAACTCTTCGATCAAAGCGTTGGGATCTCCGGGGTCATCAATGTAATTCTCAAGGAGATATAAAAAGTCTGAAAAGACCGGTTCAATTTGAGGATCGGGTAAGAAATCAGTTCTCCACAATCCCCAGTAAGAATAGCTATCGGACTGATTGCTTCTCGTTCGAATGGTCGTCGAACTAATCCACAGATAATCATAACTCGGCGTCTGATAATACGGAGGCCAGCCCGAAACACTCGGTGGATCTCCCAATTGCATTCCAAAGTTTGAAATCTGATAGAAAAATGAGATATACGTATTGAAATCATCCGCATCACCACTATTCAAGTTTAGAGCATCTAAGTCCAATTCCGTATTTTTAATCATACTACAATAGTAGTCTATCGGATTCTTCATCAGAGCACCATAATTGATGCTATCGAAGAAGTGCTCACTGCTCAACAATTGATACAAAACAGGCTTAATCTCAAAATTATTAGACCTCAAGGTCTGAGCCAATCCTGCTATAATATTATTTTCGGCCCAGTCATCCACCTCAGGATAAACAAAGAATTGATACAAGCGTCGACAGATATACCTAGCACACTCATCTGTTGCAAAGATCATATCCAGTAACTCATCCAACTCCCTCTCTGCATCCTGTTGAGTCGTTCCACCACGAATCACCCGATTACCATAAAATGAAGAAAAAGTCTTATCTCCTTCATCATGCCAGTCACTAAAGTAGAATATCTCCTGAGTGAAATAGTCGAGTCTCCAGCCGGTTAAAACCCTTGCGGCAGCCTGTACATCTTCTTCCGTATAGTTACTATTATCTCCTTTACCCAAGGTAAACAGTTCCTGTAACTCCCTTGCATAATTTTCATCTGGAGCATACTTATTATTGAGAAATCCATTGAGATAGATGAGCATTGCGCCATCCAATGTGATATCCTTAATCATTTTCTTATAGTCACCCAAGGAATTTTCTCGCATCGTTGTCACATAACGATAAGTCAATACCGGAGCAAAAACACCAAAGGACTCTGTTGCCAAAAGGTTGTGCCAAAACAAAAGCATTTTTTCCTCTATGGTGTCATCTTGTTTGATGATGTTTCTTAACCACCATGCCTTTAAAGAAGATATTCTTGAACTGGTCAAGCCACCATTTGTTGATCTCTCTGGTACATTAACCCATGTTTCACCAGCAGGTACTTGCATATCAATGCGATTTGCTCCCTGATAAGCGGGTAATGTATTGAGATAATCGACGTAGGCATGATAGTCATTAACAGGTTCTTGAACTGTAGATGTATACTCCAGCAAATCACTAAGGGATTGATCAAGGCCCTTTTGTTCGAAACTATTCAATTGAGCCTTGTTGAAACCGAAAAGTGTTCTGTTCAACAAATGCTTTGTTGTTTCTTTGGTCCACGGTCCCTGATACTTATTTAAAGTCATTCTGGAGTTAGGCCTAATTGTCCTTTTAAAGTGTTTGGAATCAGCAGGTTCAGAAAAAAATTGCTGACGATCTTGCTCTTGTAATCGTTTTACGATATCCATATTACCCATCTTATTAAAGAAACTATGCTTTAAATATATTAAAAAATAAGAAAAATATGCAAGTAAAATACCTTACCAGAACTAATAAATAGGTGATTATTGCCTATTTTAAGAATTCTTTATAATTTTTTAACTCCATGCTATCATATGTCAGAATAAATGGCTGACTCCCCAACATGATATCGTATTCACGATGAATTTCGATTCCGGAATGGCCCATTAAAAAGTATAAATCTCCTTCATTTTTGATGGAAGAGCTGTACCTGCCAATTTTTTTAGTTATTTCTCTTCGGCCGATCCATTTTTTGTTTTCCTTGTCAAAATTGAAGTAAAGTAGCTTCTCGTTGTTGTGACAGCTGCTGACCATTCTAAGCCTAAACGACAATAAACTCTTATCGTGATAGTGAATTTTAGTACTCACTTTCTTCAAATTATTCCAATGAAACTGTGGGTCAAATGATTGTTCGTCGCAAGGAGATTGATAAAAAACTTCTTGCAATAATTTCTTTAACCGATCATCAAAAACGGGAATTCCCAGTTTTGGAATACAAATATCTGTTAAGGTATAGGGATTGATTTCTCTGTGGCAGTAATAATTTAAAGTCTCCGCTAATTTGAGTTTATGTTGTTTACCACCCCGTGTTAGCTTTCCCTTCTTAGTGTGGGATACACACAAAACGAAATCTTGACCATCATTTTGCCTAATAGTGCACTCTCGGCAATCGTTCAAGACCGATTTCTTAATGTCCGCCTCCTGACTGAGCTGTTCGAAATTCGTAATATTTATTTCTTCATTTCCTCCGTCATTGGTGTAGTTGATGAAGCTTCGATTTTTCTTGTCAGAATATGAATATGTTATAGGAATAAATTTCTCAGAATTGCTTGGAACCAGATTATACCCTTTTGTTCCATTTGCATTGATCCAAACCCAGTTTTCCAGTTCTCCGGAAGCATTGTCAGCCGTCCATAACCCCGTAAATTCATCTTTAGAGCTAATAGATTCGAGCCTTAAGGAGTATTTATAAAAAAAACCTTCCAGCATTTCGATGTGACTTCCATCTCCATAAACAGCAGTCCCGATCACCTCGTCATCATCATTTATTTTGAGATAAATATCGATGGGATGAACATGATCCAAAAGAATTGTTGACTTCAATTCACGATTAAATTCCGTCGAATCACCGTTCAACATCAATTTAATTTCTTGATAAGTTTTATTTTGCGCCTGCAAAAAGATGAAAGGGCCCAAGCAACAAATCAGTAAAAAAAAGCTTTTAATAGTAGACATACAATGTTAAACCTTAGGATGAATACAGATTTCAAAAGTAGAGTAATATTTATACTTCTCTCAATATGTTTCTTACATAGCGCTATTTTATTCGGTCAAAAAGATACCGAAATCAAAGCCCCTAAGGAAACAAGACAACCAGCAGCTACAACAATCAATGCTCAGACCCAGATCTCAATTCGTCCAAGTGAATCTAAAAAAGAAGAGTTTTTCGAAGGACAAACGGAATCCAAGATTGCTACTAAGCAAGATGCGAACAGACTTCTTAAAAGTATTATGGATGGTGATGAAGTAAATTTACTGGTCGTCGAAAAAACATATATCGCTGAATTGAAAAGAATTAACTCAGTGATTGATCAGCGCGGTCCAGGAAGCAGTCATTATAATTATCTCCTGAAGGAAAGAGAGGATATCGAAAAAGAAAAAATAGCTCAAGAACTCTTCCAAATGGAGCTCAGAGAAGCGATGAAAGAAGTGGCTAAAATAGACCATGTCTATTATTTGGCAGACACGAGTTGGAATAACTGTATTGCCAATAGAACCTGTACGGTGATAGATGCTGAGAAAAATAAGAAATCAGTTAATATTGATCAGGGCAAATTTTTCTTTATAGCCAATTCTACCCACCCCTCGACAAGAAAAAGAGGCATGTACTTTTATACGACCGACAAAAAATACTTGGATGATCCTTTCATAGATTATCTTCCTAGCCATAGAACGATTGATGCAATATTTAATGCACTAGACCCTAGTAAGGATAGTCGTGTTGATCCTTATTTTTTGGTAGAAAAACTGAATAAAAAACTAACCAAAAAATTGCAGCAAATGGCACAATTTTATGCCAAGCAACGAGAGGAATGAACAAAGAAGTTTGCAGTCATCTCAAATACTACCAATTATTCATTATTATTTTTTAATTATTATTTCTCCTTAAGCTTTTTCTTCAGCGCATACATCTCATCCCGATACTTTGCCGCCGTAATAAAGTCCAGATCCTTTGCTGCGGCCTTCATTTTGTCCTCTGTAGCCTTGATCAAGTTTTGTATCTGATCCACATCCATATAAGCGATCACAGGATCTGCAGCGACATCCATAATCTCCTCATCTGCATATACCTTATAAACTTCTTTTCGCCCCCGAATATCCAGAATCGATCTTTTCTTTAATATTTCTTCTCTGCTTTGAGTAAGATCCAGCGGGATTATATTGTTTTCTTCATTGTACTTGAGCTGAATTTTCCTACGGCGATTGGTTTCATCAATGGTCTGCTGCATGGCTCTAGATACCCGGTCCGCATAGAAAATAACCAAACCATTCTTATTCCTGGCCGCTCTACCTGCTGTCTGGGTCAATGAGCGCTCATTTCTCAAAAAGCCCTCTTTATCCGCATCCAAAACAGCCACTAGTGAAACCTCCGGGAGGTCCAGCCCCTCTCTCAATAAGTTAACCCCAACAAGAACATCAAAATCGCCCAATCTCAAGGATCTCAAAATTTCCACTCTATCCATGGTATCCACTTCGGAGTGAATATAATTGACTTTAATATCCAGTTTTGCGAGATATTTGGACAACTCCTCGGCCATCCTCTTAGTAAGAGTGGTAATCAACACCCGCTCATTCCTAGCCACTCTTTCATCGATCTCTTCAAGTAAATCGTCAATCTGATTCATGCTAGGTCGAACATCAATCGGTGGATCTACCAATCCGGTTGGCCTAATGATTTGCTCGACGACAACGCCGCCTGTTTGCTCTAATTCATAATCTGCCGGTGTTGCACTCACGAAAATGATTTGGTTAACCAGCGATTCAAACTCCTCAAAATTAAGTGGTCTGTTGTCCATTGCGGATGGAAGTCGAAAACCATAGTTGACCAGATTCTGTTTTCTAGCTCGGTCTCCTCCCCACATTCCTCTGACCTGAGGAAGAGTAACATGGCTCTCATCCACAAACATTAAATAGTCCTCCGGAAAGTAATCCAACAAACAGAAAGGCCTGGTATTCGCTGATCGGCCGTCAAAAAATCTTGAGTAATTCTCGACCCCATTGCAATAGCCCAGCTCGCGAATCATCTCAATATCAAAATTGGTCCTTTCCTTCACCCGTTTGGCTTCCAGATGCCGCCCTTCTCGTTCGAAATACTTGACTTGCTCATTCAATTCATCTTGGATTTGATGAATAATCCCGGTAATCCTGTCTTTTGGCGCCAGATATAAATTGGCCGGGTAAATTGCAGCATTCGACAAACTTTCAACTCTCTTGCCATTTTCAACATTGATGATGGATATTTCTTCAATTTCATCCCCGAAAAAGACAATGCGATAACCGTAGTCAACATAAGGTAAATTAATGTCCACCGTGTCTCCCCTAACCCGAAACTTCGCCCTGTCAAAAATAGCCTCTGTCCTCGAATACAATATGTCCACCAATTTCATCAAAAAAGCATTCCGTGGAATTGTCATCCCCTGATACAAACGTATTATTCCCGTCTTAAAATCATCCGGATTACCCATACCGTAAATGCATGAGACTGATGCGACAACTATAATATCCCGTCTGCCAGATAATAAAGACGAACTCGTGCTCAACCTGAGCTTATCCACCTCCGCATTGATCTGTAGGTCCTTTTCTATGTAAACATCAGAGCTGGTTATATACGCTTCCGGTTGATAGTAATCATAATAGGACACAAAATACTCTACAGCATTATTGGGAAAGAACTCTTTGAACTCTCCATATAGCTGTGCAGTCAGCGTTTTATTATGGGTCAGTATTAGAGTTGGGCGATTAAGCTCTTGGATAACATTGGCCATGGTAAATGTTTTCCCAGACCCAGTTACACCGAGTAAAACTTGAGAAGGATCATTGTTCAATACTCCCTGTACCAACTGCTCTATTGCTTGTGGTTGATCCCCGGTAGGTTTATATTCTGATTCGAGTTGAAAGCCCATTACTTAATGAATAATTGATAAGGAAAAACGAATAATTGATCAAGATCTCCACAATTATTCATTATTAATTTATAACTATTAATTATTACTTATTCCTAACGTAGTACATCTTTACTTTGCCCTTGTTCTTTACCTCCAATTCTCCTCTGTACTTACAATCAAAATCGTACTTTACCTTCCAATAGGTACTATCAGAAATATTGATTTGCCCTGGTTCACTCGCAGATTCCATCCGGGAAGCGATATTGACCGTATCTCCCCATATGTCGTAAGCAAACTTTTTGACTCCAACTACTCCTGCAACAACTGGTCCCGTATGAATTCCTATACGAGCTTCGAAATGAGGTTTTCCTTGTCGAATGCGCTCCTTCTTATGCTTGTTTAGAAACTCTTGGAATTTTATCGCAGCTTGAACCAAGTCCTGAGGTTTCGCCGGTTTGTCCGATATTCCATTAGCGCACATGTAAGAATCACCAATGGTCTTGATCTTTTCTATATTATGTTCGGCAATGATATAATCGAAAGCCCTAAAACATTCGTCCAACTCCTGGACAAGTTCTTCGGGTTTCATCTTCTCTGCAATTCGAGTGAAGTTTTTAAAGTCAGTAAAGAGCACGCTTGCTTCTTTGTAATGCTTGGCTTCGGAACGGTTATTTACCTTAAGTTCTTCTGCCACCGGTTCAGGAAGAATATTGAGCAACAACTCCTCCGATTTTTCCTGTTCTCGCTTGATCTCTCTGTTGAGTCCCTCGAGTTCCTTATTGGCCTTTTGTTTTGCCTTAAATCGAAGGAATAGAGACAAGGCCAACCCCAAGACCAAAAGAGACAAAGCAATAAGGAATATTCTAAAGTTTCTATTCCGTTCTATGACGAGATTTTGCTTATCCAAGGCCAGCTCTTTCAACTGATTTTCTTGCTCCAGTTGTTTTCTAACAAGGGCCTCCTTTTGCTTTTCCGTATTCAAAGCTCGAATCATTCTCTCCTTCTTCTCCAGGAACTCTTCGGTCTCCAACTTTTCCTGAGAAACACTATCCAGTGCAAAGGTTGTACTATCGATGATCTCTTGAGCGTGCTTATTTTCTTCTTCCAGAACTTTCGTCTTGGTTTTTAAGGCACCTGTTTCTTTTTCCAGGTCTTTCTGTTTCGTTTGAAGCGCAATGATGGCATCCAGTAATTTCTTTCTCTCTCGTTCCAATCGATCAGACTCCTTGGTCAGGATCTTAGATCTGCTCCTTACTTTAGCCTCCTCTTTGGCCGCATCCAAAAGATTGACGCCACTTTTGCTCAAAAAATCAAAATTGTCTTTATAGGTCTGATAAGCTCCCCTGTGATTGCCTTGCCGAACTTTCATATTACCCAAGCGATCTACTGCTTGAATGAATAAATCAATATTTTTAGCTTTTTTGGCCGTATTTAGAGCATTTTCGTAGGCCTTTTGCGCATTGGCTTCCTGTCTTTTACGCATCAGCAATTCACCCAAAAAGATGGACGCTCTGGACTGCATATCGTAATCCCTAATCTTGAAAGCTAGGTCATTGGTTTGTCGAATGAATCGAATTTTGTCCTCAGGAGAATTGGCTTTTTTGGCTATTTCGAAGCTCAGATACATCCTCTCCTCATTATCTGTAGATCTCTCCAACTGTTTCTGAAGATCCGCTATGGATTGGCCCGCTAAAAAAGAAGATAAGCAGAGCAATAATATCAGTGTAACAATTTCTTTCCCTTTGGTCAGTATCATGGTTGAATAATTGGACAAGCAAATTAATAAAAATATCATTGTTCTATAGGAGAAGTAATTGTCAAACGAAGATGATTCTTTTGAATTGTCAAGGAATAATAGAAAACGACCTAGGCCGTAGACAAAAAAAAATCGGTGCACTCGAAGGAGCGCACCGATCGTAAACCAATCGACGAAATTATTAAAGACTACTTGATAATCAATTTATCGATTTTGTGATGACCAGCATGATCCACAATTTCCACCATGTAAAGGCCTTCGGTATAACCCGACACATCTATCTCTATACTATTTCCTATATCGCGGTATTTTTCCATCAATTGTCCACTGATATTGTAAATGCTCATTCGACTAATTCCTTCCTTAGAATCGTTTAATCTGATAACAACTTTGTCATCGGCAGGATTAGGATGCATATTCATACTTATACCAGATAATTCTCCCTCTCTACCATTTGACGGTATCAGGGTTTCATCGTCGGGTAGTCCATTACACCCAATAACCACTACGTCCTGACAGTATTCATCATCACAAAATGTTTCCCCACCATCAGTTGTTCCAGTTACTTTTACACACACATTGAAAATTCCATTATTTGGAAAAGTATGCGTATCTCCTCCGTCAAATTCTCCATCTCCCCAGGAAATTTCATAATCAATAATCTCGGTACACTGATTACTCTCTGGCTCCTCAAAAACAAAGAACTTCGTACATCCTGAATTGTCTGTATAATCGAACATTGGAGCTTTTACATAACACGGACAATCAGCACAATCGAAAATGGTTACTTCTTGACAGTACTCATCTTCGCAAGTACTTTGGCCTCCGTTACTGTATCCTTTGACCTTTACACACACATTAAATACTCCATCATGCGGAAAGGTATGTGTATTTCCACCGTCAAATTCTCCGTCCCCCCAGGAAATCTCATAGTCTGTGATCTGCGTACAACTATTCGTTACCGGTTCTTGGAAAACAAAGAATTTATCGCATCCCGCATTATCAGTATAATCGAATGTAGGAGCCTGCACAAAGCATGGACAATCAAAAACTCCGCCTCCACCATCATCTATTGGGCAATCGCAAGGAGAATAAACTGAAAGACTAACAACTTCCATGCACAAATCGCCCGGCTCTTCATACCAGGTAATGGTTACGGTATAGGTCTCACTACCACATAAATGATATATGGATTGGCTCGTCTCACCTGTGCTCCACTCATAAGTCAGAATTGGCCAAGTTATATCACTTTGTACGGTTAACTTAACAACGCAGGGATCCTGCGGTACAGATTCTGTAACGATGTGGGCATTGATATCCACGCAACAATTACCGTGAAATGTCATTGTTCCCAATGATATACTTTGGCAAAAAATACTTGGATCTAAAAAACCCTCACATTGAGGATTGGGATCATCGCCACCAAATATGCTCGCATAAGTCAATTCCGATCCCGCATTTACGTATTGCACATCCACTTCCACATCATAATCACCAAATGGCAGGTCACAACCATCAGGAAGTTCTACAATATAATTATGAACCGATGGAAATGGTCTCCCCTCCCACTTTGATGGGAATGTTTTAGACAATACCGTGAGATTTGTATTAACATCAACCAATCTTACAGTCACAATATCTATAAGAATGATATCGGCCGGTAAAGGAAAAGCGTCGATAAAATTTTGAATCTCCAGTACATCATAATTGTGATATGGCTGCGTATCGTCGAAGTTAAAATACGACAACAGCTGTGCTTGTGCTTGTTCATTTTCAATACACTTTACGGAATTAACAAGTAGCACCAAAAGCAATCCCGTTATGATTAATTTAAAAGTTTTCATATTTCTTAAATTTTAAAAAGACAAATGCCTTATATCTTTTTTCTAATTAGTTTCTGATAAATTTCGCTGAATGATATTGACCATTTTGGTCTTTGGAATAGAAAAAATAAGCGCCTGACTCCCATTTGCTTACATCAATTCTTATATCATCCGTATTGATTTCAATCATTTCGATCAATTGGCCGGAAGCATTATAGATGCTCATTGACTTGGCACCACTCGCTGAATGCGGTAATACTACTTCTACCATACCGTTTCCAGGGTTTGGAGTTATCTCAATAAGACCTGCTTCTTTACCAATTTCTATGTTAGATGTGACACCAGATCCATAGGGATAAACTGGTATTTCACTCATACAGAACAGATTACAGCAGCTATAATTATCACAACCTGGCACTATTACCTCGATGAAGAAACACGGAGGCATATTGTTTGGATTAATCGTGAATTGAGCTTGCAATGGCCCTGAATTTGCTGGTGGTAAGTAGAATATTTTTGGGTTTTGATCGTAGGGATATAGATTTATAAAACTATAGCTAGATTCATTGCCACAATAATATTTCAATGCCACAATAGCCTGAGATTCTTGACAGCTCTGTTGTACACTGTAAGGCAGATAAATGTCAACATTGAGTACTAAAAGATCGCTCGTATTGCTTTCATAAGTAAAGTATGGCAGCATGGTACAGAATTGTGGACAAACTTCATATTCGACACAAACTTCAACTATACAGCTATCTCCGTTTTCATCACACAATGCCAAAATAAGACAGGCCTCACCTGTTCCAGCTCCAGATGGAATCTGCGAATATCCTTCAAAAGTCACGATTCCGTCTTGGACGAATGTTGAATAGGTAGGATTACCTGGGGCCCACTGCATAATGGTGCTGTTAGGATCGAATTTTATTGGCTCATTGAAATCACAATACTCGAATCCTTCAGGAACATAAAACGACCCCGTTACTTCGTAATAGTCGAAATTAGGATCAGAATCAAAGTGTGATATTTCTGCTTGCAGATTGATAAGAACAGGATCACATATGTACTCACAAGTATCAACAATCTTGACTACGTCATCATAGGATGAATCGCAACCAATCGCTTGATATCTGAATATATATTCTTCTCCCTCTAGTAGTCCACAGGCTATGGTCTGCTGGGCAGAAGGATCTATAATATTTACACCTTGACAATTACTACTGATGCAGGTCCATGAGGTAATTGCGTTCAAAGGATTACCCTGTATATCAATTGGTTGAGATCCGTTTAATTCTGCACAATCACTGCATAGGATTACTTCATCTGCACCGGCATTGACATTAACTTCTGCATATACTGTAATACTAACCGTATCAATTTTTACGCACTCAATAGGCAAACTAGTTTCGGGGTCAAGACCGGACTCTGTAAATGTTACCTCCACCTTATACGTACCCACTTGGTCAATATCTTCGATACAACCAAAAAGAAGTGTTTCATCAACTGGTACACCATTTGGACGTTCGATTAAACGCAAATTATGCAAATTTCGAAGGAAGCCTTCTACAAAATGTCTTCCACAAATATCAATGGGAAGTACGGCGCATGTGTCTATATCATGCGTTATCAATGGGTTTGCTTTATGGAAATGGAACTGAAATTCTTGATTGCATACTCCTGAAACGTCAAAATCTTCAAAGCACTCATTGAGAACATCTAAATTGAACTGTGGTCGAGCATAAGCATATAAGCTAAATAAATGGTCTTGACCAGAGTTAGGATCATCCCAGGTAATATTAGTACACATTTGATCAATCGGAGAAATATCAAGTTCTTCTTCAGGGGTGGAACCTGGATTTAATGACCAATCAAAAGTAAATCCTTCTAAAATATCATCTAAACGACAATCGTTTTCATCACAATCAGAATATGTGGATATTCCACTTAAATCCATACATATTTCATATTGCCCAGGTTCGATGTCCTCCTCACAAAATATATAGTTAGCAAATATACCTGAGCCAATGGATAAAGGTAAGACAAGTACATCAATCGTCTTTATAACAGGCATTCCTCCTGGACAATCATCTGCTGGGGTGAATTCATGTTGAAACGTGTAAACTCCTGTCCCACATACGGTTACAAAAGTCTTAGGATTCCAGGGAGTCAAAATACTTACTTCTGAGGACGTAGAAGGCTTTGAAACTAAAGACCAATTGTGATCTCCGCATGGCTGAACGCCGGAAATTTCTAAACGGAAATCGTCGCTACAGACAACATTGTTACTACTTCCAGGAACTATAAGATCATACTCTTCCCCGTTCGGATAATCAGGAAGACAAAGTTGAAGAGTGGTGGTCTTACAACAATTATCCAGTTCATTATGACAGATAGTATATTCTATTTTCGCAGCGCATATTCCTATTATATTAGTTACCTCTAATTCACCATCGGTATTCACATCCCAATGCGCATTAGGATATGGATTGCCATTTAGTTGCTTCACTTGCCACATATAATTATGATCATTTCCGGGAGCAGGATTTCCCATGAAACTTGCTTGGTCGCACACCATATAACAATGCGTTACCTGATGACTAGGTGAATTATCAGGATGTGGTAAAATGTCAGGATCTGGTAATTCTTCGAGAACAGTGACTTTAACAACACTTGAGTTAGATGATCCGTCGGGACATGTAACGGTCAAGGTGAATTCGTAATCTCCAGCTGGAATAGGGTCATTATTACCGCTACTATTTAATCTTACTGTTGTGATTGGTGAACTGGGATCATCAATGAACAGAGTTCCTCCAGCAGTCTGTGTCCACATTGGATTGATTCCATCCCCGCTATTGCCATTAAGGGTAAATTCAGTTTGTGGGGAACAGAGAGTAATTTCGGGTCCACCCGCATTGGGGGAACAATCTTGCGCATATACCAACTGCATAAACAGAAGGAATAGCAGTGATGTAATCACTTTTTTCATAATTTTAGAATGTTAAATGTTTAAAAAAATTTAAGCAGTCGGCTTTTCAGTTGCAGCTGAGAGGCCGTTTTTACTTTTAGGACTAGTCTACATATTTAAATTCCGTACGGATATCAAATTGTGACGGATAAGTCAGGCTTTTTTTAATTTTCTAAAAAAGAAAATGCCAATCACGGGGAGAGCCAAGGCTATGAGGATATATTTCCAAGGATAACTACTATTAAATTCCAGCGGACCGGGATCACCATACATCTTCCAATTAGCCCAGAATAAAGGAATCCTTTGCATTTTTCTCATCTGAGTATCCTTTAGATAATTGCTTTGAGCCATGTTTAATGCCTCTGGTTTATCGTATCCCTGTTTAAGAAATTTATAAAAATCCGTAAGTATTCTTTTAGATGATTCATCCGAGGCGTTCCACAAACTACCCAGACAAGATTCTACCCCGCTTTCTATCAATGCGCGAGAAAGTCCAATCAAGCCTTCAGTCCTTATCTCTTGTCCGTTAGTGGTATTGCAGGCGCTAAGACCAGCGAAATGCACGCGACTAGAAGTGGAAATAATGTCTCCATAAGATAGAGGACTTCCCTTTTGCTCAGCATTGTAAACTGGCAAATAGCTCTGAGTATAATCCTGTGGATCGTAAACGGCATGCCCAGAGTAATGTATTAGCTCTGAATTCCTCAACACATTCACAATATCATCTGACACAACCCTTTCATTTCCACGAAATTTAGCTCCAATAATTTCTGAAACTTCTCGAGCCTCTATTAGCCCGTTTTCTAAGATTGAAAAGTTCGTCGTATCCCATGTGGTATAGTTGCTATAATCCATGCCATAGCTCACAGACGAATGGACAGTGGCTGCGCTTCCGAATCCTTCTTGAGTCAGATCTGACATCAGATACAATTGACTTATATTAAATCGATTCAGTAAAAAAATCTCCGGATCCGTCCAGGATCCTACCGGAACAGAAGTAAGCGCGCCAAACGAGACTTCATTGATGAAATCGTCGGGAACAACAATAATATGATTGATATTTTGATCGTCAAGAAACTCCTTTTGCTTTCCAATTAGCAATTCGTACAACTGGTTCGAGCTCTTCAAATATTCCTTTTCTGCCTTTGAATGATGCTCCAGCACATATTCAGGGTCTTTCAATGATTGGTTATACTCTGACATAATACCATCAATGTCTTTTGGTATAACATGAGTCGACCATTGTTTCTTTTGATTCGTCAAACTAAAACAATGAATCAGGGAGTCTCCAACAAAAAAATGAAGAAGGGCAGATGATGCCGGCAACAGATCCTGAATCTCTTGAGATCCGATACTGGATTGATGTAGATTCGAATTAAAACCAGGATGTTCTTTTGCTATCCTTTTGATATAATACTCCAGCGAATCGTAGACTTCTCTTTTATCTTTTAAATTTTCGTGTTGTTGGGCCAATAGCTCAAGATATCTCTTGCTCAGCGTAACATCAACACCCAAATCATTTAGAAATTTTCGGTATGATCTGGACTGCCTAAGAACGAAAGACTTGGCCATTTGAGAATAACCCAAAGCTCTCTCATAAAAGCTAGACTCTCCGGATTCTTCCCATCTCAATCTGCAATACGAAATAGCCGCATCAAAAATTTTATAATCAGCTTCACTGATGTTGAAGATCGAACCTATAGCAGAATAATGAATGCGTAAACGATCCAAGACGTACATGGATTTTTCATAAGTAGAGAGGACCAATGCGTCTTTATCTAGATCTTCCAGCGATAATTTTTCAAATATTTTAGCCTTCAAGAATAGAGATTCCATTAACCAAGCTTCTGGGATCAACTGAATAGAATCCGGAATGCTAAAAGGGTCTTCAGAGTCAAACTCTAACGCGAAATATTTTTGTAACTCATGGGTTGTTTCCAGAGCCTTTTGGTACTCTTCAATATGGTAATAGTCTTCCGCAAGCCATTGGTAAGGCTTTTTCTGTTCTCTCTCATAAGTTTCTACTACAGGTTTTTGTAAGATGGATTTCCATTTTACGATGGATTTGTCGTATTGATTCGAACCTCTGAGGTATTGAGCTTCGTGCAAATCTAGTTTATCCGAGACCTTCTCTAAATACCCAAATTCCTGTCTACATGCTTGTATTAGCTTCTTAGCCTCTGAGTTATTACCAAGATTCAAAGCTATCTTAATATCAAGAAGTTTTTTAGACGGCAAATATTTGTCATGATAGAAAACAGCTGAATCGGCATGTATTAAGGATTTTTCAAATTCTTGTACGTGGAAAAAATACTCGGCCATATTGTAATGACCGCTGGCCAGTTTTTCCTTATTCCTAATGGGCATGTTTTCGAGATATAAGTAACCGTATTCGATGGCCCTAAAATGATCATTGAAAAGACTGTAAAAATAGCTGAGCGATTTATAGCACCATAGAACGTACTTCCGGTCATTGATTCGAGAAAAAACTCCATGCGCAATTTTCATGTCTTTAATCGCATTGAAAAGATCCCCTGCCATTTCATATTCATAGGATAGTAGGTAGTAAAACTTTCCAAGAATATAAAGATCGTTGATCTCAACCTTCATTTCCTGATCCTCCATGTATTTAACCGCCTCATGATAAGATCTCTTCTCCACCAAGTAACTGTAATCATATATCAAATGATACCACTCGTCCCAATAATTCTCTTTTGCCAAGGCTAATAATATGGTATCCACTTGGCCTTGAGAATACTGGTCTGGTATTCTGAAATACTCTTCATACTGATCGCACACATCCTGGCCAAAGGAAATCGACCAAGAACCAAGAAAAAAGGTAGTCAGGATTACAATCCCGACTACCCTTATTATTCTAGAATGCTTAGTTTCTACAGAGCAATTATTGCTTAATGAATTTTTCATAAGTTGCACTATCCTCGGTCTTGATTTCTACAATATAGAAACCTTTAGACAAAGACCGGATATCCAATTCCGCAGTATTTCCTGAAATCTTCATATCTACGGGAATAAGCTGCCCAGCCTGACCGAAAACAGTTAATTTTGCATAACTGTTAATTCCTTTGACTTTAATATAATCCCTTGCTGGTAAAGGAGATAATTCAATATCAGACGAACTATTTTCATCCCAATTTATTGATTTAAGATCAGTTTGCCCTTGACTATTCCCCATTGAACAAGGGTTTTCATGCGGTTGTGTATCATCTGCACAGATTACATTTTGAGCGAGGACAGGGCCGATGGCATCAAAGTATATTTCTGCGTTAGTTTCCTGACACTCCAAAGCATTAACTCTTTTCGGAATACACACGCTGTATTCATAATAACCTGAAGTTTCTTCAAAAGGATATATCTGAGGATCATTTTGCCCAGCACCGGGCAGATAAATATCATCAAAATGGACTTCCATCAGATACCAGTTAACATTAAAAGTACAAGGATGAGAAGACCCTAAAAACTGAATACTGGATGGATCCGCATCAGGGTGAATTTGATCAAAAACATAAACATCTTGAGCAAAATTATTACCGTCGTTATGAAAATTCACCCTATATACTACCTCTTGTGGAACTTCAAATTGTGTTATAACATCTCTCCAGGTCTCCGCCAAATGATCAGTATTCATCGTTAATTTATTATTAGGGTCATGAGGCACCGTATGTGTTTTATACTTAGACACACTTGTTATTGGATTTAAACAATTGTCCGCTATACTTGCGGCTACAACATAACTTGAACCCGAGGCCACCAATGAATTCGTCGGTAAATATAATACTCGCTGTTCATCAGGCATTAGATTTGTGTAGGTCCAGGAAATTTGCCCAGGTAGATGGCTTTGCAAAGTAGCCCATCCCATGGTATCCGTATTCACGGCAATACTCAAAACTGCAGGATTATAATGAAGTTCTATACATCCCGAGGATGGCCCACTCTTGAAATCATTTTCGAATTCCAACAATAGCATGCCAAAGTAATTACTGGTAATGTTCCAACTTGGTTTGGTTTCAATGGAGCCGCTAATACTTAATGGTTGGTGAGGGTTAGGGCCTGGATTAGTGTGAGGCCCAACAGTCATAGACCGTCCATGATGACGAGGGTTTTCGCCTTCTTTGTTGGCTATCTCGTACAATCCTGTGGTATGCGCTCCATTACTGTAAAAATGCGTGGGATTCATTCCTTTTCTGTAATACCCATCGTCGAACATATAAAAATGCATGTGACTTGAGGGTAAGTTCGAAGAATAGTTGATATCTCCATTATTTTCCGTCCAGGTAAAAGCTTGACCCGATAATAAATAGGCATACAGGGTGCAAGCCAGGATTATTACTAGTTTTTTCATGATTGTTTTTTTAATTTCTTTAATAATTCGTTCGCTTCTCTACTTTTAAATTCCCCGTGCTGGACAATTTGTGACAGAAATTCTTCAGCTTTTTCGAATTTATTTTCAGAAATGTAAAAATTGGCTAGAATCCATTGTGCCTCTATTTGATGTACCTTATCATTTTTAGCAATTCCTTGTAGTAGTTTTTCGCCTTGGATTGAACTTCCTGTTTTGATCAAAGCTATAGCCCTTAGCATTTGATCCAAACCGCTAAATTTTCCCTTGTGAAGAGAATATTGATTGATAGCGTCTCCATATTTCTCTTCTTTGATGGCTTCTCTGGCCAACTCAAGAGCTTCTTTTTCGGCTCCAGGATCTCTAAAAGACATGCTCTTCAACAATGCTCGACCTGTCGAGCTAATATTTTCTTGGCCAATATCTGATAAATCTCCTGATTGATTGTGCAAAATAGGAAGCGTAAAAATCAGTATAAAGACAGCTGCAGCAGCCAATACCAATCCGATCCATCGCCGATTATCGCGATGCTTAGGTTTCTTAATTTTACTTCCCCATCTTTCCCTTAATTCTCTGTTTTTTCCTACCTCGGTCAAATCCTTAACGAATTTCTCAAACTGTTCATCCGGGACTTTGTTCTCTTTCATATTACCACTTTTGAAACTGCTCCCTAATTTTATCCAATATCCGTTGTTTGCGCTTTCGTAAAGCGGATTCGGTAATACCCAAATTCTGCGCAATATCTTTAAGCCTAGCATCCAAATTATACCTTAAATGAAGTATTTTTCTCTCCTCTTCTTTTAGACCATTCCATATGGCCTGCATTTTTTCTAACTGATCAGAATCATATTCATCCTCCACTACCGGAACATCAAACAACTCCAGTTCATCACTTGAAAATTCTTTGGTACGCGTAATCTTTTTTAATACACGAAATTTCACCATTCGATTAAAAATATACCTCAAATTCCCATATACTAACTTACCCTCAACCAAGCAACTTCTAAATCGTATCAGGGTATCCATAACGGCATCATAACTATCTTCATAAGATCTGCCGTGATGACGCCTCAAGGTTTTAATGGATTCCTCAGCCTCAGATAAAAATATCTTCTCAAACAACTCCTCATCGCCTGCTTTTAGAGCATCCAACATTTTTTGAAACTCCAATTCGGTCAATCCAAAGTTATTCGACTTTCTCTTATGATTGCTTTCACTCATATATTCCGTTTCATCGAAAATCGTGACATCTTAATGATAACGAATTCTTTTGAAAAAAATATTTGAATACCAGTATAAATAAGTTCTAGACATAGTAAGGAGCTGAAATTTGGGCTTCTCTATGCTCTGTTATCGTTTCAATTACTGAAATATCGTTAAAATTCTAGAGTAGTTTGTTCACTCTGGTCTCTTGTTGTATACCATAACTTTGAACTTTAACCGATACCAAAAAGGGCAACGATCATCATCATTGCCCCTATGAACTTTATTTTACTAAAGCTCACTCGAAAACTCTAAAAAGAGAATATTTCCTTAGAATAATAGAATCACTATTTCGAATGATTCAACATCGACTAAGAATAAATGATAAGTCCTACGATTCTTGTCATCATTCCTTGTTGGTATTTTTTATCAGTAAAAATTCACCCTCACCGATTTTGTCTTTGAAGTCTTTGCGCAACATAGAATCATCAATCGAGTTAATAATTATCTCTCTCTCTATAATTTCTACCTCAGGCTCGATCAATATCTGAATAGACTTTTCTATTCGATCTTGAATACATAAATCATTTTCATTAAGAAAAATATTGAAAGGAGCTGAAATTTCCACCTCTGCACAACCACACAGATTCATTCTATTACTCTCCTTTACGGACTGATATACACAGAGTTTTCCATCAAAATAACTGGCCAAAACAAGCTGATCAGTATTGATAACAGTAAAGTCGTAAAACAAACTTCTAAGGTCCTCTTTATTGAATTTTCTACTGTGAAGTTCTGGCAAATAAAATGAGCTATTCGGATTCGCGTCCAACTGACGAACTGAGATAGATTCTTCTTTTTTCGAAAGATCCTCTTCTATCAATCCAACTTCATTGATTCTTAAGCTATACGAACCTTTGAAAAAATTATCGATGGATACATAGTAGAACATTTCATCTAATTGAAACCAGGGTATAGGATTGTTTTCCAACAGTCCATAGTTCCATGCGGGTGTTTTAAGAGAAACTAGTTTCTCTTGGCCTTGAATCTCAAGTACTAGGCTTTTACCTTCGTTGTCTATTGAGATGCCATAGAGCATATCATTTTGCTGTATCACCCTTTTTTGAGTGCCTTTCTGAGCCATTCCATTTACAGAAATTAGAAAAGAAATGACAAGGATTGCTGTTAATTTAATATTCGCTGTTCTCATCGATCAAAAATTTGAGTTGTTAAATTTAGTTGTGATACCGTATTATACGCTCGATATTCATCTACCCAATCGTCTAAATCACCATCCCCGGTAAAATCATAATGAGGCAAGTAATTGTGGTTAGGATCTAGTGTTTCATAGACCTGTTCTAGATTTCTAACTCCAAAGCAAACCCAAAGATCAACCGAAGCATTTCTAAAAGCATTAATAGAACTGTAAGATTTTCCGTAAGATGGATCGTAATACCTACCCATGAAATCAAGATAAACGAGGCAATGTTGTTGAAACCATGATTCTGGATTAGGGGCACTTTGACCAATAACGCCAGAATCGTCCTGTGCCTCATTGTAATAAAATTGATAGAAATAATTCGTGCCCACATTCTGCACAATATTGGACAGATCCGGCTCGGTAATCAGCGTGTGTGAATTATTTATATCACAATTCGTAAGCGTATTGAAAGTCTCAAATGGATTATCAAGTTCCTGCCAATCTTTGATCAAAAACCATTGGTTATCGGGTGAATCTACAAGAACGATATCATTTGATTGATCAATTCCCTGAATTTTTAATAAATCGATAAGTAGTGAACACCAGCTATAACATTGTCCATCTCTATTTTGGAAAAGATATCCAGTATTTGTCGAATGATATGGTAGATCCCAACGATAATAATAATACAGCGCTTCATTCCGAACATTTTTTATCTCATTATCTCCAAAATCGCTCCATATAGCGTTAAAAATCGAAGTCTTCGAAGTCTTATCATTAGCGTTTTTACATGATATATGAAGAAGGCTTTCGAACCATTCATATCCGATACCGTGACGATATTGAGTACCATCAGAATCAGCTCCTGGAACTTCAGTTGCCGGTTCTTTATGCGTAACATAAAGTGTATTCTCGCTGTCATCAATATCCACCCAGGTATTCCCATCTTCCGACACTTGCCATGTTATTTTAAACTTGTCAAAGTGTTTTACTTTATTGCTTACAAAAGTTCTATCTGCATCTTTCCAGTCATAAATAACTTGTCCGTTGCTTGGTGTTACCATTTGTTGAGGAAAAATGATCTGACCGGTTGATATAGTCGGACCGAGTCCTCTGATATAATAACTATGCGTGCAATCCGTATTAAAACATGCCTTTACTTCTGCTTTAGTTCCGCTCACATAAGCTACCGGGTCCTGCTTATCAATCACTCCACCAGTACTATTATCACATCCATTGGGATGAGATTTTACAAATTGTGGTGCCATATAATCCCCAGAAGAATCATCCTTAGCAATTGGTATATAATTGTTGCCAATGGTCCCACCAAAATGCACTTCTTTTAAGCAATGTCCGTATTGCCATTCGCCGGCTCCGGATTTTCCATTGTTTTGAGCATGAATCGAAAATGCCCAAAATAACAGACAATTAAAAAACAATATTTTCAATTTCATCTTTTTAAAATTTTGGTTAAAAATTGAATTGAAATACAAGCGGAGTTAGACCAAATTAGATACCATGAATAGAAATATCTTCTATCGGCATTGCCGATGTCGATTCTACTCCCCTTTAATTTCAATTGCTTATTTCGAATATTGGACCTAAGAGAAATCCCTTTGGAGCAGAAACAAATTCCTACACCATCATATAGATCATCTCTAAAATCAGATCGAAAAAGTTTAGGTGATTTCGATGCCTCTTAGAAGCATCGAAATCACAACGATTGGCATCATTTCTAATTCGAAATTATCTGCCTTTCGATTCTAAACTATTGTGCTTGTTATTGCTTGATAATTCTATGAGAATCAATAACTTTTCCGTCCTTTTTAACAATACAGATATAAATTCCGTTATGCCATTGATAAGCGCTTACTTTTAATGAAGAACTAGTCAAGACTGTATTGTAAACTTCTTGTCCCATGACAGAAACAACCTCCATAGTATAGCTGGATTCATTATTAAAATCAAAGCCTTCAACTGAAATCGTAAATACATCTGAAAACGGATTTGGATTCACCTCGAATAATAAATGCTCTAACTCGACAGTCTGAGTTTTGACAGAGCTCTCAGTTTTAGAGCAACCAAATGAAATATCTTCCCAAAGGACGTTTTCGTTTGGAAGAATAACCCTAACGAATATTTCATCATTACCAAAATTCATGCTTTCGAAGTAAAGTTTATTGGATCCGCCAATAACTTTTGCTTGCACATCGTAAAGTAATTCCATGTTAGAATTAAAGAAACTCACTTGTGCACCACCTTTCATATCGGAATGTAATGAAAGAGCGAAATCACTACAGTCTTCTGAGTACAGTAGATTTATCTGATCAATACTGTATTCAGCAATTGCATGATATGCAGCCTCTCTATCAAAATCAATCTTCTTCAAATCAAGATAATCACCAATGTCGTATTTACTCTGACTAGTCATTGCCTGCTCATCTGATTCGTTTCTAAAACCATCACAATTTCCGAATGCTCCGTTAAATAATGCTCCGGGAGAGATGCCATAGAAAAAGCAATCACCATCCCTAAATGGAACTTTATCACAATCGTAAAATTCGTCTAATAACTGTTGTCCGGTACAATCATCCCAGACTTCCACATTACATAATCCCTCACCTATTTGTATGCTTGTCACTGAGTTATGTTCTTGGACAGAATTGACATGAGACACATCAGAATCAGGGAAATAACAATAATCTATATGGCAGGATACAATAGAAGATCCATCCTGGAAAAAGATACAATCTCGACAGTTAAAGCCAAATTCTGAATCAAAGATTTCACCGTTGAAACAAATGAAATCCGCTCTACAAGAAAAGTAATCTATGTTTACATCAGCTATTCCAATGTTTTGCCATCCCAAATAATATCCATCACTACAGTACCAGTGAATAATTCTACAATCCTGGTTATCATATTCGTAGTATGAATCAAGCGTATATAATAGGGTTCCATTACAGTAGAAACTACATCCATCTCTTTCAATAGCATTCGTAGAGACAGTGAAACATTGCTCATCAGATTCACATCCGGATGCATCAATAACTGTAACACAGTATTGCCCAGGATCCAATCCGTTTATTGAACTGCCAGAAGCACCATGACTCCAACTGAACCTATAAGGTGCGTTGCCTCCTGATGCTGAAACTGATATTGATCCTACGCTATAACCCTGACAAGTATTAGTTACACTTCCATTAACATTAATATTGACTTCATCGCAATTGACAATTTCAAAACATTCCTGATCCTCACTACATCCGTCAAATACTCGTACGCAATACGTTCCAGGCTCCAAATTGTAGATATTCTTGTTTGTAGAAGTATATCCATTTGGCCCGGTCCAATGGTAATAGATTGGAGTAGTTCCTCCAGTAACCGTAAGAGTGATTGATCCGTTGGTAGAATTGGCCTGTCCCGTGACATTAATTGGAGGTATCTGATCTTCAACACCTTCTCCTTCTTCTATGAAAATACAACACTCTATTTCATAAGATTCTCTTCTACAACAATCATCTATACAAACTTCTACAGTATAAGATCTTGCCGCACACAAATCTGTCACAGTAGTACTGCTGGTCTGATTCGAATTGGGTACATTCAACCACTGAATAGTTGCACCCTGTGGAACACTTATCGTCAAAGATCCATCACATCCCCATTGATTGGCATGTCCTTCACATAGGTATACATTTTTCTTGTCCACTAAGGTAATAGGCGGTCCAAAGGTTAGGCCAACCCTTACACATCCCTTTGCGTAAATACAATCGGGATTATTGTTATCCCTGACCTCTACACAATACCTTCCAGATGGCAAATTAGAAATATCTTGACTTGATGATGTATACCCATTAGGTCCTGTCCAACTGTAAGTATAACCCGGCCCAAAAGGATTACTGAAGGATACGCTTCCATTAGGAGGAGAGTTCTTACAGTTATCGACCACGATTAGATCTACATCTTCTATTAATTCTATAGCAGGATTACGCACATACAAGTCAATTCCAAATTCATCTTCACAACCCCTACTATCAGTAACCGTAACACCGTAATAACCAGGATCGAGATTGTCTATAGTTTGCGTAGTTTCACCATTCGACCACTCGATATCATATGGAGGAACCCCATCGTTGGTAAACCAAACGGTCAATTTGCCTTTCTTGCCTTCACACTCTATAAATCCATGGTGGGCAATGCCTAAAATCAAAGGAGGGCATTCCTCACAACCCACTTCAACCGATAACTCTGCTGTTCCGCATAAAGCATCAGTTACCGTAACATTGTATGTGCCAGGCCTAAGATCTGATAAATCCTCTCCGTCATTATTTCCATTTATTCCAGGAACGAATTTGTCTAGACCCCATGGACCTGTCCAATGTACATCATAAGGGGGAAATCCTCCATTGATATGTAAATCAATAATTCCATCTTCACATTGGCCCGGGTAAATCGTAGCATCCCAAACATCTGCCGTTAAAGCATTTTGTGCTTGAAGCCCCATGAATGATAATGTACACAGGACAATAGTTAATATATATATTATTTTATTTTTCATTGTTTAAAACTTTTACTGGTGGATTAATAATTAATTCCGGAATTTCGCCTCGATCCCAAGTGCCTCCTGCGCCAATTATTTCTCGCTTCAAAAAAGGATAAACTGAGGCATGAAAAGCAGGGTAAACACTGATAGTTCGCAGTTCACTCAAAGCTCCTCTATATTCCTTAATTAGAGCCTTCAAAGATTCCACATACAGAATTTTAGAAAACTTATTGAGATTCTTATCTGAAATATTATAGAACGGATTACTCAATATTTCCTTAAACAAGAGAATCCTTTTTTCCTTTGATTCTTCTTTAATACTTAAATCCCATAGGTTCTTATAGTATAAATAATCCCCGTGCTCTTTAATCTGATCAATATACTGTTTAGAAAGTATTGCCTTATCGGCATTCGAAGCATCTTCTGTTTTTTGAGACACCTCTCTCAATTCAGACATTGCCAAGAGGATAGGATCGATATTAGCTTCAGGAATGTATTGCGAATATGCTGCTGAAGAAAAAACAAGCAACAAAACTATTAATTTCGTTCTCATCACAAATTATGTTTTTTCTTAAGTTCAACATGATGAGATTTATCAATTCTTCTCCAAATCTCGGCGGTACCCAAATTGTTGGAACATACTGAATAAGTCTGGTCATACTTATATCCTACCCTTTTATTATTAATAGCATCAGTAGTAAATATCGAGGGTATCAAGGAAACATCCATAGTCCATCCAGCATGATAATCATCAAACTCGTGAGTACTGTCTAAAGCAAAACTATTAGGATTCCCGGCCTGAAATATTACTTGAGCCGCAGCATCTGCATCAAGAATTGTAGGATGCATATTTTTCCATGCCGTTGTAAGGTCGTTCATGGTAAAAATCCCCCCAGCTGATAAAGTGGGAAACTCTTCTCTTATAATCAAGTCTGAATATGCTGGTGGAGCATCAGGCATTGCGCGATAAGTAAAAGTCACGCCACCTTCATCGTACTTTGGCGGGCTATAACTCGTCCAAGTATTTTCTGGAGGTGAACTTCCAACCCGTACAAGTTTTGTTGGAAGATTCGTAGCATTAACAATTGACCAAGTATAGGAATTTGAGGGATCAATAGGGCTCCCTGTATGACATGGCGGCAATGCTGCTCCTAAATCAGTTACCTCTACAGTAACATCAATATTAGTCCCGCTCCAAGATGGTAATATGGTCAATGACGCATTTCTGCTTACGAAAACATCAAATGTCTCTCCAGGGCAAAATGGATTATTCTCTTGAATAATTGTTTGAGCTCCAACTTCAATTGTTGTGCTCCCGTTTTGAAAAACTGCATCCGGAGTCGAACTTATAAATTTTATATTATAATCCGCAAGTGGGAATTGTTTTTTAAAAGTCCCCTTGGGGCACTTAGCATCATCTAAATCCGCAAATCTCGCAGAAAAATCAATAGTAGATCCAGAACACGCTTTTATTGACTGATTATTGGGAGATTGAGTAAGTGTTACAGTTCCAATATTCGTAAAACTAATTGGATCTCCAGCGGACCAATCCAAACAGTAGGACCAAATGCTCTGTGCATGAACATTGCCTATACAAGTAAGGAGTAGTATTAAAATTTTCAATTTCATTTTTAAAAATTTTAGTTAAACAATAATTATGAAGTGGGAAATCCATAGTCATTAAGTAGAGCAAAATCCTTTATTTTACAGCCTCATGCGAACAGTGAGATTGAGGATCTGCGTTTTCGAATACATTCGTTACGTGGATTCTCTTTTGATCAGATTATGATTTCCCTATTTTTTATTTGAATTCCAAAACTCAAGTTATTGAGTTCAAATTCAGAGTGTCCCAGGATGCCAAAAAGAGCACCCTGAGAAACACTGGAAAAGCTGAACTTCTTCCTCCGAAGTACTTAAGCTTTACATTTATCTTATTAAAGTGATATCCTGTGTTGTAAGAACATATCCTCCATGCGGCGCACAGAATGAACCATTACATGATCCTGAACAGTGGCTATAAGATCCGGAATCACAATTCTCGAATTCGTACATGGCCGCATAAACTCCTTGTTCAGCATCTTGACCATTGAATGTTCCATCCCAGAAAATTTCATTGCCTTTCACGCCCGTCCCTGTAGCATCAAATACTTCATCTTGAAATACTAGTTCTCCCCAACGATCAAAAATGCTCAGCTTGTACCAATAAACATGGGTGTCAGATCCAGTATAGTCACAGGGATCCGTGGTATTCTTGTCTTCTCCTCCCAAACCGATAAAGTAGAGGTCATTGACACCATCTCCATTGGGTGAGAATATATTAGGTAAAAAAGCTCTCCACTTACCACTATAATCCGCTTTAGGCACATAATCCATAAGTATTTCATCCCCACAATGTACCTCGTTGACAATAGCGCAAGGAGAATTGTATTCCATTATAATTCTGATTTGTGTGCCAACACTTCGATCTACCTCTACGACAAAGGTCATAAGGTTAGCATTATTATCATCTTCTTCTACCACAATGTTATTGATATACACATTATTGATTTCATCATATGCCTTTATTTCAACATCGTGAAAATCGAAGTAGAGATTTTCTTTCCAAGAGGACAATCCCGTTAATTCAACCTCGCCTGTTATGTAGTAAACGGAGTTGTTTGCATCACAGGCTGGAGTGGCATCTAATTCTACATTTTGTAGTGACAAATCAACCTGTCCAACATAAACCTCTTGTTCAGCGACACAACCATCCTCCGTCGTTACCATAACTGTGTAGAATCTATTAAACAGAGCATCGTTGGTCCAGCTGCTCGTAGCTAACATTGGATTTGGGTTACTGGGATTTACAAAGTATCCTCCAGGAGACCATTGAACCTGACAATTGCTGCAATTAACATTCCCGGGTATTTGCATGAAATTGGTATTACCACAACCCTGTACACATTCGGGATAATCCAGTTCTAATTCAGCACATACATACTCAAAGGACTGCGAATTCTCACAGGAGCCACAATCATTACGTAACTTAAGAAGAATACTATACTCCCGATTGCATTCCAATATGAAATCATTATCAGCTGCAATTTCTTCAATGGAAATATCGCTAATAGTGAAACCCTCTACGAAATTTTCCTCCGTACAAGAAGTTCCATCACATATTTGTATCGAATATTCCTCAAAATTATTGGTGGCAGAAAAATCAATATCCAGTCCTTGATTCTTACAAACTTTTTCTGGCATTGAGAAATCACAACTCGGAGAATTTTCCGAACAATCCTGGCATATTCCATCGATCAGTGCATAACCGCCATGTCCACCATGAGTACATTCATTTATGGCGAATTCGATACAAACCTCCGTACCTACAAAGGCACTTAAATCCTCATTTTGACAAGTAAATCCTCTTGAAGAAATATTACCCGTTTGCTCGAAAAAATCACCGTCAGAAGAAGAAATAAGATCACTTGCAATATCCAAACCACTCACAGGATCATATATTCTCCATTCGAACCAAGGATCCTCTCCATCTCCATGCCCAGGATTATCTAAAACTAATGCGAATGAAAAACAAAAATCAGCATTGTCAGAATCTACAGTAAAGCAATTCGTCATTTGATATTGATCTTCTCCTCCATTTAGCTCTCCGAGTTGCACATAATACTGACTTCCAGAAGGAGCAATTACCGGATTACCATTGGGAATATTATTGTCGTTGACCTGACCTGAAGTTTGTACCTGAAACTCGTCATGACATTCTGTATTATCCTCTGTAGTCCATGGGTCACCATGTTCACTTGACTCTAAAGTCCATCCTTCAAAACTACCGGACTCAAAGGATCCATTGTTGCAGCTTGATGTCTGTGTATCTTCTTCGTAAGTTTCAACGGTCAATTGTAGCGTTTCAGGACAAAAGCCATTGTCAATTACTACCGTATAGTCCCCAGGAGCTAGATCTTCAATAACGCAGAGTGAGTTGCATGAAACTGGTGCTCCTCCGTTAATACTAATGGTCAAAGCCTGATCGGCGAATGCCTGTATGGAAATAGAACCATCATCACATGCCAGAGAAGAAGGAGTAACTACAACATTGAATATGTCAATGGCACAATCGTCGTCCTCACAATCTACTAGGCCATCACCATCGTCGTCCTCACCATTTCCGCATACTTCTGGTAAACAGCCCCAAAATATTATATCATTGATACAAATAACTCCAGTTCCTGCGTGTTGTATACGAATATGTTGGGCATAAATATAATCCAGGACAATTGGGCCGCAATTAGTATAATTTCTAATATGAATATAACTTACACAGGGATCATTGAGTGTTTCAGCCAAACTTGTCGACTGAAATGGAAAAACCGATGTCAAAACGTAAAATTCACTGGGAACACTGCTTCTCTCTTCACCTCCATCGCCGAAATCACTGCGACCCTCTGATCCAAAGCAAATTTCCATATCAGATAAACTCTTATTGGTCCGGAAGCTCGCTTCCCAAAAAGAATTCTCCGTGTCCGCAGTCCTTGAAAAAGTGCTTCTAGAATTATCCACGGCATACCGGCCTCCAATTACTGTATTCGACTGATTAATACTATTATCATCTACTGTAATCTGCCCCCTATTTCCCAATTTGCATTCAAAGATCTGAATACAATCATTATCTCTATCTGTATTCATTCCTCCACCTCTCTGGGCATAAGCGCTCTCCATAAAGGGTAAAAAAGCGCATAAGTATATTAGTACTATATGTATAGTTTTCATTATTTTTTATTTGAAAAGATTAAAAAAAGAAGCTTATCTGGTTTTTACAACCTTTCTCGTTTCGGTCAATTTACCGTTGAAAATGGTCAAAAAATAGACCCCGGAAGCAAAATGACTATTGCCAATGTAGGTCTTCGGACCCTCCAAAATACCTGAATACATCATTATTCCCGATGAATTATAAAATTGGTAGGTAACTGGATAATCAATATCAGGATTGAGATCTATCCTGAACTTGGAATCGGTTTGTTTTATATCTCTCATCACCTCATCCCTAACATCTGTAAAACAACTGGTTCCCTCTCTAAAAATCTCTAGAGATTCAGACATATAGGCATTCTCTTGCTGCACAATTTCGTCTCCATGTCTAAACTTCGTATTTAACTCGAATGTGCTTTTGTCTTGCCAAGGAAAAACAGAAACACTGTAAACACCTGGATCTTTAACTTGAAATTCGACGGAGAGTTGATTGGTTTTTTTTGAAGAAACCTTTTTCCACATTCCTTCTGAAACTTCTTTTTCCAAAACATAAGAAATATTGGTGTAAGGTGTATAGGAATTTTTAAGGCTTGCTACTAAATTATGGCATTCGCTTAACTCTAACTTAGCGACCTGTGAGAAGGCGCCTGAAACCGTTAAAACTGAAATAACGGTCATAAAAAACAATTTTTTCATAACTTTAAGTTGTAAATGTTTGAAAATAACTTTTATACTATGACCTTTTCGCTCGTACCGAAAGGGTCATTCTTTTTAATATGACTAGTCTAATTGTATATTCTTCTGAGTTTAATTTCGTGACATTTTAGAGCATATTATTTTCAAAAAAATAATGCTCTGTCTTACCTGTGGATCGATCCAATAAAAAAGAGCTTATTCTCCAAAGAGAATAAGCTCATATAATTCATTCCTTAGTCCCAAAATCTATTGAGAAACTACAAATCGCTTCGTTATCGGCTCCTTTGAATATGGAATTACTTTAGCAAAATAAATTCCCGTATTACTAAATTCGAATGTCTGTTTATCTGCGGTTTGATCAAAGATTTGCTCAACCACCATTCCACTGACATCTATGATTTGAACATCGTATTTCTCAAATTGCGCCAGATTACTGATCGAGCACCTCATGTCAGTAATAGGGTTGGGATAAATGAAGATATCTCCATTCTCCCTATCTAAACTGGCAGTAGAACTTCTGGAAGAATTACCATCATCATCCGGATCCTGAGGATCATCTGGTTCATCATCAGGGAAATGCGGATCGGTAACTGGTTTGAAATCACAGAAATCTCCGGTCAGCACGTATTTACACTCTCCAATAGTTAAGGTAATACTGTATTCGCTATCTTCGCTCAGATCATCTCCATGTCCCATCTCTCCTTCTTCCGGACATTCATAGCATTCTGTGATGAAAACCACATTACATGATCTATAGGCGAGGTTTCCTTTTTTATCAATATACGGGCAGTTCGATTGAACCACATTTAATGTTGTACTATTACCAGTAGTATTATCCGTATAATCAATGGTTGATCCTGCACCGGCCGGCACCGATATCTTTATGGTATAACAACCAGGAATTTCTGAATCCAATATTTCCTCTATTTTGGGTGCAGTAGCCTCTAAACATTCAGGATCACAATCATCATATAGACTTATTGTAAAAGTCTCTCTACAACAACCTTCATCCGTAGAAATCAAAATTGAACCATCCACGATAAACTCACATTCAGTAGCTGCATAGCCTTCAATAATCAATTGACCATTGGAGATATAGTATTGTAAACCGCTAAAATCGCCAAAACATTGAGTATCCCAAATATCTATTAATACATCATTGATGTTGACATTAGAGGTGATATCAAAGACCATTCTGAGCTGATAACCCTTTCTACCATTAACGACTACACACTCATGCCAATAAGTATTCAACTCCAAAATCTCGCATTCATCACTGCAACATGGAATTTTAGGGGTCATTAACCAGATTAGATTATTGCAATCGCCTAATATCAAATCAAAATCAAACATCAAGCCCTCACAATCGTTGCATTCGACTACATGTAGATAAAGAGTAAGATAGCTCAACGAACCCTGGACTTCAATATCATATCCGATAATGTCGAAGTACGGGTTATTGGTATATAATTCTCGAATATTACTTTCCTCGATAGGACCATTGAGGACTACACGAACAATCTGAGGAGTGTTATTGGGGTCCCAGCATTCCGGTGTTTCAATAATAGCACCACCAATAGCACAACAGTCTATTACTCTTATGGTATCAATAATAGGCGTCCAACCAATACATTCCGGAGGATTTGAAACACCGAAATATACTTCATACTCAAATCCTTCAGGCAAATTGAGCAAAGAAGTTATTTCCCTAGAAGCTCCATCAAAATTTTCGAAAAAATGACCAGCAGATTGAAAATTACTGAAATTTTGATTCGATCCTAAAGGCCTTGATCGTACATTGAGTGCATACCTATCACTAAAATCTCCATTAAATAACTCTCCATGAAAATAAATCTCCTCGCCGCTGCAGAAAGTATTTTTCATAGTTACTAAATCGTTTTGATCATTATTGAAAAAAACATCACCCGAGGTCTGCCTTTGCATCCTAAAATCATTATTGAGACCTATTCGGAACTCTGGACCTATGAAAGGAGGAAGATTATTAAACAAGATTATTGGACGAACGTCATACCATTGTCCTGGAACTAGTCCTCGCGCTATAAGATCACTTTGATCTGGCCATGTATAACTAAAATTACCATTTCCGTCATCATTGGCATGAACCGTGGCAATTACCTGTCCGTTTTGTAAGAATTGTATATCTACACCCTCACCGAAATATGTCGTAGTACCAGTAATGCTGACAGGGGCACCTACATCGTGGCAGTGCCAATCCACAATATTATTGATGCTGATATTCAGTTGAGCCACTATGATGCTGTCAACGGCAAAATCCCCATGTTGCCATGGATTGTTAACAGTAATACCAAAACCATTTTGTTGCTGATTTAAAGTAAAAAATTGTTCCTGATTAACCCAAGCGACACCACCTGGAATGGCGAAATTATTGAATACCATATTTGTTCCAAACCCTATGTCCAATAAAGTAATTGGATTAGCCGGAGCTGCAGGCAGTCTGTGTGCAGTTGTTATAGAAAAATAGTATTGCCCTGGCGGAAATTGCGCGAGAACATCCTGATAAAGTAAACGTGCATTAGGAAAATTTGTCGAAACTTCATCCGTAGTCATACATCCTGTTATAGCGGGTAAATTCGGATAAGAAGGACTTGTACATCCTGAATTAAGATTGTTTCCAATTGTATACGAAGGGTCTTGACAATTTCCGGTGCTTAGTGGATAACCAGTGAAAATACCATTGGCACCGAAGGGATCGACCATAAAGTTTTCATTGATTATTTGAGCATTACTGGGGCTTCCCCAAAGGAATAGCAGTAGGAGAACCACTATGTTAAAATATTTCATAATCGTAATTTGTAAATGTTAGAAAATAGGTAGTAGGTCATGTGCTTTCCTCTCGTACAGGAAATATCATGATCAAATAATGAGACTAGTCTATTCGCTTATTCCTTTTTAAATAATAAACGTGACTTTTCTAATGTTCTTTTTTTAAAAAACTTATCGCAGCTATCAGTAGAGCAATCCCCATTACTGAGTAGAGTATCATTCTATTTGGTCCATTATGAATTTCAATAGAGGCCGGACTACCGTATAATTTCCAATTGGACCAATAAAATGGCACCTTCATTTTACTGGGCACCTCCGGGTCTTTCAAGTAATTCATCATTGAATTTTGTAGTGCACAAGATTTGCTCATTCCGTTTTCGAGCTCCAAATAAAAGTCTTGTAGAATTTTTTTAGACGACTGATCAGAAGCGCTCCAAAGGCTACCGAGACAAGCTGATGCACCACTTTCCTTAAAAGCCCTCGCCATGCTTATCAATCCTTCAGTCCGTTCCTTTTTACCATCATGAGTGTGACAGGCGCTTAAACTTACCAGGGCAGCATTGCATGAAATCGATGCTACATCACTGTAATATAACTGACCGGCCCTATTCTCTCGACTGTAAAGTGGCAAATAACTCTTAGTATAGTCCTCTATATTGTGTATAGAATGACCCGAGTAATGAATTAAATCGCTTTGTGAGACCGAGGACAAAAATGTAGATTCTTCCACTTTAGTATTGGCAAACAATTCGCCTCCCACAACTTTATAAACTTCTTCACACTCCTTAAGTGTGTTATTCAATTTGGCCAACGAATGATCAGGATATGATGAATAATCCAGTCCAAATATGCTGGCTTTATCTATTATTCTTGATTCTAAATATTTATCGGACAATAACTCTCCCAAATAAAAAAGATAATGCACGGCATATTTATCAATCAGGTAGTTCTCAAAACTAAACCAAGACGAATCAGGCAATGTCTTTAGTGATTCAAAGGAGATTTCGTTCATAAAATCATCTGGCACGACACCAATATTCTGAACCTCATGTTCCTCCAAAAAATCTTCAATAGACGAAAATAGTAGTTGATAAAATGTATGCGTAGTGGATAAATAGCTCTTTTCCGCTTCATTTGGATTTCCTAGAATATAATTGATATCGGATAGGCTCTTGTGATATACATCAACTAAACTGTCCAATCCAACAGGTTTTTGCATTGAAACCCACCTTAGGCCATTCTTAGCTAAAGCAAAAAGGAATATCTTATCGCCACCAACAAAATAATTTAAAACTGCCTCAGCACAATCTAAAGAATTTTGAATCGATTTTACATCAATTGTTTTGATCAAGGTTTGTTTTTCGAACTCAGGAAAATGCTCCAAAATCTTCTGATAATAATAGTCGACAGAATCATAAACCATATTTTTGTTTTCAACACTCTTTTGAGAGAGGATTAAATACTTTAAATAATTCTGCTTTATTATTTTAGGGACTTTGCTCTCTTCCAAAATATCTCTGAAAGATCTGGATTTCTTCAAGGTATATGACTTAGCCAATTGCGAATAATACAATGCCCTTTCCAAAAGAATTGTACGCCCAGATACATGATAATTTTTCCAACAACAATCAATGGCATTCTCAAAAATTGCGAAATCTGTAGCGCCAATATCAAATACGGAACCTATCGTTTTGTAATTTTCACGCAACAAATCCAGCACAAACATAGATTTCTCATAGGTCTTTAAAGTATTCTCTAAACTCACCGTATGAGGCATATTGTCGAATATTTTTGCTTTTAGGAGTAGTGATTCCATAAGCCAAGCCTCCGGAATTAATTGGTTACTATCCGGGACTATCATAACATCCTCTTCATCAAATCCCATGACGAAAAATTGCTGAATCTTATGAGTTTCTTTCAAAGCGAGATCATAATTTCCAAGTTCGAAATAATCATTCGCCAAAGATTGCCTGATTTTCATCTTTTCCCTGGGTTCAAATCCCGTCTTTGAATCAGCCAATAACCCCTTCCTAATGGCTATACTTTTCCTATAATTCGAAATTTTGGCGTAGTAATCAGCTTCTAATCTCTTCAATGGATAATAAAACTTTGAGCTTTCTGCATAACTATTCGATGCATCCTTTAGTAGAGAATCAACTACTTTATATTCTTTTAGGGCTGTATAAATTTTAATAGATGATATCCTTGATTCAAGCTGATAATTTTCATTGTAATTCAATGCTTTCTCATTATGCTCCCGGGCCTTTTTATATTTTCCCGCGTAAAAATGATAAGCCGATAAATTCTTATGTGCCTTGCTTATATTAATAGAATCGTTTGGCTCTAGTTGATCTATATATAAATTCCCATATTCAATGGCCGTATAATGATCGTTAAATTTGCTGTAGAAATAACTGAATTGCCAGAGACACCTCTTTTGATAACTCTTATGGTCCATCCTTTGAAAAAAGCCATAGGACTTTTCCAGCACTTTAATGGCCCTATACAAATTGCCATCTTTGTTATGCATCCATGCCTTGAGATAAAAGAACTCTCCGGCTACTTTTAAGTCTGATATTCTGGTTGTTTGTTCTTTAAGATCTAGATATTCCGCAGCATCACTGATGGATTTTTTAGCCTTTCTGTTATTGATCTTTTTTATGATACGATACCATTCATCCCAGTAATGCTGATCTGCTAATTCTACAGTCAAACTGTCCAAATGAGAAGTGGAGAACTCCGAAGCATGACTAATTACCGCCATGTATCGATCGCATAACTCCTGTCCTTTTAATAAAGATAGACCTAATAAAAAAACAAAAGCCCAGCATGAACGCAAGGCTTTTGTTTTTGTTCTTAATCCAATTAGTTTAATCGATCTTGATAAATCTTTCATAGCGGGTCGTGAGCTCCGAACTGATCTCTAAGATATAAAATCCACTATTCAAATGTCGAATATCCACTTCCAAATCATTACCAAAATATTGAGTTCCACAAGGAATAATTTCTCCCGTCTCGCTTCGAATGATTCTAATCGAAGAACGATCTATATTTGGAACTCTGATGAAATCATAAGATGGATTGGGATAAATGGGGCTTGTAGATTCTTTTGTAGTTGCATTACCACTTCTGTCATCAGTTTGAGATGAACCTCCTGATCGACAAGGATTAGAATTTCCTGTATCTCTAATTTGCGCACATATGTCGTGATCAGCAAAAACACTTTGAAGTTGATCAAATACAATTTCTACATTCGTGGGCATACAATCAAGTGGCTCAATTTCCTCAGGCACACATATGCTATAACTGTATCCCGCTAAGGTTTCCGCAAAACTATACGTCTGAGGAGTTACTTGGTTGGAACCAGGCAACATAATGTTATCAAATACTACATAGAGCATATTACCTTGAATGTGATAAGTACTTGGGTGAGTAGAGCCTAAAAACTCTAAGGTAGAAGGATCAGCATAGGGATGAATTTGATCATATACATAGACATCTTCTGCGAAATTATTTCCATTATTGTGAAATTCGACTTCATATACCAATGTTTGTGGCACCTCCTTTCTCGGAAGGCCCCTTGTCACCTGTAATTCGTCCGTATTGGTCACAATTTTTTTATTGGGATCGTGTGGATAAGTACTACTTGTAAAAGATAACAGCGAAATGATTGGATTCGCACAATTGGGAGCTAGTGTCGCTAATGCATTTAAATTAGAACCTGCTGCTACATTTGATTTCGCATTTAAGTAAATCACTCTCTGCTCGTCTGGAGCTAGTTTAGTATATTCCCATTTGAATAATCCAGGATGTGCACTAGTTAATTGGCACCAATCGGATGGTGTAGAAATATCCCATTCCGAGACATCAAGGGCTGCTGGATTGTATTGGAATTCAATACATCCACTTGATAATTGAGATGAAAAATCATTTTGAAACTTAAGCACGATCATTCCATCAAAATCCGATGTTATATTCCAACCTAGCTGTGCTTCAATTGTCGTAGCAATATTAATTGGTTGAAAAGGGTTCGGTGGTGTCCCGTTATGAGGAGGAACGACAATGTCGTTTTCTTCTTTAGTAGGATCATCCCCTTCCTTATTACCGACGGTAAATAGAATCGTTTCATGAACACCAGGATTATGAAAATGACTGGGATGCATGCCAGAAAAGAAATAGCCATCTCCAAATACATAGAAGTGTAAATTGGATGAGGGTAAATTGGAGTTAAATTGTACCATTCCTGTAACAGGATCAGTGTAATATGTGTAGGGCCCGACGTTTTGGGTAAATCCACCTGAGGCCTGTATTGCAAACAGCAATACTAATAAAAGATTTTTCATAATTCTCTTTTTAATTTAAATAGAAGTTTTTCGATGCTTGTATATTCTTTTTGATCTTTAATCTGTGACAAAATTTCATAAGATTTTTCGAAATTTTTTCTCTCCAGATAAAAATTCCCTAGAATCCACTTAGCATCAAGAGAATATATATTATTGTCATTTATAATTTTATTTAGGTCAATTTCTGCATGGTCAAAGTTTCCCGTTCTATTGTAAGCAATAGCCTTGAGAAGTTGATCCGGATAAGATAGTTCATGCTCTACTTTATCATAAAGAATGGCAGCCTCCGCCCACTGACTGCTTTCTAGTGCTTTCCTCGCCTCTACAACATATTCTTCTTTGAGCTCTTCTCCTCTCACCGATAGATTCTCTAGTAAATCATTCTCAACTTGTGCAATATTTTTTATGCTTTGATTAACAAGAGCGCCTTGTCCTGTTGGAATCAAAAAAGGAATGGCCACCAATAAAAGAAATACAGCAGCTATTGCCAAGGCTCTTCTCATAAAACGTTGATTAGATCTCGGGGCATCAATCCTCAATTCTGACTCCCATTCTTTTCGAAGATCCATATCCATTCCCAATTCGGATAGGTCCCTCATCATTTCGTCTAATTTGATATTCTTACTTTCGTTTTCCATTTCACATTAGTCAAGAGTTGTTTTATAACAGTGCCCTCATCTTTTCAAGAATTCTCTGCTTCCTTTTTCTAACTACCCACTCTGTCAGGCCCATTTTTTCTGCGATGTCTTTGAGTTTCATACTTAAATTATAATGTAGGTGTAGAATTTTTTTCTCCTCATTACTCAATCTCGACCATATTTGTTTCAGTTTTTGCATTTTATCTAAGTCATATTTCTCCTCGGTTCTTTCTCCTTCAAACAACTCCATCTCCTCACTTGAAAATTCTTTTTTCGCCTGAGCTTTTTTAATGATGTAAAACTTAGCCATTCTATTAAAAATATACCTTAGGTTCCCATATTCCAGTTTCCCTTGAATCAAACTTTTCCTGAATTGAATTAATGTCTCCATAGTTGCATCATATGCATCTTCATATGATTGTCCAAACTTACTTTGCAAGAGTTTGATGCAATCACGCCCATGGCTTAGAAAGATTTTTCTAAACAAATCTTCGTCACCCGACTTTAAAGATCGAAGTAGATGATTAAACTCTTCTAAGCTCAACCCAAAGTTTTTCAGCTTTAGTTTATTACTATTTTCACTCATACATTCTCCTTATTCGAAAATCGTGACATTTTATTTAAAAATAATTCCAAACAAGTTTACTTCAACCGGGTGGTCACTGCTACAATCCTAAGATAAGCAACGGTATCATACTAATATATGAAATGAATTCCATTAAGGAATCATAAGCTGCTTGCAGCGTTTTCCTTTATGAAAGTTTTAACTGTAAAAAAATTGTACCATGAATAATTTAAAAAATTTAGTTCTGATACTTTTGGGAATCGCTTTTTTGCTAACCAGTTGTGTCAAAGAAGATGTATCCATCACCAATCATGAGACCACAATAACGTCTCAGCCTATTCTAGAAACTACCTTACACGGACAAGTAATCGATGACAATGATCAGCCCATTCAAAATGCAGAAGTAGTATTTAAGAGTGGAGCATCTGAAATCACCGTACAAACGGATGAATTCGGTGGTTTTATTTTTGAAGATGTAATGAACAGAGGAAGATCAGCGTACTTAACGGTTTCATCTTCTGGCAAGTTTGATGCCTTCAGAAGATTTGGAGTTTTGGCTGACAAATACAATTATACAGTTATCAAAATGAATGAAAAAGACATCGATGGCAGTATAGAGGCTTCAAATGGAGGTATAGTGCGAAACACAGACGGAGCAAGCGTAAATCTTCCTGCCAACGGAATCATTGACGCGAACGGAGATCAATACAATGGAACAGTTAATGTAGCCATTGCCTGGATTAATCCCGATGCCGATGATCTTACTCAAAGAATGGTCGGTGACCTAAGTGGTATTGATGCGGAAGGCCGTCAAAGAGCATTGATGACCTATGGCATGCTTCAAGTAGAATTATTGGATAATGCAGGTAATGAACTGAATCTATCAGCAGATCATGAAGCTGAATTGAGTTTTCCGATCCCTCAGACGATGAGAAGCAATGCTACCGATCAAATTCCATTGTGGATTTATGAAGAAGAGATAGGTACCTGGATTCAAGAGGGCTTTGCCCAGCTTGAAGGCGATCACTATGTTGGTATGGTTCCTCACTTCAGTAGCTTTAATGTCGATCATTTAGAAGATCCAATAGAGATTATAGGTCAAGTAAAGATCGAATCTGAAATCAACAATATTTTGGATACTACCGATGGGTCTTACTTGCAGGTTTACGTATGCAGTGAAAGGATAGGCAGAAAAGGAGGATACCTTTGCGACGATGGTTCTTTCAGATTCTATAATTTCCCTAAAGATGAGGTGTTTACTTTGAAAATCCTTGATGAATGTGGCGATGTAATCTATGAGAAAGAGTACGGACCATATACGGAGAATACCGATTTAGGCTGTATTCTTGTTGCACCTAGTTCGAATATGGTTACTGTAACTGGAACTGCTGTGGATTGTAATGATGTGGCCATTGAAAATGGAGTATTCTACCTCAACTTTGATAACCGAAGAATGCAATTTCCTGTCGATGAAGATGGCTCTATTTCCTTTGTAGTGGATCTTTGTTCACAAACAGAAGGAGAATTTCATGTAGTGGATCTGGATCAACTCATTCAGTCTGACATCGTTACGATAGACTTAAGCGCCTCATCAGTAGATCTTGGAACGATAAAACTTTGTGATGATATTCAAGAATATATTGAATTCGAAATCAGTGATGGATCGAGTCATTTATTATCTCCGGAAGTAACCTATACTGAGATCATAGATTCCCCGGATTCGTCCTTTGCAAGCATTAGTTATTACGAATTCGAAGGAAGTTCTTTAAACATTGATCTCAATACAGATAATTTACCGACTTCTCCTACAACAAATGTGAGCATCCCTGCCAACTCGTTCAGTTACTATAGTTTGAACCGAGATGGCAATGGAGACTTCTACTATTACACCTTTGATCAGAATTCTCTAACTGTAGAATTTGAGGAATTTGATCCCAATATCGGAGGTAGAATGAAGGGAAGTTTTTCAGGAGAAGTTTTCAATGAATTCGAAGGAAATAGCCAAACATTAGATATATCAGGAACCTTTGATTTCACAGTAAAATAAACGATTAATTATTTTATTTGTAACAGTATTGTTGAGCAAATCCGGTGTTCGTTTCGGCGAATACCGGATTTCTTATTTAGTAGAATAAATGTCCACAACTTTGAGTAGTCAAATGGCCTAACACATTGGAATCCACAGCATTGCTTGGTTGATCATTCAGAATATTATCAAAAAGTTAAAATTCGACAACTCGATAATAATTCTCCTTTTCCGTGAGTTTATATATTAGTATACACCAAAAAAAACTCGTTATGATATGCCTTTTCCCATTGATGGAATTTTCCTTTTTTGCGTCTCCCAATAATTTCAATCGACATTATTCAAATGACAAACTTTGGTCTTGGACTAATGATAGAGCTCATATTAATTGGACAAGCAATTGATTCGTTGCATGCAAGAAAAAGATGCTCTGATTTTTACCCAGCTTAAAATGTAATAAAATGCCTATTTGATAACACCTTTTACCAAACATAAAAAACTACAAAACATGAAACGCATTAAAAATTCAATCCTATTCTTAGGATTAGCGCTGCTATTGGTTGGTTGCGCCGAAGAAAACTTAGACGTACATACATCAAGCTATCAGCCAGAACCGAAGCCCATTATTACAACATCCCTTTACGGATTAGTCGTGGATGAAAATGATGTGCCCGTAAAGAATGCAGAAATAGCACTTAAAAGTGGGGCAATTGAAAGCTCTATCCATACAGATGATTTTGGCAATTTCGTTTTTGAAAATATCCAAAACAAAGGACGTTCAGCTTATCTTACTATTTCGGCTCCTGGTAAATTCGACGCCTTCAGACGATATGGAGTTCTTCCTAATCAATACAATTACACCGTCGTTAAGATGAATGAGAAAGGCATTGCTGGGAGAGTAGAAGCCCGTGATGGGGGAACAATCACCAACGATAACGGAGCCAAAGTAAAACTTCCCGCAGGAGGTGTTATTGACCATGAAGGAAATCAGTTTAATGGCACAGTCCATGTAGCCATGTCTTGGATCAATCCTGAAGCCAATGATCTCACTGAGAGAATGGTCGGAGATCTAAGTGGTATCGACTTGGAAGGTCAAAACCGAGCGTTGATTACATACGGAATGTTGCAGGTCGAGTTAATGGATGATTCCGGTAATGTATTGAATTTATCCGCACAACACGAGGCAGAATTGAGCTTCCCCGTTCCACTAAGTATGCGAGACCAAGCCCCATCACAAATTCCCTTATGGATCTACGAAGAAGAGATAGGAACTTGGCAAGAAGTCGGATCTGCTAGCCTAGAAAATGGATTTTACGTTGGCAATGTTCCTCATTTCAGCAGCTTCAATGTCGATATGAAAGTAGATCCCATTGAGATAAAAGGACAAGTCAAAATCGATTTTGGCAATGGAGATATAGCAGAACAGTACAGTTGTGCCTATATGGAGATTTATGCTTCCAGTGAAAGAATAAATCGGGTGGGTGGATATCTCTCGGATGATGGTTCTTTTCAATTCATCAATTTCCCAAAAGACGAGGTATTTACGCTCAAAATACTAGACGCATGTGGTGAGGTCATGTTTGAACAAGAATACGGCCCATATACAGAAAACACTGATTTAGGATGTATAGTTCTTGATCCTAGCCCAACTTTAATAAGGATATCAGGAAATGCTCTTGGTTGTCATGGAACAGTCATCGAACAAGGAGTATTTTATCTTGACTTTGGAGACAGAAGAATCAGCTTTCCGATAGAGGAGGATGGCAGGATTTCTTTCGCTACGGATGTCTGTTCTTATTCGGAAGCTGAATACTATGTCTTTGATGCGGACCAATTGATTCAATCGGATAGAGTATCCATAAATTTGAACTCCGGAACAATAGATATTGGAGAGGTCATTCTCTGTGAAGATATTGAGGAATATATCGAGTTTGGTATCTCTGATGGGTTATCCACAGTACTTTCTCCAGATGTTGAGTATCATCAAAACTTGGACTCCGCTTTTGCTATGATAGAATTTAAGGACGGTCCTTATCCACATCATCAACTTCTCCGTCTATATTTAAAGACAGAGGATATTCCAACAACGGCGGCAACAAATATTACTCTGGAGTCAAGAGCCTTTCTATTTTCAAATAATAGCAAGTATAATTATTATCGCAACGATGGAATCACAATCGAATTTCAAGAATTCGACCCCAGTCCGGGTGGTAAAATGATCGGGAGCTTCTCCGGGCTCGTATTTAAAATTGCAGATGGGGAAGAACGTGAAGAACTAGATATTGAGGGTAGTTTTGATTTCACAGTGAACTAATTATTCCTAGTTATAAAGAATATTATTGATCAATCAAGTGTTCATTATGGGCACTTGATTTTTTGTTTTGAAAAAAAATTGAAAAAAATTTCGTGCCTTTGCAGCGTTATTGACACGAAGAGGTTTAATGAGAAAAAATTGTACCATGACTTTATTTAGAAATTTAATGTTTGTCCTTTTGGGAACGGCGCTTTTCTTTACGAGCTGCGTCAAAGAGGACCTATCCGAAAACACTTCTACTTTTACAACGGAATCTAAACCTATTCTCGAAACAACTTTGCACGGACAGGTAATTGACGAAAATGATCGGCCTATTCAAAATGCTGAAGTTGTATTTAAAAGTGGAGACTCTGAAATCACAGTGCAAACTGATGAGTTCGGTAGCTTTATTTTCGAAGATGTGATGAACAGAGGAAGATCAGCTTATGTAACTGTTTCTTCTTCCGGCAAATTCGACGCATTTAGAAGATTTGGAGTTTTTGCAGATCGATACAATTATACTGTCATCAAAATGAATGAAAAAGACATTGACGGTCGAATTGAATCAGCTGAAGGAGGTGTTGTTCGAAATGTAGATGGAGCAACTGTTGACCTTCCTGCCAATGGTATTATTGATGCGAATGGAGCTCCTTATAATGGAACAGTGAATGTTGCCATTGCATGGATTAATCCAGACGGTGACGATCTTACTCAAAGAATGGTAGGTGATCTTAGCGGTATTGATGCAGAAGGCAGACAAAGAGCATTGATGACTTACGGTATGATGCAAGTTGAACTATTGGATAATTCTGGTAATGAATTGAACCTATCCGATGAGCACAATGCAGAGTTAAGTTTCCCCATCCCTCAAACCATGAGAGGAAATGCGAAGAATGAAATCCCATTGTGGATTTATGATGAAGAGTTGGGAACTTGGGCTCAAGAAGGTTTCGCTGAACTTCAAGGTGACTTCTACGTAGGTTCTGTTCCTCACTTTAGTAGCTTCAACGTGGACTTCATGACAGATCCAATCGAAATTACAGGTCAAGTAAAGATCGAAACGGAGATTGACAATGTTTTGGACACTACTAATGGATCTTATCTTCAGGTTTATGTCTGCAGTGAGAATATCGGAAGAAAAGGAGGATATCTTTGTGAAGATGGGTCTTTCAGATTCTATAACTTCCCTAAGGACGAAGCATTTACTCTGAAAATTCTAGACAAATGTGGAGAAGTCATTTATGAGAAGGAATATGGTCCTTATTCTGAAAACACAGACTTGGGATGTATCCTAGTGGCTCCCAGTTCAAGTATGGTTTCTGTCTCAGGAAATGCTGTTGACTGTGACGCCAATGCAATAGAGAACGGATTGTTCTTCCTTGAGGTAGGAAATAGAAAACTTCAATTCCCTGTAGAGGAAGATGGTACTATCTCCTTCGTAGTTGATTTGTGTGACGATACTGAAGGTGAGTTCTACGTGGTTGATACAGATCTTCTTATTCAGTCTGATGTAGTTAGCATTGATCTTACTTCACAATCAGTTAGTCTGGGAACTATAGAATTATGTGATGTTGTTCAGGAATACCTTGAGTTTGAAATTTCCAATGGTGAAACTGGATTCTTCAGTCCGGATATCAACTTTGAAAGTCCACTAAGAGGAATTATGGGTACGTCGGGAATAGTAACTGGAGATTCACTTAATGCGAACTTCAATATCTCATTCTCGGATACGGATTTACCAGCTTCTCCTGCGACCAATGCAACGGTACCAGTAACTGGATTTGAGTATTACTCATTCGACAATCCTAATGGTGGTGAGTTCTATTACTACTTGAGTCAGCAAGGTATGACAGTAGTATTTGACGAATATGATTCTAATTTAGGAGGTAGAATGAGAGGAAGTTTCACTGGAACAATTCAATCCGAAAGAGACAGCATCGGAATGGAATTAGATATAATGGGAACATTTGATTTTACGGTAAAATAGGGCGATATTAAATCCATCTATGAACTTAAAAGTCATTTTAGAAAATATATGCCAAAACAGAGCTGGCGCCGAAAAATTACTTTTCGACGCCAGTTCTGATCGGCTTTTAGCCGTAGCGCTTCGTTATGTATATCATGAAGAAGCTGCAAGAGATGTGTTGCAAGAAGCTTATATTAGAATTTTCAACGCAGTAAAACAATTCAATTATCAAAGTGAAGCAGAAACTTGGTCCTGGATGAATAGGATCATTTCCAGAGAAGCTTTGAGATGGATCAAAACCGAAAAAAGAAACAGAGATAGAAAATCTATTAATGTTCTAAAAAACACTTCTTATCAGGTCAATCATCCACTAATGGAGGACGAAAAATTTCGCCTGATGCAGTGTTTAAATGAGAGTGAGAGAATTGCATTCAATATGTTCGCCATAGAGGGTTTTAGCCACCAAGAAGTTGCACAAGAATTGAATGTCGCGGAGAGTAGTTCAAGGTCTCTGGTTGCCAGAGCAAGAAAAAAACTTCAAATACAATTACAAAAAATTGACCACTATGAACGACAACAACGAATATCATAATATAGACGCAATGTTCGCTGATCACTTCAATGCAAAGGAAGTGAAACTGTCGAATAAAGGCGACTTCTGGGATCAACTCCAATCCCGAAGAAAAGAAGATAATTGGAGAGCTTGGATGTTCATCATTCCACTTCTTGGGGTCCTAGGCATTCTCGGTTCTTTTGAAAATCCTGCTTCGGAGGAACAAGCAGAAGTAATGGCTATGTATCAGCCTGAAATAGAACCCAATAACAATGACAATGTAGCTTCGGTCTTAATCAGCGAAAGTGAAGAAGAGGCAATAGAAAATACAAGAGTTACTAAACAGAGCATTAAAAATCCAAGCCCATCTGTAAGCCAAAGTGTAAAAAAGAGTGCTACAACTTCTGCTCCAGTGGAAAAATCCTTTGAACCTGTTCAATCTACATCAAGCGTTGATGATATAGCTACTAATGTCAGCCCTGTGGCCAACATAGTTATTGACAATGATGTGGAGAGAATAGCTAAAACACCAATGGATCTTAAGTCTTTTGACATCAAAGAGCCTGGCTTATTAGATGAAAATGATCAATACACGATCGGGTTAAGTACGAAGAAGGTTAAAAAACCCAATTGGAGTAAATGTGATGTCAAAGCTAAAGGAAATTGGTACGTTGATGTTTACGCTCAAGGAGCAAGAGTTCTGGAAACATTGGAAAGTGGACCTGATGCTCAACCTTATTTAGCGGAATACGATCAAAAATTTGATGCAGCCAACGGAATGATGGCAGGAGCCATGATAGGATATAAGTTCCCTTTGGGATTGATGATATCAGGTGGTGCCGAGTACCAAAGATATCAAAGTGAATACCAGTCTGTAACCAGAGTTGTTACGACTACAAGAATATGGGATCCAATGGCATACTTTATTATTGATGCGGAGGGCAATCGAGTGTATGTAGGAGATTCTGTTACTACTACCGTCGTTACAGACCGAGAAGAAACCCTGGCCAACAATACGACATTGATCAACTTACCAATTCACATTGGCTTTCAGAAAGAGCAAAATGATTGGCGCTTTGGATTCGATGTTGGAGCCATCATCAATATTCTAAAAGAATACGAAGGTGTTCACTTATTACCGAATGGAAATGTTATTGCTCTAGACAAAGACAATTTCGAAAATTATATGACCTCAAAAGCTGGAGTATCCTTCTCAGGAGGAGTTTCTATCGGTAAAATGGTCACCGATAATATGGAATTATACCTAAGTCCAAGATTCAGATATAACGATAAGAGTATCTTCAATGATGATGTTGAACTGAGCTTGAAGAATAATTTTGCAGGGCTTAGAGCAGGTATGAGATATTATTTCGATTGATATAAAGACAGTATTAAAGTTAATATGAAAAGAGTTCAATAATGTTGGACTCTTTTTTTTGTCGTGCTTCGATTACGCTCAGCGTGACAAAAAGCAATAAAACATAATAAGAGAAATGTTCTAACCTAAACCCCAATCTAAACACTAATTCCGAACCATTAACTAGCAATAACTATTGCCCCCTATTTTATTAATATTCAATACTTTCAGCACAAAAACGCCCCCAAACAAGAGGAAACATACTTCTAAGCGATGCAGTATAGGAAGAGGGACTATAATAAATTATCGATTGTCTTAAAGGAAAAGCTGTTTTATAGGATTATAGTTGTTAAGACTTCAAAGGTTTATGTACAGTAAATAAACGAATTCTATTCGCAAGATGGAGAGACAAAGGACAAGTGCCAATGATGTTCCAACACAAAAAATCTCTTATTCTAAATTGTAAAAACCATAGACCAACAACCTAAACCCTAATACCTAAATCCTAAAATCCCATCAAAAATCCATTCCCATGCTAAGGTGCCAAATAGGATTTTGAGATAACTCTCCTGATTCAATGCCCTGAGCTCTATCCAAACGGAGGAAGTAGCCAAAGATCTTTGCTCTGACGCCATAGCCATAGGACATGATCAACTGATCTCTGAAAAAACTGACATTAACTCTTACGTAGTCGTTATTTTGAATAGTCACATTGCTTTGGGCTCTGGAATTATCGAGGATATCAAAATCTTGAAAGGTCTTTCCAATGTCGTAAAATCCCATGAGCTGAAGGCTCTTGAGAAAATCAGATCGAATAGGCCTTTTGGTCAGATACTTGACGATCGGAACTCGCAATTCTATATTGCTTAAGGCATAACTTGTTCCGTTTCGAGTATTGTGTTTGAACCCTCTTACATTGGTCGCCAAACTGTAAAAGTTGAACTCATCCCGAGGAAGTGGGATACTGTTGTCAAACTCTGGTAAAAGCCAGTTTCTACTACCTCCCAGATAGAACAATATTCTACTTCTACCTTGAGATACGGCTCCCACACCACGAACAGCCAAAACACTATGCCGCAATACTGGTAAATAATATCTAAAATCAGCTCCAAATACAGTATTTATCCCTTGAGACCCCCGATAAGTAAAGTCATTGTTGTAGTCGATAAAAAGATTCTTTATTCCCTCTACAAAAATTCTGTAACGAAGCCCTCCTCTCAAATTAATATCGATGTCATAGGTATTGTCATAGACATACTCTAAGCGAGATCCCAATCTCTGTTCCTGAATACTATTTCTAGCCAAAGAAGCATTTTCCGTAGATCTAAAAACAAAATTGTCCAGTCGCATATAATTCGTCAGACGAATACTTCCGAAAATACTCAATGGGTATTTGAGCTGATAGATCAGATTGGTGGTTATTAACTTATTCTTTTCCTCGACGATACCCCCAAATGCAACCGTCTCATTTTGAGTCCTTCGGTATAAAACATATCTCTTATCCAGCTGCTTCTTTCTGTTTTCAAAGGAAACATAATACTCCTGGCCATTCAATGAAGTGGGAAACCTAAAAGCTCCCTCTATAACATAATCTTCCAGAAGATCCTTGGCACTTGCTCTTAGGGTAATACCTATCGGATTAGCAAAATCATTATCTCTTCCGTCCAGGAAGGTTTCCATTCCTGTTATCAATGGAGAATTCTCCAAGTCCGTTGTCAGTTGATGAATCTTAAACTTAAGCCTGTATGGGATTACTTTGCTGGTCTTAAACCTGATATCCTCTTCTATCTTTAATCCCTCCGTGTGATTCAATGTATAGCCATTCACTTCATCGGAAAAAACAGCCACAACCAGATCTTCTTCAATAGTATCGATCGGCTCTACTTCTTCTACTTCCAATATCTCAACTTCCTCTTCCGGAGATACGATCTCTGGCTGCTCCTCTTCAACAATTTCTTCTTCATTAGGCTCGTCTTTAGGTTTGTCGAATTTGCTCTGGAAGAAAAAACTTCCGCCATCTTCCTTCTTTTTTTCCTTTTTGGGGGTTTCTTCTAGAATTGTTCTTTCTACTGCCTTTGTTTCTACAGTACTAAATTCACTTTTCTTTTTCGAATGTAGCCTAAAATATGTGCTCTTCGCTTTGCTCTGAGTATCGATAATTTCACTCTGAGGAATGACGTAAAATTCCGGACCTTCCCGCTTATCAACACTCAAGTAAAAGAGATTGTCAAATACATCCAAAGAGGTAATATTAAAAGGATGTTGGGTCAATATTCTTCTATTACCTTTCCAGTGCATGATCCTTTCTCTTTTTACCTCTTCGATTCTACTAGTATCGTATAAATTGGTCAAAACAGGCTCTATAACATCTATCCTTCCGTTCTTGTAGAATACACTATCCCTATAATGGGAGAAATAAGGCTTGACATTACTGATCTGCAAATTCGCAATCCCCAATTCATTATTAATGATCAGAAAAGAGTTACTATCAACCGTTCCGGCATAAGACGAAACCGAAATCTTATTTTCACTCAAAGGAATATATAGCTTTTCCTCCAAGCTCAAGAAATAAGCATTTTTACCAGTAATAGGTAAAAGACTATCTAGCCTTCTTTTAGTATCAAAGGGATTATTCCTATTGGTGGAGAAAAATATTCCCTTTTGATCATTCCATTGACCGAAAGCAATATTGTCCTCATAATAAATATCCTCTGTTAATGGGGTTATCTGTCCACCAGTCAGATTAAAAGAAAACAGGTCCGTCTTCCCTTTTCTTATGGCACTCACATACAGCGTCTCATTTTGCGCATAGTCCATTGATATTACCCGATCCACAACCGGTGAGAATTTCTTGGATTCCCCGAGCTTCTCTTGCTGCATTGAGTACTTCTGATAGTATAGAATATCCTTTTTTTCAAAAACAAAAAGCAGATTATTTCCATCCGGAGACCAGTCTACTTGTGGATAGTTGACATCTGAAACTTGCAGTTTATTGATAAAACCAGTCTTGAAAACACATTTTAAGTCCGCACTATTTCTGTCGTACAAATAGACTTTCTTCTTTCCAAAAAGATCTGTAACCAAGGCGAGTTGGTTACCATTAGGAGACCATTTCCCAAATAGTACTTGTTCGTTCTTTTTGACCTTTATTTCCAACTTGTATTGCGATAAGTCAGAAACCGGTAACAATTGGTACTGATTGTCAAAAAACTCAAACCAGCGCTTCATGAGAGAGGTAGGATTCTCATTGATGACATACTTTAATGCATTGTCCAGATCTTGGTTGATTCGAACGAGATAAAGTATATCAGCGATGGCGTTCTCTCCATACACGGAAGACAAAAAATACCAAAATGAATGTCCGGCAAGCTCGTTGTCCAAATCCTTGAGATCCTCAAATCCCGGATTCTCACTTTCCAAAAAGTATGATCTGAGTTTGTTGTCTAATTCTTCTGACCACGAAACTCCACAATACGCAATCAATCCCGGCTTAAACCAATTGGGTAAGTTATGAAGGATGGAGTTCTTGAGAATTTCCTTGAGATTTTCTCCGTACAAGGTGTAGTTTACCAATATACTTCCAATCCCCTCACGTATTTGCCGACGCAAATAGGAAAAATCGCCGGTATTGTATATGAAGATCTTATTATCCAAGGATTTAAAACGGTTATTCCGACTGATCACCGTCTCATCACTTCCTATATTGCTCTGGTGCAAGTCGGTCAAATCATTATAGACAATCAGATCAATCTTATTATTGATGCGATATTCAAGAAGATTTTCGAGTTCCTTGATTTCAATCTCCGCCAACAAAGCCGCCTGTTCAGCTATTTCTCGACCATCGCCATACCAATAAGTAAAAAAATGATCCGACTCGTAGGTGCTCCAGTCCTCAAACCTCTCGTGATGTTGAACCCTGTTTTTACCAAACTCATCACTGAAGACCTGTGCCTGGGAATCAGTAAAAAAAGCTAAGCCAAAGACTAAGGAAATAAATAAGATAAATCTTCTCATAAAGGCCCTAATGAATCTACAATTTAATACATTTAATGCAGAAAATAAACAGGAAAACATGCTAAAAGTCAGATGTTTCGAAGTGAATCCCTTCCAAGAAAACACTTATTGTCTTTTCAACGATAAAAAGGAGGCTTTAATTATAGATCCGGGCTTTTATACGGAATATGAAAGAGATATATTCCTGCGATTTATAGAGGAAAATCAATTAGAACTCAAGGCATGTTGGTTAACCCATGCTCATTTAGATCATATTTTTGCTTGTCGGTTCATTCATGAAGAGTTCGGCCTAAAACCACAAATGCACGAGCGCGAAAGAAAAGTATATGAGAGTGCTGAGCAAGTCTCTTTAAGTTATGGTATTCCAATGAGCGCTCTTCCCGAACCCAATTACGCCTGGAATGGAAACTCTGGTGAACTGGACCTGCTGGGCATGAACTTTAATTGGTATTTTACTCCCGGGCATTCTCCCGGCAGTGTTAGTTTTTACCTAAAGGAGATAGAATCTATATGGAGCGGAGATGTTTTGTTTCGAATGAGCATCGGAAGAACTGATTTGCCAGGTAGTAATTTTGAGATATTGAAAGCGAGCATTCAGGAGGTTCTATACCAATTACCTCCAAAGACAAAAGTTTATTCCGGCCATGGACCTGAAACGAGCATCGGCTACGAAATGAATAACAATCCCTTTGTCCAACAATAGGCAACATTTTTCGTTTTAATTGCCTAAATTTATTAGTACGACATACTTAAACGTATTCTTTCTTTTTTCCTGTATTCAACACGGGCAATTAATTGTTGCGCCACCATGTTTAGATTGTTGTTATTCGTATTTCTATTTACCTCTGTTAGCCTATGCACTAGGTCCCAAAACCTAGATTATGAGTTACAACATATCCGCTACAGTACTCAAGATGGTCTTCCAAGCAATGAATGCTATAACGTTCTCCAAGATCGAACAGGATATATCTGGATAAGCACTGACCGTGGAGTATCTCGATATGATGGTTATGCATTCGAAACATTTACTCAAGAAGATGGGCTAACCGATGTGGTGGTCTTTAGAATGCACGAGGATCGTGAGGGAAATATATGGATGGCTACCTACAACAAAAAAATCTGTTATTTCAGTCCTTCCGGTGAATTCGTAGAGTATCAATACAACGATGTCATCAGTGCAACTGATCTGCCAATTTCTTATGCCATAACATTGATCCATTATGATGCCGAGAAATCATTGCATCTTCAATTTTCGGATTATAGTTATATGAAGATCGATAGTTTGGGAAATAGATCGTTTTCTCCTCACCCCACCAATGTCTTATCTGCTATTTACACCTCCGATATCGATGGTATCGGCACTTCCATTATGATTAAAGATAGGATGCCTCCCCTGCTTCCTGAATTAGAACTTCTCTATCACTTGGACTCTTCCGAGTTGATCCACTCTCATTTACCACATTTGACCTATCGCGATACATCCTATCTTTATCTGTATGAATCTTGTATAAAACTACATGGAGAATCCGTAAAAAAGTATCCTGTTCAATATAGGTACGGATTCTATAAATTCTCGAAGGGATATATTAAAAATACCATTAAATACACCAATAGTACAGGAAAAATAAGCCTTCAGCGTACTCCTGATTTTAAGGAAAAAGGAATACCCCTCCTTCAGGACGATCTCGTTACGGATGTAATCTTGGATCAAGAAGGGAACCTATGGCTTAGCTCATTAATTTCCGGAGTATATTGTATTCCTAATCTAAATAATCAATCCCTTCTACCTGGGATTAATATTAAATCTATTCTGCTATCTGATGAGGGGATGTACCTTGTGGGAAGAAGATCTGATAATTATCTTTTACCGAAAGGCGAAAACAATCTGGTTAAATTGAAACCAAACGTTATGCCCTTTAGAGCGTTATCTGAGTCTTTAGGCCAATTTCATATTACCTTCTATGAAAAAATAAACCGAACCATACAGGACAGCTTCTTCAGCGTCTATGGAATTCAGAAAGCTTCAGATGGAAATTTATATTCATGGTACCGCAATTCAATTTATCGAATAGAAAATGGAAAAAGACATATCATTTACTATGAATTATCTGCCATAACTACGGTTTTTGTGCAAAACGAAAACAGTATCTGGGTTGGTCAACTGGATGGTTTGTATAAACTCCACAATGGAAATATAGAGCCCTATCATTTTTCTTTTGGATTTATAGATTCCAGAATTCAAGATCTCCACTATCAGGAATCAGAAGATGTTTTACTTGTAGCCACCCTTGGTGAGGGGCTGTTCATTATTCAGGGAGACACCATCGTTAAACAACTCAATGCTTCGAACGGATTAAATACCAACACCATCAATCAAATTTTTGTAGACAGCAATTATGTTTGGTTGGCTACCAATAATGGTCTTCAATATTGGCACAAAGACTGGAGCAAAATAGATGACGTTCAAGTAAGAACTTTACCAGTACACCTCAACTCGCCCAATGTTCGCCAGGTTTGCACAACAGATAGCGTTTTATATTTGGGGACTGACTCAGGACTGAATATCATAGACCTAAAGGCCTTCGAGAACAGGACTGCTCATTTTCCGCTTTTTATTGACGAGTTAAGAATCAACGAAGAGCCTCGATTTTTTGATGATCTCCAGAATTTAAAACACAATGAAAACAACCTTTCCTTTGATTTTAGAGGAATTTCTTTCGAACAGGCTTATGATTTACAATACAGATACCGCCTTAAGGGCTTATCTGATGCCTGGACATATACTTATAACACCTCGGTACCCTTTATATCACTTCCATTTGGATCTTTCGAATTCGAACTGGAAGGACGAAAAAAAGATGGTCCTTGGGTTCAGGCCTCCAATGCGGTTCGTTTTAGGATTCTAAGACCATTTTGGAGAACATTGTGGTTTCAAGTACTAGTTGGTGCAATAGCTATTGCGATTCTTTCCACAGCTTTTTTGCTTAGAATACGCAACTTAAAGATCCAACATCAAGCGACCAGAGAGCTGATTTCCTCGGAGCAAAAAGCGCTGAGTGCTAGGCTTAATCCTCACTTCATCTACAATGCATTGAGTCGATTACAAAATCTCATTCTCAAGAATGAAAGACATCAGGCCAACGACTTCGTCGGGAAATTCTCCACCCTATTGAGGCGAGTATTCGAATACTCAAAAGAGGTTTTCATTCCTTTAAGTCAAGATATAGAAGCGCTAAAAATTTACCTCGAGTTGGAAGCCTTGAGAAGTGATGTCAATTTCAGTTTTTCGGTAAATACATTTGATGTCGATAATGCGGATGAAATCAAAGTACCTTCTCTTCTCATCCAGCCCATTGTTGAGAACGCCATTTGGCACGGCCAGATCTATCGAATTGAGGATGGTCATATCGACGTTTCCTATCATCAGAAATCAAAACATTTGCACATCAGTATTTCAGATAATGGAGTGGGTAGAAAAGCCAGTCAAAGAAGCAATCTAGATAGAAAAGTCCCCGATCATCGTTCCGGAGGACTTGAGTTAATAAGAAAACGTCTTCAGCTCATTGAAAAAGCCACACAACAAGAGACCTCTCTGGCGATTATTGATTTAGAAAAAGAGGATCCACAATCACAGGGAACAAGAGTAGAAATCACATTACCCATCATCAAAAAATGGTTGTGATTCGACCTCTAAAACGAAACTTAAAAAAGAAAACATTGTACTTAATATAGATAAATAATACAGGCACATGAACGTTATTTTGGTAGACGACGAAAAGCATATTCTTGAGAATATGTCCATTTTAATGGAGGAACACTTTCCTGAAATAAACATATTGGGAACAGCCTCAAACGCCTTGGAAGCGATTAAATTGATCAACCATCTTAAGCCAGAGGTAGTTTTCTTAGATATTTCGATGCCGCACGGTTCTGGATTCGAAGTCTTAGATGCCTTTGACTTGATTAATTTCGAAATCGTTTTTGTCACCGCTCATCAGGAGTATGCCATTGAAGCTATCAAACGCAATGCTTTTGATTATATACTCAAGCCTATTAGATTGGACGAATTGGAGAGATGTGTTGAAAAATTGAAAAATACACTACTTCAAAAAGAAGATTATCCTTTGCTCACCATACACACTTCAGACTCTATAGAATTTGTCAATATAAAAGACATCGTTTATTGCAAAGCAGAAGGATCGTATTGTCACATACACCTAGCCCAAGGACCCCATTTTTTCTTCTCAAAACATCTCAAGCAGTTGGAAGAACAACTACCGGCAAAACAGTTTCAGCGATGTCATAATTCCTATATCATTAATAAAGACTACGTTTTGAGATATGCTAAAAATGAGGCTTGTGTTGTACTGAGCGTAGAGATCTTTATACCCGTATCCAGAGCCAGAAAAGATCAAATCATTTCCTGGTTAGGCACTTAGTATTACCATCCGTATATTCATTTATACCAAATATCAATTAGATCCTACCAACCACCAAACGGGCCCATTTTTACAGGGGTTTTGCGATACCTTGTATTCTGGGAAATGACATATTTAACAAATCACAGAGTCGAAGTGCTTAGATCGTCCAAGCCACAAACAAGAAGAATAACAAAGGAATACTCTAAGGACTTTTGCACACCATCCAATGAGAAGATTTTTTGTATTGGTCTGTCATATTAGATAGTGCTTTCCCTGATCATCATTATTCTTAAATTTTTAAAACTTAACCGAAATGAAAAATGCTAATTTTTTGTTGGCAAAAATTGCTCTTCTTCTGAGCTTTTTGCTTTTTACCTGGTCCATCACCCTTGCTCAAATTGACGGGGTAATTGAACCCTGCAGTAACGAACCTTATCAATATGATTTACTCGTTTTTGACGATCCGAATAATGTTTTTGTCTGGGAAGTCGAATTCGGACAATTAGTAGCTTCGACGACTGGAACATCCGCTATGATCGAGTGGTTTGGAGATATTAATCAGCAGGGACAAGTTACCGTTATAGAACATCGCCTAGACGGTAGTTCTATTACCCATCCTCCTCTTGATGTCGATGTTACAGTACTAAACCCTTTCATAATTCCTGAAATTATACCGGGCTGTCCCGAACCAGAACCAGATGGAGATCCACAACCTGGAGACGATGATCGTGAAGAAGAAAACAATTGCGTGCGAGCTTGTGAAAAGTCTGAATTCATTTATCATGCAAGCGGTCTTCCGGGCAGTAGTTATCAATGGTTTGTAACCGAGGGCACTATCATAGGAAGCAATACCATGGATATTGTCACCATCGAGTGGGGAGCAGCTCCCGCACAAGGCATTATTACTCTCATAGAAACAACATCAAACAGTTGTTCTGATACCGTTTACTTATGTGTAGACATATTGGAAACACCGGTAGCTGACTTTGAAATAGAAAACTTATCATTCGGAACTGTAATTTGTACTTCTCAGGTAGTTAATTTCAACGATTTGTCATTTTTCCCAAGTGGGAATGGAGAAATAGTTCGCTGGTTATGGGATTTTGGCGATGGAACAATAAGTACCGAAGAGAATCCCTCGCATGTTTATAATACAGCAATTAACACAACAGTTACTTTGATTGTTTATTCAGAATGTGGATGTTCTAATACCGTACAATTACCTATTCAGGTGGAAGACACCCCTCCTCCTCAAATAGAATTCTGTGCCTCCGTAGCCTGCCCTGGTGATGAGACTTTGGTGATTGCTGTCGATGATTGCCCTGGAGGGTATCATTGGGATGTAACAGGAGCCTCTTCCTGGAGTGTTGTTCCGGATCCCAGCGGATCGGGAAATCAAATTTTGGTTACGTGGGATAATCCGGTTGAAGGATATGGAGTAATAAGTTTGACAACGGACTGTTCACCCTGTGCTGCAACTCAGGTACGAGTGCCCATAGTAAGTAGCAATACTAATATTACTGGTCCCGGATCCGGATGTGTCAATGATGTTGTCCAATTTAGCGTGCCTCCTATGCCCGGATCCGAATACACCTGGACGATTACGCTCCTCGGATCACCTTTAGGCCCTACCGTACTGAACTTCGCAGATAACGAAATCAATTTTACGCCTGATCAGCAAGGACAATATGAAATTTCAGTTGATTATACCAATGAACCTGCCGGAGGATGTTCTGGCTCAGCAGGACCAATAACTTTTTGGGCTATTCCCCCAGAAGTAGTAGCCGGTCCTCCCGTCGTTTGTCTTTTGGACAATCCGATGTTAACCAATACAAATGCAATGGGTGAAATTCGCATTGTAGCCCCAAATGGAACTCAAAGCGTTATTGCTGCCAATACAAACTTCACCTTCACCGAAGTAGGAACACATTTTATTCAAGCCTTTAATACAGGATGTGCAGAAGATCCTTTCGAGATTGTAGTCATAGAAAGACCTGAGGCACCGATAGAAATCCTCGGTCCCGATATGGTTTGCTTAGGTACACCTTACAGTTATAGTGTTGCACCTTTGGCAGGAACCTATGTGGAATGGTCTTTTACTTCGGGTTCTGGAGTGATAACTCCTGCTTCGGGAAGTAATACGGTGAATGTTACTTGGGATACTTATGGAACACTTTCCGCAGTCCGTCAAAATATCAATATTGCTGCCTGTGGATCTTTACCAACTGAGTTAACTGTAACTGAATTGGCCCCTTCTAATCCTATGATCCTAGGAGATGAGGTCATTTGTGCCAATTCGCTTGAGACATACACTTTAGATTTTGCCAATGCAGAAGATTATACTTGGACCTTAACCCCTCCTATCGGAAGTATTATTATCGGCAGCCCTGGCAGTAATACTATAGAAATCCAATGGAATGATGTGCCCAATCCGCCATCCCTATTTGCGACTTTAAGCTGTGAGGCTAGGTATTGTGGGACAGAGACGGTATCGGCTGATTTGGACATCGAACTCACTCCAGCGAATAGAGTGAGCATTGAACCTTTAATGGACGCTTGTGCCGGTGCTCCTGTGGTTTTTTCAACTTTGGATGTATATGGAGGCGATTACACTTGGAGTATAAACCCTCCTGTTGCTGGTTTTGATCGATCCGGACCTGGCTTGACCAATTTCAGCTATGCATTTGGTCCCAATCATGATGGAGACTATATCGTTAGCCTGGTTGTCACTGGCGGCGATCCTTTAGCTTGTCAACTAATCAATGATCAAACTACAGCTCCTATAACAATAAATCCTGGTCCTGCAGCTACAATATCATCGAACGCAACATGTATAGACGAGACTACGGTTAGCGGCCAAATCATTGTTTCACTACAGAGTGGAAATATAGGTGCCAATTATCAATATGAGTGGACTTTAGATGGGGTTATTGACCCCATGCTAAATACTGCAATTATAGACGTGACAGTTCCTGGAACTTATACTTGTACTCTTACAGATATAAATACCGGTTGTGTCTCCGTACTTGCATTCACCATAGATTGCTCAGAAATCGAAGACCCAGGCTGTACATTAGAAGCAGGAAATGCTTTGGACTTTGACATCGTCTATGGACCACCTGGAGCCTGTGGTGGAATAGAAGTAAGTGACAACTCTTCAGTAGCTTCGGGCTGGGAAATTATTAATCCTCTTTTCACTTTAAATGATAATGGAACCGAACATGAATTCAATAGCTTAAACTTTAACTATAATTCTTTTGATGTAGCTGGTGTTTTTCATATCAGATATGAGTTGACATTCAGAAACCTGAGTGATCCCAATGATACCTGTCGTGTTTTCACGGAAGATTTTGTTGATATTCCCATTGTACCCTTCGCGAGGGTAGAATATGTATGTGACGGCGGTGGTCAAATCATAAGACTTGTAGATGAAAGCACCATACTTCCAGATATCGAGTACACCGTTACTTGGGTAGAGATCGGCTCCAATGTTCCGAACGAAATTGTCGGCCCCGGTACGGATGGAAGCATAGATATTACTGACCCCGGATTGGCTCCTGGTACAGTTTTAGATTTTGAAATGCAAATAAGCATTGATGACTTCCCTAATCCTGGAGATACGTATACCTGTACCTCAAGTTGGCCTGAGGAATTAATTATTCCTTTCCCTCCAGATCCTACTATTATGGATGACGGGTTTCGATGCGTTAATTCTCCAATAGAATTTACTGCCAACTCACCTGCTACCGGTTTTTGGAGTTATTCCTGGGATTTTGATGATGGTAGTGTGCTTTCTGGCGCTAGGATAACAAGTCATAGCTTCACTGCTCCAGGTGCTTACAATGTTGAACTGACAGTAAGAGATCAAAATGGATGTGAAGCTACGGTCGATCAAGATATCACAATTATAGCCAACCCTCTACTGGATGGGACGTTAACTGCAAATCCAACGGGCAATTTATGTGCGCCTGACATTGTTACGCTCACATTTAACTCTGCCACAGGAGTCGGAACAGAGTTCGACTGGTCGAATGGACAAACCACAACCGTGAATACCATAAGCGTTAACACCACGGGATCCTATTTAGTCACAGTTACAGATGATAACGGCTGTGCAGTAGTTACGCCTTCAGTACCTGTAAACATTACACCTCAACCCGTTGCGGCGATATACGGTGACCTTGAATATTGCACAGGAGAAGACCTATTGTTAACCACTGTACCCGGCATGACTTATGAGTGGAGTATAGATGGAGGTCCTGTTATTCGAACTACTCAACAGCTCAGTCTCAATCCGCAAAATAATGGGATTGTCAACGGAAGTATAATTGAACTGACCGTTGATAACGGCGTCTGCACAAATACTAATCAGGCACAAATCACCATACATCCTCCATTACCAAATATTACAGTTTCTGCAGAGATCCTAAGTTGCGAAGATCCCTATACTGCTGAACTTATTGCAAAACTGGGGACAGGTCTATCATACTATTTTAATTGGAGTGATGGCCAGTTCACCAGCGGCAGTGACGAGTCCATTATTAACGTCCTTCAAGGAGGAAATTATAGTGTCTTAGTCACCGATGAGCATGGCTGTACTGCTGAGGCCAATATTGATGCCCCTAGCCCTCCAAATTTTGAATTATTCTGTTCGGGATGCTACGAGTTTTGTGATGTTAATGATATCAATATCCAGTTTCCAGTCCCTCTGGAAGGATGGTATTCCTGGACCTTTCACGGAGCTTCTACCGGACCTCAAACTGGGACCGGTCAAGTCGCAAATCCACTCATTGTACAAGAGCCAGGTGACTATTATTTAGAAGTTAAAATAGTGGATGCTTTCGGCAATCCTTGTACCTATACTTCGGATATCATGCATGTCACCCTTGTCGATCCGGAATGTGATGGATATGAATTGAGCTTCGACCTCAATGATGTCGACGGCCAGTACGCAGATGGAGATGCACTATTCTGGAATTTAGATGTCAGCGTTCCAAGTGATGTCATAGCATCATACACTTATGATGATGGGACAGGGCCTGGTCTTATTGGCAACTTCGATTTCACCGTTCCGGGATACAATTACAGCTTTTCGACGATCAATGATTTCTTCAACCATATTAGTACTGATGTCTTATCAACCTTCGTTGCTAATAATGGAACTTATTGTATAGACTTTTATTCAGAGGGAATTGAGAACTCCGAATTCTATTGCTGCAATGCCACGACTTCAATTTGTTTTGAATATATCGAAGATGAGTGTGATGGCTTCTTCTACGGTGCCTGGTTTGATCAGGATCCTGCAATTTACTGCGCCGATGATCCGATAACCTTGACTTTCAATACCAATCCCGGAACTCAAGTGAATTTGGAATTGGTACAACCTGATGGTACGGTTGAAAATGCAGTTTATTTTCCGGCTATTGCTCCTGAACCGTTTTCGCACATTCATTTACACCTATTTCTAGATGAAGTATTTGGTATTGACATGATGGATCAACAATGCGGTACTCATGTATTAAACTTGCAATTTATAGGCGTAGGGGAATTTAAAGGTTGTATTGAAAATCTGAGTTTAGAGTTCGTTTATGATTGCGATTGCAATCAAGACTGTTGTGATGATTTTTATGTTGATCTAAATCTTAATCGTTCACCATTTATTTATTGTAAAGATGATATTTTGTTTGGAGAATGGACGGCCAGTTGCCCTGCGGAAGTGAACGTTTGGATTTATGACTCACAAGGGAATACTTTAACTCCTAGTCCTACCACTATTACTGTGAATACTTCTTTAAGCATTAACGCGATGTCTTTTGAAGAGTTCCTTCAAGGGTTTGGGCTGGAAGAAGTTCCATGTGACGAAAGTTACACGATCGCTTTTAATGCCTTTGGTATTGGAGATGACTACGTGGATTGCTATTTCGAAGACAAACTTGATTTTGAGTACAATTGCGAGTGTGAAGATTGTTGTGAAAATTTCTACTTCAATGGAGGACTACTCACTGGCACAAATATTTTCTGCCCTCTTGACTCCATGTGGGGATTCTGGGAAAGCAGTTGTCCGGCTGAGGTAATTATTGATATTTGTGATGAAGATCGAAATCTTCTTATTCAACTTGATCCATTTCCAGTCGATGGTTATGATCCATGGGATCCAATCTTAGTTGAAGATTTCTTCGAAGAATTAGGCTTGGGTTGTGATGAAACCATTATTATTAAATATACTGCAGTTGCCCAAGGCCTCAATGGAAAAACTTGTGAGGAACAAGGAGAGTTTCCTATTACCTTAGAATGCGAATGCTCAGGCTGTTGGGCCGAAAGAGATCCCGAGTTTATCAACTTTAGGGATGTAGATACGGATCCTAATGGTAGTGGTCCTCAAGTTATTCTAATTGATGCAAACGACGACATTAATAACGATGGAGTAATCACCCTTAATGGTCATTACTATATTGATGCCCTAATAGTTGTTGAAAATGTTACATTGGATATCACCAATTGTGACCTTGTATTTGATCCTTGTACTTCTCTCAACTTCGCTGACAGCTCTCTTCTTAGAGCGAACAATTCTGTTTTCAGACCTTGTGACTTATATGATACATGGAATGGTATTTCTTTTGCAAATGACACATTGAATATAATCAATGAGTGTACTTTCAAGAATGCATGGTTTGGAGTTGGATTTAATGATCGATCAAGAGGACGTGTTCAAAATAACTTATTCCAGAATTGTAATTTGGGTATTGGATTATTCCTCGCCACAGAATTTGATTATCCAATAGCCGGTAATAGTTTTGTTTTTGACCAGGACATCCCTGACTTTAGAATAATCGAAGAGTGCGATCCAAATATTTTCCACTTTGGTAGCAACATTGGCATACTAGCCTTTGGAGCAAATGCTGAATGCGAAATTTCGCAGAATATATTTGTGAATAATTATCCTGCTTCACAAAATTACGAGGCAATTGGTATAGCCGTCACAGGAGGAAGTATGAGGGCTAAAATATCTGAAAATACTTTTAGTGATTTTACCCATGCGATCAGCTTTGATGCCGTAAATAATATACCGGATGATTTCCCTCAAGATCCTATTACTTCTGAAGGTGGGCAATTTGCCGTAGAAAACAATGAAATCGAAATTTCCAGATTTTTTGACAACGGTGCTTCTCAAATTCAGGTGAGTAATTCTACCGCGGAAATAGGCATTATTGGCAATGAGATCAAGACGACTTTCTCACAAGTCTTTACAGACAGCGGATTTTTCGGAATTGAAATAGGAGAATCATCCAATGTTGATGTCATCGACAACACCGTCATAGGAGGTTTCTCCATCGGAATTCTTGGCGTTAGATCCAGCTTTAATCGATTTAATGACAATGATGTAAAGGACTTTTCTCTAGTGGGAATTGCAATGAGTGAATCGACTCAAAGTGAAATCAATTGTAATACCGTCGAAGGAAATGGAATCGATGAAGATCTATGGGGAATAGCAGTAGTCGGACAGGGAACATCGAATATTGACGTATTCAGCAATTGTGTCTTCAATACTTCTGTTTCCGTTATGATCAATGCATTTGGTGACGATGATATCATAGATCACAATGTTCGAATTCGAAACAATTTCTTACATAGTTATAGCGAAACCGGTGTCATGAATGTTGGCTTTGTAGACTTAGAAATCGGTACCAGTGATTCAGATCCAGGTCAGAATACTTTCTGGAGTAATAGCAATGCAATTGATGTTGCAGCAACCGTAGCAACCAGTCTTTGGGACAATTATGGGGTCTTCGCGATCACTCCGGCGACGGTTAGTATTTTACATAATGAACAGGAATATTCAGTCGCCTCTTGTGCTCATCAAGTAGCTGATCCACTAAGTACACAAGGAAATCTTAAGCCAGAGTATATCTGTGATTTCCCCGATCAGAATTGGTTGGACGGACTCCAGAGCGATGAAGTCTTGAGTGAAATGCGCTCTACTGAAAACGATGATTACCGATTCGAACTAGCCCTACAGTATTTGATCGAACAACAATCCATCAGTTCTGTAGAAGCTGAAAAATGGTACGAAAAGCTAATCTCTGAGAAGATCCTTTCTTCCGAATATGAACAATTCTTCAAGTATCAGAAAGCCAAAATGCTTGGTGACAAAAATATGGCTTACGCGATACTTGAACAGATGAATTTCAACGGAGAGGCAAGTCAGTACTTCTTCGCGGATAAGCTTTTACTGGAAGACGAGCTCGGTATCGCATCAATCGAGGAAATATCCGATGAGCAATTGGATCGGTTAAGAAACATTGCTCTTATACCGGATAGTCGAAGCAATACCGCTCGTTATATTCTAATTCAGCACTTCGGAGAGTCATTCCTATATGTAAATACTTTCGAAAGACAAGAGTTACAAATAGATGAAGATTTGGTAGAACCAATCTTGTTATCAGAGGAATTAACCATCCAAGTAGCTCCGAACCCCGTTACTCAAGTGCTCAATGTACGGCTGAATAGAGAAATTTCCGGTAATGCGGAATTGGCCATCTATGATGTATTGGGAAGAGCAGTGATTGACTTAGAGGTTTTAATGACCACTGGTCAAACAGAAATCGATGTCAATAAGCTAACAAGTGGTGTTTATATGCTGACATTGAGAGAAGGAGATGACAAGGTACATACCGTGAAATTTGTGAAAAAATGAGCATTTCCTAGGTAGTATAAATAGGTTTACGTCCTTATTACTACACAGAGGCTGTCCTTAATGGGCAGTCTCTTTTTTTATAGTATCAATACTCATTACTTAAGATGTAATTTTTTTAAAGCAAAAGACGACTTGATATGAAAAACCCAGCCACTACGAAGTGAATTCCAGACTAGAGGGAGCTAAAATTAACTGTCAAACTTATAGCCTATTCCCTTGATGGTTTTGATATAATCCGGGCCGATTTTTTCTCTTAATTTTCTGATGTGCACATCGATGGTTCTCTCTCCTACAATGACCTCGGAACCCCAAATTTTTCTAAAAATTTCCTGGCGGTTGTACACTTTACCCGGCCTGGACAACAACAACCACAATATTTCGAATTCCTTTTTAGGTAATTTTATTTTTTCTCCGGACTTCGTTAGCTGATACTTTTCTCGATTGATGACCAAATCTGATATTTCAAGGACCTGTTCGTTATCAACTTGATTGCCTGACCATTTTGATCGTCGAATCAATGCTCTAATTCGACTTAGAAAGGTTCTAGGTCTGATGGGCTTTACAATATAATCATCACCGCCTGCTTCAAGTGCCGCAATTTCGGAAAAGTCCTCTCCACGAGCCGTTAAAAAAGCAATAATCGTTTCGTTAAAGATCTCTTCCGCTCTGAGAATTTTGCATAATTCGACTCCATCTAGTTCCGGCATCATGATATCCAATAAAATCAGATGTGGTCTAATCTGAAGAGCCAGTTCTAAAACTTCAGTACTATCAATACAAGTATAAACTTCAAAGTTCTCCTTTTCCAGATTATATTTGATAAAATCCAGGATGTCCTTTTCGTCATCTACTACCAATATTTTTGCACTGCTTGACTCTGTCAAAATCTCTTTGTTTAATCTAGGCAATATCGCGCTCATGGTCCATTGATTATGCCCGCAAATTATGTTTTCCGCCTTGAGTCTCCATGTACTTTTTTGGAATTAATATAAGTTTAAAGTCCATTTAATCTTAAGTTATCTGTCACTTTACCTGGAATTGACATAGGAAGTTTTAATGCCTTCTCTAATCCCAAAAACACAGGTAAATAGCAATTAGTTCCAGCCCAAAATCTAAGTCTGGATGTCCAACTGAATGGTATCATCATTTTGTTATTCGGCCAAATAGGGGTGTACAAATCGGAAAATATCTCACTAACTTAAGAAGTCCTCCAGTGCTTTTAATTGTTTCGAATTCAGAATTTCCAGCAGCTCCTCTTCACTAGCATGCCGCAACTTCTTCACAGAATGAAACTTTTTCAGCAGTTTTTCTGCGGTCCTATCTCCAATTCCAGGTATCTGCAAAAGTTGTGTGCCGGTAAAGTTCTTAGACCTTTGATCTCGATGGAAATTAATGGCAAATCGGTGAGCCTCGTTTCTCAATTGCTGTATGAGCTTGAGTGATTCCGATTTTTTATCCAGATAGATAGGAATGGAGTCTCCCGGGACAAAGATCTCTTCCAGTCTTTTGGCTATCCCAATTAATTGGATCTCCTGTTCCAAATTCAGCTTTTGTATGCTCTTCATCGCTGATGAAAGTTGCCCTTTCCCCCCGTCAATAATGACCAACTGGGGCAAAGAATTACCTTCTTCCATCATTCTATTATATCGTCGAAAAACTACCTCCTCCATAGATGCAAAATCATTGGGACCCTCGACTGTCTTGATCTTAAACTTCCTATAGTCTTTCTTCGAAGGTTTTGCATTTCTAAATACCACGCAAGAAGCTACTGGAAATTCCCCCATGATATTACTATTGTCAAAGCACTCGATATGCATTGGAACCTCTTTCATATTAAGATCCGATTGCAGGGTTTTTAAAATACGTTCTTCACTTCTCTGCTTGTTTTTGGCCAGTTGTTTTTGCTTCTCCCTCTGCAAAAAGAAGTATTTGACATTCTTCTCAGACATCTGGAGTAACTTCAACTTATCTCCCCTCTGAGGTACCGTTTGCCTAAAAATTTCATTCGATTCTATCTCAAAAGGAACAATGATCTCAGGAGCGATACTGTTGAATTTTTCCCTCATTCTCTCCACCGCATAGGATAGGATATCCTTAGGGTCAGTATCGAGATTCACAATGAACTCTTCTGTAAAAGCATTGATCACGGCACCATTCACTACCTTGAGGTAATTGACATAGGAAGTCTCTTCATTTCCATCGATAGAAAATACATCGACATCACTAATATCCTTGTTCACCACCACTGATCTCGCCTGAAAATCGTCAAAAACTTCGATTTTTTCTTTAATCTTCTGAGCCTCTTCAAACTGTAATGTTTCTACGTATAGATCGAGTTTATCTTTAAGATGCTTGCGAACCGCACTGAAATTACCCCTCAAAATATTTTTGATCTGCTTGATCTTGAAATCATAGTTTTCTGCGCCTTCTTTCCCTACACAAGGACCTTCACAATTCTTAATGTGGTACTCAAGGCATAGTCGAAACTTGCCCTTCTCGATGTTCTGTTCAGTGAGATTCAAAGTACAAGTCCTCAATGGAAATAATTTTTTAATCAGTTCCAACAGCACACTGGCCTTTTGCTTAGAGGTATAAGGTCCAAAATACTTAGATCCGTCTTTGATGATCTTACGGGTAAAAAATACTCGAGGATAGGGTTCGTTCTTGATACAAATATAAACGTAGGTTTTGCCATCCTTTAGCATGACATTATATCTGGGCTGCAACTTCTTTATTAAAGTGCTTTCCAACAACAATGCATCTTGTTCACTATGCACCACCGTGAAATCCACTTTAGCAGAATTCTTCAGTAAAATTCTAACCTTGTGTGCCTTAGATTTGGATTCACTAAAATAGGAAGCCACTCGTTTTCTTAAATCCTTGGCCTTCCCCACATACAAGACGTGCTCATCATCGTCTTTGAATTGATATATTCCGGGTTCGTGAGGAATATTTTGCTGAATATGTTTCCAATCTGTTGTCTTCATGATTTCTTTTCCACCTAACACCTAACACCTAACACCTAACACCTAACACCTAAATCTAGTTTTTCTATCTGATCTTAACCAAGAATCTTCTTCAATATCCATTAAACGTATTACAAATACCCGGTGCTTCGACTATTCTTTCACACAATAGAGTCTAACATGAGTCACCGTATCATTCGACTCTAGAAGAGGAATGCGATTACCGAAATTGGCTACCTGACCAATGGGAAACCACCAAAAATTCAATGAGGCCCTTGTATCTGCATGAAACAAGGTGGTAAAACTGCCCGAATTAACTGGGCTATCGTAAGCCAAAGAGCTAAAACCCTGACCTCCTGTGGTATTTAATCCGATAGTGTTATTCAAGATTATTGAACCGGATTTATCCTCAAAGTTCTGTTCGCTCAATCCAAAAGGATTGATTTTCTGTTTCCATTCGAAGACTCCTCCATTGACTCCATTTCCATTGACAACTTCTAGTTTAAAGTGATAGTAGCCATCTTCATTTTTGTATTTCCATATATCGCCCAACCTGGAATATCTGGTATCTGTCGGGTTATCACCAAAATGAATAGCAGAAAATATATCTGGAAAAACCAAACCATTAGAACTATCAAAATTATATACTAAGTATTCTCCATTGCTTGGAGGAGTATAATTACTGGGGGCATCATTATTGATGGCTTCAAGGTATTGATCAAAGTAGCGCTGTCCCAACTCGACATGGGCTTGAGCATCAAAGTGTATGGCATCCGCTAATGTCAACCCGGAGGCATTTACTGTTTTAGTATAGGGGACTTCGGTTGAAATCTCATTGAGGATCTCCTGATAAGGACCAAAGAGAGGGTTAGATGCTACCCAACTGTATACCATTTCTCCTAAAATAAAGGGCAACTTTTCATTGCCGGCATAATCCCGCATACTTCGTATGAAATTCTTGACTATATCTTTATAATTCACAGTTTGAGAAATTGCATCCGTCTCGCCTTGATGCCATAGAAAAGCGTCTATTTGATAACCATTGCTTTTTGCCCATTTTATCCTTGTAACCATATCAGATAAATAGCTCGCATCCGTTCTCCAGGAATTACCCGGGTATTGTGAAGCTGCCCACCCTGAAGCTCCAGCTCCAGCGGGAATAAGCAATAGTTGAATATCCCTATTTGGATAATCATTCTTCAATTGATTGTAATAGTGGTAGAGAAAGATCGATCCAAAACTTCCACCATTGACATTGCGGGAGTTCTGATAGGTCCCATAAAAAGTCAATGGAACGACTTGTAGGTTTACATCCAACCTTCCTAACTGCGAAAGACCTTTTCCACTAAAGTCGGGAATGACTGCTTGCCCAGCTCCCCAGGTTGTGTTACTCTGACCGGCAATGATAACAGCTCGTTTAATAGGAATTTGCCTTTCCAATTCGTCGACAGAATCTTCTAAATCCTCAATAATATCCAAAGCCTTTTGCATTCCAATCCACTTGGTTCCATCGTTGATATAATAACCGGGACAAACATCATTGATCGTGGCAGTATTATATACCACCATTCCTTCCACATGTGACTGAAGTGGGCTAGCATCCGATGACTCGACTAGTTCAACCCTCGGTAGCAGCAGTCCTTTGTCCGAAGAAGAAAGCTCAAGAAGTGCGGAGGGATTTACCTGATCATTTCCAATTACTACTGAGCCGTCGGTATAATTCAAATCTCCTCCATTCTCATTCCAATGACTTCCATTTCCGGCATGCAAGGCATATGGAACGCTGAGCAACTGGCTGGTTCCCAACAATTGATAATTCGAACCTCCATTCTCGTCCATTTCTATTCGAATAAAATGATCTTCGTCTTCCCAATTGATATCCTCAAATTCTCCCGAAACAACCGTGCCCCCTCCAATTTGTACATTGAACAAGCCCAAATTGCTTGTGGTCACAACATGGGTTTCTTGATATACTTCTGTTCCATTGGCAGAAGATTCCAGAATAGATATTTGAAGACCTATGGATTGGTTCGGAAGTGGATTTCCCGATAAATCCCTTGCTATTCCTTGATAGCTAAACTTTTGAGGAACCTGAGCAATCAGGAAAACAGAACACAAAACGCAAATAAAAGAGAGAAATATTCTTTGCATTAGATTAATTTTTTTGAACACTAAATGTTTGCGCGTAAGGCTTGTTGTCAATTAGAAAAACCAGGGTATAAAGTCCGTCGGATAAATTCGAAACATCTTTTTGTTCAGTTATTTTATCACCAAGGAGTTCTGCACTCGACAATAGCTTACCCCGAAAATCATAGAGCAGCATATCAACTTTTTCTCGCTGATTCAATTCTAGCCTAATATTGACCTTGTCTGACGCGGGACATGGGAATACATCAATGGCGCCCATGTCATCAGGTAATTCCGGCAGATCAGAAATGATAAAACTCGGCTGATGAAATCCCCCAGTAACTATAATATTATTTTCTAAGGTTTCCGCACCTACTTCTCCAATGGTCCAATCAAGTTGAATGGATCCGTTCTGATAGGATTCTCCTGAAGTGGAAACAACTTTTAAGTCATCATCCTGAGCGAAGGCACCCCAAGCAGAAAAGCAGATGATCAAAACTATTGCTATTGATCTTTTCATCATACCTAGTTTAGAATCTTAAGTTAAGAAAAACCTTTATTTAATTGAAAATGGTCGGAGATAGGTGATCAGTTGTCAGTTGCCAGTTATCCGCGATTGGTGATTGGTGATCTTCGATAGTTGTCTCGTCCTAAAATAAGTTTACACGATTAAATAATAATCCTAGCATAGGTTGACATAGGTATCTAAGTCCTAAAATAGGTTTACATTTTGAGTTTTTGCTGATTTCCATAAATTCTTTGGTTTTAAATTTTTGTTTGCTTCAATTTCATTAGGAGTAAAGAGTCCTATACTGTAATGAGGTCTTTGGTTGTTATAAAGTTTAACTGCTTTATCTAGCTCTATTTTAGCCTGTTTCAAGGAGGTAATTTTTAGGTCCTTTAAATACTCATTCTTTATGATTCCGTTTATTCTTTCGGCTACTGCATTATCTCTTGGATCACCAGTTTGTGTCATACTGATTGCTATACCTTTTGATCGAAGTAATGATACATATTGATAGCTACAATATTGAAATCCTCGATCCGAATGATGTATCAGATGATAAGGAGTTTCTTGTTCTAAGCTATTAAAAGCCATTTTCAGTGCCTCGATACTTTCTTTGACCTTTAGAGAGTGGCTTACATTAAATCCTATGACCTTGTGGGTATATGCATCCGTTATAAAACTGATATACAAAAAGCCTCGTACTGTTTTGAGGTAAGTAATATCACTAACCCATAACTGATTTTTTCTTTCTAGATTTATCCCTTCTATTAGATTAGGCCATTTCTTAAAATTATGGATAGAGTTAGTGGTTCGAACTCTTCGTTTTCTTCTTTTTATCAACAAGTTATGGTTTTTAAGTAAGTCAAAAAACGCATCTCTTCCCAGCTTGATATTGTGCATTTCAAGATCGGCTTGAATCTTCTTAAATAGCTTCCTTCCTCCCATAAATCTATGCTGTTTTCGTATCGCATGGACCCATTTCAAAATGAGAGCTTCATCTAATCTTTCTTGTGCTTTTCGCTTTTGATATTGATAATAAGCTTGTCGACTTACTCCAAGTAATGTGCACAACCGTTGAATCTGAACTGTTGGTTTATCTGTCTTC
>CBDDLT010000023.1:0-431652 GCA_965230755.1 Saprospiraceae bacterium | reverse complement strand
AAACGTGATTTTGTCGACTAAGGCGAACTCTTTTGTTAACAAGTGATGAAAAAAGAGCATTATTTCTCTTTGTTCATGATGAAATTCATCAATCAGATTTTCTACTTCTGTCATTTTTTCGAATTGATGCTTACTAATAACAAGGGCGATACCATTCAATAAAGGTCCTGTCACTCCAAGTTCTATCTCAAGAGCCCAACAAAAGTAATGGACTCATTATTTCCTTTTTTTGACCTAAATCAAATTTGAATTTTTCTGCAATCATTCATCGATTTTGACATAGATCAAAGGAGCTTTATCAATTAAGTCTCAACTTTGAATCATTGATTTAAAAAACAAGATAAAAAGAATGTTATACTTCAGATGTTTAGTTTTAGTCGTTCTGCTTGGTCTTCAACTCCCGATGGAGGGCTCAAGTATATACGGACTACTTAGGAGCAGGTCATATGCAGGGAGTTACAGTTAGTTCGAGCTCGAATAACAATCTCACTAATTCGGAAAATTCCTTTGATGGAAGTGGCTTGGGGATCAATGACTCCGACGCTGCAAGGTTTCTAAATTATGCCTCCTTAGGAGCGGATTTCGAAACCATTCAATCGGTGGCAGATCAGGGTATTTCTAATTGGCTGGATGACCAATTTGATATGCCGATGCAAGTCAGTTTTATCGACACTACCTGGATGATCTGGGAGCATTTTTATCCTCAGTACATTGATATATGGGGTTATGATTTTATCGCCAATCACGGAGATGCGGTGATTCCTTATTGGTATTACTGGAAAATGGCTTGGTGGAATAATATTCTGAAGTCTGATGATCATGTTCGTCAGCGGGTCACTCAGGCGATGAGCCAGATATTTGTGATCTCTGAAAAGTCGAATTTACAATTGAGCGGACCAGGGATGGCCCATTATTACGATATGCTTTACAGACATGCTTTCGGGAATTTCAGGGATTTACTATATGATATTTCGCTTCATCCTATAATGGGTTTTTACTTGAGCCATATCAACAACCCAAAGTCTGATGCAGCCAATAATATCCATCCGGATGAAAACTATGCCAGAGAAATCATGCAACTATTTTCTATTGGTTTGTTCGAACTCAATCAGGACGGGACAAGAAAGCTGGACGGACAGGGAAGGCCAATTCCTACCTACGACAACAATGATATCAAGGAATTCGCTAAGATATTTACTGGGCTAGCTCCTTCAGGCTACTGGTGGCCATGGGAAGACTATAGCTGGTTGTCGACGGAATGGGGTGATGAATACAATGAGAGTCCAGCGACTATTTTGACTTGGGAGCCTATGATTCCTTTCGATGAATGGCATGAGCCGGGACCAAAATACTTGTTGAACGGACAAGTAGTTCCAGCAGGTCAGACGACATTGAAGGATATCAATGATGCGATAGACAATCTTTTTGCCCATCCGAATGTAGGTCCGTTTATTGGTAAGTTATTGATACAGCGATTGGTCAAGTCGAATCCCTCTCCGGCTTATGTAAGTCGTGTCGCGGCAAAGTTCAACGATAATGGAGAGGGGGTCAGAGGAGATATGCAGGCTGTAATTCGTGCCATTCTCACCGATTCTGAGGCCTTGGATTGTTCCTGGATAGAAGACCCATTTTCTGGCAAACTGAAGGAACCATTGCTTCGATATACGCAGGCTTTAAGAGCATTTAATGTGTACAACGAATCAGGAAGATTGTGGAATTGGGGTTATGGCTTCGACGAGGCGGTTAGTCAGGGAATTTTGGCTTCGCCCAGTGTATTCAATTTTTATCTGCCGGAATATCAACCCAATGGTCCTATAGCTGACGCGGATTTATTTGCTCCGGAGTTTCAAATTCATACCTCTGCTACGTCCATCAACTATATAAATTTGGCCTATGATTGGTTTGTCAATGATTACTACGGTGAAATTGCGACCCATGCCGGAGCAACAGTTCACAATGCGCCGAGTTATGAGCTCAGCGATCTGGATCCTGTTGACCATTTATACCTGGACTTGGATGACGAGTACAATATGGCTTGGGATGCGAGTGCTTTGGTAGAAAGAATGAATTTAATCCTGTCTGGAGGTTTATTCTCTGATGCCACTAAAGCGTCAATCATTCAAGCAGTAGAGCAGGTTTCTGACCCGGTTCAGAGAGTCCGAATAGCCTTGTTTTTATCATTTATTTCACCGGAATACAACATTCAAAAATAATTTTATCATGAGCGAGAAACATAAAAATAAAGGAATGAGTCGCCGTAACTTTTTGGGTACTGCTTCTTGTGCAGCAGTTGGTTCTACTACATTTTTAAGCTCCATCTTGAATTTAGGACTGGCTAATTCTTTGGCAGGGATGGTGCGCCCTACTCTATCCACGGGAGGAGATTACAAAGCATTGGTTTGTATACTCCTTGCTGGAGGTAATGACAGTTTCAATATGTTGGTGCCACGCAATGGAAGCAACTATTCCGAGTATGCCATTGCACGGTCTAATTTGGCCTTGCCTCAAGGTGATTTACTGCCGATCAATTATACTGATTCGAATGGTAAGCAGTTTGGCCTTCATCCAGCCATGCCTGAGCTGCAGTCTTTGTTCAATAATAACAAGCTAGCATTCATTAGCAATGTTGGTACTCTTGTCGAGCCGATAAGCAAATCACAGTATCTGAACGGAAGTATTCCAGTTCCGGTAGGTCTTTTATCGCATGCTGATCAAATACAGCAATGGCAGACATCCATTCCTCAATCCCGTTCCTCTAAGGGTTGGGGTGGTAGAATGGCAGACATTCTACATGCGGGAAATAGCAATCAGAACATTTCTATGAATATATCTCTATCGGGAACGAATATTTTCCAGGTGGGAAATAGTTCTACAGAGTACGCAATCCGTGCTTCAGCAGGTGGCAGTGTTGGTATCAATGTATTGCAGGGGACAAGCTCACTGGATATGGCTTTGAAGAGTGGCACGGAGAGTTTGTTGGCCCAACAGTATCAGGATATCTTCAAGTCTACCTTTACCAATAAAATCAATGACTCTCAAGCCAATCATGAGGAGTTCAGTGCAGCGATCAGCCAAGTTCCTGCCTTGACGACGAGTTTTTCGAATAATCCCCTTTCAGCGAACATGGAATTAATTGCCAGAACGATTGCAGCAAGAGACACTTTGAACATGAGTCGCCAGACTTTCTTCGTCAATTTCGGAGGATGGGATCATCACGATGGCGTCTTAGACAACCAGATGGCGATGTTGAGTGTAGTGAGCAAGGCATTGGCTGAATTTCAAGCAGCCATGGAAGAACTGGGAGTTGCGGATTGTGTGACCACCTTTACCGCTTCTGACTTCGGAAGGACACTTAGCTCTAACGGCAATGGAAGTGATCACGCATGGGGTGGTAATGTCATGGTCATGGGAGATAGCGTAAAAGGTGGAGAGGTATATGGAAACTACCCTTCTCTCGCTCTTGATGGAGACGACGATATTGGAGGAGCAATACTACTGCCCTCTATCTCTACGGATGAGTATTTTGCTGAACTGTCGAAATGGTTTGGAGTTTCGAATGGAGACTTGAGCTATGTGCTCCCAAATATTGGCAATTTCTACGATCCAAACAATAGCAGCTTGCCGATTGGATTCATGAACATTTAAATCAAAAAAAATGAAAAATTACGCGATATATTTTCTGGTTCTTTTTTGCTTTCAGATGCAAGGTCAGAACTGCAATGATGACAATCATTCGACCAATATTAATGATAGCTGGGTTTCTTGCGATGTCTCAGAAAATCCCAATCCCATGCGGAGTGAGAGTCATTGGATAATGTATGATTTGGGTTATGCCTATAGCCTTGGTACTACTCATTTTTGGAATTACAATGTTTCGGGAGAAACGGCCAAGGGAATGAAAAACATCAAGATAGACTTGTCTTTGGACGGAAGTAATTGGAATGAAGCCGCTTCATTTCGGCTTGAAGAAGCTGATGGGACCAATGATTATAGAGGAGAAGAAGGGCCACATTTAGGAGGAACTGATGCCCGATATATTCTTCTCACCGCGGTGGATACATGGGGAGATGATTGTGCCGGACTATCCGAAGTGAGGTTTGATATTGAGGGGGTGGTGTCCTCTGTCGAGGAAATTAGAGAGGAGCACCATTCTATCTCTATATTTCCCAACCCGGCGACGCAAAGTATTGCTATTGAAACGGAGATGGACCTGAAGGAAATAATCCTTGTTAACATAGCGGGAAAAGAATTGACCAGGACTAGTTATGCCCCGAAAATGGACATATCGTATTTGCCCAATGGTGTGTATTTTTTGAAGGGCGTGAATGAGGCTAATGAAGTTTTCAGTACTAGGTTTATCAAGCAGGGAATTGAATAATCATTTTTGCTTCCGAATACGACTTAGCGTTTCCTGAGAGATGCCAAAAAAGGAAGCGATGTGCCCAAGGTTTACTCGAAGGGTTACATCAGGAAAAACAGAGAGTAGCAGATCGTATTTTTCCCTTGCTGTCATAAACATAAACCCTTGATAGAAATAGTCTAGAAAAACTAGTTGTTCTTCGACCATTATGCGCCCAAATTCCTGCATTTTCGGGTAGGAGTTATATAGTTCATGAAGCTGGTCATAGGATAATGATACTACTGTGGCATCTTCAGTTAGTTCTACATTTTCCTGGGAAGGACTTAGGGTGTAAAAACTACTCCATGAAGTGATGAGTTGGCCTTCTCTATAAATCCATGAAGTGACATCTTTGCCATTGTGGTAGTAGAAGGTTCGCGCTGAGCCCTCTTGAATAAAGAAGACACGATGAGCAATTCGATCTTGTTTGATTAAGAAGTGATTCTTTTTAAACGCTTGTATTTGACCAGCGTCTTGGAGTGCTTGTTTTGTTCCGTCATCAAGTCGAACTCTTTTTTGGACATAGTCCTCCAAAGAACTCGCAGTAGAAGTCATTTTTTCAAGCATTTTCGAAATCATTTCTAAAGTTAAGTTCTTGGTTGTTCAGAGAGACAATTTTTAATGATTTTTTAGATTCTCCGATTCCTTGAAATGAAACTATTAAATTGGATTATAATCTAATCAGAAAAATGAAAAAAGTTGAAGTACGAACGCTGATCAACACAGAACCCGAAAACATAATCAAAGCATTTACAGAACTAGAGATGCTTCGGGATTGGTGGAATGTCGAAAAGATTTTGATACAAAAGAAAGAAGGTGGGCTGTATACCTTGACCTGGAATGTGACAGAGAACGGGATTGGCTACGTTTCTACTGGAGTTATCAGAAGTTATGATCCTAAAAGAGAGTTGATCATATCGGACTTTGTCTATCTCAACCCGGAAAGACCTTTTTTAGGTCCGATGGGTTTAAAGATTCAGGTAAAACCTACAGATGGAGCATCAGAACTATATCTTTGTCAAGACGGATACCAAGAAGGAGAAGATTGGGACTGGTATTATGAAGCGGTAAAAATAGCCTGGCCTGTAGTAATTGAAACGCTCAAAAAATATCTGGAGCGGAAAACGATCTAATATATGAGTGAAGAGCAGAAATTTAGAGAAAACGGTGCCATCGGTGCTATGTTGGATGAATATGAGCGGTCTATTGCACATTTAAAAGCTACGATTGCCAATCTAAAAGAATGTAATAGAAGTGCTTAGCCATAATTATAAAGATCACAATGAAAATTAGTAATTTGCTTAAATGAAAAGCTACAGAGCTTTTTCGTTTTAAAAGAGCTAGGGTTTTGTATATGAAAGCAATGGAATGGGAAATTCTTTTGAGCCCACCGGTAAAACCTCCTATAATAGTATTAGGAGGAATGGGAATGTATGGAGAAAGAAGGTGGCGAAGAAACTACCTTCGATATGAAGATATTACCACAAACTTTCCTAATATCACTCAGGAATTAGTAAGACGGGGTTTGGATACAGAAGACATAAATACTAGCATAAGAATTACGAATCGCCCTGAAGAAGATCATTATAATAGATCAGAAGACTTATTTAAAAATCTTAATGAATATGGCCTTCATCAAGGAGTGGACATAATACCCTCCAACTGGAAAAATAACAAGAGGAATGATGTCTTTGCTTGTTTTTGGGGAGAGATTGTAGACATTAGAGATAATGACGGCACTAAAGATGTCACTTTATGGTGCTTTCCAAAGGAAGCGGGAATCATTATTCGATATTTGCATATTCAAACCCAAGTTGATGAAATTTATGTGGAATCGAATCGCACGTATATTCCTGAAAATGAGGAATATCGGATCAATTTTAATTCAGTTAAAGAAAGGACTGTCTATTCGGGGATTAAGGTTGGTGATAAAGTTGTTCCCGGACAGGTAATAGGATTCATAGGACCGAACAAAAACTGGGAAAATGGAGACCAAAGAGAACCCCACCTCCATTTCGAAATAAGATTTCAAAAAGAGAACAATTTAATCTACGGCGATGGAGCGAATGATGTTCCCATGTCTTCTTTGGCCATTGATCCAACACCTCTTCTATATAAATTCGATCGTTGGCCAAAAAGTCCGAAAGACAATTATGATATCTGGCATTTTAATGGATATGCAAGAATAAAAGGATTGTTTCTCGTTCCATGGGTGGTAGAAAGAGATTTTGGAGGCAATGGACGGATTTGGAAAACACATAGATTTTTGGAAATAGTTTTCACCACCGAAGACTTAGATGTAACCTATCCTTCTCATTTAAGCCATCTAAGAAGTAACTCTTTTTATCTTCCGATAGAAATAGCAACTAAGAGTGAAAAAATGATGATAGAGCTATTGCAAAAAGCGTTTTTTGAAAAAGTAAAGGTTAAATTAACAGGTAGATTTTCTTATTTTTTTGGCGAAAACTTCTTTTCTAAGAATGGTCCTGAATCATTGCGTTCAAATGAAAAGGAAAATAGGATTCCCAGGCCAGTGATCGAAGAGGTGAAAATCAAGTATTAAAGAGGGATATCAATACTAAATTTAGAAAATTGAAGATATTAATAAAGGCCTAAAGCCAAAATCTATAACAATACTTTTATCGGCTATAACTGCCATGAAATAGATATAATCCAGACTTAGCGATACTATTATAATTCTTAAAGAGAACGTCTTTCAAAAACAATGAAAGTAGCGCAAAAATTCAGAGGAAACGGTGCCATCGGTGCGATGTTGGATGAGTATGAGCGATCAATTGCCCATTTAAAAGATACGATTGCCAATCTCTCATCAGAAAAAATGGCTGTAATAGTGGACCATCAGACTACAGATCCAGATTGTAAATCTATACAAACGGTGTTAAGTCATGTGGTGAGTTCGGGATATACCTACGTCATTGCAATACGTAAACATATGGGAGAAGAACTGGATTATAAAAATATCCCATTACTGAATTCTGTCAAGGACTATAATGTGGCTCTTGACGAGATGTTCCAATCCAATGTTCTATTATTTGAGGATTATCCCGATATGCAGATTGAGGAGCATGAGAATAATAGAAAAATCAAAGTGAGATGGGGGCAATATTATGATGCAGAGCAGTTGCTTGAACACGCTATCGTGCATATCTTGAGGCATAGGAGGCAGATTGAGAAATTTATACGGAAATTGGATTTAGGAGGTTAAGCTAGAAGAAAAAATAGGATATTATGAATAATTATAATTGGGAATCATTCAATAGAAAAATAGCGATCAAGACAGATCTGTCCGTTTTATATGATGCTTGGACCATCCCTGACGAGATTGAGAAGTGGTTTTTGAGCAAAGCTGATTACAAGAATTCCAAAGGTGAACTCATTAATAGAACGGCGAATGTTCAAGAAGGAGACCACTATGCTTGGTCCTGGTACTCATTTGATGTTGTAGAAGAAGGTAGAATTTTAGAGGCCAACGGTAAAGATCGTCTTCAGTTCTCTTTTGCCGGAGACTGCAATGTAGAGGTCAAGTTTTATCCAGAAAGAGAGTATACCATGGTTGAATTAACCCATAGCAATATTCCCACAGACAATCAATCCAAGCGAAATATCAGAATCGGTTGTGATTTGGGTTGGTGTTTCTTTCTTGTCAACCTGAAGTCTTTCTATGAAGGCGGAATGGACTTGCGAAACAAAGACGAGAACCTAAAAGGGATGGTCAATAACTGACAAGAAACCAGTATTTTAGACTCAAACGATAAATTCAAACAATTCAGGTAAATGAGAAAATTCGAAAAGAAGATAGAAGTGAGATGGTCGGATAGTGATCAGAACAGACATGTACGACATTCATCCTATTATGATTATGGAGCACATGCTCGAATTAGGTTTTTTATGGAAAGGGGATTTGATTTTAGTCAATTGGAAGAGTTGAGGATTGGACCTATTTTGTTTAAGGAAGAATGTTCTTTCATCAGAGAAATTCGACCGGACGATACCATCACCATTAATATTCTAAAGGGAAAAGTGACGGAAGACGGATCTAGATGGATTCTTCATCATGAGATTTTCGATCAGCATGGAGAAAAGAAGGCGCACATTACAGTAAAAGGGGCCTGGATAGATCTGGATCGCAGAAAACTGACCAATCCTCCGCTGGGATTGGCGGAAGCATTTCTTGAATTGCCTCCGGGAGAAGAATATGTTTATCAAAAAGCATAGATGAAGGAAAATAATTTTGTCTTCGCGGACCTCTCCACGTATGATCTAAGAACAGCTCAAAGTTTTTACTCCAGTGTGTTTGATTGGAGTTTTTATGATTCCGGAGGGCAGTACTATGTCTCAAGTTATCAGGAAAGGGAACTTTGCGGGCTATATGAGACCCCTGACAAGTTTAAGGAAATGAATATGCCCTCCTTTTGGATGTCCTATATTCAGGTTAACAGTGTTGAGCAAACCGTAAAGCAAGCCAAAAATTTAGGTGGGATTGTCGAATTAGTTGACCTACAAAATTCTATAGGAGCTATTGCATTGATAAGAGATCCGATGGGAGCCGGCTTTACCATCTATGAAGGTGATCAGTTGAATGCTAGATTTGATAATGAGGAAAACGCCTTGGTATGGAATGAACTCTTCGTCTCTGATTTCTACGAGGTGAAATCTTTTTACGAAGGAATATTCAATTGGACTATAGGACCGGCAAAAGACGGATGCCGATTGATCTATAATTCGAAGAAAGAGGAAATAGCCGCCATTCAGGAAGTAAGTAATGAAATTAAAGGTAAGTATGAGTACTGGGGGGTGTTTTTTGCAGTAAAAGATGTTGAGCAAATACGGAATAAAGTAATAAGTAATGGAGGATCATTGATTTATGAAGACGACTATTTTACTGCATTAGCAGATCCTTTTGGAGCCTTTTTCATATAATTCCCCTGTCAGAAAAAAAGATAGAAAATCAAAAACAAATTATGAACGGTACTATAAAATGGAAGGCACTAATTGGTCTTGCCTTGATCGCACTTAGTCTCGTAACCAATTGGCATTGGATTTGGGCAATATTCTTCGCCTTTTGGGTGATTTCAGATATACGATCTGGCTTTACCCACCTTTTTGAACCGGTTGGTAGAAAGGAAAATCCATTTTTATATTGGCTAATTGTGGCCGCATGGGCTTTATTGGGTGCTTATAGTGTGGCTTATTATAGTTCCCCTCAATGGTTCAGTCAAGGATATGATCAAAGCTATTCGACATATGTTTATGATTCCGAACCAGAGAACAAGGCTTTCAATCCTATTTCTCATCAAACCTCTAATTATCGGGTGAGTGATAAGAAGAATGAAACACAAGAAGAAGGAAAAGAGCCTTCGCTGAGCTTTGATCGCATTGATCAAGAAGCCCAGAAAGTTGTTGGAATTACAATCAGATTAACCGGAGATCTCTCAACAGATCAACGATACGTCAATGAATTATGGACATATTTTGCTCAAAATGATATCTCTCCTGTAATTCAGAATATTGCCGAGGATAGGGTTTATTTGGTTTATAGCGATTTCGAAGGAGCTCTAAATGCCTATACCAGAGCAACTTTGGGATATCGTGTAAGCGAAATTGGTGCGCTCTACGAAGGTTTGTATGGTGCCCATCTCCATGACGGTCAGTATGCGGTATTCCGGTCGAAGACCGATAGTGAGCAATTTCTTCAAGATATATGGAGCAAAATAGCAGATGCATCAATGAACTTGAAAGGCAAAAAAGCTGTTGAGGTTTATTCATTCAACAATGAAAACCAGGTCACGGAAACAGAACTGCGAATAGAATTATAGAGGCTTCATTGAATAATAATGTGCCGCACCTACGGCGCTCTATTCTTCGGGCAACTTTGGTTTATTAAGATTTCGCTCCTCCGGAGCTTTATCCTTCTAGTTGTTTTAGTCTATGAAAGTTCCGCACCTATGGTGTTCCATAATTTTAAGGCCAATGCTTAAGATTATTTCACTCTCAAAAGGTAATTCTCTTGAAGCCATAAGCCAAGCAACGTGGTGGCGTAATATTATTAGAATAATTGTGGTCAAGATAAAAGAGCTCCGTAGGTGCGTCATATTCTAACCGTGTTGACCAGCCCTATTTTCACGTTAAATATGCCCAGGTGAAATTTGGTGTGTGGCCACCAGCCCGAACCATTTTTACCCATAGCAAAGTCATGTGTTCCAAATGCAAAGATTGAGATAAGACTCCAACATCTAGGGTTTCAAAACCCAGATCTTCATTCAACAACTGCACCGTTTCTTTACTTTTCGAATCATTCCCTGCTATGAGCATGACGGGCTTCACATTATAATGTGGAAATGAAGTATTTTCAAGATTCTCGAAGCCATAAATGGTATATGATTTGACTACAAGCGCATCACTTGCCCATTCTTGGACCTTTTCCGCTCCGGAGATCTTGCTCTCTAATCCATGAGAAATTCCAGGCCCAACAGGATTGGTACAATCTACTAGCACTTTTCCACTAAATTTTAGCGATTGTAAAATCCTTTCATTGGCTTTGAACGGAGTTGCGAGGAAAACAACATCTGCATTATCAATGGCTTGTTGAATGGGCAGGACACTAAAGCTGTTATTTTTCTCTTGAGCACGGACAACACTATCACTGTCCGGATTATCATGGGCTATGATAACATCATGTCCCTTGAGAGATAAATTGTTGGCGAGAGCGAAGCCCACTCTTCCTATTCCGATAAAAGCTAATGTCATATTGATGGTTTAAAACAGTTTTCTTAAAAATATTCCCGGGTTTACATCTGTGTTTTCAAAGTTGCGATTTTGTTCTGATAAATTAAGGGCCAAACCGAATTGAAATCCGCTCTTGTCTGCTCCTATGCGAATCCGTTGTACACTGGAAAGATGTCCATCTTTGTTGAAGGCGGAGAACAGTTCCAGACTTGTGTAGGCTTTCCAATCATCCTTGATCTGGGGGGTGTACCGAAAGATGGAAAACCAACTGTAAAGAAGATCACTATTGAGGTTTATGGACGGGAGAGCATAAACCATGATTTTCTTGTTTGCTTTGAAATAGTGAATTCCGACATCTACTCCTGAACTAAAGCTAGAAATTCGACCTAATACAGTGCCGCCTATACCTGAACTGGTCGTATAATTTAAATATGCTCCTGTGAATAAATTGGTATTATCTTGATTGTCGTATTCCGTTGTTGCACGAGCTCGGCTGAACAGGGATAGCTTTCTGTCATCGTCGAAAAATTTGAGGTACTGGGCATCGATGAATATGCGCTCCGTACCTGGCATGAATTCGAAACTTTGAGAAAATGTAAGTTTTACGAAAGCCAAACACAAAAAAACTAATGGTATTTTATTCATTTTGAATCGAAATAATCCCGGGGCTATTCAAGGAATAAACCCGAGAGTGAATTTATTTTTGGCTGAGTTGTGCTACTACCAATCTTGCAGCTGCAGCTCCAGAATTTTGTTGTTGTCCCGTAATCAAATTACCGTCTTCGATGGCATAGGAAGAAAATGGAGCAGCTACTTTGAAAGTAGTGTTTTCTATCTTTCTCGCCTCTTCCTCTATCCAATAAGGTTGTATTTTTTGGCCTACCGCTTTGTCCGCATATTCTTCTTCTGCATTGGCAAAACCAGTCCAAGTTTTTCCTTTCACCAGGAGTTCGCCATTTGACTTTTCTGTCTCTAGTAGCAGAGTAACAGAGTGACAAACAGCAGCACTTGGCTTATTGCTCTCATAAAAGCTGACGAATAGCTTCTCCAAATTGTTATTTCCTCTATAAGTATACATCGGCCCCTGCCCGCCTACCAAGAAAATAGCGTCATAATCGTCCGCATTTACCTCTGTCAATTTTCTGGTATTAGCCAACATTTCATTGAACCAATCAAGTTGCATATAACCAAGAGAAATGATATCATGAGCTGAATAACCGCTTGCATCCGTTGGATCGGAGTAGGTATCCATGATAATTTTTCCTCCTTCAGTAGAAACCAAATCTACTTCGTATCCGGCTTCTTGGAAGATATGCAATGGATGCGTTAATTCCGCAGCCCAAAACCCTATAGGCCATCCGGTCTGTTTAGAAACACTTGGGCTACTCGCAACCATAAGTATTTTACCCTTGTAAGGCATACCATGTGCATGGACATAGGAATTTGTCTCTTTGATTGAATTAGACATTACTTTTGAATTTTGATTGTTTTTCTGAGCTTGGGATTGACATGATAAGATTGAGAGTATCAAAGTCAATAGCACCAGGCAAGTTTTAGTATTAATCATTGGATTGTTTTTTATTTAAATAATGACCCAAAATTATATCATATACTTACCTTTGACAATATACTAACCGAAAGGTTCGGTACTAACTTTTATGAAAGTATACTGATTAACAGATATTTATGCCGGAATTTTTGTATAACAACAAGCTGTATTATAATCCCGTTGAGTTTGCAATGGATAGAATTGGTGGTACGTGGAAGATGCCGATCTTATGGAGACTTAAAGATCGGGTGATGCGTTTTAGCGAATTGAAAAAGGACATTCCGCATATTACAGATAAAATGTTGACCTCCCAGTTGAGACAATTGGAGGCGGAAGGTTTTATACATAGAAAAGTATATCCCGTTGTTCCTCCAAAAGTCGAATATTCGATCACAAAGAAGGGAAAAACATCTATTCCCATCATCGATACCATTAGAAACTATGGTCTTTTTCTGATGGAAATGGAGGGAATAGGAGAGAAGTAAAACGGATTTCTTGTGATTGGAAATAACGCACAATTTTTGACCTAATTCTTAAAATGATGAAATCGAGCGTAGGTAAAAGACTTAAAAATTTAGGAGGCAGTTCATGGTTTATTACTCTATTTGCGACCACCCTGGGTGTTTTCTTAGCCCTGTATTTGGACAATTTAAATTCTACGCTCAAAACAAAAGAAAGGAAGGAGGTCTCACTTCAGAATATTTACGATGAGCTGGTCAACAATGAACTTGAGCTTTCTGACTCGATGGGCAATGTTAAGGTTAAAAACTTCTTGGATGCAATCATAGAGATAGATCCCAATATTTCAGGAAGTACTACTAGTAAGAGCGCTCATATTAATGTTTTAAAAAAGAGGTATCCCGAACTTTTGGGAGTGCGTGATTCGACCCACGTCAAAGAAGATCAATATCTCTATAAGCTGGACTACCAAATGGAGTTTGAGCTACATGCTATTAAGAATATTGCCTGGGAAACATCTAAAATGAGTAATATAACCAATGAGTTCGATTATGATTGTTTGCAAGAACTAGTGGAGGTGTATTCTTTGCAGGAACTCTACTTAGAAGAACAGCAGAAAGTCCTAGGTTATGTCATCAATCAGGATCTTATTAAGATAAATAGAGTTTTGTACCTTCTTCAACAATTGAGAGCCCAATTACTGGAGTCCATAAGAGAAGCCAAAGAAGCAGTCCAAGATTGCTCTGCATAGTGCTAAGATCTTATTGTGCTCCCATGAGATGAAAAATGTATGAAAACGGAAGAATTAAAGACGGACAGATTAGTATTGAGAAAGTTCACCCCTGAAACTTTCGACGATATCTATCAGAATCTTTCTGATCAAGAGCTGCTTGAAAATTTGGGACTAAATTCGAATGAACAACTGCTGCAGGAGAGAGAAAAATACGAAGCAGGTCTTCATACACATAATAAGCGTTTTCTGTATTTCCTTTTGGTTGATAAGTTCAGTAAAAAGGTTGTTGGCTGGGCAGGTTATCACACCTGGTATACGGATCACGACCGTGCGGAATTGGGCTATGAATTATTCGATACAGCGTATCGAGGTAAAGGCTTTATGTCAGAGGCTTTAAGGGTCATTATCGATTTCGGGTTTAAAAAAATGGGCCTCAATAGAATAGAAGCCTTTATTGGCCCGAACAACACCGCATCTTTAAATCTGATCAATAAGTTTAAGTTTGTCAAAGAAGGCCAAATGAGGAGACATTATCGCAAAAATGATCGATTTGAGGATTCTGTAGTTTATTCCTTGTTAAGGGAGGAGTATGCTGCGGTCGAATAGGTCCTAGTGAGAAATTGAACCGGAAGCCAATGAAGATAAGAGAAGCTACAAAACGGGACTATGACCAAATTTGGGAAATATTCCGCAGAGTAATAGAGACAGAAGACACGTATGTTTTTCGTGCAGATACTCCTAAAAAGGATTTAGAAAAACTATGGTTTGCTGACTATATGGCTAGCTATGTGGTGGAGAAAGATGGTTCAATTATCGGAAGCTATGTATTAAAACCCAATCATGTAGATTTGGGAAGTCATGTGGCCAATGGCAGTTATATGGTGCACCCCAATTTCCGTGGAGAAGGAATAGGAAAACTAATGTGCGCCCATTCTATTGAAATGGCAAGAGAAAAGGGATATCAATCCATCCAATTTAATATTGTCGTTAGTTCCAATACCGGGGCAGTGAAACTATGGCAGAAATTTGGTTTTGAAATCATAGGAACCACACCTAAAGGTTTTCGGCACAAGAAACTAGGATTGATAGACACTTATATCATGCACAAAACACTTTAAAGGGAGCTTATGCTAATTAGTATTAATTCCAAAAAGGGATTAAGATCTGAAATCTTAACCCCTTTATTATTAGTCTTTAAGAGATTTTTTGAGTTACATCTCTATACACTCAAATACTTGCATAGAAACATCCTCTCTCCAACTCAAATGAGGATGAGAAGCGAGTAAAGATTTGGCCTCTTCAACATCATTAGCTTGAATAATTGAATATCCAGTAACATTCGAAGGAGAGTGAGCAGTACTACCTCCCGGATTGATCTGATGTGCACCCATCATAGGAGCACCAAAATCGATGAGTCTGTCTCCCATGGACTCTTTCCAATCTAACCAGGGTTTCATACCAGCGGCTTTTTCTTCAGGAGTAGCCTTGGCCATATCAGCCATCGCTTCGGCCGGAGCCAAATAGTGAATTACAAATTTTTTCATTTTTATATTTTTAATTAATCAATGTCGTGTTTACCTAGGTGCAGGACTATTCCGCGGAATGAAGACCCACTTTGTTTCCTTCTGTATCCATGATAAATGCGATGTGGCCGTGTTCTCCTATACTCATTTTAGGCATGAGAACCTTTCCTCCGGCGGCCTCTACTTTATCTAAAACACTGTCCATAGCAGGATTTGCATTTAGATAAACAACTGTTCCTTCCATGCTAGGCTTATGGTTTTGGCTTTGCACAAGAGAACCCGTTGCTTTTCCTGAGCCTGGAGCCCACGGGAAGAAAGCCATTTTATCTCCTTCCATATCCATGTCTTGCATTTCCATATCAAAGATGGCTTCGTAGAATTTTTTGCTTCTGTTGATGTCAGCAGCAGGGATTTCAAACCAGTTTAGAGAATTTGTTGTTTGATCCATTTTTATCGTTGTTTTTTATTTAGAAAATATCATATGCTGATCCTACTAGGGACATATTCATGGCCTTTGGTGGTGAAACAGGCTTACTTTCTTTCAGTTCGCTTCTAAACTTGGCGAAAGAGGGAATTTCACTAAGCAGTTTTGCGGTCTCTTCATCGGGATACTGAGCAAAATGCATGAAGGTAACTCCATCTTCTTCCAGATACGAGGCATATTTAGTATTGGGATTGCCGAGGGCTTTTAAATCGTCCATTACCTGTCGAATATTGGCCTTGTTTTGTTCTACATACTCAGGTCTGACTGTATATATTACTCTTATGATCTTCATTGAATAGTTTTTTACCGAAGCCAAATTTAAGTACCCATTTTGAATATTGCGGGTGTACAATACGCCAACATGAGGGGTTGTTTGTGCCACCGCATCCTTGTATCTTTGTACGAAAATTTTGTATGAAACACGTAAGCATTATTGTTCCTGCCGGACAAGCTATATTGAGTAGTATAGTGGGGTCTTTCAAAATCTTCAATGGTGTAAACCAATACCTTATCAATACAGGTCAGCGCAATAGTAACTACTTCGATATTGACTTGGTAGGGATCTCCAATCAAACATCTCTTTATGGAGGATGCTTCAATATCAACCCGACCAAAACTATTGATCAAATCGAAAAAACGGATCTAATTTTAGTGACGACCATATTTGGAGACTTTGACAAAGAGCTTGAAAATAATGCCCCATTCATAGACTGGATAAGAAAACAAAGAATAGAAAACGACACGGAAATTGCAAGTCTCTGTACGGGAGCTTTTCTGTTGGCTGAAACAGGCTTATTGAACGGGAAATCTTGCGCGACTCACTGGGTTGCCCACGAGGAGTTTAGGCAAAGATATCCTCAGGTAAACTTGCTGCCGGAGAAAATCATTAGCGAAGAAAACGGAATTTACTCCAGTGGCGGGGCATATTCATTTTTGAACTTGTTATTACACCTGGTCGAAAAGTATTGCGGCAGAGAAACAGCCATTTGGTGTTCTAAGATGTTCGAAATTGAATTCAACCGAGACAGTCAAAGTGAGTTCATTGTATTCATGGGTCAAAAAGATCACAGCGATGAACTGATAAAAAGAGTTCAAGCATTTATAGAAAAGAATGTACAGGAAAAAATAAGTGTGGAGGAGTTGGCCGAAAAATTCGCTTTAAGTAGAAGAAGTTTTGTGCGAAGATTCAAGAAGGCCACATCCAATACTCCATTGGAATACATTCAGCGCGTAAAAATCGAAGCAGCTAAGAAGAAATTGGAGAATTCAGCGCAGAATATCAGTGAGGTAATGTACAGCATTGCTTATAATGACAACAAGTCTTTTCGCAATACCTTTAAGAAATATACTGGACTGTCACCATTAGAGTATAGGAACAAATACAATAGAGAGATGGCCTTGGTGTGATGATTATTTAGGTGTTAAGCGAAAGGGGTTTAGGTCAGCCAATAAAATTTAGCAAGAGAGCTCACCTGATATATCAAATGAAACTCTCTGGCCTATTTCAATACAAGGTAATACTCAGTTTTTCTCTGCTAAGCAGTCTTTACAGACTCCACTACCATCGCTTCTGAAGAAATCATAACCTCGTTCTTCGCATTCCTTACAATCACGGGCTGCTTTTCCTACCGGTTCCTTACAAAAACGATCTTTATAACAACGCCCTTTGCCCCCAAGGTTTTCTCTTACACCGGCTAAACAGTCTTTGCAGACTCCACTACCGTCGCTTTTAAAGAATTCGTAACCCTGATCAATGCACTGTTGACAAAATTTAGCGGCTTTACCCACAGGTTTGGAGCAAAATCTATCACTATAACAACGTCCGCTGCCACCCAAGTTTTCTCTTACACCGGCTAAGCAGTCTTTACAGACTCCACTACCATCGCTTTTAAAGAATTCGTAACCTTGGTCGATACATTGTTGGCAAAACTTAGCGGCTTTACCTACGGGTTTCGAACAGAACCGATCACTGTAACAGCGTCCGCTACCGCCCAAATCTTCGCCACCTTTGGGATTACAACTGGCTATAAATGCGAGGGTACAAAAAGTAAAGAAAATGTATATAAAATTTCTCATGTCAGTTTTTTGTTAGATTAATAAATAACTTCTATCCTTCCCGATAGAAATTTTAGATTCGGTCTTGTGTTTCTAATGATATCATTAATCGTATGTACCTTTTCAAAGGTATATAGCTGACCAATCATATACATGGGTAGTAATACGGGTTTTATTAAATCAGGTGTTTTCTCTATAGGACACTAGAGATGACATAAGAGATATTAAGTGCTCTAGAATAAGAATCAGGAAGCAAGTATATCTTGAACGGTATGCTTCAATACGGGTAATACATCTTCTCCGAACCATGCATTTTTCTTCAACCAGATATTGTTTCTCGGAGAAGGGTGAGGCAATGGAAGAAATTTTGGAAAATAGCTTGTGAAATTTTTGACGGTTTCTGTCAGTGTCTTCTTTTTCATTTCTCCCAGATAGTAATTCTGGGCGTAGTTGCCGATCAACAAACTCATTTCCAAATTATCAATGCGACTGAATAGTTCATGATGCCATAGGGGAGCACACTCTCTTCGCGGAGGTAAATCTCCTGTTTTGGCCTTCCCCGGATAGCAAAAACCCATTGGAATCAGAGCAAATATTTCAGGGTTGTAGAATTGTTCGTCGCTCACGCCTAGCCAGTCTCTCAATCGCTCTCCACTCTTGTCATCCCATGGAATGCCGGTTTTATGGACAACACTTCCAGGTGCTTGACCAATGACGGCTATTTTGCTGTTTTTGTGTGCAGCAACTACAGGGTTGACTCCGTGTGCTAAGAAGGGCAGACAGACCTGGCATTTTCGAATATCGCTAAGCAGTTCCTTCATTAATCGGATTTATTTTCGAACTCATTGAGAAGGCGGACAATTCTCTGCAATTGCCCAAAGAGTTCTTTTCCGTTCGCTGATCCCATAATATCTTTATTCAACAAGATAATAGATCCTGTCATTTTCTCCGGATCAAAAGACATGATCGTGAATAGTCCGGGATCTGCACCATTATGACCCAACCTTCCATTTCGCATCCAATCCCAAAAAATCCCGCTATTGGTTCCTTCAGAAACCCCTTCGGGTAAAATGTCGAATTTTTTCTCGAACATAAGATCATAGCCTTGGATACTTAAGAAGGTTGATTTACCTTGATAGCCCCTCATCATCTCGTGTAAAAATAGGGATAGGTCTTCAACATTGGTATGGAGTCCACCATCCGGATAAGAGGATAATTGGAAAGTTGGGAGTGGCATAGATTTGGCCAGGTATAACTCCGACAACAAGGTTTCGTTTTTCCCCTTTTTCCATGAGGTATTTTTCATGTCAAGAGGGTCGAATATATACTGATGGCAAAAAGAGTCAAAAGAAACTCCGGATTCCCTTTCAATGATATACGCTGCTAGACTGGAGCCGATATTGGAGTATTCATACTGTTTGCCAGGTTGGGCATCGATGAAGTTCTCTTTAGAGTACCATCTTCCATTCGGATCAAAATACTCTTGAATTAATTCTTGCAAGGAAGGGATATTGCCTTGTCTTGCCCCATAGTTGGATTTAATATAATCCGTTCCTATATCTATTTTACTGGTATCAGCAATAAAGTAACAGTTCGACCAAAACAAATCACTGTCCGTAATTCCGGAAGTATGTGTAACCAGATGGTAAAGTGTAATTTCTGTATTTGGATGATATGGATTCGATAACTCAAAAGGTAAAAATTCGTTGATGGGACTGTCCAGGTTAAAATAGCCCAGTTCTATACCTTTTACAAGAGCTGTTCCGATGAATAGTTTGCTAATAGATCCGATGGGTTGGATGCTCTTCATGTTGTAATCCCGGTCTTTTTTAACATTGGACTTTCCGAACCCGGATCGAAAGACAATTTCGTTTTCCTTGATAACAGCCACTCCAAGACCAACAAAATCAGTGCTGTCCAATGCCTGTTGAATGGCCGAGCTTAGGTTTTTGGTTTCATCCAAATTGCTGGGTTGGTTCGAATCAATGGTTCTGCAAGCCAGCACTGCAAATGAGATGAAGTAAAGGATGACGGTATTTCGAGACATGGAATGTTGTATTAGTGTAATACATCCAAGATATTCTCCTTTAGATACAAATTGAGATTTAATGGAGTAATCCGCTTTAATAATAGATGATCATATGTTTTTGGACGTTCGAGAACAGAATTATTCAATAATACCTCTTATTCTCTTTTATTCAAGCTCCTGTCCAACAACTTCAATTTATCGATAATAGCGAGAAACAAATAGGTGATAAAGAAAACCAAACAAGTTATTCCAAGCAGTCCCAAATAGTACTTGATGGTCCATTCCAGAGCAACTTTTACCCTGTGGATAAAGCTGATTTTATGCTCCTTCCCCTCTAATAGTGAAAAACGAACGGTACAAAACTCGTTTTCCTCGTCAAAATCACCCAAACTTACGCCCAGATCCTGCAATTGTTTTTCGATCTCCAAAATTCGATTTTCCAACTTGATATATTCGGCGATCTCTCCACCTTTCGACTTTAATTCGATCAGAGAAGTTCTGATTTTCTCTAAGGAAGCTTTTCTAGCATTGAGTTCTTTGTATTCATTGGTTTTATCCTTTTTGGTAATGCGTTTGGCTTGAACATGGCCGATATGAATGAGTTGCTGATAAAGCGAATCAAAGTTTTCCGGAGGAACGCCAATGAGCAAATTTAGTTTTCTATGACCTTTGTTCCCGCTTTTCTGTTCGAATTGGATCAGTGCTTTGTATTTCTCCACTTCACTCCTTACCTGTTTTTCTTCCTGGTCAAATTCTGAAGACTTAGTACTAATTTCAGCTATTTTTTCGTACTTCTGGTCCACACTAATGGCAGACTTATTGGCATTAGATGATTGTACCTTGTATCGCTTCGACGCGTAATTCTTTTTAGCTTGAGATACACTGTCAAAAAAATGAGTTTGCCCTGTCGGGCCATCCAATGTTATAGTATATCCGTAGATTATTCTAAATACGAAGAGAGCGATGAATCCTAGTGCTAGAACCAAAGCTATTTTTCTGAAGCGTTTTTTGAAACTCAATTCCATGATAATAATTTACTGTGTGATAGATGATTTTTTCAATCGACTATTGAACGAACGTATTCGTATTGTTTATTTTGTAAAGAGACCGTTCGAGTCTTCTATTCCGCCATTTAATCTTGACTGCACACTAGCTTATTCTTTCGCCTTCTCAACGACTTCCCATGTGTCCCAAATTCTCTTTAGTCTCAGTTCGAATTCTTCCTTGTGATTTCCTTCTTTAATAATGTCAAAAAGATCGTGCATTTCTCCCCGTAAATCGGGATAATGATCCGTTATGACAATCATATCTTTCCATGCCTCCCGATGTTGCTTGAATGCCGAACTGAATTCTTTTGGGCAGTGACGATAGTTTATTTTACCCATTTCATTGACGTAATCTTTGATGGTTTGACTCAAGGAAATGCTCTCGCAGGCATGATTTCGGACTGTACCCAGAGAATCGTCAATGGCCATTACTCTATCAACGCATTGACTGGTTTGAGCACTGGCAGAAACAGTTTTGTTCTTACTCGAATGACAAGATGTGATAAGAAATAATCCGAAAAGGAGAAACGATATTACGCGACAAAAAACAAGCATTTTTCTTGAAATTTTACAAATAGTCTAGCGGATTCTCAGGATCAAGACATGAGAATTCTTTCTATTAGGATGCACAATCAAGGCGTTTTGGTGTAAAAAAACGAATGAAAGCAGCTCTATACGAAGCAATCCAGTCAAACCATTGGAAAATGAGATAATTTGAGCCATTGGAAATTTCACACTCTTATTATGGAGCTCTTAAAAGTGTGGAGAGTTAAACAATCAACAATGAAAGAACGCTCTTATTGGTTCTTCGTCATAGGTCTACTTTTCATGGGTTTTAGCTTGCCAAATGGTCTTCTTTTCGATATCTCATTGGATTTAGTTGACTTTCTTAAAGGAATTGGCCTGGCCTTGATCATCTCTTCAATGATACTTACTCAAAGAGAATTCAAGCAGCGTTGAAGCCATTTTAGGATAGAATGATTGACCGGGACTTTTCCCTCAGATTCATGAAACAGAATCAATAGAGTACAGAACTATAAAACCATGAAACAAATTTTTACTTCGACGGCTTACTTCTTGAGCATTATTCTTCTACAGACAATGGGGTTTTCTCAAGTCAAGGTGGAAACACTGGTTGAACAGATCAATGCTTCGGGCGGAGTTAAGTTGCACGACAATTATCTTTATGTGGCCAACTTCGGACGGGCCCTGGACAATGCGGATGGAAGAGAAGTTTACAAAATTTCAAAATCTGGTGTTGTCCAGCAATTTGCGACAGGACTTTCCGGGGCATCAGGCAATGACTTCGATAGTGAGGGGAATTTATTTCAAAGTAATATTGCAGGCAATAGCGTCTCTAAAATCACAGCTTCGGGACAGGTATCATTATTTGCCAGCGAAAATATTACCTGCAATGTAGGTATAGTGGTTGATCCTGATGACAATCTGTATGTATGTAACTGCTGTGGTGCCCAAGGAAATACCATTCGAAAAGTAACTCCTCAAGGTGATGTCAGTCTATTCGCTTCGGGCAATTTGTTTAGGTGTCCCAATGGAATTACCATAGATAAAGACAATAATTTGTACGTTTCAAATTTTAGCAATGGCAATGTGGTTAAAATAAGCCCCAGTGGACAAACGAGTCTATTGGCGACAACACCGGGTACTCAGAATTCAGCTGCAAGTAATGGGCATATCGTTTATTCACCAGTTGAGGATGTATTATACGTAGCAAGTCATGGATCCCATAGTATTTACCGACTAACGCTAGATGGAGTACTGACTAGAATAGCGGGAACTACGGCACGAGGAAACCTGGATGGAAACGGCAATGAGGCCACATTCTCCAGACCCAACGGCCTCGCCATCACTCAGGGAGGGGATACGATGTATGTCAATAGTTCGATTCCGGTGACGGATGCCGGAGGAAGGCCTCTCAATCCTTCCAAGATTAGAATGCTTACGGGATTTTACACTCCTACAAGCGCAGTAGAAAATGAACTCGAGCAAATATCTATCAACGCCCACCCCAATCCGACCATGGATCAATTGAATATTGACTTGACATTGAAAGAAGGGCGGAATTTGACACTACAATTATATGATATGCTGGGGAATCTTATTCTCAATAAGGAGCTGCGGGGAATTGCAGGTTCGAATGATTTTAAGATCAATACAGACGGATTAAAACAAGGAAGTTATGCTCTTAATCTGAGCTCCAATGGAGTTAGTCGAACTATATTAATTGGGAAAATATAATTGCCTAGATTGATTGGAACGAATTTAATGTAAAACAGTGTTATGAAAGCATTTTACCTCATCTCTCTTCTAGCGTTTTGCTGCAATGCTCATGCTCAGATCTATGCAGATCGTTCTGATCTTTTACCTGAACCCTGGGCTCAGGGTCAAACCATGGATGTTAAGAGTGCGGATCTTAATGGGGATGGATATATAGACCTCATTTTTGCCAACGAATTTCAAAGAAATACTATCCTGCTTGGTTCTGAAAATGGAGCATTTCAATATTCGAATCAAAATGCAATGAGTGTTGTAAATGATAGCGAAGATGTAATTGTAGAGGATTTCGATCAGGACGGAGATCTGGATCTGATTTTTTGCAGCGAGGACGACATCAATCTCGGAGAAAGCAATGTCCATGAGTTGTATTTGAATAATGAAGGCTCTTTTGTTAGATCGAGTTTTCGATTTCCGGATACTGAGGCCAATGCGGTGATTAAAATGGATGTGAACAACGATGGGTTAGTGGATGTACTTTTTGGAAATAAAGGGCCTGTTGTTTGCATGATTGCTAACGGTGACGGGACTTTTAGTAATGAGAGCGAGCGATTTCCGGAAACGAATAAAACAACACAAGACTTGCATGCTTTTGACGCGGATCGAGATGGTGATTTGGATGTATTTGAGGCGAACGAAAACGGAAATCTAATCTACTTGAACGACGAAGGCCAATTCACCCTAGCCAATTCGGATAATTTCCCTCAAGACAATATAGAGACAAGGAAAGTGGATAGCGGAGATTTTGATAAAGATGGCGATTTGGATCTTTTCCTGAGCAATGTGGCTTTCATTCCGGGAAAAGATCGACAGAACCAACTATGGTTGAACGATGGCACTGGTTCATTCTCAAATGCTACGGATATGTTTTTACCGACAGATAATGATCATACCATAGACGGAATATTTTCAGATGTAGATTTGGATGGTGATTTGGACTTGCTGCTGGCCAATGTCTTTGGAGGCCCGTGTAGGATATTGGTCTTTGAAGAAGATGTTTACGAGGATAGAACGGTGGAGATCATAGGTGAATACTTTTATCGAGATGCCTTGAGCTTGATTCATGAAGATCTCAATGGAGATGGCTTTAAGGACATATATATAGCGGACCGTAATACTGGCTCAGGTAATAAGGATGTATTACTCTTGTTTGACAGAACCAATAATCTTGTTGAAGAGCAAAGCAACAACAAGGTAGAATTCTATCCGAATCCAACGAGGAAGGAACTTAAGATTCGCTCAGAGACCACAACTTTTGATCGAATTATGATTTATGATCTCAATGGCCAACTACTGGACAGTTTAAATTTTAATGGTATTCGAGAACACACATTGAATGTCGAAAAATATCGAAGCGCTCAGATCAATATCATCTTGCTTCGCTCTGAATCCCCCATCTACAATGGGACTGTTTTGTTAGGCGAGTAGCCGTTCGAGGATTTTTCGTTCGTCATTTTACACCAGGTCTAAGGGATAATTATCCGATATTTAAATAAGGGTTTTCGGTTAAAATCTTTGCAAAAAAATCATGTTATGAAACCATTATTTACCATTGTACTTGTAGCTCTTTTATATCAAGGAGCATTAACTCAAAACAACACCGAAAAATTAGAATCAGAGCTCGGTAAAAGCGACCTGGGCAAACACTACAAAGAACTTTTTGAATCGGCGAATGGAAGCATTCATGATCTTCGAGGTACTGGGTTTATGCCTTATGAGCGTTTGAGAGCATTTCACGAGCAGAGAATGAATGAGGATGGAGTGGTTGACAACGGACGAAGAGTAGAACAATATCTGGACCTGTTGGAAAATTATGCGAAATCGCGTTCTGGTAATCCAATTGCGGAATGGGAAAGTGTAGGTCCGAGTATGTTAGAAACCTATGGTGGAAGAGCGATTTCTCATGCTTTTGATCCTGTTCTAGCTGACAAATTTTGGGTCGGATCTGCTTCCGGAGGACTTTGGTTGACCGAGGACGGGGGAGAAAATTGGGTGCCGAAATCAGATCAAATTCCTTCTACGGGAATCGGAGCAATTGCCATTCACCCGTCAATTACAGAAACCATGTTAATAGGAACAGGAGAGGGTTTTTCGGTCGCGGGATTACTAATAAAACCTGGATCGGGAATTTATCGATCTACTGACGGTGGTAATTCATGGGAACCTACTTCATTTTCGACCAATCTATCCGCGGGGATTTCCATTATGGACTTAGAATGGCATCCAACTCGCCACAATGAGGTATGGGCAGCATCTACCAATGGATTATACAAAAGTGAGAACGAAGGCCGGACCTGGAGTTTGGTCTGGGGAGATGGGACCAACCATCAAAACTTCATTATTAATGAAGTCATCATTCATGAAGATCGACCGGATAGGATATTTGTGGCCATAGAGGGCAAGGGAATATATAGATCGGATAACGGAGGAGAGGATTTCACCCTATTGAGCAATGGACTACCTGTCTCTGGATTAAATATCATCAGTTTGACCCAATGCAAAAGAGTGCCGGACGTCATGTACACCAGTATTATAAGTCTTTCAAATTTTAGCTTGTTGGGAGTATTTAAAACGACGGATGGCGGTGATAGCTGGGTGAGGCTTCCGTCAGCTCCAGACGCGCCCTGTTCTCCTCAATTTCAGAATGTCTGTCAAGGCTGGTACAATAATATCATATCCGTTTCTCCGACAGATCCGGAGCATGTAGTCTTTGGCGGAGTGACACTATGGAGAAGCCGAGATGGGGGAACGAGTTGGATTCAAAAAGATCGATTGACCTGTTTGAATTGCCATATCCCACCGGCATGTAAAACCTATGTTGATCATCACGACTTTGGTTTTAGTCCGGTAGATACCAACATGTTGGTATCTATAAGTGATGGGGGCGTTGCGATAAGCCGCGATAGGGGAAATTGTTTTGAAGAAACGAGTAATGGAATGATGACAGGGCAATTTTTGGCCATTGCCTCCTCTCGAATTAATCCATCAGTAATCATAGGAGGCTTGCAGGATCACGGTTTGCAAGGAGTGAATACGGATAACGGATTGGAGTGGTATAAATGGGGATACTTCGATGGTTCGGATGTCGAGGTTCATTCAAATAATGAAAATATTTTTTACGGAACCTGGTATGACGGTACTTATTGGAAAGTCGATAGAAGGAGTTCGGTTTTGGCCTCCCAAATCAATGCTAATATGAATCTGAACGAAAACGCCGGAACCTACTTTGCTCCTTTGGCCATTCATCCGGATAATGGGGAGGTATTACTTGGTGCAACACAAGCCAAACTATACAAAAGCACGAACGGGGGAACGAGTTGGTTTCCAAAACTAAATGCGAGTATTATTTCAGATATACGATTTAGTGAAGCGGATCCCAATTACGCTTATGCAGCAGCCTGGACCAATGTCTGGTCTTTTTATAGAAGTGAAGATGCGGGAGAAACATGGACGCAAACACTAGGCGCTCCAGGCTGGAGGGTGACAGATATTAAAACGAGTGCTACAGATCCTCTAACGGTGTTCGCAACGCGAAATAGTGTCAATCCGAACACTCCGCACGTTTATAAGTCTACTGATGGAGGAGAGACTTGGGTACCAATTCAAGGAGACATGCCGGATATTACGACCAATGCTTTGGCAGTAGATTTTGGAAATGATGATATCATTTACTGCGCAACCGACTTGGGTGTATTTATTACGGAGAACGGTGGCAGTAATTGGACCTTGTTTAACGAAGGCATGCCGATTACCTATGTTTTTGATATTGAGTTTAACCCAGCGGATAATAGCCTGATCGCAGGAACTTATGGGCGAGGGGTTTGGAAAAGCGAAGCATACGATCCTGAAGTCAGCTCGACTGGAGAGTTAGAAGAGGGATTGAGCTTGGATATATCACCTAATCCGGCTACGAACAATATTCAGATAAGAATAGGTTCAACTTATTCGGGTCCGGCGCAGATCAGATTGGTGAATCGAATGGGAACCGAAGTGGCTGAATTATATCAAGGTAATATTTCTGGTGATTTTCAGGAACGCTTCGATATTCCTTTGAACTTACTAGGGGCTAACACCTATTTCGTTCAGGTAGTTATTGGAGGCATGTACTATACCAGAAAGCTTGTTTTGATGGAATAAGACATAGTAATACAGATCGAATTTGGGGCGTCGTTCCACCCTCTTTTTCTCCCTCAAAGGGGGGTGGACTTTGACCTGCCTTTCTCTTTAAGAAAATCAACTCAACAATAATCCCACTGTCTCAAATAGCTCTTGCTTTCATACAATGGGTTCAGCTCGGAAAAATGCTTAGACGGGCTTTGGGTTACAATTTTTTTGAAGTCTTTATACATATGGCTGGTGTCGTAATATCCCAGTTGATCCGAAAGACAATAGATATTGGTCTCATTTTCTTTTTGCAGTTCGATGGTTATTTTTTTGACGCGTAGGATCTTAAGGAATTGAGCTGGACTTATTCCTACATTTTCGGAGTAGAGCTTTTCTACATAGCGCTTGCTATACCTGATATTGGAATTGGTCTTAGAAAAATCCAATAATCTTATTGCTTCGAATTTGTTGCTGATATCGATAGCCAAAAAAGGGATCTCAGTATAGTTCAGTCGATGAGAGATTATATTCAACAGAGAATCAATGGCTGCACGTATGTCTTTGCCAGCAAGAAATTGCTCTTTAAAGTTCTTGCATGCCTTGTATATTGATGGCTGGAAATACTCCAAGCTTACTACTTTGTTGAGAATAGATTTACTATCTCCATGGGTAAATGCTCCTAATGTCCAGGGGTAGAGTTTAAAGGAAATCAGTTTTGAGAAGGGGGGCATTTCAATAAACATGGAGCGGTTGAGTTGACCTATAATCGACGGCTGGTCAAGGATAGTTTGTGAATTGAGATCTCTGGAAATTATTTTTCCGTTTAGCGGAATAATGATTTCGGGATAGGCATCCGGAACAGTTTGTATAAAAGATCTTTCTATGTCGTTTTCTAAGGTCCAAATGCCCTGGAGATAAGAAGAATTAGTAAAAGCTGTAGATATTCTTTCGAACTTAGTCATTAGAGATACAAGGACTTTTATCTATCAACCATTTATGTGGTAAAATGCTGCTTTTGAAGCCACAGTAATGTCATAATCTGTAAGCCTTTTTTGCTGATGCTATCTGATCTGCTTCCGTTGTTTCGGGATAGAGAAGGTACTTTGGAGCAATGATAGGTTTGGCAGAAATCACTGATATTTCCGTAATTGATGAAAACGGAAATTTGCCCTGAGTCATCAGGAGGAGGATAGATTCCATACTTGAAAAAGCAGGGTCTGATGATTGAACAATTCTAGCGGTTCCCTTTAGTTGGTAGCCTATTTGAACCAAAATATCTACGAAACTAAGACATACATTTTCATTTTGCTCAATGTTTTTAACCGTGTTAGGTGAAGCTATGTTGGCAATGATAATTTTGTTATCGTCATAGTAATTAAAAATCTCTTTTGGGGAAACATTGGGGATTCCTGTTTCCGAAGCTGTAGCCAACCAACATAGGACGCTTTTATCTATGTAGTTTCGAATATCTTTTGTTAAATTCATCGTTACAGTTAAACTTGCTTTAAAATTTGGGATAAATTAATCATAATATTGACCTTATCGTAGATTTGATAAGTTTCCGAGAACTCCAAAATTTAAATAATACTCATTATGAACAAGCTTTTTCTTATCCCTTGTATTTTACTTGGGTTGTGTCTGGTCATTATTGGCTGTAAAGCAAAAAAAGCACAATTAAAAGAACATGAATGCGAGACTTCCTTGGAGAAATTAGCCCAAGCTAAACTCGGAGATTCATATTCCATAGGGTGGAATGAAAACAATGATTATGCTTTGGTATGGAAAGAGTTAAAGTCAAGGCAGAATGACGCTTTTCCCTCGGTTCAGTTTTTCGTCTATGAAAAAGAAACCGACGAGATTATTTATGAAAGCATAGAATCAAGGGCTAAGGTAAAATGGGAAAATGAATATATACTCATGGTTTCTTCTTATCCCGGAATAGTTCAATCCGGTTCCAATGATGGAGTTCTGGTGTACCGATATAATGTACAAAGTAAGAAGAAATATACTGGTGGAATCTTCAACTAGAGAGAAAAGAACAAGTAAGAAAATTATATCAATCATTAATCAACCAAAACTTATGAAGACAGTTTTAAAAGTTTTTGCAATTGCGCTGATCGTCGGCGGTATTTTGTTCATCACTAAAAAACAAGATGTTCCTCACCAACCAGCGGATAATTATCTCAACAATTCAACATTGCGTTTCGATGGTCCGGCAAAATTTGCTGGAGTGCATAGTCTTATCCGAACACGATACGGTGATGACGTACCTAGGTATAAAGTAGGAGATCAGCTAAGAGCGATGGAAAAGGCCAAGGCCTTACTCGACGGAAGAAAAAATGCTCCATTGAACTGGGTTGAGAGAGGACCGGCAAATGTGGGGGGGAGAACGAGAGGATTGATTGTTGACCCTTCAGATGCTACAAACAGAACGTGGTATGCCGGATCTGCCGGGGGAGGGGTTTGGAGAACAACAAACGCCGGAGGTTCCTGGGAATTACTTACAGAGGAGATCGGTAATTTATCTACTTCATCTCTAGCCATGTCGGCCAATAATACAGATGTTATTTATGCCGGTACAGGTGAAGGTTTTGGTAATATTGACGGGATCAATGGGTCCGGTGTGTGGAAGTCAGTGGATCAAGGAGAGACCTGGAGTGCTTTGGCCAGCACAGTTAATAACCAAGCATTTGGTGATATAACAAGGTTAATGATCAACCCTGCGGATGAAAACGAAATATTAGCGAGCACGATAGGTGAGAGAACAAGAGGACAACGCAGTTCTTACATTATGAAATCTACAGACGGAGGAAGTTCGTGGCAGGAAAAGTATGTGAGCAATAATGGTAGAATACAGCAAATTCTATATGTGCCAGGTGACTATAATACGCAGTACGCCACGATCAATTCAGTAGGGGTATTTCAATCTCTTGATGCTGGTGAAACTTGGAATCAAGTCTTTGATGCATCGAATACGTCCATTCGACGGATAGAAATGGCCGTTTCTAGATTGGATGGAGGTGTTGCATATTTGGCTTGTGAGTCGGGAAGTGGATCACAGTTATATCATACTCGAGATACTTTTAATACCATAAGTAAGACGGTCTTTGATGCCCGTCAACCAGATTGGCTTGGCAGACAGGGATGGTATGATAACACGATCGCCGTACATCCTTATAACGATAGTATGGTATGGGTTGCAGGTGCTGGGTCCATGCTTGAGATAAAGACAGGTACTGATTCGGTCAGAGTAAAAGTATTTGGAGGCTTTTTTAATGAAACCTCATTTTTGACGGATGTAGAAGACAGCCAGTTTCTGGATGAGTCGGGCGGATCAGCGGATGGACTGGTAGACGGCTTACCATATAGTACTGGAATCGTCGATAGTGATCGAAATAATGTTGTGGTGTATTTTGGCCCCGATCGTGAGCAAAAAGCTCATTTGATCGATGTGGATTTAAATACCTTTTCTTTCACATTTGGTTCGATGATAGATGTGCCTTTTGAAGCCTGGGACACGATGAACAACAGACAGATTGCTCTAACCGTATTTGATTTAGATGCAGATGGGCAATGGAGTTATAAAGACTATACAGATCTTCCTGGTGCCTTTCAGGATATTACGATGATTAATGCCTTAGATTACTCAGAAGCCGGAGATAGTGATATTCAAGGAGCGAATCCATTCTATAAAGCTTTGTATTATTTCAGTTTACAGAGAGACACATCCTATCAAGGAGATGAATGGAATTTTCCAGAGGGACAATTATCTTTCTTGACCAGAGATGACGAAGGAGTTCTAGGTGATGGTTTCAGACCAGTAACTGATGGTTATTTTGAATATACGGATATAGACCCGGTAGGAAGTAAGACAGTCCATGTAGATCATCACAATATCATTTTTATGCCCTTGGATGATGCAGAGGAGACGTTTTATGTTTTGAATGCCAATGACGGGGGAGTCGCTTTTTCAGAAGATAATGGAGAGACATTTATTCAAACTGGAGAGACTTTTTCAGATGGAATGTCTCCTAGTTCTTATGGGTATAACGTCACTCAGTTCTATGGGCTGGATAAAATGAATGGAGCCTCGAGATATATCGGAGGTACGCAGGACAACGGAACATGGGTTTCCGGGGTAGATCCTGATGAGACTTCCATTTGGATAGATGCACCAAGTGGTGATGGTTTTGAATGCGCGTGGCATTATGAGAATACGGATTTAGTATTAGAGACTTCACAGTTCAATAATTTGTACAAGAGTTATGACGGAGGGAATGATTGGACTCAGGTTCCTCTACCAGGTGGACAAGGGCCTTTTATATCCAGAGTAGCGGCATCTCAAATTGATGCGGATCTAGTATTTATGGTGGCCGAAGATGGTGTCCTGAAGTCCACAGATTTTGGAGATACCTGGCGAGTTATAGACATGCCAGATTCTTGGGCAATCAACAATTGGGGACCTCCGATAGAAATCAGTTTGGCAGATCCTAATATGGTATGGACCGGTAGAGGGATGAACGGAGATGATAGAATTATGGTCTCTTCTGATAAAGGTGAAACATTTACTGAGGCGTCGCTGTATCCTGATGCAACGATGGGTGTAATGACTGGTGTGGCCACGCATCCGCTAGAATCTGAGACAGCATATGCATTGTTTTCGCAGGCAGATGGACCTAAGATTCTAAAAACAGAAGATTTGGGACAGACTTGGACAGATATTTCCGGGTTTGTAAGCAATGTGGATGAAAGCAATAATGGATATCCTGATGTTGCTACCTATTGCTTATTGGTGATGCCATGGGATGTCAATTGGATGTGGGCTGGAACAGAGATAGGTCTATTCGAATCCAGAGATGGAGGAGCAACTTGGCAATGGGCTGATAACGGTTTGCCGGCAATGTCGATTTGGGAGATGAAGATAGTGGGAGATGAAGTAGTATTGGCTTCTCATGGACGAGGTATTTGGTCCCTGGATGTTTCAGAAATCAATACGGTCAATACGGAAGATCTCGATCATGAATCGATTGCATCGATGTCTGTTTTCCCTAACCCAATGAGTTCCACGGCGAACATTTCCTACTCCTTAAAGGCGAATGAAAATGTGAATATCGTATTGCATAATACCGAAGGACAACAAGTCAAGAAGTTGTTCAGTGGTAAGGTAAGTGCGGGAGAACAGCAGTTAACCATAGACAGAAAAGGCATACTTCCTGGAGTGTATTTCGTCAGTCTTCAGACGAGGTCGGGCAAGGCGACAAGGAAGTTGTATATCGAATAGATAAGAGTAATAAATATGAAAAGCGCTCAATTGGGCGCTTTTTTAATAGATACATTGCTTTGTTTGAACCAGTAACTATCAGCTTTGAATAGACAAATTCTTCCTATACTACTCATTAATTTCATAGGGATTTTAGGCTACAGTATAGTCATCCCCATTTTGGTTTTTATGGTCAATGATATGGGAGGAAACGGTGTTTTGTATGGCATTTTAGCTTCTCTATATCCTGGTATGCAGTTGATCGGAGCGCCGATTCTTGGGCGATTATCAGATAATATTGGAAGGAGGAAGGTCTTGCTCATTAGCCAGGCGGGGACTTTTGTTGCTTGGCTATTATTTATCATAGCACTGAGTATTCCTGTCTCTATCAAGTTGTTGAGTTTCGACATCAGCAACCAATCCTATTTAATCACGCTGCCCTTGTTCGTTTTGGCTATAGCAAGAGCATTGGATGGTTTTACAGGAGGGAACATATCCGTGGCCAATGCCTATCTGGCTGACATATCAAGCGAAGAGGATCGCGAGCTAAATTTTGGCAAAATGAGTGCTTCGACCAGTTTGGGATTTGTAATAGGCCCCGCCTTGGCTGGCATTTTGGGAACGACATTGCTGGGGAATTTTCTGCCGGTGAGTGTCGCAGCTATCATATCTCTGGGTACTATGATATTGATCATCTTTTGGCTTCCTGAATCTAAAGACTCGGGAGAAAAGCATGTTAAGCGGCTCAACCTGAAGACCTTTTTCAGTCATCAACACAAGGATTGTTCACGAGAGAAGCCTCAAAAAACATCCTTATCTGACATCCTCAAAATTCCACAAACCAATAAATATCTATTGGTTTATTTTTTGACATTTTTTGGCTTCAGCCTGTTTTATACCGGTTTTCCTTTATATGTTTCAGGTACACTAGATTGGAACAGTTCATCCTTAGGTACTTATTTGGCCTTCTCGAGTATCATTATGTTTTTAGTCCAGACTTATGGTATTCGGTATGTACATCGATATTTTGATTCGATGAAGACCATGATTTTAGGAGCTCTACTGCTGTCCTTAGGTTTTATCATAATGAGCTTAAACATCAGCATGCTTTGGTTGTACACTGCTAACGTACTGTTTTCAGTAGGCAATGGTTTGATGTGGCCAAGTTTTATGGGTTTGTTTTCTGGTTTGGGAAACAAGGGCAATCAAGGGGCTATCATGGGATGGGGAGCAAGCATGGGTAGCTTGGGGAGCATATTGGGATTATTAGCTGGAGGGTTTTTATTCCAAGAGATTCACACATTGGTTTTTATGTTTTCCGGTATCATTTTCGTTTTAATAATAATCATCAACCTTTGGGATATATTTCGAAAGGCAGGGCTTAAATATGAAGATGGCAAAACGCAGGCAAAACCGATCAGTTAATAACTTTCAATGTTCGAATTTGGACCCATTCGAACGGTCTATTCACCAATGATTTTAATCAAGGCTCTTTTGTCACGCAAACCGTCAAACTCACCATAGAAAATCTGCTCCCAGGGACCAAAGTCCAGTCGGCCGTTGGTGATGGCAACCACAACTTCTCTGCCCATAATGGTTCTTTTCAAGTGGGCATCAGCGTTGTCCTCGTAGCTATTGTGAGCGTATTGAGAATGAGGTTTTTCCGGCGCTAGTTTTTCAAGCCACTTTTCGTAATCCGCATGCAGGCCAGATTCGTCGTCATTAATGAATACCGAAGAAGTAATGTGCATGGCATTCACCAGACACAGGCCTTCCTGAATTCCTGACTCCCTCAAGGCCTTTTCTACTTCGGGAGTTATATTAATGAGTTGTCTTCTCGATTTGGCATGAAACCAAAGTTCTTTACGATAGGATAACATGATTATTCTTTAAATAAATTAAGCTTTTTTTATTTGTTTCTTGATTAGAGCAATCTGACCCAAATGATAATGAGTATGCTCTATGATTCCGGCAAGGTTTCTGTAATAGCTACCATATTTACCGTCAACAAAATCCTCAGTCAAAATTGAGTCTGGCAGTTCTTCGATGAGTTGTGCGAAAGACTCAGCATCCTTCCAGAGCTGATCTCTAAAAGCATCCCAATCCTCTTGTGATTGAATAGGAGGATGATCGAAGCTAAATTTGTCTTTGGAATCCAAAGGTCCACCTTTGAGGACTTGCGTAACGGCGAGAACAAAATAATTGATATGGTAAGCCAGAGTAATAATGGTATTAAAACTACCGACTTTTTGGTTTGCTTCCTGCCAGCTCACATCGGACAATTGATCTTTAAAATTGGAGAATGTCCAGTTACCACCTAGATAAACCTCTCTTAAGTTTTTGGCGATATGTTCTGTTATTTTCATTTTAATTGTTCATCTGATTGGTAAAAAAAATTGATCTATTTCAATCCTACCGCCACATAATACTGATCAAGCCGATCTTGTTCCTCCTGGTCGTGAATGTGTTCTATCGAACTGATCAATCCATGGTCATCTACTACTAGTTTTTGCTTACATCGGTGGACGTAATCTTTTCCCTTATGTCGGAGAAAATCAGTAAAATGTACATAAAACTCCGTTTCATTGATTGATTCGATATGGCTTTTGCCCCACTCCAAAGAGTCAAGTTTTTTTCTGCCCTCCAGCATATTTTGTTCGTAAGAATTGCAAATATTATCTGGTCCGATTAGCGTCTCTTTTCCGATGACGTATTTGCAGTCTTGACTTAGGAGTTGTTTTGTAAGCTCGAATTCGTCATTATCTAGGGATTGACCGAACTTTACTGCGGTTTGTTTTCTCATCGACATAGATAAATGAATATTTGGTGTAGTCCACAAGATATGTAATACAGCCGATATTTAACAGGGGATATAGAATTTGCGGGATTGATATGTCGCTCCTACGGAGCTAGGTTCGCGTTCGGCTACGAGATCTAAGGTAATGGCGCCACTATGTGGCTAAGTGGTTTAACGGTGGTTTTGAATAGGTCTAAATCCTAGCTGGCTACTTGGAGGCCAATTTAAAGATAAAAACACAAGGGAATTATTAACAGGTTATGGAGCTCGATAGGAGCGACATAATACGATGAAACCAGTTTTCCAGATAGTTAGGGCCTTTTTGTTCTTTCTCTCCATCCCCTCATCCACTCTTTGGTCAACTCAATGAAGTCGGCGAAAGTGATGGCATCGATTTTATGTGGGTCGTAGTTGTACTCACGGGCATATTCGGTATAGTCTGACAAAAACTCATTAAAAACAAGCCAAATTTCTGAGGCCCAGTCGATCGAATTATTAGAATTTAGTTTGATCCAGTCCCTAACATGCTTAATGGCTAGCTCGGGATCATTTCGATGGGCCCTAATGTCATTGCCCGCAATGTCCGACATGAACTTTTGATAGCGGAATTTTTCTTTTTCTAGTATGAGAAATGACTTTGTTCTGTGCTGTTTGTTGCCAAACATTTTGACACCTAGATCTATTCCACATTCAAGAGGCATATTGAATCTGGGAAGCCCTCCTTTGCTCAATTCTATCCTGGATATGTCATGAATGGAATACTTCGAATTGCCTATCAAATTCTGGATTTTTAACAATCTAGATGCTCCGGAATCGGTAGTCTCCGCAATCATGGGTTCAAAGTCAAGATAAACAAGGGTAAACAGAATGGCACGTAGTATAGGAAAATAAGAATTGTCGAATGGACAATTGATAAAGACATTTCTTTCAAAGGTCATATTATCTCTCAGCCCTGCGTACTATGGATCCGTCTTTCTGATGAATGATAATAAGCCCGTCGAAGTTTTTAATATTCGAGGCTGCCTGAATGGCGGTGTCCTTGCTACTATAGGTACCTGAAGAACGCATTGCACCCTCCTTCTTTAAAGACCAACCATCTTTGGTTGGAACCACGTGAATCCTTTTTCTATTGGTACTGGCCGCTCTGCGAAGAGCGTCTTTATTCGTTTTTATATTTCTAGGTTTTACTGTCATGCTACATCGAATATAACGAAATTAATCTGTTTTTGGTTTCCAATTTTTTCCTAATTCTCCTCCATCCAAAAGTCATCGGATTCATCCATTATTTCCTTTAGAAATTCAATAAATTCTTCTATGTTATTACCACAAAACTCCCCTTTTTTCCAAGACTCTCTAATATCTATAGTTGAGTCTTCAACAGGAATTTCATGATCGTGAAGGTATATTTTAGAGTTCTCATCTCCTAATATGATATAATAAAAATTCCCACACCCATCAACACCAATAATTAATATAAATTCAGGGATATCGCCGAAATCATCATTTATCTCTATTAGACGTTCTAACGTATTTGGAAGACTAAAATACGATACAGTATTAGAGGGGGCTCCTAACTCAATTAGATATTCCGGATAATTTGTTAAAAAACTACTATACCATTCGGGAAGTTTTTTATTCAGTGTTTTTTTTAAGGTCTCAATATCTGGTGCATTCATATCTTCATTCCATTTATTATAGTTAAGGTTTATTGCCTCTCTGCAAAATTTTTGAACTGTTGCATCCATTTCAAACTCTGTTTCTTGAACATGCCAGGAAAAAGCTTGGCCATTAGTTTGATCATAAATTTATTAAACTGTGTGTACTCCACTTCAGAAATGTAACGGGTTTTATTTTCGGAGATGGATTCGAACCTGGTTGATTGTGTATTGATCATATGAATATGCTCGTATAGGGCTTTCTTTTCTCGAGGCAAATCACTGATCATGATGGTTTCAATCAACTCCATCTTGTTCTTACCCTGTTCGAAAAGGATTTTTGATTTAGCTCCTGGCGTTTCCGGATCTCCGCTTAGATGTTCAATTTTTACAAAGCCATCCTGCCATTTTCCGAAATGGGATTCGTCTTTCCACAAGTTGACGACCTCTTCAATTGGGCGTTCTATATCAATGGTACACAAGTATTTCATGCTAGTTTTTACATAAAAATAGCGCCTTTTCATTCAAAGACGCTAATAATACCATTTGTTATATAAAATGCCTCTAATCTTAAAAGAGATTTATTCCATTTCTGTGTTGAAAAGCCTCGCTGTAGCTAACACTACATCTATGTTTTTCGCCTTGAACTGAAATAAATCTCTAAATAATCTTATAAGCCATTCTACATAGCAAATGGTATAAATGCTAAAGTATTGATAAAGTTCGAGCTGTTTACGCAGCTCTTTTCTGCTTTTTTGCGAGCTCATCTATTCTCTTGCGCTTTGCTTCTGAAATCTGACCTGTTTCCGCATAAACTTTGGCATCATTCAAAACGGTTTCAAGGGTTTCATTCATCTTCTTTTTCATCATCCCGTTCATCAGCATCCCCATAAGACCTTTAGACCCAAATTCAGCTTTCATAACCAATTTTGAACGATGTTTATCCACAGGAACTACTGTCCAGTCATTGACAGCTTTGGTTACAAAACCCGGCATTCCATCCTGCACTTCATAAGCCAGGCTCATTTCCTCTTGATTATACTTGGTCAATTTTTCGCTTATTTTACTGAATCCTTTGACATTCACTTCGCAGAAACGCTCATTGCAAACAGCTCCTTCGAAATTCGATTGTCCCTTGCCTTCTGCATGGTCCACATTGGAAGACCACTTGTATACTTCAACAAAACCCGGACCTACCATATCCCATAATTCACTTGCCGGAACGTTAATGGTAATTTCCTTCTGAAGATCAAATCCTTTTTGTGCCATAATACCCGTGTTAATTGTTAATAATAAGATTAAAGTTTTGATGATCACTTTCATGTCATAAATGTTTATTGTTCATTGATGACTCAAAGTTCGAGCAGTTTGGCATGAGATACTTTCCGGAAAGGTTCAGTTAGTTTCTCGTTTGGCTCAATCGGTACTTCGAGGGAGACATTTTGTATTTTTTGTTGAAGGCATCAGAAAATGTGGTGGCATCTTGAAAGCCCGAATCATAGGCAATCGAAGTGATAGAGTCATCGCTACAAACTAGTAAAGAGGCCGAATGCTCCAATCTCTTTTTCTTGATATAACGCGCGGGAGTATCGTCGAATACTTTTTTGAATTCACGCTTAAATGTAGATAAACTCATATTGCAGATAAATGCGAGTTGTTCCATGCTTAGGTTATTGAAGAGGTTATTATTAACTGCATTTTTGAGTTTTACATTAACCGGTGCAAAAATCTCGGAGAGCAATTGTCGAATATTGTTGTGGTTTTCTGACTTAAGCAAAATCAACATCAATTCTCTCAGCTTTAAAATGCCCAATTCTTCATCCAGTGCTCCTGGTTCTTCGAAATATATAGATAAATTATCCATATACTGTTCGATCAGCTGATTGCCGATCAGTTTTTTCGGCACCGGAACCTCTTCGGATTGTAGAAAGGACGGAACTTCATTTTTATAAACCTCTTGGAGTAAATCGGGATAGAGATAAACCGCAATGGCTTCACACTCATCCATGGCGTCATTAGAATGGTAGTATTGTACGTAGTTTCCACAATTTTTCATAATGGCCTCTTTGGAGCGTATCTTATGTAAGCCTCTGACGTCGTAGCTTGCCATTTCACCTTTGGTCATATAGAAAAAGCAGGCAAAGTCCTTTATTTCACCTTGCATCAAGAAAGGCGCCTTAAATTTAGCTTTGTGGAATAGAGGCATTCCTTTGAATTCGATAATCTTGCTTTCAGTCATGTTGCAATTCTATCACAAAAAAACAAGAGATACTTTCTGAAAAAGTTCAAAATATCGCCTTGTTTGGAATCAAGTTAATTCATAACTTTAAAAATAACTAAGCCAACAATTTGAATAGTGGTTTTCCTTGGAGGGCCTGGACGAGCACGAAAACAGCTAGGCAAGCGTAGAGAATCGCAAGAGCGATGGTAAGTTTAGTATCCTTTAGTAAATACCACGAGACCAAGGGAATTACTTGAAGAGCATGCATTCCTACAAAATGAGCGATACGCAGATCACCAAATATTCTACTCCAATTAAAAAAAGCAATTCCGATACTGCCATCTGCACCACCAATGGTGTGGGTCATTTTCGACCCCATTACAAAGCCTTCAAAGGAAAATATAACAAACAACAATATACCTAGACGAATGGCATAAACATAGTAGTTCGGAAGTTCAGGAAAGTCAGTTATGCAGAATTTCAAACCAATGTACCCAACTGCCAAAGTAGCAATGGAAGCTGCAAGAGCCATTAGTGTAAACAGGGTTGAATGGAGGGGCGTTGAGTTGTTATAATGTGAGGGTTCCCCCTTGCTGGCCTGTAGGGTGATATAGAAAACCTCAAAGGCAAGTGTCAGGATGATGGTCCAATTAAATATTGAGATGTCAAGCCCGGGCTTGAGGTATCCGGTATACCAAGCCATTGACCAAGAAAGGATAAAAGTGGATAGGGCAAATTTTATTGGTTTAAAATATGCGTTTGTTCCACCGAATTCTATGGGTTTGTGGAAGCTCACATAAATGAGCACAATAGCAGTTATTAGATTGACGATTCCGAACCAATAAAGCGCCTCATTTCGACCCTTTAGTATTTCGATAAATTCCATGGTTGATACAAATTTTTGCAAAGTTATGTTAGGGGTTCACGGAGGAACGATAACATATGTTTAGAGTTTGCCGGAAAGCGATGATGTATAATGGAATTAATATGTCGCTCCCATGGAGCTCAATGTAATGTGTTTGCGAATTTATCTATTGAATGACGACACTATGTGGCTTTCCAGTTTGTAAGCTCTATAAGAGTGTCATCTTTCTACTTTTCGAAACGGATAATTCTATCGTTAGAAACCCCTGATTTCAAAACTTCTAGAATATCATCTTTAAAAATCACAGTATTGCCATCGATGACAGCATCCATATCACTGGTAAAAAGAATATCTCCGGGAGCATGGACAATGGTTTCTTTTTCGTCCCCAAACATCATTTTCATAAACTTGAGAAACTCCGGACTATCAGCACCCTCATCATTCCTAAGCTGTTCGAGCATTTGTTCCATCATTGGATCTCTATCCGCCTTGGACATATCCATTCCTTTAATGGTAATAATTCCATTCTCAATGTCGGCATTGAAGTTCTTGAATAAATGGAAATAATCTTTTTCTAACGGGTGCTGTCCAGAATATTTATTAACACTTTTTTTCATTACATCGTGAAATGCGTCAAATACTTGGTCCAGATGTTCGGGACTTTGGTAAAAGATACTAACCGCAAATTGTGCAATTTTCTTCTCCTTATCAGAAAGGTTTTCTATCCATACATTGCTTAATAGTTCGGGGTTTGTCATTTGCTGAGCAATTGAATCTGGGATCATGTCCAGTATAGATAAACTCGAATTATTGTAAAGATCGTCTTCCCACATATCAACTTTGGTATTTTCACGACCTTGGGCTAAGGAATCCAAGGACTCCGTTATTTGTTGCATCATTTCAATTCCCGGCCCCATATCGAATAGTATTTCAATTTTACCTGAGCCGTCTTCATCAAACCAAAGCTCGGATCGATTTGCATTGCAGGACATGATAATTGTGAAGGCAAGAAGCCATAAGTATTTAAAGGATTTCATAAAATAAGAATTGACGGGTTTACAAGATGTAGGAAAAATCAGCTAATCCCTTCCACGATCGAAATTGCTTTTATTTCCAAGGACAAAGGTAGTTTTTTTGCCCTCATTTCTATAAAGTTATAATCAAACAACCACATCCTTAGAGCATAGGTATTGATTAGCGTAATTGATCAATGGAACTATCGCAATCTAAAGGAGTGGTCCTATTTTTCAAATCGGATGATTCTATCGTTGGAGACTCCTGATTTCAGGACCTCTAGAATATCGTCCTTAAATATCACCGTATTGCCATCGATCTTAGCATCCATATCACTGGTGAAGAGAATCTCTCCGGGAGCATGGACGATGGTTTCTTTTTCACCACCGAACATCATCTTCATAAATTCCAAAAACTGTGGGTCTTCAGATTTATCAGGATCTTCTAGTTCGGCCAACATCTGTTCAAATTCAGGATCGTCTTTTAATCCATCGATATCCATACCGGGGATTCTGATGATTCCATTGCTCATATCAATATCGAAGTTCTTGAACATAGCATTGTAGTCTTCCTTATCTTCATTGCCACCGCCCATCGTATTGCCATTCTTTTTTTCTTGAATTTCGCTGAATACTTCTAGTATTTCTTCAAGCTGTTTGCTGCTCGCATACTTAATCCCAATGGTCATGAGCGCCAATTTCTGTTCGCTATCGACATTCATGCTCATCTTCATGTTATGCAATAATTCGGGTTTGCTCAATTGCTGTTTGATCGAATCCGGTACGATGTTATAAAACACAATAGAAGAATCAACTTTTTCTTCTTTACCCCAGATATTGCTCTCAGATTCTTTATTGCTCAGAGTGTCCAGGGATTCAACCATCTTCTGCACCATGCCGGCCATCTGGCCCATATCGAATTGAACTTCAACTTTTCCTGACCCGTCTTCATTAAACCATAATTCGTATCTGTTTGGGGTACAAGACGCCATGAATAATATGACAGCAAAAAAAAGTACGTATTTAAAGGATTTCATAAGTTATAATTCTAGAAAAACATAAAATTTGGGCTAGGCCAGGCATGTCATTAAGACATCTAACGGCTTTTACTCGTGCGGCAAAAGTAAGCTATTTTAGAATCCCAATGTATTATTCTTATTGCAATTCTGCGATGAAATGCTCTGGTTATTATTCGATCTTTTTCCAGGAGAAATAAGAAACAAACAAAAAGACTAAACCTGCTAGGGCTCCACCAAACCCTCCGTCATCCACCATGACATGGGCGAAAAATGCCAAGACTAAATCAAAGAAAAAGCCTGCATAAGCCCATTCTTTTATGGACCTGGATCGATTGGTCCAAATGGCAACCAACCCCAAAACTTTAGCGATACCCAAGGGAATAACGATATAGCTTGGATAGCCTAAAGACCCAAAAACCTTCTTGATTTCAGCGGTGTTGAAGAAATACATCCCCGCAGAAAACAACATCAATGCAGTAATAAGACCGGTACTAATCCAATAGATTCTTTTATAGTTTTTCATTCCAATATCTTTTAGTAATTCAATTAAAAAAGGATTATCCAAATTAATGAATAATCCTTTCTCTTCAATACAAAAAAATTTATCTCTACTCCAAAGTGAGGGTAAAAGATGAGCCAGGGTTAAAGTTCCACCCTTCACCAATCACTACCACCACTTCGGTCGTAGATGTAATGTTCAAGCTAACCGAAGAATGGTTAGAAGAAGCTGATTGTATGTTGTGTCCATTGGGAAATGTTAGATAGTAACGATCTAAGGTTCCTGCCTCAATGGTTCTGAAGAAGTTGCTGTAAATAGGGTGATCACTTGCGGCAACCAAATCAAATCGGATAGAATTTTCGCTCAGATTTACATCGTATAAGCCTTCAAGATAATCGTCAAATTCAATGGCATCGGAGACCGTAGAGGATAATTCGAAAGTTCCAGTGGGTTGGCCTAGAATGGTTTCCACTGGCAGTTCCGCTCCGCCAGTACCTCCTTGGCTCGGGTCGGCTGCTGTCTGAAGAGTGTTTCTGATTTCAACACTTGCTCCATTTTGGATCGGACTTTTGCTATCATCGTCATCATCACAGGAAACCAAACCTGCCAGCGCGAGAAATAGCATCAATTTCATAAAATTCATAGAATTTAAAGTTTTTTTAGTAGTTAGATAAAGCAATACTGTTTCTGGGGCGAAACACCCGAAATAGGGCAGGACAAAGGTGTATCTTAATAGAGAAGATTAGCGTATCAAAGTGGATGGAAGAACTATCATTTTGATAAGCAGAGATATAGAATCATCAAGATTTAAAAGGGAGATCTTGATTTGGGATATTAAGCCTTAGCTGTCATATTTTTTTCTCCCCAATCTCTCATGCTATGTACAACAGGGAAAAGAGACTCTCCCAAATCTGTAATATAATACTCGACTCTGGGAGGTATCTCTGCAAATATTTTTCTTTCCAAAATGCCGTCTGCTTCCATTTCGCGCAGTTGTTTGGTTAGCATTTGCTTACTGATGCCTTCGATGCCTCTGTGTAGAATACCAAAGCGATTGGCTCCTTTTGAGATTAAAAATAGAATAATGGGTTTCCATTTACCTCCGATTACGCTCATGGTGAAAGTAACGGGGCATTGATCCAATTCAGAGGATTTATTTTCCATTAAAACGATTTTTCAAATTGCTGATTATCAGCATTAGTCTACTTTAAGAACTATAGTAAGATTTTTATGACTACTTGTCAATATAGAACAAAGTTATAATCTTTGACTATCATTTGCAAGAATCATTACTAAACAAAATTTAATCATGTTAACAACACAGGAAAAACAAAACATTCAATTGGTGTGGGATGGGCTAGATGCCATTCTAAAAGACAAAAGTGAGGCTGGAATAGATGCTAGTTTTGCAGTAGATTTTATTCAACACAATCCTTGGGCCGGAGATACTATAGTGCATTTAAAGGAAATGCTTCAGATGGATTTTGGTTACAAACCCATTCGTTGGTTATCTGATGGAGATACTATGGCTTATCACGGTTATTATACTGCTCCAAATCCACTAGGAGAGTTGCCACTTCTTTGCACCGATGTTTGGCGTATTGAAAACGGAAAAATTCAAGAACACTGGGATGCCCTTATGCCTTTGACTGAAGAGCAGCTACAAAATGCAATTGCTGGTTCTGGAAATGGTGAGTCAGAAGAAAATGAAGGGACAAGAAAAGAAAACAAAGCAACGGTTAAGCGATTTTTAGATCATGTATTGAACAGGGGAAGACTTGAGGAGATCGATAACTTGGTGAGTCCCTCTTACATATACCATAATGAGACGGATGGTGCATTAAACGGAAGAGAGGTTTTGAAATCTCACATAGTGCAAAAAATGGGAGGAAGAATGCAACATGACAACAAGATGTTATTGGCTTCAGGAGATCTTGTTATGGCACATTCTCATTTTTTCGGAGATAATGAACGTGTTGTTTTTGATTGGTTTAGACTGGAAGAAGGAAAAATAATGGAACACTGGAGTGTAGGACAGGCCATAACGCCTTGGGAACAAGTCGCGAACAAGCATCCTCATTTTTAATAACAGAAGTTAAGCGTGCAACTACTTCAAATCATTGGAGTAGTATGCTTCGCGACATATTTTTTGTACCAATGGCAATAAAAATACGACAAAGTCCATTAGATTAGAGTCTAAAAATCAGATAGGGTCTAATTAATGACCTTTTTGATCGACCATCAAAGGATAAAAATGAAGTATTTGGTTTTCTTGTTTGTGGGTATCACGACCATGCTTGGGGCTCAAGATATTGACTTGGGAAAAGAGAATGCTTGCGCTATGCCCGGCGTTACAAACAAGTCTCCAGGTAAGGGTTTGGTTTGTGAATATCGATTTCAGCCCAAATATAGAATGGATAACCTCAACGGTCAATCACGAGAAGTCGATCATAATAGCCGCTTTAATTTTAAGCTGAAGATCCCTGTCATTATAAAGCCTTCACTCACTGTTTTAGGCGGTATCCAATACCAACAGGAAAATTATGATTTTGATGAGTCATCTCTTGGGAAGACGGATTTGCTATTCTCTAGATTGAACAACTCTAGCTTAAGAATGACACGAGTTTCCTTTTATGTTACTAAGTCATTGAATGAGAAATTCTACTTGGGCTTTATGTCGGATGCGGTGTATTCCGGAGATTATGCTAATTTATCTGAGGATCTGGATCGCTTTGCTTCTTATCGGGCAACGGTTGCTCTTGGATATAAACCCAATGAGAAGACAGAATATGGTTTTGGGATTTTATATTCTCAAGGGCTTAGGCGGACCAATGTATTGCCAGCGATCTATTACAATAAAACATTCAATGAAAAATGGGGAATGGAGCTGACTTTACCAGTTAAACTTAAAGCTCGGTATAATATTAGTCCCAAGTCTTTATTGCTATTTGGTTCGGATTTCGATAGCAGAACCTACTCTGTCAATGCATCTAATGAGGGCGAGTACATATATCTTTTCCGTAGAGGTGCTCTTTCTGTCAACGCTGTATATCAACATCAACTGAAAGGTTGGTTATGGTTTCAAGCACAAGCGGGTTATAATATGAGTTTCAACAATCGCGTAGACGATCTGCAGTCTGGAGAAGTCTTTAGACTAAACCAGAGCAATGCTCCATTCTTAAGCTTTGGGATTTTTCTTTCTCCTTCTGGGTGTAGAAAGTAGGCAGATTCACAGTGACAAGTGTTTTTCCTAGGATAACTTATTGATTTAACAGCTTTTTCTTTATTTCCAATATCGTCGTAAGATGATGATCATCGTGTTCACCAACAAAGAAAGCTATGTCCACTGGTCTCATTGGAACCTTTAAACGGGGGTGCAAAGCCTGATGATTCAGACTATCCTCATTCATTTCTTGAAGTTTTTTAATCAAAACACCCCTTTCATCTTTAAGTCGAATAATCAGATCTTTCCAAGTCGAATTGTTGTGGTTTGAACTTTCAGTTTGTTTATTCGACATATCAGCAGCAGAAAGTTCAGTTTTCAGCTCTTGGAATTCAATCAAGCGCTTGATATGCAGATCTTCTAAATCAATCAGGTGACCTACATGCTCTTTTATACTCCAATTGCCATCAAATCGAGTAGATAGGTCCTTTTCTGAGAGGTCTTTTCCATGATAATCACATCGGATACTGATATCAGCTATTCTTGTAATAATGTTTTGAGTCCATCCACTATCAATATCAAAATTAAATTGATGTACGACCCATCGTTGTCTCGGTATCATAGTTCAATTATTAAATTCTTATTATTCATCAACTAATCCAGCTTTTTCCTCATGTTGAATAAAGGTGTTTCGAACAAGTGGTAAGGAGCTTCATTGATGATAGAAAAGCCATATTTTTCGTATAGATGCCTTGCAGATCTGAGATACGGGGTAGTGCTCAAAATAAGAGATGAACAGTGATTCCCCTTTGCAAACTCTTCGGCCATGATTAGTAGGGAATGCCCCACCCCTTTTCCTCTGGAGTTAGGTAGGACGGCCATCCCTCTGATATAGAACTCATTTTCTTTTATGATTCCACTAAGGCTGGCTATCGGAAAGCCATCTTCGATAGCTAGCCAGCTAGGTCCTTCAATCATTCTTTTTTCTATTTCTATTATAGAAATGACAGTCGCATCATACGCTTTGACAGTATAGTAATGCTGAAATGATCGAAATGATTTAGAAAGGATATTTAGGATGGCACCGGAATCCGATAATTGTGCTCTTCTGAATATGATATCTGTTTCCATAACCATAATATCTTTTACAAACAACCTTCATGTAAAACACTCCCCGGCTTGAAACTGGGTTCTATCGAAATTTTTCGAACAAGTATTCCTCAGGAATTGGTTTGTCTTCTGTCTCATTGGTGAAGGTAGTACTGGCAATCCACCACCTATCATCTGCATAAACCAATTGATAACTATTCACTCCACGCTTTTCATAGGTGCCCAACAGGTTTTTGCAATAGAAGCTCTGAAAAACATTGGCAATTCCATTGAATTCATTAATTGTAAGCCCGATGGCATATTCTTCGAATCCATCTCTTTTGTACAAGGGACCAACATATCTCACAAACTCTTCCAAAGTCATTGCTTTTACCTGTTTTTTTGGAGGAGCGCTTCTATAGATTGATATTTTTTGAGCCGTTGGTAAGAATAACATTCTATACTCATCCCAATCTCTGGGCTCGCCGATTTCTCCGGATATGAGTTCAATCATCTTGTCGGTTATACCCTTGATGGATTTAACAGCTAGAGTATCTACCTGAGCGGAAAGTTGGAAGGAAATACTAAGTACTAATATGGTCCATATAGTTTTCATAAGTTGAATTTATTAAACAATTCTGTTCACTGTATTTATTGCGGATGCAGCTGCAGCGTTCACTGATACCCAATCCTCACCTAAGGTATATGGTCCGCCAGCGAAATAGATTTTATTGTCCACGGGTTGCGCTAAATTTCTAACCGTTCTCCAGTCTTCATAATCGGATAAATAGGCTGCTTTGATGAAAGGCTCATCATTCCAGTTTTGTGTAATATGTTTGATATAATTGGCGGAAGCCTGATTCGAATATATTTCATCGAGCTCTGCAAGGATAAAATTCTTGAGTTCCTCGCCAGAGCGCGAGATATAGTCTTGGGCTGGTTTTCCCACCACAAAAAGGCCTAAAACATTGCGGTTAGTATTTTGACCATAAGATGCATCATAATATAGTTTTTGACCATCGGATGCAGGGTTAATATTAAACGAGGTTGCTGTATGATAGAACTTATCGGAAAATTCTATAAAAGCCTTGAATCCATCCCAGATCGTGGCTTCATCTATTGCCTCTTGTTTAGGGCTAGGCAAACCAGGAATAAAGCTGATGTCACCATCCTGCAGGATTTTAAGCGGAACAGAAACTATTACCTTGTGTGCTCTGTATTCTCCGTTTTGTGTATTGACAATAACCAGACCGCCCGAGTAATCAATGGATTCCACAATAGTATCAAAGACAATCTCATTGGTGATGTGGGGGACGATGTACTCTTCGTAAAAATCAAACCAAGTAGAATCGACAAACTTACGATCAGAATCCTCTAATTCGGAAACAGTCAATTCATCGTCTTCCCAATGACCATTAGTATCATTTTCGTTATAACCAACCGTATTTATATCAATCGGAACGTTATCGTCGTTCACAATTACCTTGAAAATTTCTGTTTGGGTGTGAAGCCATTCTGCTCCCAGAGGTATGGGAAAATCCACAAAATCCGTAGTTCTTTTCATTCTTCCACCATAAACGGAAGACGCTTCGAGAATTTCAAAATCAACTCCCCGCTGCTTAAGTAAGTAACCGGCAGTTAATCCTCCTGCTCCGGCCCCAATAACTATAACTTTACCGGTAAAGTTATTTCTTTTTCTATCCTCATCACTACAAGACTTAATGGACATATCAAGTGGCAGACCGACACCCAGTATTCCGCATAACTTAATGAACTCTTTTCTCTTCATCGCCAGATAATTGATGCTAGTTCTGTAAATCTAGCTTAAAGAGCGCTGATTTCTGTGGTATTTTGAAAACTTTAACTGTGATGAAAAGCAGAATTAGGTCGGAATACCCTTGTTTTGCTTTTATGATAGAGATAGACTATTGATTGCCCGACTTGAGATTAAATCATAGCAATTTTTCGTTAATCCAGCTGCATTAACTTTTTAAGTGATTTATTGCCTCTTATCGGACAATCAATAATCTTAATTAGAATTCTTAGGATTTATTACTTCTTGGTAATATGAAATTCCTCTTTTGTGCCCTTTTTATTCTTTTTTCGAGTAATACGATAGTGCTTCCACTCTGCTAATATTTTATTGGCTTCCTGGAGAGACACTTCTTTCCCCTCTAAATAGTACTTGGCTCCTTCTGGAAATGGCGGCGGTGGAGGCGGCGGTGGGGGTGGCGCAGGAGGTAATGGCGGTGGAGGCGGTGCCACAACCGACTCTATATTGTTTTCCTTCGCGTTTTCCGATGGTGCTCTTTCGTCTTGTGCCTCTACCGTATTACAGAACAATAGAAAAGACATCATGAGCGTCAGAATAGCCCCTCCCGACTTAATGGAGGACCTTTTTAATGATGCTTTTTTTGTCATCATGATTAACCTATTTTTTGTTAAAGAATATGTTAAGCCGCTGGAAAAATTGCTATTGATTTCTTTATTAGTCCATGAACTGAGCAATAGTTGTTGATAATAAGGGATGTTCCGAAGCTTCGAAAGAGCAAACTCATCTGCTAAAAATTCATGGTTGGCGCGTATGGATCTACTGTATAAAGTCAAGACAGGATTAAACCAAAAAAAGACTTTTAAGAGTTCGACAATTACAATATCTACCGAGTGCAATTGGCTTGTATGGGCCATTTCATGGTCCAGTATCGATGGGTCGATCCCATGATTGTTGTATTTTTCTTTGTCGACAAAGATATAATTGAAAAAACTGTGCGGGGTCCATTTATCAGAAGTGAGGACCAAATTACTGGCGCCTTGTTTTACTATTTCGTTCCGTCTTATTTTTTCGTAAAAGAGGCTTATACCCTTAGCATATCTAAGCAAGAAAAAAGCGGTAATAATCGAATAAATTAGCCAGAATACCAATGTGAAATTCCACTGGGTTTCTTCTTGAAGTATCACGGTGTATTTCGGTTCCAAGGAGATATTGGCCAAAGGAATTTCGGATATTCGGGTAGATATAACGGATATGTTCGGCACGATAAAAGCAAATAGAATGCTTCCCAGGAGGTAGAAGCGATTAAAAACAAACATTTTTTCGCCTTGGAGTACTATTCGATAGAAGCTCCAGAGTAAAAACATGCACAGCGTCGATTTTAATAGGAATGTTATCATTTTAGTTGGTCCATTTGTTGGTCAATGATTTTCTTTAGGCTTTCAAGCTCATCTTTAGAAAAACGGTTTTCTTCTGCAAAGAAAGAAGCGAATTGACCCGGTGAGTTATTGAAAAACTGATGAACCATCTCACTCAATTGATCTCTGAAATACGCTTTCTTTTTTATCAGCGGATAGTATTGTCTTGATTTGCCGTGTTGTTCGAATGCGACCACTTTCTTGTCAATCATTCTCTTGAGCAAGGTGGCGATCGTTGTATTAGCAGGTTGCGGTTCCGGATAACATTTTATGATATCTTTTAGATAAGCTCGCTTTAGTTGCCAGAGGTAGCCCATGATTTTCTCTTCGGATTTCGAAAGATTCATCTTTACAATTTGTTTCTACAAACACAGAACAAAAATTTTAATTCTACAAGTGTAGAATTATTTTTGGATTGAATGAGGAATGTCCTTGAGTTTTCAAAGCAGCGCTTAATTCAGAAAATAGAATGATTGGTGATTAAAAAGTTTGTGTTATCTTAAGAGGCTTATTTTAAACATTTCAAAGCTTTCGATAAATTCATTTTAATTAAAATTTATGTTAGCGAACACACTTAAAGAAGTCTTTGGTTATGACGATTTCCGCGGTAATCAAGAGGAAATAATTCGGCATGTAATATCTGGAAATGACTGTTTGGTTTTGATGCCCACCGGTGGGGGAAAATCTCTTTGTTATCAGTTGCCGGCTATTGCAATGGATGGTATGTGCATAGTCATTTCCCCTCTCATTGCCTTGATGAAAGACCAGGTGGACGCATTGCGTTTAAATGGTATTAAAACAGAGTATTGGAATTCGACCTTGAGTCACCAAGAAAAGGATCGAATATACGAACAGATAAAATCAGGGGAGTTAAAATTGCTGTATATGGCTCCTGAGGGGCTGTTTGCAAATAGCCAGGCCTTTTTCGATATGTTGTCATCAGTGAAGATTAACCTTTTTGCAATAGATGAAGCTCATTGTATATCTCAGTGGGGCCATGATTTCAGGCCTGAATACAGAAAATTGGCATCCGTAAAACGTCTATTCCCCCATGTTCCTGTGATAGCCCTTACGGCAACCGCCGACATGAGAACCCGAGAGGACATTGTTAAGAACCTACATCTAGATTCCCCGAAAATTTCCGTATCAAGCTTCAATCGACCGAACATTCATTACGCTGTTGTTGCCAAAAGGGATAGCAGAGAAAAATTAATTGACTTTTTGTCGGAGAGAAAAGACCAATCGGGAATTGTCTACACCCTGTCCAGAAAATCGACAGAATCAGTAGCTGCTATGTTGGAGGATAATGGATTTTCGGCAAGGCCTTATCACGCAGGGTTAGAGCGTGAGACCAGAGCAAAAAATCAAGAGTTATTTATCCGGGATGAAGTGAGTATTATTGTGGCCACCATTGCATTTGGGATGGGTATTGACAAGTCCAATGTTCGTTTTGTCGTTCATTTAGATTTACCCAAAAATGTAGAAGCATATTATCAGGAGACGGGTAGAGCTGGTCGAGATGGGTTACAAAGTGATGCACTTTTATTTTTCAGTAGAGGTGATGCGATCACGCTCAAAAATTTTGCTTATGTAGAGGGTGATGAACAGCAGACCATGATCAATATCAATAAGCTTAACCAAATGGTGGCTTTTGGTGAAAGTCGCCAGTGCAGGAGGCAGTTTTTGCTCAATTACTTTGGTGAGGATCACGAAGGTGACTGCGGGTCCTGCGATAATTGTTTGACTGAATTTGAAACATTTGACGGGACGGTTATAGCCCAGAAGGCATTATCTGCGGTTGCAAGACTGAATCAAGGTTTTGGAACCAGTTATCTAATAGATTTTTTGAGAGGTTCGAAATCACAGAGAATTAAACTTTATCACCGAAATTTAAAAACTTATGGTGTCGGCGCAGATCTTTCAAAAAATGAATGGTCGAAATACATCAGAAATTTAATCGATCAACAATATCTGAAGGTTTCCACAGGAGATTATCCGGTATTACAGTTAACACCAAAAAGCGCTGCTGTTCTCATGGGTTTGGAAAAGGTCCAATTGGTGAAAATTGAGACAAGCAAAAAGAGGGTAAAACAACAGATTGAAATTGATGGTGATACAGGGCTGTTTAACAAATTACGCGAATTGAGAACTAGCATTGCACGCAAAGAAAATGTTCCTCCATATGTTGTTTTTCCGGATAACACCTTGAAAGAATTGGCTGCTTATTTGCCAGTTACTCAGGATGATTTACTTCGTATTTCCGGTTTTGGTCAAATAAAACTAGAACGCTACGGAAGTCAGTTTCTCGATGTCATTCAAGGCTATTGTGAAGAACATGAATTAGACTCTAAGATGCAGAACCTGACCAGAAGAAAGAAGAAGCGCAAGTCAACAACTGGCAAAACAAAATCTAGTCCAACAAAAGATAAGAGTTTCGAAATGTTCAAATCCGGGCTGTCTATAGAACAAATAGCTCGGTCCAGGGAAATTACCGTACAGACAGTGGAGTCACATCTTCTTCATTTTTTGAAATTAGATCAAATTGAGGTGCAAGAATTTTTAAGTGAGTCTAAACTAAATCGGATAAAACCCGTAATACTAGAAAATAAAGGAAAGGGCTTACGCGAAGTAAAAGACGCACTGGGAGAAGAATTCAGTTGGTTTGATATTAAAGTTGTACAGGCATCACTTCAAAATCAGGAATAAAGAGTTTTTAGTATTCTGACAACTCAACGATTACTTCGTTTCGACGATTGAGCATTTCAAAAGGAGGGTTATACCCGAAGAAGTAAAAACGGTCGGTATAACTGATTCCTTCTGCCTCCAATGCCGAGATCAATTGTGCTTTGTAATCTTCTATTTTTTCATCATTCGACCAACCGCCAAAAGTAATTGCCGCAACTGTTTTGGCAGGTTCTTCTTTAAACTCGATTTGGGACTCATCAGGTGTCGGAAGTGTTTTCTGATCATATTCTTTTGGTACCATAAACATCATGGTCATAGAGTCTTCAAGAGACATGGTAACTGGTGAGGTCATGGCAATCTTTTCGTTTTTTTCATTACCGCCGAAGATATATCCGGCCAAAATGGAAAATCCCCTACTCGATCCTTCATTATAACTGGGAGTGGATAGTTTGACAGAGGTAAAAAGCCGTTCTTCATAGCTACGTATTTCGAAATTATCATATTTCTTAATAACCGTATAAGGATAGGTTTCGATTCCCTTTTGTTGCTTCATTGAAAATACTTGTATGGAGACCAAAAACAGCAGAACAACGTTGCTTAAAACTATTGCGACTGTTTTCATAAGGCAAAACTTCTCGGATTGTACAGAAAATGAACAAATGTCCCGGGCCAATAAAATTCAGCGTTCACTGTATGCTAATTAGCCGGGCAGCTGACATACTAATTCAAAAAAGAGGCAAGTTGTTCAGTCCCCGGGTAAATAAGAATTTACTAGGACTGTGGAGAAGAGAATTACTTTGATGGTTTTAAAGGGATAGAAATATTCGTAAATTTTTGAATATCTTGACTCATTCAATTTTTTTGATTCTATTCCATGTTTTTCTTGGCAACAAAGGCTCTATGAGCTGACCAAGATAAGTTTTCGGTGTTTCTTCCTTCACGCCGAATTTTTCCGGTTCTCGATCAAGGCATTTATATGTTCCGAAAATAATGTCCATAAGAGGAGAAATATTGGCGTAATTACCCGCTTTTCTCTCTAGGTCATGGTGCCAATGATGAAGCTCGGGAGCACCGATAAGAACTCTCAATGGACCTATTGGAAGTCTGACGTTGGAATGGATGTAAATGGCCCAGATTCCCCTGAAGGCAATTACTCCGGCGATAGACTCTAAAGGAAAACCCATAATGAATGCTGGTAGATTGATCAATCCGATAGTATAAATAGAGTCGAGAGGATGTTCTCGGTGGGCCGCCAACCAATCAAGATGTTCCGCACTGTGATGAACTTTATGAAAACGCCACAGAAAGTCTACTTTATGCTGGAGCCGATGTCCCCAATAGATTAAAAAATCACTGATCAATAATACTTCGAATACCTGTAAAAGAAATGCTTGTGATCTGATGGCATTTTGAAATGAGTTAGGAACAAAAGAGGTCAAAAAATCACCGAAATAATTCAATAGCCATAGGACCAATCCGCTCCAAAGCAAGTATTGGCCAAGGAAGAAACAAAAATCAAGCACCCACTGTGGACGCAGTATTCTTTGATTTTTATTGGCTGGAAAAACCTTTTCCATGGGGACAAAAACCAAAAAAAGAAACGCGAAGCTAAGAGCAGTGGCTCCTATCAAATTTATTAGCTCCATCATTTCCAGGGTTTAGGGACTGTATCCTGAGCGATAGAATCCGACCCGGCATTTTGTAAGTCTTTGGAAATTATAATAGGTCCGGCCTTGGTGCTGTACAAGAGTATTTTATTTATTCCTGATGTATCAATTAGCGGCTTTTTTATAGAGTCTTTTAATAGGGATGTAGGATAACTATTTAAAGTCAACATTTTTGAAGATGGCAGAAGTTTGTTTTGTTTGGCCTTTGAGATAGAATCTGTCTGATTGTTTAGAACAGTACCATTCGGGCTTCCATAGAAAGCTGATTTTTCTGTACCCAGAAAACCTGCTCGAAAAGAAACAAATCCTACGATAAGGCTTAAAAATAGGGATAATGTGATTCCTTGGATAAGCTTTTCTTTCATGTTGAGTATGGTTTAAGGCCAGAACTATACATGCAACGTGTGAAGGCTCTCCCAAGTATAAATAGATGCGATTAATGAAGGCGTGGTAACGATCTTTAATACTTATCGACTTAGAATTACTCTATCTGTCACTTCAATCAAGTTAAGTGCAATGGATTCTTCGTAAGCATCAGAATGAGCAGATCCGAAAGTCCCTCTGTCATTGTCGAAGTATTTTCCTGTTAGCTTGTCGTATTGATTAGAGGTAGCCAGTTCGAAGATAATATCCGCCCCTTTGTCAGCAGAGGACCAAAATCTGCCAAAGGCCTCTTTGACCATATTCGTATTGAGCAAAGAGCCCGGATTTAGGGCAATGACGGAAATACTTGGTTCTTTTTGTGCTAAATCAAAGCTCCAGATCGTAAGGGCCAATTTACTTTGAGCGTAAGCCTCTTGAGTAGAAACTGTTGTTTTCCCGGTCAATGCATCCAGAGACACTGAAGACTGAGCGGCGGAGCTTAGATTAATAACTCGAGCTTCATTGCTGTTTTTCAATAGGGGAAGAAGCTTTTTAGTTAATAAATATGGAGCCAAATAGTTCACAACAAAACGGATGTCCAAGCCATCCTTCGTCGGCGAATTAGAACTTTTGAAAACACCGGCATTATTGATTAACACGTCAATTTTTGATAAGCTATCATTAATCCGGTCGGCCATTTTTTGCACTTCGTCCAAGTTGGAAAAATCAGCGATAAATCCATCGATTTTTTCATTTCCTGATTCGACCTTTATTTCCTCTATGACCCTGGAAAGCTTGTCGCCATTTCTCCCATGTAAATAAACTACATGTCCTTCTTTGGCTAGTTTGATAGCTGCCAATTTCCCTATACCATCCGTACTTCCTGTGATTAAAATTACTTTGTTCATACTATTTATTGTTCTTTGTTGTTTGATGAAAATGCGGCAATAATTTGGTGGCCAGTTCTTCCAAGCTGTCCTCTATATTCCTAGAGTTAAAACGAAGGTTAAGCGCTAAATGGTGGACACCAATGTCTTTTAGATGATGAACATATTCGATCAAATGCTTTATACCCATTCTAAAACCCAGATGTATGGGCTGTGGAGTGAAATCTTCGTTTATTTCCAGATCAATATATAGAGGTTGCATGAAGGGCCTGGGAAACTCTTGTAAGTTTTCAACCAACTCGCGCCATTGCGTTACATTGTAATCCTGCATATAGAGGTTTCGAGGATAATACATCCATCCGTCTGCGTTTTCTGCAATCCACTCCATAGATTGTCTGCTGTGGCCGGTTAGTAATAATGGGATTCTTTGACCATGAGGCTTTGGCAAGAGATCAACACTCCCGTTAAATTCGCCATAATGTTGGGATGTCATAGAAGGGAAGCTTTCCTGCGCTGATCGAATGTAGTCAAAGGCGTCGCGAAAAAGATCTCCTCTGTTTTCGAAGTTGATACCCATTGCGGGATATTCCTCTGGTCTGTCACCGGAGGCCAGTCCGAGGATCAATCTTCCGTTGGACAGTTGGTCAATACTAGTCGCTGATTTTAGCACATGCAAGGGATGACGTAACGGGAGTGCTATACTTGCGACTCCCAGGGCAATTTGGCTGGTTTGACCTGCGAGATACCCTAGGTACGTGAAGGGATCATAAGTTTGACCTGCATCACCAAATGAGGGCACATGAAGTGGTACATCTCTTAGCCACACAGCCTTAAACCCCAGGTCTTCAGCCAATAAGACCCGATTGAGATGATCCTTCATATTGGGCACCGTATTTTGGGCATAATTTTCAATAGGAACTACAAGGCCAATACTCAGTTCATCGAACTTAAATACGCTATTATAGCCTTGGTTTATTAATTCGAATTCCTTGCGCATGCTGAACTATAGTTTTACCACGATCTTGCCGACGGTTCTACCGCTTTCCTGTCGTTCATGTGCTTCGGCCATCTGATCAAAGGAAAAGGTCTTAAAAATGTGAGCATTTAATTGGCCTGATTGAAGCATGTCCGCAATGGTGTTCATATCAGATCCGCTGGATTGAACCATATGGAAGGCGAGATTAACTCCTCGTTGTTTAGCTAAGCTTAGAATTTCTTCGGAAAATTCTGGGCTTGGAATGGATACGACTGACCCGCCTTCTTTGACCACTTTAACTGAATTCAATAGAACATCTCCATTGAACATGTCAAAGACAAAGTCGATATCAGATAGTACTTCCTCAACGGCCTGAGATCGATAATCTATATGCTCATCAGCACCTAAAGACAAGATGAAATCTTTGTTTTTAGCAGAACTTGTACTGATCACGTAAGCGCCCAAGGATTTTGCAATTTGGATGGCAAAATGACCTACTCCACCGGAACCGGCATGTATCAATACGCGATCGCCTTTTTGGACTCTTCCTTGTAATACCTGTAGTGCGGTCAATGCTGCTAAAGTGCTAGCCGCTGCAGTTTCGAAGGATATAGAAGAGGGTATTTTGGCTAGATGGGCCTCAGGTGCTGCAACAAATTCTGCATAGGCGTTCCCTTGGCCTACAAAATTCACCATTCCAAAAACTCGATCTCCTGTCTGGAATTGAGTGACATTATTGCCTGTTTGAACCACAGAGCCGGCAATGTCCCAGCCTAAAATAGCAGGCCTGTGTTCCCCATAAATCATGGTCAGAACATCCTCATTTCCCCGCACTTTATAGTCCACAGGATTGATACTAACTGCCTTTACTTCAACCAGTACTTCGTCTTCAGAAATATTGGGTTGATCGACATCCTTTATTCTTAGCTGATCTACTCCTCCTGCTTTTTCTAATAATATAGCTTTCATCGATTCATTTTTGATTTTACATTAAATAATGATGCAAAGATGACCTTCTAGAGTCAATTTGTTTCGGTACAACAAAAGGTTCTTTTGGTACATTTAAAGGTTTTTTGTTCCGTTTTCATTACTTAGACTTAATTTAGCCCACGAATTAATGATCAAATTCATGTAAAATGCAAGTTTTAGAGGCATATAGACCTTTCGAAGTACAAGAAATAGAATTGAATTCCTGGAGGCAAAGACCTCTAAAGAATAATTTTTTTGAGTTGGTATTAGTTAGAGAAGGCTCTGGAACTCAATGCATCAATTATAATGAATACCCTTACAAAGAGGGAAGCATTTTTTTGCTACCACCCTTGAAGTGCCACTCCTTTCAGATCGATCAGAATACTAGATTTGTGTTTTTAAAATTTACTTCAGACTTCTTTATGTCGAAGGGTCATGATTCAGTCAGCCAACAGGAATGGTTTAGGGAAGCATCTTATATTTTATCTAATTACAACCAGCTTCCGGGCGATATTATTCAAAATGAATTGGATCGGCATCATATGAATACGCTGATTGAGTTGATCTTAAGAGAGAACCGTAATTATGGTTCAGGCTCTTCTTCTTTGATCAAGAGCCTCATGACAAGTATTTTAGAAATACTACTGCGAAACATTAAAAGCAGTTCTTTTTTCGAAATGGAGCTTTCCGATGAAAGTAATGAGCGAATTACCCGTATGCTCGGTTATATCAACCAGCATGTAGCTGAGCCTGAACTTTTGAAAATAAAGCATTTGGCCCAGCGCTTTTCTTTGTCCCCCACTTACCTGAGCGAATTTTTTCGTAAAAAGGTCAATACCTCACTTAGAGAGTATATCATCAAAGCGAGACTAAAAAGAGTTGAGATTCGATTATTGAATTCGGATTATACGCTTTCGGAAATTTCAGATGAATTGAATTTTACAGATGTCAGCCATTTATCCAAGACCTTTAAACGATATACCGGAGTGTCAATTCGAGATTTTAGAAAGGAAGGAGAATATAGGCTTTTGAAGAGAAGTAGTTGTTGAGTTTAGATCTAATAGCAAACCCTCTCCTAAACATAGTCAGAAGAGGGGAATGCTATTTGCTACCTACGAGCTCTCGCAATTGATCTACTACCCGGCCTCCACCGTTAACAGTGATTTCACCAATTTTATCAGCAATACGCTCCATGTACTCCATTTCTTTGAGTTTGAAGAGCATATCATTGTCTTCCATCAACTTGGCAGTATTCAACAAACTACGTGTTGATGCCGTTTCCTCACGTCTCATGATGGTATTTGCCTGTGCTTTTTTCTCCGCAAGCAATACCTGATTCATGATTTCTTTGATATCACCTGGCAAGATGATATCTCGAACTCCGCAGTCGATCAATTCGATACCAAGTTCAGTTGCACGCTCCTTGACCTGGGCCAGAATATATTCTGCTATGGCCAACTTATTGCGCAACAATTGATCCAAGGTATATTGTCCAACGTATTGACGCAATCCAAGTTGAAGCGCTACGTAAAGTTGTCTGACATGGTCTTTGCTTTCAGTCAAAGCTTTCATGACATCGACAACTTGATAGCTGGCAAACAAACTCATACGAATTGCAGCCTTGTCAGATGTCAACAGCTCCTGACCGCTTATTTCGACTTGTTGTTTGCGCGTATCGACTTTAGTAAGGATGGCATTTTGCGCACCTTTCCAGAAGTAATACGTTCCAGGATTCAACACCTTGCTCATTATACCATCTACGTATAGCAAACCGATCTCGTAACTCTCTATGTTATGCATGGTCAAGTACCTCATGACTTCTGGTCGGTGAACAACCTTTCTAGGGATGTCCTTACTGACCTCTATATCATTGAGATCAACTCTATCATAGGTATATGCGATACCGTCTTTCCAGTAGACATATCTCCCTGGAGTCAATACCTGATGGAAATTACCATTCTTGTATTGGATAGCGATTTCGTTATCCGCGATGTCGATCACATCAAGTCTTGATCGCAGATCCTCGCACTGCATCAATAGATCAAGGTCTATCTCGTGATAAAATGGCTTCGTGATATCGTAAGTAACGACATCTGCCAAAAAACTTATCCAGTGTTTACCGCTATCCAATACCTGAATAAGTGCTTGATTACGGAAAATCAAAGCTTTTTCATAGGCTTTGACTTTGAGTCTAAATAGTTTCATTTTAATCAATATTTAGTAAGGTTATTAAATCAATTTTAAAATAGAGAACCTGCCTTTGGGATCATCAAGCAATGATGGATGTAGTCTTAAGTCAGGATTAGGCCCCTTTGTGATTGGCGAATGTATATTCTCAGAGAAAATATAGATTGGCTATCAGAAAGACACTTTGTCCTGACGGTATCCGGCTACATTCGGATCATGTACTCGATTATCTTCTTTGCAAAGCAAATGGAGTTTTTGCTTGGGTTCTTTTTTGCGAAGAAGATGCGACCCTAAAGACAAGGTTCTCTTGTGGTAACCATTTTTATGAGTGGTCAGCTCCCGTGAAAAAGATAATAGATTTTGAGTCTATTGCGTCAACCAATTCCGCTACAGGCCCCTGTGGGCCTGGCAGGACTCGAACCTGCATAATCAAAAAAACCAATGTTCTACCCGCTGAACTATCACGCGCATGGCATGAGTGGGATTCGAACCCACGACCCTTGGATCCCAGGGTTATTGGATCATGCTACCATCGTCAAACCAATGGTTATTGCCTTGGTTACATGGGGCTATACAGAAACCCTCATCAGGGATAAGTAATCATCATCTCAATAACTTCTTTTGTCACCACAAGTGACATTATCTTGTATTTTGTTTTTCAAATTCTTTCATCAATGCGTTCATTGATTTTATACCAATTAGGACATACAATAACGTCCATCTTATGAGAGATTTCTTTCATCTCTTTGTTGTAAATACTCGTCATAGCCTTGCTATGTCTGCGTTTTACGCCTCGACCTGAAGTAAATCTCTAGATAATCTTAGGCGCCATTGTATATCCCAATTGGTATTACAAAGGTGTCACACTACTGCGCACTCCATTTGCGCAGATAAGCAAAAAAGGGTGGCAACGGGATTCGAACCCTGGTCTTCTCATCCACAATGAGATGTTTTGCCTATTAAACTATTGCCACCATACCAGTCTATTTATTTGGACTTCTTTCCTTTTTTCTTTGCCTTGAGCACTTTAGCCTTGGTATTGATCCGTTTAAGATCTCCATCAATGGCTTGTATACATGCATCATTGATGGCAATCGAACCAGCCCTTTCCAAGGAATACTTGGCTTGCTTAAGATCACTTCGATATTCATGTGCAATGGCCAAGATTCTAAGCAAAGTGCAATGATCCATACCGGCAACTTTAAAGCCATGCTGAATCAGGTTTTCAGCTTTCTTATAGTCCCCTAACCACACATAGAGCAAGGATAGATGTTTATATGTATCTGGAAATGCCTTATTGCATTTTAAAGATCTTATGAAGCAGCTTTTAGCCGTCATATAATCTTTGAGTTGATACATCTTTAATTGGCCCAAAAGACACAAAGCTTGGGCATGTTCATCATCATAACTCAACGCATACTGAAGATGTTCTGTAACGGACTCAAGATCGTAAGGATAGGCGTCCAGCGCTTTAATATAGTACTGGTCAGCTAAACTTAAATTCATGTTATTCGTTTGTACAGATTAAAAAATTTCTATCCGCTTTCACATACGCTTCGGCGGATGAGAAGCAATGGACTTGGCTTTTTGGAACTTGCACCGAAAACTGAGTTCGGAGCTTGTCCTGTTGTCCATGCCTTTGATTTCTCAACGATGAGTCATTACTCACCGTGACATTACATAGTGTTCTCTTTCATATGTTCATCATTTAATTCGATTTTTTAAATAGTATCCCGTGAGAGAATCGAACTCTCATCTTCCGATAGAAAGCCGGATGTACCAGTACTCTGACATAATAAAAATTATCGTTCCATTCGATTTCTTTTGCATCATATCATCGTTGCTCATCAGTCAGATAGCTAAGGCTATCTTCATTCTTCGCGCCTTGATCTGACACAAAATATTCTCGAATGTTTTCAAAAATCTTTATCATGTCAGAGTACTAGCCATTATACGAACGGGACATTACAGTAGCGCCGAAGAGGCTCAAACTCGTGACCCTCAGATTAACTCTAACCAACTGAGCTACGACACTGGATCAATCCAAGAAAATAAGGTGAATTAAAAAAGCACCCCCCTGATGCAAGGAGATGCTTATGTGTATTTGGATATTTATTTATCCTCTACATCAATATAATCTCCTTTTTTTTATGTCCTCATGTTCTTGAGATAGATATATCTCCCGTTCAATCCCACAAAATTTTAAAAACATCATATCTGTTATTTTTTGACGATGCAAATGTATAATGAATATTTTTATTCTGCAAATAAAATGCGATTTAAATAGTTGAATATCAAAGACTTATGCTTAAGTTTGGCATAGAGATAGCTGTTTGCATTACTGCATTATTTGGCGGATTTTATAAGTTATTGAAGCACTTGTCTTTGTGCATTATCCTTCAAATCGTAAGTCTTTTATTAGCTCTCCATATTTTTTCAAAAAAAATCAAAAAAAAAGCGTCCTACTTTCGCAGGACGCCTCTACATATTATATTTTTATTGGTATAAATCAATTCATAAAATACGTATTGCACCCTGAAAAATGTCTTTTTTCCAGACCATCAAATTGTAAATGCCCTATCGAGCAAGTCACAACAATTGATATTTTATTTTCGCAATACATATTTTTAAATTCGATGCAAATATAGGACAAATTAGATATTGTTCAATATTACTTCCTTTTCCTCTTTCTCCACGGCGCATCTTTTTGCCAGTCTCCTGCCATGATACAACCATAGGGAATGATTCGGTCGACAACATCTCCGAGTCCGAATTTCTTCATTTGAGCCTGAACGCGATCTGCATTTTTATAGGCACTCGGCAGTTCGGAAATATCTATGTTCCCAGAATAAAATCGTACATCCAAATCCTTTGTCTCCTGGAAGAATATTTCTTCTATCGTGCGGTGTGCGTTGTTGCGCACATGTTGTGAACGGCTGATATCTCTGCCTGCACCATGAGGGGCGAAACCTAAATTATTTTCTATGGTATCACCCTTGACAACTAAAATGGGTTCGCTCATGTTAAGCGGGATCAATCTCAGTCCTTCATGGGAATCCGGCACAAATTTATCGTCCAATGGCGTAGCACCTTTGGCATGATAGAAATGATTTCCATCTTTGAATACGAAATTATGTTCATTCCAAAATCGCATGTACGGATCGATTTTCAAAGCCTGGCTGGTGGCCTGATGTAGAACTTCATGATTGAGTTTGGTCCAATCACGGACTACTTGCAAGGCTTCCCAATATTCTTTTCCCTGTCTTTCCGAATAGGGAATCCAGGCATTACACTTCTGTGTTTTGGGAGAGATTTCTCTTCGAAATGCTTCAGCCGCTTTCATCCCTTGTTTGTAAAGATTAGCTCCAAATCCACGACTGCCATGATGGGTGACCATAATGGTTTCTCCAGTTTGTTCGGAGATGCCAACATAGAGAAAGTGATTGCCATCTCCTTGGGTACCTAAATGAGATTTCGCCAGTGTAATACTTCTTTGACTCTTGATATAGTAATTGGCTTTCATTCGATCCTCCATTTCTTTGGGTAGCTCGAATGCTTGATCTTGTCGCCCGCCACCACCGAAGTGAGTGATGTTGTGCGCTGCGTTGAGGACTTGTTTGGGTTCTATATTTCCAAAAGAAGTCATCATAACTGAGCAACAGATATCTGCGCTGTGCATGGCTGGATGAATGGCGTTTTCAGCAACTGCGATTCCACCGACCGGAATTTGCCCTGATTGTCCTGTTGGACATGCATCGGGCATAACTGCTCCACCTATGACTGTCGGTGTTTTCATAAGGCGGTACATGGTATTGTTAACGGCATTGACATTGGCAATTTCCGTTTCGTTTTCTGCTTCAATATTTTGAAAATAATGACGTGGCTCATCATGTGGGTCTAGGATTACAGGTGCCACGGACTCCAAGTATGACTGCATTTCTTCTTCTGATAATCTATTGGTATTGATATGTTCCAAAGCGGATTTAAACCATCGCCCTTGACGATATCCCAATTCGATCAATACTTTTCCGGTTACTTTCTTCATTTCAATTGTAATTTAATACAAAGAAAATTCAAATCTGCGCAGTATATTTGCGTAGTTATATTTTGTAATTATGGCAACCAATAAAAATGCACTCATTCGATACCGGACAATAGACAAATGCCTTCAAAATCGATTTAGAAAATGGACACTGGAAAATTTGATAGAGGCCTGTTCAGAAGCGCTATATGAATACGAAGGAAGAGATACGAATGTCAGCAAGCGAACGGTCCAATTGGATATTCAAAATATGCGGAGTAGCAAGCTGGGATATAATGCACCGATTGTATGTTATCAGAAAAAATACTACACTTATGAGGACGAGGACTATTCTATCACCAAAATGCCGGTATCTAAAATAGACCTCGAAGTACTGACGGAATCTATGATGGTGCTCAGTCAGTTTAAAGATTTCTCGCTGTTTTCAGAACTGAATGGAGTCATCCAGAAACTAGAGGATAGTGTTCATAGAGAACAGAGTAAAACACCTTCTGTTATTATAATGGAGAAGAACGAAAACCTTAAAGGACTTGAACATTTGGACACCTTATATCAAGCTATTCTCAAGAAAATCGTACTCAAGATAGAATACAAGTCTTTTTCTGCCAGAAGGGAAAGCATACTGGTTGTGCATCCTTATATTCTGAGAGAATTCAACAATCGATGGTTCTTGGTAGGAAGGCACCAAAAAAACAACAAATTGCTGACCTTAGCTTTGGATCGAGTCATCAACATCCAATGGGATCTTAGCATAGATTATTCTAATCTTGATTTTGATGCTCAAGAGCATTATCAGAATACCATCGGTGTAACTGTACTGAATGATGATCAAATTATAGAAGTTGTTTTCAAGGCGGATCCAAAAAATGCACCGTATATCGAGACCAAACCTTTTCATGCTTCACAGGAAGTGTTAGAAACACATGAGGATAAGTCCGTTACTTTTCGAATTAGGGTACACCACAATTACGAATTGGAAAGACTGATACTGGGATTTGGAGAAAGCATAACAGTTATTGAGCCCAAAAGATTAGCCCTGCGGATCAAGAGCAAACTATCTAGAGCATTGTCCAACTACTTAAGTGATGATGAGTAATTAGGCCCCGAACAAATACATGAAATCACCACCTGATTTCCCCTTGATCCAGCGCAATCAAGGGGTTCAATTATCCACAATACCGTAAAAAGGTTAGAAACACCTGTTTTCTCAGATCAGGTATTTCTACGCTAGCATATACCTCCGTATCAAAGCATATTTGTACTGCAAGTAAAAAGAAGGCAATCATCAGCATTTCTTATTTCATATCAAGCGTACATGGAATAGCATATTTCAAAAAATCAAGAGAACACGGTTTTATGATCTCGAAATAAGAAATGCATGGGAATGAATGCCGAATGAGTGGAGCAGATCCCACTGAAATAAACGGCTCTCCTGTGGAGCTAAGCACAGGGAGGCGAATCCCGAAAAGCCTTACCAATAGAGTAGGGAGTCCAAAAAATTGAGAAATGATTAATTTACATGATTTTGAAAGCACTACGAATTACAAAATCTATCTCGTCAATCAAGGGTCCGTCGCAAAAAATTTCTGGTGTTTCTTACAGGAACCACAAGGTGTACCTTCATCACAGGTTTATGCGAACTCGGACGCTATGTTAAGTGTCTTGCCAAACTATGGCGGAACCAACAGCTTTACCATTCCATTACAATATGTTCTGGGATCAGGTGCGAGCAATCAAGCCGTAGGATTGGACGTGCAAATTGATTCCAACTACATTAAAGATGTTCAGCTAGAGCAAATGTGGGAAGTGAACTATGCTACAGTACCTCCTCCGCAAGGACCTTTGATGAAGTTAGAGCAGGGAACAACTGCTCCAAAAGGAACAATTGGTGCAAAAACCAATGACTTTGATCAGGTGCATAATGAAAACAATGGTTGGTTTAGTAATATGTCTTTTGGTATTCAAAGTGCGAATGGTTTTATGGGACTAACATGGTCTCCAAATCCTAGCGATACCAATATTATTACTCCAAAATTTGCCTTTTACATTGCAACGGGAAGTTATTCGAACAACAGTCTTGCTGATATCACGGTGATTTCCAATACATCAGCTAGAGTTGAGTTAACAGATTTTCAGAATCTTGAAGCTACTGTTACCTTGACCAGTACAGGAACTTGGGAGGTTACTCCGGGTAAACCATCTTAATTCATATTTCATCTAATCTTATCGGGATTGCTTTTGGAGAAAAGCAATCCCAATTTCCGAAGATGCTACAACTTGTAGAGAAACGGAAGAGCTATTCCAGTGCTTATTTGGAATTTAAAAGTATAAGAAATGATCAATTTATATGAATTTGACAATACCACCAATTACAGGATATATCTGGTCAACCAAGGATCGTCAGCAAGAAATTTTTGGTGCTTTTTTCAGGAGCCTCTGGGTTTACCAAGTTCAGGAGTCTTTGGCAACTCAGACTCGGTACTGAGTGTCCCTCCTAATTATCCGGGATTGAATTACTTCACCATTCCTTATCAATATGTTTTAGGTTCAGGAGCAAGTAATCAGCCGGTAGGGTGGCATTCTCAAATAACTACCAGTTACTTGGAGGCTGTTCAACTAGAACAAATTTGGGAAGTAAACTATGTAACCGTTCCTCCGAGACAAGGACCTTCAATGAGGCTTAAGCAAGGAGAGAAGAGTGCTCCCAATACCGTCGGAGCGCAAGTCAATTCTTTTGATCAAGTAAAAAATGAAAACGAAAGTTGGTATGGCAATATGTCTTTTGGCATCCAAAGTGGTAATGGATACATTGGAGTGGTTTGGGCCCCATCGCCTTTGGACAATTTTACCATTACTCCAAAATTTGCCTTCTACATCACAACAGGTGATTATACATCCAATGATCTGGAAGATATTAATTCCATCGCCAACAACAGTGCCAAAATCGGACTGTCGGATTTTCAAAATCTCGAAGTAACAGTGACATTGACCAGCAGTGGGAGCTGGTTGGTTAATCCAGGCAAACCTGAATAATTATTAATTATCAAATGAAAGCATTATGAAAGAAATAGAAGATTATAGAACACCTTCTGCGGAAGATTATTTATATGCCTTAGAGCAAAGAAATCTGGTTTACAACTGCGATTTTCAGTATTTCAGTAATCGATTGGACTCTAGCCATTATGGGATTCCAGATGGTTGGCTGTACGAAGACTCCGGTGCTGATGCAAGTATCAATTTGAATACTACAACAAATCAATGCGTCATCACCAAGAGTCGAGATGGTAGCGTAATGACATTCAAACAGGCTATACACGAGTTTCCAAGATGGAAAGAAACATTAATAGGCCAGATTGTTACGGCTAAATTTGAACTCAACATAAGCATTAACGGAGATGTCAATTTTAAACTTACCGATGGTATTGACTCCAGCATTGTTACCAAAAATAGTGCAGGAACATGGGAAGTCGATTTACAACTGGAAATCAACGAGAATGCTTCCGGACTGTATGTAGAAATACATACGAAGGAACCACTTATTGTTCTGAGCATTAGCAGGATTTCTGTTAATATTGGATCTGTAGCAATTCCTAGTTTACCATGCATGGTTCAGGGATACATAGGTGAGCGCAAACAATATGTCGCTACAGAAATTCCTCCGGCGGGAGAATTGTCTCTGTGCAAAGCAGCAATAGAATTGACTGACGATTATACCAGACTGAATTCAGTGTTGAATTGTAGATTTGGTGAAGGCCCCAGCGGAAACTCCATGCTTATAGATATGAGAGGGTATTTTAGTAGAGCCTGGGATAATGGATCCGGAGCAGATCCGGATGCCGATGATAGGACCGCTCCCGGAACTGGAACAATTACCGGGGACCATGTAAGTACTTTTGAAGAAGATATTTTTGAAAAGCATCACCATAAACTTAAGTTTTCCACTGATCGACCAATTGCTACTGGAAAAGAAGGGCCAGCGACGATTATCAATACATCGGGAACTTCCGAGACGAAGGATGAGCCAACTCATGGGAAGGAAACTCGTCCAAAAAATATAGCTGAACTGTACACGATTAAGTGGGCTTAATTGTAGGATCTTTGGCGATGTCGCATTTCGGCTACGCTCAATGTGACATCGCTCAATGTTGTATCGCTTATTGAATGATCTCCGGGTCGAATCTTTGAGCCCTTTCCTTGGTGAGTACATATTGCTTGGCTAGCAAACCATCTTCGACAATTTCCTGGTCATATTCAAAATAAAGTTTTTCCAGAACTCTTATGGATCCGATGTTTTCCGGCAGAACTAAGGCAATGATCTTGCTTAAGTCTAGGGTGTTGAATCCCATTCGAACACAGGCCTGAGAAGATTCGGTTGCAATACCCTTGCCCCAATACTTGCTCATGAACCTATATCCGAGATCCACTTCATCCAAGTCTTCAAGGTATTTTAGTCCTGCAAATCCTGTGAAATCCCCTGTTGCTTTCCAGATTACCGCTAGCCTGCCAAAACCGTGCTTTTTATAATCTCCAAGGACATCTTCCTTAATTCTTCTCGCTATTTCCTCCTTGCTTACTACTCCGCCATCACTCGTATATTTACTGACTTCTTGGTCTAAATTCATGGCATAAGAAGCTTCGATGTCATCCAGGCAAAATGGACGAAGCAGAAGTCGGTCGGTTTCTATAGTCAGGTCAAAATTCATATTATATTCTTGCGATACATGAACAATCCTACTAATATCCTACTAATAAATCGAGTTTAGAAATAACTACAATACCTAGTATTGATCGGTTTTTGATTATTTGGAATCCATTAAGGTCAAAAAAACTTGACAATTTTGATCCAACTATAATCTTTGCAACTCTCCTGTATAATTACCTTCAATCATTGATCCATTAGACATTCTGAGTTCAAAATCAATTGCTTTGTTGTTTCCGTCAGTTTTGATCTCAACTTTTCCTCCAATTACATCAAGTTCGGTTCCTGTTTCGTTTCGGAAATCATAATCGATGGCTACAATCCCATCAAAAAGAGTAAAGGAACCTAATTCATCCGAATAATTATATGTTCCATCCTCTAGTTCACTAGTCGAAATGTAAAGGTCCAAATAGATTGCTTCTCCTTTTCCTGATGGAGTCTCATTATAATTAGTAACTACGAAATCTTCGGAAAAAAAATAAATCTCAAAATCAAAGACTCCGTCTTCTTCAATTTCACCTAATTCAGCAATATATCCCTGAGTTAGGGCATAGTCTGCTCCGTTATAATTAAAGACATTAGATACAGAAGATGGGGTGTCATCGTCATCATCTCGACATGAGGTGAAAATACTAACCATAAGAGAGGAGAGAATAATGAACATTGAAATTCTTAAGTATTTCATCGGGTTTAAATTTTAAATGAAAAAGCGAAAGTGAAAATACGAAAAAACATACAGGCCTTAAAATAGGACAGGTCGAAATAATCTAAACAAGCATTGATCCGGTGTAATTATTATTGGTTATTTTGTTTCAATGGGATTCAAATTTAACAAACTCCTCACTTTTGATTTCTACTGTGTGAAACCCATTGGTGATGAGTGCCTTTTCTACGTTGAATTCTTCCTTCAACATTTTGTAATAATGGGCATCTGCCAAACTTGGAGCAAGGGTGCCTAAAAAATTGTCCTTTGCCTCAGAATAATGATTGTGTAAATGAGCTATTAGCCTCCAGCCTTTCTCGATTTCTTTATCTAGCTCATCTAGAATTATATGTGCCTTGGGCGGCCAGGGTTGATCACTGGAAGCGAAATATATCCTCAATTTATTTTCTGCCTCATTCCTTGCGATAAATCCGTGAAACTCAGTCGGATGACCGAGTAAGGGAAACCTGCTCAATTGATAATTCAAAATTTGGGCTTCAAGGAAGTTGATTGGTCTAATTATTCCCACACTATCTGTTTGAACCAATAGAGCATTAATTCTATCACCATTTTGTTCCTCTTTCAAAAGTGCTTTGGATAAAGATTGGCTTGACTTTTTCTCAATGGTCTCTTCATAAATGGATGAACCCAAGATCAATTTAAGTGAGTCTCTGTACTCATTCAGATCTTTTACTTCTCCCAGAGTAAACTCTTGTAGTCTTGTTTCATTATCCATTTCCCAATAGAAAAACTGTTCCTGCCCATCTTCTTTGAGAATTACTTTTTCAATTTTTTTCAAAGTATTCCAGCCTGATTTTGGATGATGCTGACACCCGATAACAAAGGTTATTATCAGGATAGCAACTAAGATTTTTTCATGAAGCACCATACACTTGATTCTTTTAGTTTGAGGACAAAATAATTGTACTCCAGTATTTTCCCCTAAGATATTTTAAAGGATGTCATGGTCAAAGATCCTCCGACAGCCTTATCGTTGAATATTTCGACCTTTTCATTGTTTTCTTTTAATGCTAAAATATACAACATGGGTAAATAATGCTCCGGTGTTGGAATGGCCCATTCAAAGGCTTTGCCTTGAGCCCTATAATTGATCAATGACTGATGGTCATCTTGGGTAATAAAATTTTTCATTTTACTACTTGCCTCTTGTGTCCAATCATAGGCGTAATTCGGTTCGTTTAGCCTGTCCCAAGCAACTTTTCGAAGGTTATGGACCATATTTCCACTCCCAACGATCAGTACACCTCTCTCTCTAAGGGCCATCAACTCTTTCGCCAATTCGTAATGATATTGAGCTGGTTTACTATAGTCTAAGCTGAGCTGAATAACAGGAATGTCAGCATTGGGATACATGTGTTTTATTACACTCCAGGCACCGTGATCTAAACCCCATTGATCGTCCAGTTTTAACTCCGTGCTTTGCACTATTTTTTGGGCTTGCTTTGCCAACTCAGGGCTTCCTGGAGCGGGGTATTGAACATCGTATAATTCTTGAGGGAATCCTCCAAAGTCATGAATCGTTCTAGGCATGTCCATCGCCGTTACATAAGTTCCTTTCGTTTCCCAATGGGCAGAAATACAAAGGATGGCACTTGGTTTTTCGATTTGTTTTTCTACTTGCCTAAAACCTGTAACGAATTCATTTTCTTCTATGGCATTCATAGGGCTGCCGTGTCCCAAGAACAATACAGGCATTTTTTGGGTCGAATTGAAGTTCTTCAACCTCTTGTCCAACTCTGTCAATTTTATCGCAAACCCGGTTAATGGTAGCATGGCTAAAGATTTTATGATTGTTTTTCTTTTCATAGTAACGGAGCTTATTTTAAAACAGAATCACGTTGGAGAGGTTTAAGTTATCCAATTATTCATCACACCACTATGCAATGGGTTTGTCCAGGTATTCGTATAATTTCCATCCAATAGATTTTGTACGCACAAACCAAAGAGCGGATGACCCGGTCCTAATTAAGTAACAATCTTCATTTTCCCTTCTTAGATTCAATATTTGAGGATGAAAATAATTGAGTAGAAAATGAAGGTTTATATTTTGTCCGTAGAACTTCTCATTTTCGGGTCTTTTGGTATAAGGGACAATTTGAACGGTATTGGGCAAACAAAATCCCCTTATCACGCTAAGGAGGTCGATGGTATCATTTAATGAGTTGACGAAACCGGTATAAGTGTTTAACAAATCATTGGGCAGCTCCACTTGCCCGGGGTAAGACTCCAGGAGTTCATTAGCTTCATAATTCCTTTGTTTTGTATCGAGATGTTGAGAGAAGCAGGTGTGGCTCAATAAGAACAGGAAAAATAGGAATGGAAAATGTGATTTTGCCATCGTAAAAGCCATCGAATTAGGTATTTTTAAGTTCAGAACGATTTTTATAACAGTATAGTTTGAATATTTATGTCCTTTGATCAACAGGTTACAATTTCGTCCAGTGCAGAAAGTGTCTTTACTGCAATTACTCAAAATATTCAGGATTGGTGGGGAAAGACAGATTCCGTTGTGTCGAAGTTGGGCGACGAATTCACCACTTCTTTTGATCAGACCTTTTGGAAGTTTAGAATTATTGAATTCGTCCCTAATCAGAAATTAATCTGGGAGTGTATTGATGCTCGGCATATCCATGAGGGCTACGAAGGAATTGAGAAAGAATGGTTGGGAACAAAGGTATATTGGAAGATCATCACAGTATCTGAAAATGAATCAGTTCTTGAGTTCAGCCATGACGGACTGACGCCCGATCTCAACTGTTACGAGATTTGCACCATGGGTTGGGAGAGATTTGTTTCGGTCAGCCTGAAGCGTTATGCAGAAACCGGAACAGGAATGCCTTATTTATCCTGATCCGGTCTTTTCCAATGATCCTTATCATTGTTGTTTTTCTAGCTTGCCGCGGTCCCAATCGGACGTGTTTACTGCCGCTTCGTATGTAGTTTGAAGAAAATCATGTAAGGTCTTTTCCGGATTTTCAGCGTTCATGACGTCTTCGTATTTTAAGAAGAACTCGCCCATTTCTGGGCTGTAGAAGGCTTGTTCAGGAGCCACTTTCTGTTCTCCAAAATTGGCTCCACTGGGATAAGCATAAGCATAAAATACCGGGGTCGGAAAATCCTTGGATCCTGGCCAAAACCCAGCACTACTGACCTCTTGAGAGTAGGCTTCTTGCATCACCTCGAGGGGCATATTGGGCATTCCACCTGGGTGTAACGGCGCTGGATTTCCTGAAAACCGTGTTACGGCTAGGTCAAATGCTCCCCAGAAGAGATGCACGGGACTAGCTTTACCAATGAAATTCGATCTAAACTGATTGAAAACATCATTGGCTTTTAACATTGCTTTCCATAAGGCTTGAGCAGCCTCCGGGTCGTAAGAATGATTGACCTTATTCTCAGCAAATGGAATCGCAGGCTCCATCTCATTGGGGCTGGCGTGTATTTTAACCTCAATTCCCATTGAAGAAAGTTTTTCGAATAGTTCTTTATAGAAATTGGCGACAGTTCTCGGACGCAGCTCCATTTCTGAAGACTCCGTATTCGAGCAATGAATAAAGAGCTTGTGTTTTTTGAAGTCAAAATCTATTTGAAAAGTAGTCCCTTGGTATGGTATGCTTTGGGTCGAAAAACCGGTGGGAGTGATATATAGAGAAGTATGCCATGAGTGATTCTGCCAGGGCATGGTTCTCAATCGAATTTTGCCCACGATCTGTATCCATTGGTGCAGCGTCTCAATGGTGTCTTGCATTTCAGTGAAATTGAGTGTGGGCCATTCTTGTTTGTTTGCCATGTTGAATTAGATTTTGAGTTTGAATAAAGATCAAATATTAAGGCTCAGTTTGAATTCTCAGTTAATAACTCCACGGATCAATTAATTGTTGAGAGAACTCATGACCCAAAGCATAAAAATATCAAACATTAATTCTTTTTTAAACAAGTAGAACTTTCTACTACGGATATGGACGGGGGCACCGATCAAGTTCAAAAAAGCAGTTGTAGAATGCAGGTTATCTCCATATTTCTTTTGACCAATGACATTCATTATGGTCGCCACACTACCGATTTTGAAAAGCACAGGCCCTGAGTCAACATCCATTTCGTAGCCTTCTTTAACAAGAGAGATCCCAAGAAAATCGACCATAAATTCTTCTTGGAATATTGCATTTTGTGAAATAGCGAAAGTAGAGTCAATATCATATAAAAAATACATAATCAAACTCTGTGAGGATCCTCGTGCCAATTTTTTATCATAATTGTCGTGATTAATTAGTCCTAGAGGATGTTCGGAATTTTCCTTGATTTTTTGAAGCCATTTTGATCTAACCATACTTGTATCCGGTAGGCTTGAGATACATGCGAGATTGTCTGCTGGCCAAACGGAGCCGTAATATGATTCCAAAACCTGAGCAGAATCAGATTGAACAGCTTCAAGGAGGGCAGTTTTATCACGATATAGGTGTAAGAATTTTTGTTTATCTATGGAATGTTTAAAAAGATCGGAATGAATGTATTTTTTGAGAACGTAATTGGACCAGCCCTGAAAAAAGGCACCATATTCTGCCGTGAGACTTTGATCAAAATATTCCAAGTTAACGGGAGAGTGAATTCTTTCAATGCAGTTTTCGATAAGCTTCGATTTTTCAACATCATTAAAGGGTTTTTGTCCGTCGAAATTCATTAATGAAAGAGAAAATAGGGCATTGGCAAACATCAGTCCCTCCGGAAACCTTCTTTGAAGCTCCAAATCTTTTTCCTCCTTTAATTCCTGAGCGATGTAGTTGATTTGTGCCTTAAGACTTCTTTCCCTTAGTGATTTTGAAAATGGTGTCAAAAAAGAAAGAAGAATGTATAGAAGGCTGGCAAGGCCCAAAATGATAAGTAGGAATTTCTTTTTTTTAATAACCAAGACGGTGGATTTAAAATGTTCTTATGTTGAAGTCAAAATCTTATTATTTCAACCTCGAGAATAAGTAATTATTGTAATAAGTAAATACGAGGAAGTATCAAGATTACTTAATCTAAAGAGCTTTGATCTTCCTTTTTAACTTTCTTTCGAATTTTCTCAATGGCATTTTCTGAAGCTTATATTGCTTGGTCCTCCGATAATTATTTGACCATTTTTCGTTGAAGAAGCCGCGTGCTTTGGCTGCTCTATTTCTTCTTATGTGCGCATTGCACGTAATATTTCCTTCGACAAAGGAGGAGTTCAGGCTAAGAGCACCGATATCACAACTGGTGTAGTCAATGCTTGGATATGCTATAATTGGATTGAAGAAGCTTGGTTCTTTTTTTACTATAGAATCAGGAATATTCCAAAGCCTTAATGTAAACTCATCAAAGCCGAACATCGATGGTATGCCTTTTAGAACAATTTCGCTGTTTTCCTTGGTGCTAGAAATTGTAGCTCTGCATAAACCAGGATTTCCATTCTCAAAAACTATGGTATCTCCTTCTAGCTTTTCCGTGTAATCTTCTATTATTTCTAGGATTGTAATACTCTCCGGAATGATGGATGAATAATGGCCGGTTCGCTCGACATGTTTCAGAACCTTGGCTCTAACTATAATGTGTTCGTCAGTAATATTGGTGAAAAATGATTTCGTGTGCTCGCAAAGACATCCATAGGTGATGGATGAGGATAAAAAACCAAGAAAAAAAATAGATGCTATTTTGGCAGTTTTCGGATAATTCATATCAATAAAACGTCAGTCCGTTTCCTGATAGTTCCTCAAATCTAAGCGATGTTTCCGTTTAACAAAATACCTCCTCAAAAAATAATTTCTCAAGACACTCAAGCCGGTAAAGTACAATGTGAGCAAGATATTTTTGGTCGAATTGCTCTCTATGCCCAGTACGGGAAAAATCAGGTATAAGGACGCTATGGTTACCAAGAAACCGACCGTGACATTCAGCAGGCTTTCGATCAAAGACTCTCTCTTAGTCTGCATCGCTGAACAATCGAACTTCCGAATTGATATATCCTTCACCCAATTCGATAATTCTATAACCAAAGACCTGGCTGTTGATTTCAACTTGATCTGGGTCTTTTTCCATTTGAAAACAAACCGCGGGTGTAATATATTGGGTGATATTGCCTTTGCTTTTGTTGCTCTCCAAATGATAGTGTCCAGAAAACAAGTTGATCTCTGAAGGACTTCTATTCATGATTGAGAACACTTGATCTCTATTTTGAAGTGCTGCGATTTCATCCAATTTTAAGCCTAAACCAATGACCGGATGATGCATAAAAATAACAAGGGGTTTCGAAGAGATAAGCTCTTGTTCTAACCAGTTCAATTGAGCGACATCCACGTATTCTGCAGAAGAATCCAAGAATAATAGTTTGTGGTATTTGCGTTCCGAACTCATATAGAATTTCTCAAAACTACTCCTTGCACCCTTTGAATAATATTTCGAAATTTCCGAATAACTGTCGTGATTGCCCAATGTAATGGTGAGCTTGTAGGGCTTCAGCTGATTGAAAAAGTAGTGTATACCATCATTCTCCCCTATATCGCCAGTACAAATCACCTCATCGATATCCTTTTTGCTCAAGTCTTCCAGGACTTTGTCGAATCTCTTTCGGGTTAGCACACCATTTTTTCTTGGGAACTCTTCGTCTAAATGCAAGTCAGTAATTTGAGCAATTCTAAGCTTCATAGGATTCGTCTTAATTTTTTCAAGTTTGACCATGACCAATTTATTCTCCGTATCTGCTTACAACGACTTCTGTTCTAAGTCGTTTTCCTCTTGATATAACGGAGGTCTTCGTTTCATCATTTCATTTAGCTCCACATCAGATAAGTGCACACGATCTCTTAATATTTTCAGATATTGTTTTCCGTTGTAAAGGGGATAGTCCGTTCCAAACACAATATTTTCGATGCCGAGTAGATCAATATAGCGATTCAATTCTTTGAATTCTGCATTTATTAACTTCGATACTCCTTCGCTATCCTCGTCTAGTGCAACGGCCGATATATCAAAGTAGATGCGATGCTTAGCCGGTATTCGGTTTTGATTCTTCAATGCAAGATAGGTATCAATGATATCCTTGGTCTTCTGATTGAATCCTCCTGAGCTCCCAAAATGAGCAATTTGTATTTCGACGGGAGGAATTTCGGGCAGAATAGTATCTACCAAGATTTCCATATCTCGCTGACCAAACTTGGGATGCCAATTGTCAAAATGAAGCAAAACGGGTATTTGGTATTCCGCCGATTTAGCGAGAACTTTCTTGACTTTATTTCTGTGTTCCGGCTCGGTCAAGTATACCTGTGAAGTATTAAAATGTAGTTTTAATCCGGTATTCGGATTTAAGCCATAGCATCTTTCCATTTCATTAATGGCGAATTCCTTAAGAGGATCTACAGCGAAAAAGGCCTTCACCCTTTGAGGATATTTTTTTGCCGCTTCAAGCACGTGGTCGTTTTCACGCATCATTTTATCTTGAACCTCATCGCTTTGGTAGTACTCGGGATTGCCATAAACGTAAGCCATCCCTATCAAATTGATGTATTCAGCGCCACAGTTCTTCAATATGGTATCTATGTTACTGTAATTGACCTCTGATTTGGAGAAAGGTATCCCTAGGCTTTTCCAATATTGGATCAATTGGGGGCTCATGATATGGACATGGCTGTCGTATGTTATAGTTTGTGCCTGTTCATTTTCGTGTTTTTTCTGTTGGCTTTGACAAGAGAAAAAAAGTAGGGCAAACAGTAACAGCTGAAGTAATTTCATTTTCGGAAATTCTTCTATAAAAGTACAAAACTATAAGACAGGTGTAAACCTGGTCTCAAATGTCGAATTAGTAAAGTATAATGCCTACAACTCAAACTTAATACCCTGGGCCAAAGGCACATCCTTACCCCAGTTGATGGTATTGGTCTGACGTCTCATATAGGCTTTCCATGAGTCGGAACCGCTTTCTCGTCCACCTCCAGTCTCTTTTTCACCTCCAAAAGCTCCGCCGATCTCCGCTCCACTTGTTCCAATATTTACATTCGCGATACCACAATCACTTCCCGAATGACTTAAGAACAACTCAGCCTCTCTAACACTATCCGTCATGATGGCTGAAGACAGCCCTTGAGGAACTCCATTTTGAATGGCAATTGCTTCTTCGATATTATCGTACTTAATCAAATAGAGGATCGGAGCAAAAGTCTCGTGTTGAACAATGTCAAGACCTGATTCTACTTCCGCGATACATGGCTTGACATAACATCCGCTGGTATACTGATCACCGCCAAGAACACCACCGTCTACCAACATGTCCCCACCCTGCTCTTGAATTTTAGCCAAAGTACTCAAGTAATTGTCAACACTATCCTGATCGATGAGTGGTCCGACGTGATTGTTTTCATCCAGAGGATCTCCTATTCTCAATTGCCCATAGGCACTTTTCAACTGATCTCTAACGGTATCATAAATGCTGCTGTGAACGATTAATCTTCTCGTCGAAGTGCAACGCTGACCACATGTCCCAACCGCACCAAATACGGCACCGGCTAATACGACTTTAAGGTCAGCGGTAGGTGTCACGATAATGGAGTTGTTTCCTCCTAATTCTAGAATTGTTCTACCTAGTCTTTCAGCAACTTTTGCTGCGACAATCTTACCCATTCTAGTACTACCAGTAGCAGAGACCAAAGGGACTCTTTTATCAGCAGTCATGAATTCACCTACTTTATAGTCTCCGTTTACCAGGCAACTGATGGCTTCCGGAGCGCCATTTTCTCTAAGAACTTCAACTAATAGTTTTTGACAAGCCACCCCACAAAGCGGTGCTTTTTCACTGGGCTTCCAGATACATGCGTTTCCACAAACCAAAGCGATCATCGAATTCCAAGACCATACGGCTACCGGGAAATTAAAAGCGCTGATGATCCCTACAATACCAAGTGGGTGCCATTGTTCATACATTCTGTGGTTTGGTCTTTCTGAGTGCATGGTCAATCCGTATAATTGTCGGGACAAACCAACAGCAAAATCGCAGATGTCGATCATTTCTTGTACTTCACCAAAACCCTCTTGAAGGCTTTTTCCCATCTCGTAGGAAACCAATCTTCCAAGGGCATCTTTATACTCCCTCAGTTTTTGACCGTATTGCCTAACAATCTCTCCTCTGACAGGAGCCGGCATCATTCTCCATGTTTTGAAGGCCTCCTGAGCTGCATCGATGGCTTGCTCGTATTGATCGTTTGACGTAGTACTTACAGCTCCGATTAAATTTCCATTGACAGGACTATAAGATTCTATCCATTCGTTAGAATCGATGGATTGTCCTCCTATCCAGGTTCCTGCATTTTTATCCGTAAGATTGAGTTGATTGATGAAGTTCAAATTCATAGCTTTTAAAAATTTTCACAAAAGTATGAATAATTAAAAATTAAAAATGAATAATTGATAATGAGTCTTTGGATTGTTGGGGATTAGTGATTAGGAGGGATGAGTTCTTGTAGATGAGAATTGGAAACTCTTCGTCGTTAGGGCAAATTATTTTTAAGTTAAATTTGTTGTATGAAACAACACCGTTGGAACAGAGAGGGACTGGTTGCTGGTTTGGATGAGGCCGGAAGGGGATGTTTGGCAGGACCAGTCGTTGCCGCCGCGGTGATACTTCCATATCGATGTAGAATTAAGGGCTTAAATGATAGTAAGCAGTTGAATGAAAGACAGCGCCTGTCACTGAGAGATGAGATCCAGAATAAGGCCATTTCATGGTGTGTTAGTTTTGTTGACCAGCAAGAGATCGATGAAGTAAATATTTTACAAGCTTCTATATTGGCCATGCATCGAAGTGTGGATTTTTTGTCCGAACGACCCTCTTTTTTGATCGTAGACGGAAACAGGTTTAAGGCCTATCCTTTCGTGATGCATGAGACCGTGGTCAAGGGAGATTCCAAGTATTTGTCCATTGCTGCCGCATCAATTCTAGCTAAAACCTATCGCGATGATTATATGAAGGGCTTGCATTCCTTATACCCTGAATATGGATGGGTTCAAAACAAAGCATATCCCACTCGCCTTCATGTAGAGGCAATGCAGAAGCATGGATTAACGGTGCATCATCGCAGATCGTATAAACCTTGCCAGACTCTGTCGAAAAAAAAGGGATTAAAAAGAGGGAAGGGTCTATTTTGAGGTTGAAGTGATTTAAAAACTATCTTAATGTCTACGAACAAAGCATTGATTGCCATTGACTTTAGCTTTTTTTCGTCCCATCCCTATGGGGATGAAACTCAAAAAGAGCTTCGTTCTGACAATCAAGCCTTTATTCTCGAAGATCAACATAGTTTTTAAATCACTTCATTTTTATATACTTTTAAACCCAATTCTTACTGTAGCTTTTGACAACAATGCTTATACTACAGTATAATTTGGGGTAAAACGTCAACAACAGAAAAATGGCAGAATTAACACAAGCGGAAAAGGATACGATATTCGAAAAGGAGTTTCTGCCCCTGATTGACGATTTATACAACTTTGCCTACCACCTTACCCTTGATGAATTCCTCTCGGAAGATCTTGTTCAGGAGACCTATTTTAAGTCCTATAAATTTATTTCAGGCTATCAGCAGGGAACTAATGCTAAGGCCTGGTTGTTTAGAATTCTGAAGAATGAGTTTATCAATGTCTATCGCAAAAAAGAAAGATCACCGAATGAGGTGGGTTTCGACGAAGCGATTAGTTATCAAGCGGAAGATACATCTCTCAGTGAATCTACTTATCTGGATCTGAGGGATGATATATTTCAGAATATGTTAGGCGATGAGGTATCTCTGGCTCTAAATAGTTTGCCAGTAGATTACCGCACAGTTATAGTGTTGAGAGATTTGCAGAGTTTTAAATATGAGGAGATTTCTGAGATTTTGGAGATCCCAATTGGAACAGTTCGTTCCAGATTATTTAGAGCAAGAAATGAATTAAAGGAAAAATTGAAGAACTACGCGAAGAGCTTGGGCTTCGAGGATAAGCGAAATTGAAAAACGCTGCCTCCGGATTAAAGTTTTTTTAATTTTTCTGATATTTAATATTATATTGCGTTGTATTTAATACGTTTTGCTAATAAAAAGGGCAATCATGAGAAATTTAAAACATTCGAATGAACACAATCCAAACTTCTCCAATAACCAATTAGACAATATCCTTAACCAGGAAAACCAAATCGGAGATTTTCTCAAAAACAAAGTCGAAAAAAGACGAGTTTCTCCTCTGATCATCAACAAGATCAAGAATAAAATAAAAGTAGCTCACTAGCACACCCTCTTCTAAGAATCAATACTTATATTTTTATCTTTGCTGCCATTTAGCAAGGGAAAGATGGTCATATGTTAGATAAATTACGTGTCTTAGAAGAGAAGTTCCAGCTCGTTGAGGAGCAAATGTCTGATCCCGATATCATCGCGGATCAAAAGCGCTACAGAGATCTAAGCATAGAATACAAAGAACTCAAGGAAATCTCCGAAATCTATCATGAATACAAGTCTGTCATAGAGCAAATAGATGAGTCTAAGTTGCTGATCAAAAGTGAAACGGATGCGGAGTTTGTTGCCATGGCCAAAGAGGAACTGCAAGCCCTTGAACAGAGAAAAGTAGTTCTGGATGACAAGATCAAAATACTCCTGATACCAAAAGACAAGGAAGATTCGAAAAATGCCATCCTGGAAATCAGATCCGGAACAGGTGGTGACGAGGCCAGTTTATTTGCGGGAGACCTCTATAAGATGTATCAACGCTATATAGAGAGCCAGGGATGGAAGCACGAAGTACTTTCCGTAAACGAAGGAACCGTTGGTGGGTACAACAAATTAGAATTGGAGATTATCGGTTCGGGGGTTTATGGCAAACTCAAATTTGAATCAGGGGCTCATCGAGTGCAGAGAATACCAAAGACAGAATCACAGGGAAGAGTGCATACCTCAGCGGCAACAGTAGCGGTATTGCCTATCATGGAAATGGAGGATGTGGATATCAATAAAGCGGACTTAAAGGTTGATACCTATAGATCTAGTGGAGCTGGTGGACAGCATGTTAACAAGACAGAGTCTGCCGTTCGACTAACACATATCCCCACTGGAGTGGTTTCTGAGAGTCAAGATGGGCGATCGCAAATCAAGAATAGAGAAATTGCGATGCAGCGATTGATTCAAAAAATCAAAGAGAAAAGAGAAGCGGATCATATGTCCAAAGTTTCTTCGACGAGAAAATCCTTGGTAGGAACCGGAGACCGTTCAGATAAAGTTCGAACCTATAATTATCCACAAAATAGGGTAACGGATCATCGCCTCCAGGGCAATGACAAAAATCACAATCTACAGAATGTGGTCAATGGAGAGCTGGAGCCTATCATTGAAGCTTTGCAGATGCTGGAGAATATGGAGAAAATGAAAGCAGAGGATAATTGATAATGGAAAATTAAAAATCACTGTTGTCCGGTTAAATGTCGGACAGGATTAAAATTAGTGATATTTAGTTGATTATCAATGGTGGATATTATAGATTTAAAATGATAGCCGCTGATATTAAGCTGAACTAAATAGATTAGGGATATTTTGTTTTCTGCGTAAGTTATTGATTAGAGCCTTGTCTGGATTTTCCAGGAACTTGAATATGTGAATATAGGACATCAGATGAAGTCTTATCATGGAACTAAGGTTAGAATAGGCCCACTTTCTTTTCAGCTTAGATTTTAGGTATTTGATCAATAGATCAGCAATCAAGACACACCACACCTGTATTTTAATGGCGTTTTCATTGTCTCCCAAAAAGTATTGTAGAGGATAAGCTTGTTTTATTCTTTTAAATAACAATTCTATTTGCCATCTGTGCTTGTAAATTAACGTGATTGTTTGAGCTTGAAAAACGATGTTATTGGTGATAAAATAGAAGATCTTATCTTTTTTAGGATCATAGTAAGTGATTAGTCTGGCCTTAGTTCTTGTAACATCATTATGAGAGGTATGTCCCAATATGATTTGTTCATCAGCGATAATGCCCATTTTTCTTTGTTCATCAGTTAATTGAAATTGATCAGTTACTTCAAACTTGGCGTCCTTTCTCATTCTAGTTACCCATGTCACCTGTTCAGTAGTCCATAAATCGTATTGATAATAATTGAGATATCCCTTGTCGAATACTATGATTGATCCTTGTGGTAGTTTCATGTTTTTTATAAAAGTTACATCATGAGAAGCTGCTGAAGTCATCTTAATTAAACAGGGTACATCATGATCTGCTTTAATAAGGGTATGCACCTTCATTCCTCCTTTTCGTCTTCCGTTAGCTGGAGTATTTCCAGCACTCTTTAAAATCTCTTTGAATAAAGTTATAGTAGTTGAATCAGCAATATAAAGCTTAGAAAACCAAGATTCTTTAAATCGGCTGTCCGGTAAACTTTTGTGTAAACGATCATACAAATCCATATATATCTTCTCAAATACTTGTGCATTCCTAGCCCTATTGGCATCTGAAAGCGTACTCCTTCTAGGGCAGTAACTCATGCCGAGGTGATTTAATTTAAGAAAACAGGCCTGCATCCCCGTTGTCACCTCACGCAATGAAGTGCATTTATGAAAAATGCAATATAACATCGTTGTTAAATGATGGTAGGTAGTAAACTTCTTGGTGTAATGGTCAGACTTATACTTCTTCGCTAGTCGGTAGATTTCTGATTTATTTATTAAACTAATCAGCTGAGAAAATATCGGCTGTCCGGTAAAATTTAGATCTTTGTTCATATTGACTAAAATTTGAGTGTAGGAACTACAAATTTCGTCATCCGCAGGAGATTCTTAACTCTCCTGCTCATTTTTTACCGGACAGTAGTGATTAATAATTAATAATGATGGTGAAGGGTGGATAATTTACTACGCAAGTCATTTTTTTGGTTCGGAATATTAATTTTTTCTTGCTTCGGAACTTATTCATTTCTATGTCATTCTAATAATGAAATGGTTTATGTGCAAGGTGGAAAATTTGATATGGGGTGGAAAAAAGGAAGAGATGACACGGTTAGAGGATTCAGTAGACCCTGTACAAATTGTATCGATACTGTCTTTGAGATCTTTTTATGTGATTACTACATTGGTAGATATGAAGTGAGTCAAGAGGAGTGGATACAGATTATGGGAGATAATCCCAGTGAATTCTCTGATTATTCCAATGATCATCCGGTTGAAAACATCAATTGGTTTTCTTCGATTATTTATTGTAATGAGAGAAGTAGGAAAGAAGGTTATGAATTTTGTTATTATTTTGACTCCACATATTCAAAACCAATTTTGGCACAAGACTTATATGCTTTAGGAACAGGAGAACTGGTTGAAGGTCGTGTTATAGATGTTTATTGGTCTGTTGAGTCTAACGGTTACCGGCTACCTACGGAAGCTGAATGGGAATATGCCGCAAGAGGTGGACAAAAAAGCAAAGATTTACCTTCTAGCGAGCAAATTAAATGGTTTGAGGTGAGTTGGGGTCCTGGAAATTCCGGTAAAAGAACTCATAGTAGAAGAGAAACTAAAAATGTATTAAAATCGAATGTGTTAGGTTTATTTAATATGTTTGGGAATGTTTCTGAATATTGTTGGTTAAATAATTCAGGGTTTCATTCTTCCGAAGTTTGCGACAATTTTGTTTATATAAGAGATACTCAAGAATCCGAATATTTAAATACTAATTACTACTCAAGGGGAGGACACTACCGTTACAGTGTTCAAATTACTATGCGCTGGAGGAAAACTAACCCCGAATTTGCAAGAGGTACTACAACCGGATTTCGTCTGGCTAGATCCATGAGGTAACCGGTTCAAATGTAAGTTTCATGGTAATGATGATTAATCTAGTACAGTAGTTAGTTCACAATTTAGATTTTCCAGATAAAAAAGCCGTATCGTATAGTCGATACGGCCTCTCCTTTTTTTAGTTTAACCAAAATACCTTGCTCTTACTCGACAATTAAACTGTATTGTGGGGTCTTGTTTAAGGGGCAGAAGTAAATATATTCTCCAGGACTCAGATTAACGGTCTTTGATTTTTGAGCCGTGTTATTCTTTACTAATTCCGTGACGTAAGCTTCTTCGATATGCTGGTCCGGATTTGATTTTGGAGCCAATACAAACCCAACATCACTACCTACATTATTATTTACTATTTCAAATTGATACGTACCAGGTGATAGGGTTAATTCCTGAACGGAGAACTCTCCTTTCGTCTGTTCAAGCGTAATATTTTTTACCATGTCTTGAGAAAATCCAAGATTGGCAAGTACAACTAATGCGAAAATAAGCGTCATAATTTTTTTGTACATCTTCTTTATATTTTAAGATTGATAAATTGAATTACGACACAAATATGAGATCCTCTTAAGCATGAAAGATTGGCCATGCTTCCTCTTGAGTTATCAATTTTTCCCTTTGGAGTAGTTTTTAATTAAAAACCGTTGGTATAAAATAAGTAGTTCAGTATTTCAAGTCGAAGTTTGGTCTGCAAATCAATTATTTTCAGTTTTCCATTGATATACTTTTCCTGCCTTTTATTGATAAGGAAAACAGAACTTTCTCCAAAATTGAATTTTTCATTTTCGCCTTCCAGTAGAAGTCTGTATCCTTCAATATTGCTTCGCTCCCTTTTGATCAAGTCACGTAAAAAGTCAATTCTCTCGAGACTTCCTTCGATGCCATTGGTTATTTGGTTTCTTTTATTTTCGATCTCCAACTCTACTTCCTGCATGTACAGGTCCGTTCGCTGGATATTGGCTCTTTCACTTCTCAGAAAAAGAGGAAAAGAAAAATTAAAACCCCATTGATAATCATCCGGTGAGTATACCGGAGCAAGTTCGTCCTCCGTAGTAGACATTAAGGCATTGTAATGGACATTTAATTTGGGTTTAAGTTTTTCTCTATTTAACCTTTGCTTTTGCTCAAGTTGTTGGCGCTTATTTTCCGACTCGAGAACCAAAGGATGGTTAGAAGCGATCCTGGATGTGTCGAGGGTAGCACCAGCAAAAACATCTCGATCGCTCAGGGATTCCGGAAACACAGAAGGTCGAATCGCAGCAGGATTATCATTGATCCATAGATAATTTTCCACTATTTGTTTAGACTTAGAAAGGGAGACATTGTTTTTGGCAACCATATTGATGGCTTCCTGATACAGGATAAATGTCTCCAGCGTATCCATAGCCGTTTTCTCTCCATTGCGATAGGAGATATAGGTGTTGATATAGTAGGTATTGGCCAGGATTTCGTTTTCCAATAAAATATTGCGCTCTGCTTGATATTTTTGCCAATTTGTATAAGCCAGGGAGGCATTAAGAATGAGATCGTTGAACATCAGTTGTTGCTCATTTAAGGCGAGATTTTGATAAATTCTAGCCTGTTCAAGGGCAATTTTTCGTTCATTGATGAACAGTCCCTGGAGAAGGTCGACTTCTAAACCAAGGTTCCAAAGACCCATTTCAGTAATATTGTTTTCGGGATTAAGAAAGACTCCACTGGCATTTTTATATCCTGCTACAACATCTACTCCGAGAATGGTGGGAACTTGAACCTTACCTCCATAATTTTGATAGTACAGCTTATCGTCGAAGAATTTATGTGCCCAGTCTGACTTCAATTCCGGATCCAGATTCCCTTTTGCGGACATCCATTCCGCCTCTGCCAATTCCGGTCTTAAGCGACTCTGCTTGGCCACAGGATGATGTTGTAAGACAGTTTCGATGTATTCATCATAACCGAGGATCGTGCTATCCTGAGATTGAGCCACGCTTAATGACATCCATAAAGGAGCAAAGAACAAAAGAAGAAAGATCTTTATTCTCTTCATGGGATTTAGGATTTACTTAAATTCAAGTTGTCCATATTCTTTCCATGAGGAATGGGAGTGCCATGTTCATCCACATGAACGAAGACAATTTTTTCGATTGTGATAATGGTGGCTTTGGAAAACAAATTTCTCACTTCACACGAAAAACTTATAGAAGTGCGACCAATGGACTTAAATCCAAGTCCAATTTCGATGACATCGCCTTGCTGGGCAGAACTCACAAAATCTATTTCCGAAATATACTTTGTTACGACATGCTTTGAGCCCAGTTTTGTCATGGCATAAATGCCTGCTTCCTCGTCTATCCACCGAAGTAGGGCTCCACCAAACAAGGTATTTCTGGCGTTTAGATCACCCGGTTTTATCAATTTTCTTGAATAGAACTTCATTTACTTCACCGATTTAATAGGAGCTTTAAGTTTGACATCTGATTTTTCCTTGTCTTCTCCCTGGTAATAATCAGGAGGAAATCCGTTCAATTGTCTCCATATTTCGTACCAAATCGGTACATCTTTCAATAAGACAAAAGCTCTGGTACCTGTTCCAATCCTCAATTCTTCCGGCCAATTTTTTCGCTCGTTGTTGGGACTGATTAGTACTCTGTACAAACCATTGTCGTCAATAAACCTGTCTATAGCCACGATTTTTCCAAAAAAGATCCCCGTAGAAGACTCTGGCCAACCACTGATCACAATAGCAGGCCATCCATCAAACCTCAGTTGAACCTTATTCCCTATATTCATGAGCGGAAGATCCTGGGGTTTCAGGTATACTTCGACAGCCAAATCATATTCTGAGGGCATAATGGTGAGTACATCCTTGCCTTGCTTGACAGTCTCTCCTATTCCCTTCTTAACAGTTTGTGTGATGTATCCTGACTGCGGAGCAGTGATATGGTATAGTTTTCTTCTTTCGCTGTAATTCCTGAGTTGATTCTGAAGCTTGGCCGTTTGAGCCATGCTCTCCAATTTCGAAGACAGGGCGGATTGTTGATCAGATTCTGATTTGGCCAATTTCTCGCCATAGTCTTTCTCTAAAGCAATCAACTCGATGTTCAAATTGGTCAATTCATTTCTCTGGTTCAAAAGTCCATTTCTTTTGGCGACCACTTTGGCATTGGTCTCCTGCATTTTCAGTTCTTTCTCCTGCAGCTCAGTTAGACTTTTCAGGCCCTTCTCGTACAATTCCTTGGTTCGAGAAAATTGATTCTTGGCGATGTCAAAATTGATCTCCTGAGCAACGAGTTCCACACTATCTATCTTGATCTTATTTTTGGCTTGCTCGATCTTATTGCGTGTTTGTTGAAGTTTCAACTGAAGGTTTTCTTGTAGAGCGAGATATTGTTTTCGAAGTGCATTGACCTTGTTGTCGTAAGATTCTACGCTCTCCAACTTTGCTTGAACTTGCTCCGAGGTTCTATCGATAAGAGCAGGATCAAAATACTCACTTTTGATCTCAGAGATGAAAACGATCGTATCTCCCTTTTCGACATAATCTCCCTCCTTAACATACCATTCTTCGATCCTTCCATCAATGACAGATTGAATAGCCTGCGGGCGCTGTTCCGGAGAACGAGTGGTCACATATCCATTGGCATTGATGTTTTGGGTCCAGGGTAAGAACAAGCACAAAAAAACCAGTAGTGATAGCCCAAGAATGAGCATTAAAGTCAATCTTTTTACCCTTGTCTTTTTGATCAGAGAAAAAGAGTTGAAATCACTCAGGTTGATATATTTTGATATGCTATTTTCAGTAATGTTGAGCATGATTAAATCTGATTATTCAAATCAATAATTTGATTACATTTCTTCTCCCAATAGTGAAAATCAGAAATCACCATAACAGTGGAATTGTGCTCTTCACTCATTAAGTAGTCGATGATTTTGATCTTCTCCTCTTCCGGCACAAATTGTAAGGGATCCTCCATCAATATGAGTTTAGGTCGACTGACAATCATTCTGGCGATCAACAATTTTTGAATCACGCCTCGAGGTAATCTTCTACCACCACTATCAACAAAACAGTTAATTCCTTCCGGTTGACGAATAAACCATTCACTGAGGTTAAGCATTTCAACAGTCCTTCGTAAATCTTTGTCTGAGATATCCCTCCCCATTACTATGTTTTCTTTGAAGGTTCCTTCAAAGATCTGATTGGTGGGAAAAGAAACTCCAAGTGCACCGAAGTAATCTTCTTGATGATAACTGGCCAGTGGTATATCGTCGACATGAAGTTCTCCATTATCTATTTGATGAATGCCCGCGATTATTTGAAGCAACAAGGTCTTTCCGCTTCCAGATTTTCCTTTGAGTAGGACCTTATTGTTGGAAGGAACATGCAGAGAAAGTCCTTGAAATATGGATTTCTTTTCACCTGGAAAGCCAAATTGAAGATCCTTAACACTTACCGATAAACCTTTTTCATTTTCGATGTTGGCCATTCCCCAATTATGGTCCAACTTCAGGTCTGTAACATATCCTATTTTTTCCAAAGCTGTCAGCACATCGTAAATGGTGTCAATGGTTCTTAGAACTTTTTCAACTGAGTTGATGATCAAAAGAATTACAATTTCGGCTGCAACGAACTGACCAATGTTCATTTGTTCCTGAAATACCAGATAACTTCCCAAGATCAATAGACCTGCAGCGACGATTACCTTGAATCCAATAAAGAGCTTGAATTGATTGATCAAAACACCGAAGTGGTTTTCTCTTGCATGAAGATAGGATTCCGTGATTTTGTCTGTTTTATTCAGATGAAAATTAGTGTAGGCATTAAGTTTGAAAGTTCGATTAACACGAGCTACTTCTTCCAGCCAGTGCGCCAGCTGATATTTGAATTTGCTTTCTCTTAAACTAGTGCTCAATCCTCTAGGTCCTGTAATGACGAAAATTAGCCATAGGATTAGCACTAGCGAAATTCCCAAAATGATAAAATACGGGCTATAGATGGCGAGTAGAATAAGCCCAAAAATAATCTGGAAGGCTGCCAAAGAAAAGTCGATCAGGATTTTAGGCAAACCCTTTTGAATGGTTAGGGTGTCGAAAAAACGATTGACCAACTCTGGGGCATGGATTCTATCCAATTGCAAAAAAGTGATTTTCGGTATTCTATAGGCAAACTCCAGTGCGGATCGGGCGAATAGATCTTGTTGTATGTTTTCAACAATCCTGATTTGCATTACTTGCAAAAAGCCTGTCGTTGCAATTCCAATCAAAACGAAGATAACAAGTACTACCCAGGAAGAGGTAAGCTCTCCGGTTAGAATGTAATTGATGATGGCTTGAATCCCAAGAGGAAGAGTAAGATTGACTATCCCGTTGAATATCGCATAAGCATAGATTTGTCTTAGTTCTATTTTATACGTTCTAAGTAAGCTCCAAAACCTCTTAATAGGAGATGTCATCGAGATTTAATTTTAAAATCCAATTTCTAAACAGGCAAAACAAAATTTTGTTTTGCTGCAAAAAGCTTTTGATGATAAACATCAAAAAATAGGCCAATTATTCTGATAATCAGTGCTTTACTTTGACGCCAAATTTCTCTTGATGACTGGTGTTCATCGCATAGTGATAATCTTCCGGCCAATGCTCCTGATCCAACAGAGCACCAGTTGGTAAAGTGGGATAAATCTCTTCATAGGTTCGAACCTGAAAGTTGTTCACTCTTCGGTTGATATGATGTCGATTGATATCATCCAAGTCATCGATACCAGCTGCTGCCATTAATTCGACAAAACTCAAAAGGGTTTCCTTGTGATAATTGGCTACCCGCTCCTTTTTATCTTTTACGACCAAGCCCTTGACCAATTCAGCGCGCTGTGTAGCAACTCCTGTAGGACAGCTATTCTTATTGCATTCCAGCGCCTGAATACATCCAAGAGCAAGCATCATGGCTCTTGCACTATAGCAGGCATCGGCACCAAGAGCAATGGCTTTAAAAATATCAAAACCCGTCATGATTTTGCCGGCGAAGAACAGCTTAATCTCCTTTTTCAAATTGAAACCACGAAGGGTATCATAGGCAAAAATCAATGCCTCTCTACCGGGCATTCCCACATGATTGGAGAACTCCAATGGGGCGGCCCCTGTTCCACCAGCACCACTGTCGATGGTGATAAAATCGGGATAGATATTGGTTTCCAAAATTGCTTTGCATATGCTAATGAATTCTCCTTTGTTCCCAATACATAATTTGAAGCCGACGGGTTTTCCGCCGGAAAGATCTCGCATTTTATCGATGAACTGAAGCAAGCCCTGTGGAGTATTGAATTCGCGATGATAAGGAGGTGATAGCACATCTTTTCCCATTGGGACGTTTCTAATCCTTGATATTTCTTCGGTTACTTTTCTAGCTGGAAGAATTCCCCCGTGACCAGGTTTTGCTCCTTGGGATAACTTTAATTCGATCATCTTGACGCGATCGTCTGCTGTTCTTTCTTTGAACTGCTCCGGGCTAAACAAACCATCCTCTCCGCAACTTCCAAAATACCCCGTCCCCAGTTGATAGATAAGATCTCCTCCTGGATCAAGATGGTAAGGACTTATTCCTCCTTCTCCCGTATTGTGCGCAAAACCACCAATTTTTGCACCGCCATTCAGAGCCATTATTGCATTTTTACTCAGCGAACCATAGCTCATGGCTGAGACATTAAAAATACTACAGGAATAGGGTTGTTTGCATTGACTGCTGCCGACCACCGTTCTCGGATCGTGTTCTAATTGCTTGTGATCTATGGGCGCGACGGAGTGATTCATCCATTCATAGCCTTCAGCATAGACGTCGAGTTGGGTGCCGAATGGGCTTGTGTCGAGAACATCCTTAGCGCGCTGGTAGACTATGGCCCGATTTATCCTATTGATCGGCGTTCCGCTGGTATCGGATTCGATAAAATACTGATAGATCTTTGGTCTCAGGTCTTCCATGACATATCTACCGCGTCCAAGAATTGGGAAATTGCGCATGATAGCGTGTTTGGATTGAAGCATATCGTACCAACCAATCAATAATATTGGTCCGAATAGGATCATGGACCACCAGATTTTCGGAGTCCAATATTGACCTAGAATGTAATTAGCTAAAATTACGATGATAGTAAATAGAATAAACTCATTTCTCATGATTGAAATGCTTTTTGTGCTAAACTAAGATTTTTACCTCGGATTATGAATTAGTAATAATATGAGCGTATCATTTTACTCCAGTCTTTAGTTAAGTCTTTTGATTTAAACAATTGTCACATTGAGCGTAATCGAAATGTGATAATTGGAATGTTATTCATTCATTTTTTGCGTGTGCGCTATTATTTTGTCTTTTGCTTAGCAAAACCCTATTCTTTCTTGAGGGAAATGCCATGGAAATAGACTGAATGAGGAGGAAATGCGTATAATAAATGAATCTTTAAAATAATCGTACGATGACAAGATTAGGGAAATTAGCATCAATTATAGTATTGGCTCTTATGTTTACATTGGATCATAGCGCGGCACAAGAAAGAACCAACGCATACAACCAGTCTGTAGAGCTGGGAAAAGTTCAGTGGTATCGAGATTATGATCAAGCTGTTACCGCTGCTGAAAAGGAGCAAAAGGATATTGTGATCTTATTTCAAGAAGTACCTGGCTGCTCGACTTGTCGAAATTACGGCAAGAATGTTTTGAGCCACCCACTCATGGTTGAGCTCCTGGAAAACTCCTTTATTCCCTTGGCTATTTTCAATAACAAGGGCGGAAAAGACAAAAAAATTCTGGAAAAATTCAATGAGCCTAGTTGGAATAATCCGGTGGTAAGGATCATTGATGTGACTGGAGATGATCTGACTCGGAGAATAGGTCAGGATTATTCTGCAATAACCCTTTGCAATAGAATGAAGGAAGCGCTGGAGCTAAGAGGAACAAATGTCCCTGAATACTTAAACATCCTGGAACAGGAGCTTTCGTCTGTAAATTCTTCCTCTATACGCGAGGATTATTTTAAAATGTATTGCTTCTGGACTGGTGAAAAGCAATTGGGTAAATTGGATGGTGTGGTGGATGTAGAGTCTGGATTCATTGGGCCTAGCGAGGTTGTTAAGGTGACCTATGACGGTGCGGTAATTGGGGGCAGTCAACTTGATGACTACGCAGGTAAACAGGGATTTGAGAAAATGGATAACTCCAAAAACTACAGAATTGCTTCCAATGATGTTCACTATTATTTATTGCATTCTAACTATAGATATATTCCTCTCAGTAAGGTGCAAAAAACCAAAATTAATAGTGCCCTGGGCAGTGAGCAACAAGCAGAAAAATACTTGAGTCCTCAACAGAAGAAATGGCTCGACATGGTTAAAACTAATAGCGAAAAAAAACGGGCTACTTTACATGACAAAGATATCAAAGAGGCGTGGGCGATGATGTTGGCAAAGGCATGATATAATTTACTGTGCAGTCTACAGAGAAAGATTATTTCAGTTACACGAGATAACAAGGATTTCTTTCTTCACTTTGGCTTCTAAATCAATATTCCGTTTTCATTACAGTTCAGTCATCGAATTCAACAGCTCGTCCGGATTTTTTTGTTTTCGAAATAGGAACTATTGATATTGCAGTCAAATATTATAGGGATGAGATTTGTATTGTGGACTTTTTTTCTTTTTCTAGGCCTTGCTTCGGCTCACTCTCAAGAGTTAATTTCAGGTCTAGTGACGGACAAGAAATCCAATCCCATTATAGGAGCAAATCTTTTCGTAGAAGGCAGTTATGATGGAGGCGTTTCAGATCAGCATGGAAGGTTCTCTTTTCATACGGAAGAAAAAGGAGAGATCATCCTGCAAATTTCCTATTTGGGCTACGAAACGGAAAGATTAAAAAGAAATGTTGGAGAATTGGGCCAAGTACATATTAAGCTCCGTGAGTCAGCATTGGCCCTTGATGCAGTTGAAGTTTCTGCTAGTACTTTTAAGGCTGGAGAACAATCTAAATTAGCAGTTTTGAACGCCCTCGATATTGTTACTACTGCCGGGAGCAACGGGGATGTCATTGCGGCTATTCAAACTCTTCCAGGCACACAAGCCAATCCAGATGATGGACGACTTTTTGTACGGGGGGGAAATGCACAGGAAACCAATATTTATATTGATGGGCTCAAGGTGTTCAGTCCTTATACAAGGACCATAGGTGGAACACCGTCAAGAGGGCGATATTCTCCTTTCCTATTTAAAGGAGTGAATTTTTCTACTGGGGCCTATTCAGCGGAATATGGACAGGCGCTATCGGGCATTTTAAATATGAAGAGCCTTGATGAGCCAAGAAATACTGCGACCAATGTTTCTATCATGACAGTGGGGCTAGGCTTGGGACACACCAGGAAATGGGAAGAAAGTTCTCTAAGTTTTAATGCAAGTTATATCGACCTCGAACCCTATAATTGGTTTGTACCTAACCGGATTGACTTTATCGATCCATTCCATGGATTTTCCGGGGAAGCTATCTTTAGGGCGAAGACCAAGAAGGGAATGCTTAAAACCTATATCGCCGGAGATCAGGGCGGCTTCAAGTTAATAGATGAGAATATTGACTGTCAATGTGATGAGGCCATCGAGATTACCAATGACAATATTTACTTTAATAGCACTTATACTCAATTTTTAAATGATAAGCACTCTTTGTTTACCGGAGTTAGCCTAGGTCAAAACAAGGATGCATTGCGGGTTAATGACAGCATACAAATTGACAATGACTTGTTAGGACTTCATGCGAGAATGGCCTTAAAGTCTATCATTAATGATCACTTTATTTTGAATTCGGGGGTCGAATTATTGTTAGAGACCCATCAATTCGAGCAAAGCCAAAATGACAGCAATAATCCAATCAAGGCTGAGATAAAAGATAGAATACCAGCGGCTTTTGTAGAGACGGATTATTTTTTTTCAAAATACTTGGCCGTTAAGATTGGAGCCAGAGCAGAACATTCGAATGAATTGGGTGAAGTATTTTTTAGTCCCAGAATTACTATCGCACAAAAACTAGGTGAAAATGCTCAGGTTAGCGGAGCTTATGGTGTTTTTTATCAAGGAACCAACGTTCAATACAGGTATTTTGAGAATGAGTTGGATCATGAAAAAGCGGAGCATGCTGTGGTGAATTACAATTATAAGACAAGGAAAAACATCTTGCGCTTGGAGGCTTATTACAAAAAATACTCGGAATTGGTCAAGTTTTCCGGAACGTCAAATGATCCACTAAACCTAAACAATCTTGGAGATGGGTTTGCCTATGGAATAGATGCGTTTTGGAGAGCTAATCAGAGTATTGAAAACTTGGACTTCTGGATAAGCTATAGTTGGCTACAAAGTGAAAGGGAATACCTCAATTATCCAAAAGCAGTCATGCCGGAGTTTTCTACCGAGCATAACTTTTCACTTGTGACAAAGCTTTGGATGCCCAAATTAAAATCACAATTAGGGGCGAGTTATAATTTTACATCGGGTAGGCCGTTTGAGAATCCGAATACGGAGGGTTTTCTCAATGAGCAATCGAAATCCTTTCACAATATTAGTCTGAGTTGGGCCTACTTGATATCGCAACAGAAAATATTGTTTGGATCGGTTTCTAACCCTCTCAACATAAAAAATGAATTTGGCTATCGATATGCGGACTCTCGGAATATTGATGGTATATATCCTGGAGAAGTTATTCGTCCTAATGCGGATCAGTTCTTCTTCTTGGGATTTTTCGTGACCATTAGTCCCGATAAGACAGAGAATCAGTTAGATCAATTATAAAAACTTTTACTATGCTTAAATTAATATCTTTTAGTGTTTGCTTGTTCTTGTTTGTGCACAGCGCATCGGCACAACATGATGAGGCCTTAACAATAGAAATCACCGGTTTACAATCAGATGAAGGCAAAGTATTTGTCGCCTTATATGATGCTGAAGAAACTTGGCTGAAAGAGGTGTATATGGGAAGCAAATCAAAGAGTAACAACAGGACTTTGACCACTGTAATTGACCATGTTCCGCCGGGGAAATATGCTGTTTCCTGTTTTCATGACGTAAATGGAAATGACAAATTGGATACGGGATGGTTTGGTATTCCCAAGGAACCATACGCCTGTTCAAGAGGAGCGCGAGGTCAATTCGGTCCTCCGACATGGGAAGATGCCGTATTCGAACACCGTGGTGAACAAACGATTACAATACAATTTTAAATTCGATCAAAATGAGAGTGACAACAATACTATTGATGTTAATGGGACTTACTAGCTCATTCTGTTTCGGGCAATCCGGATATGAAAAGGCGATGGAAAAGGCTTTTCAGTATTGGTCTGAAGGAAAAACTAAGGAAGCAGCTGCTTTATTCGAACGAGTCAGTCAGGCTGAGACAGATAATTGGTTGCCCACTTATTACACTGCTAATGTCCTTATAGCCACGTCGTTTTCCGTCGATAGTATGGAGTTGAGAACCGCCATGTTAAAGAAGGCAGAAAAGAATATCGCACTGGCTCATGAACGGTCTCCTGACAATTCCGAAATCCTAACTTTAGAGGGGGTTCTTTATACTTCTTATGTCGCGATGGATCCAGCTGTATACGCCATGCAATATTCGAACAAGATCATGAATCTGCACACCAAAGCGATAGAATTAGATCCTAAAAATCCTAGGGCTCAAGTGAATAAGATAGAGTATGAAATGGGTTCAGCCAGATTTTTTGGACAGGACCTGAGGCCTTTTTGTGATCGAATGAAAGAAATCATTCCACTGTTTAAAGAGCAAGAATCTGAAGTGCCATTTGCGCCCAGTTGGGGCATTGAGCGTGCAGAGCAAGTAGCTAATAGTTGTTCATGAAAAGATTGGTCAAGGATCTAATAATTGCTTTCAAATTAGTCCTAATAATTTCAGTTGTTACGGTATTGGTCAATATTTTTGTTTACAATGGCTTTTCATGGAGGATGCTGGAGAGGCAGATTTTTTATAATGCTTTTTATGGGTTTCCATTAAGTCTGGTCAATAGGTACTTGTTCGATTATTTAGACGAAAGATGGCCTTGGGGTAAATACACTAAGGAGAGAACCATTTATGGTTCATTGGGATCTATCATTATAACCATGTTATGTGTTCTATTATTGAACCTGGTACTATGGGTTTGGATTTGGGGAAATGACTATTCCGTTCTTTTCGCACCAAAAAATAGAACTTTTTACATCATATCATTGATTATTACGGTAGTGATAAGTGCAACTTTGCATGCCTATTTTTTTCTGAAGCAACTTTTGGTTCAAAAGGAGGCCAACGATAAATTAGAGAAAGAAAATCTGAAAACGGAGCTATCTGTGCTAAGGTCCCAGGTTGACCCGCATTTTTTGTTCAATAGCTTTAACGTTCTCTCGGGATTAATCGATGAAGACAAAGAAAATGCTCAAGAGTTTCTATCTAAGTTATCGAGTATTTATAGATATGTGCTGGAGCGAAGAAACGAAGATACTTCTACGCTTAAAGAAGAATTGTCTTTTGCTGAGGAGTATTTGAGACTTCAGGAAATGAGATTCGAAGATAGCATTCGATTGATTCCTAATATCCCTTCGATCTATTTAGAGAGAGAAATACCCTCCTTAACGCTACAGTTACTTCTTGAAAATGTGGTCAAGCACAATAGTTTTAGTAAAGATAATCCAATGGAAGTCCATATTGGGGTAGAAGGAGATCAATTAATTGTCAGTAATAAGATCTCAAAGCGCAGATCGAATACTGGAAGCCAAATGGGGTTGAAGAATATTGAAGATCGATACTTGCTTCTTGCCAATAAAAAGATTAAAGTATTGGATCGAGATGATCAGTTCATGGTAAAACTGCCTCTTTTATGAATAGGCTTGTAATTATAGAAGATGAGGCTGTTGCTGCTCGTCGTTTGGAAAAGATGGTCAGCGAGTTGGGATTTGATATTATTAAAAGTTTTGACTCTGTTGAAGGTCTCAAGCGATTCGTAGAATCAGAAGAAGAGACTGATCTATTTCTAATGGATATCCATCTCAGCGATGGTATTGTATTCGAATACCTTCAAGAGATAAAACTTGAGACTCCGATCATATTTACTACGGCCTTTGATCAATACGCCATACGCGCCTTCAAGCAGAACAGTATTGACTATTTGCTTAAACCTATTAATAAGGAGGAGTTGAAACAGGCCATTGACAAATACCGCAATCTGCAACGAAGACAATACAAAATTGACTTGAGCGCACTTGAGCATTTGGTTAAGTCAACATCTGAATACAAGTCTCGAATTAGAGTCCAAATAGGACTACATTTTAAAAGCATTACTGTAGATGAAATAAGCTTATTCTATAGTGATAACAAAATCAGTTTTTTAAGGACGAAAGCAGGTCGGTCATATCCGATAGAAGAATCCCTTACCGACACTTTTTCAAAACTGGACCCTTCTCTTTTTTTCCAAGTCAACAGAGCTCAGATTGTACACATTGATGCTATCGTTGATGTTCTGCGCTTTTCCGGAAGTCGGCTAAAAGTCAGTTTAGCCGGGGTGGAAGACCAAGAAATTATTGTGGCGAGAGAACGTGTTGCTGATTTTAAGGACTGGTTGGGGTGACAATTAATAATTAATAATGAAAAATTAATAATTGGGGGCTTTGGTGGGAGTATGAATACCTTAATTATTGTGATAAGAAAACGTATAGAATATAACTCAAGTCCCTAATGTCATTGCCTGAAATAGGTTGACCACTTTATTAATTAAAAAAGTGGAAAATACTATGTCAGATTACAAGAAGAATTTCAATCAAAGTACGACGGAGCGTCGCTATAGAAGATTTAGTGATACCTTTAAACAAAAGAAGGTAAGGGAGATTGAACAAGGGAAAAGCACTGTAATAGAGGTATGTAAGGCTTATGAGGTTACAGATACTGCGGTGTACAAATGGATCAAAAAGTATGGTCAATTGAAAAAGCCACAACGGACAATAGTGGAGTCAAAGAGTGATACGTCAAAGATCGTTGCTTTACAAAAGCGAATAGCAGACTTGGAGCGTCTATTAGGTCAAAAGCAGATTGAGATTGAGTTTAAAGACAAGCTCATTGATATTGCTGAACAGACCTATGGGGTAGATATTAAAAAAAAGTCTTCAAAGAAACCCTGATCTACTTTTGGAGACATCGACAGGATTATAACTGGAGTTTGAATAGTATGTATCGCGCAATGGGAGTCACTAAACAAGGGTTTCACAAGCATCTAAATGCTCGTCTGAGAAATGATGAACAAGCCTGTCAATTGCTCAAAATAATCAGGGATATCAGAATCGATCACCCCACTATGTGTTGTCGAACAATGTATTATAAAATCAACCCCTCTTTCATCGGCAGAGATCGGTTTGAGGCATTATGTAGACAATACGGTTATATGTCTAATAACAATAAATCTGCGCGTAGAACCACTAATAGCAATGGAGTTGTTCGTTTTGACAACCTTACTATAGGTCTGAAATTAACCAGCATAAACCAATTATGGAGCAGTGATATTACCTATTTTGAAATAGACAATACATTCTACTATATCACCTTTATTCTTGATTGTTTCTCCAGACGTATTTTAGGGCATCAAGTCTCCTCCAGATTGCTTACTGAACATACTACTTTACCTGCTTTAAAACAGGCTATTCAAAACAGAAATCACCAACTACCTCCAGGAATAATATTCCATTCTGATGGAGGAGGTCAATACTATGACAAAGCATTCTTAGCCCTTACAGCAAAATATAAATTCAACAATAGTATGTGTGAATTCGCTTATGAAAATGGTAAAGCTGAACGACTTAATGGCATTATAAAAAATAACTATCTAAAACATTGGACTATCAATAATCTAAGTCAACTAACCAAACAAGTTGACCGAGCAGTGAGATTATACAACCATGATAAGCCTCACTTAAGTTTGTGTCGTAAAACCCCTGTAGAATTTGAAAAACAATTCCCTATATTAGACCAACAAAACAAAACAATCAATATGAATCTTAACATCCCTATTGTTGAAAATTTAAGTTAGATAACGGTCAACCTTTTTCAGGCATATACAGATAATTGATAACTGATCACCGATAACTGACCACACATCACCCCAACTAAACTTTTCGTATTTTATGTCGTCGAAAAATTAAAACCTTATGAAACGAATAGCGATTCTATCACTTATTCTAATTCAGATCATAGTTCTTCATGCACAAGACTATACACTCAGGGTCCAAGATGGTACAGCGAGTGGCGATTTCTTTTATGGCGATACGGTTCACATTTTTTCTGACAATGCCCCTGGTCTTGGTGTATTCGCAGGGTGGTCTGGCAACGGAGAGCAATATCTGGACATTGCGGACGAATGGTATACAACAATGGTTGTACCCCAACAAAGCGGAGTAACGGCGCTTAATCTTCAAGCCAATTATGATGTCTTGCCGAATAGTGCTAGAATTCAAATGGAAGACATATTACTATTTGGTGAAGAAGCCGGAGTCTTTACAGAAAATGTTCCTAAGAATGTTCACTATGCCATTCCAGATAATCCAAAAGGGATGGTTTTCTTGTTTCACGGGACGGGTGGCTCGGGGGCCAATATGTTTGAAAGATATGAGATTCTCAGTCTTATAAAAGATTTTTATCATGCCGGATATGGAAGCATCTCTACCGATGCTAATGAACGTACGCTAGGAGATCAAAATGACGATGGGAAAATTCGCTGGATAGCTGGCAATGCTATTCGTCAAAGCCTTAATAACAATATAGACTTATTCAATATCCAAGCCTTAAAAGACACTTTTGCCCTTCGATATAATCTAGATGAGGACTTTCCCTTCTTTTCTTACGGAGTGTCGAATGGTGCTAATTTCAGTGATCTAGCAGCAGCGGTTTTGGGTTTTAAAGCATCTGCTCATAACACTGGAAATGGATCGCCATCATTGTACGCATTGCGCACAGATGCAACACCGGTAATCTGGCTGCAATCCATCAATGATCAAAACAGCAACGCGGATCCTGCTGTGTCCAGGTCCAACTATCAGGCGCTGATAGACAGAGATATTTGCACTGAATGGCACTGGTTACAAAAATCACCCATCTATGAAAAAAGGTTTATGAGAAGCTTTAATGACATTAACGCGCCGACATCTGCTGCCATATACGCTCGCCTTTTTGATTATCCCAACCTGGTCGACTCAGATGGAATTATTCAAGTTGAAAATATTATTGCGTCATTCCCCAACGACTTCAACGATCCCCTAGGTTTGACCAATGCTCAGTTATCCGATGTTCAAAGTCAGTTAAAAGTAGCCAATGCAGATCATACCGGTCACGGAAATTTTAACAAAACCATTCTTCGCTTTTTTGAAATGACATGTGAGACCACAGAAGCTCAGGAAGTTTATAAACCTCATTATACGCTGTTCCCAAATCCTGCCTCAGACTATCTAAAAATAGTGCATACTAGTGACGAGCCAATGGAGATTGTAATATTCGATATAAATGGCCAACAATTATTACTTGAAAATTGCCTGGAAAATCCCTGCACGATTGATCTCAGCTTCTTGCGAAGTGGTTATTACTTTGCCAAGATTAAACAAGGCAAGGAATTTTACAATGACAAGTTTATTATACTCAATCGAAAATGATTCCTTTTGTAGAATGAACTAAATTTTGATGAACAAACAGCATGCTTTCCAGATGAGCTCTTCAAGTAATTATAAATTGATTATTACTCTAGTAATCGCAGTATTAGTTTCTGCTTCGATATATTTGGACGCGATTGACAATGAACTTTTTAAATTATTCAAACCGCTCACTACTATTAGTATTATAGCATACACCATGCTTTATGGGATCCGATCAGAGCGCTACTTTAAGTTTGTATTAATTGGTCTGGGGTTCTGTTTGTTAGGCGATATTCTTTTACTCTATGAGGCCTACTTTATTTTTGGTTTAATTGCCTTTTTAATTGCTCATATCCTTTTTCTGCTTGGTTTTAATAGCATGGGTGGCTTTAAAATTTACCCCACACCATTAGTGGCACTCTCGACCATAGGTATCGTTTTCTACTACTTCTTGTTTAATTCCTTGGGCGAACTCAAAATACCGGTATTGGCCTACATCGTTATTATTGTACTGATGAGTTGGCAAGGAGTCAATCGACGTTTACTGTTCAATCAAAGCAAATACTCTTTTATAGCCTTTGCGGTAATATTATTTATGTTATCCGATTCTATTTTGGCCTGGGCTAAGTTCAAGTTTTCCTTCCCCTATTCAGGCTTGCTGGTTTTATTGACTTACTGGATGTCCATTTTCTTAATTGCTCATTCTACGACTATAAAAGACCAATATTTAAGTCCAGCAGATCCCAAATATTAGGAAAAAGTCATTCACACGTCATTTAAAAATAAATTTTCATTTTTTTCTGAAAATTAAATAATCAACGAAATGAGTATAAATCATTGATTATCATATATGTATAAAATTTATTTATACCGAGTATAAATAATATTCATATAAACAGACTATTTTGTTTAACATTTCGTTTTGCTTATTAAACAAAATAACTTATATTTGTTAAAACAAAAATCCTTGTCTTATGTCTACAATAGAGTTTTATAACCAATTTGATAAGTTGACCAGTTCTCTTGAGAACTTTGCCTATAACTTGACTAAAAATTTAGAGGATTCTCAAGATCTGTATCAAGAAACCGCTTTCAGAGCGATCAAGAATAAAGATAAGTTCAGACCAGGAACCAATTTTAAGGCTTGGCTCTTTACGATAATGAAAAATATTTTCATCAATAACTATAGAAAGAAGAAGAAAGCCAATACGGTTTTTGATTCTACAGATAATAACTTTTTCATTAATTCCGGATCTAGAAAAGTGGATAATGACGGAGAATCCAATATCATGATGAAGGAGTTGGGTGCTATGTTGCATGAATTGGATGATTCATTAAAGGTTCCATTTTCTATGTACTTCGAAGGTTTTAAGTACCAAGAAATAGCTGAGGAGTTGGATCTGCCTTTAGGAACAGTAAAAAGTCGTATCTTTTTCGCCCGAAAGGAGTTGAAAAATAAAATAGGAAGACGATATGCAGGCCTGTTTGATCAAAGGCTTTAGAAATAATAAGTTTTTAAAAAAGGCTTCTTGATGGATCAAGAAGCCTTTTTTATTGAAAACCTAATAGGATGGTATCATGAGCATCGACGTTCTTTGCCCTGGAGGGAGACCAAGAACCCGTATTTCATATGGCTAAGTGAGATCATTCTACAGCAGACACGGGTCGAACAAGGACTTCCCTATTACCTACATTTTATTGAAAAGTATCCCACGGTTGACGCACTTGCCATGGCTACTGAAGACGAGGTCATGAAGTCATGGGAAGGTCTCGGTTATTATAGCCGGGCCAGGAATCTACATGCCACGGCACGAGTAATTAGTTCGAGAGGAGGAGTTTTCCCCAATCAATATGAAGGACTTCTTCAACTCAAGGGAATCGGAGATTATACGGCTTCAGCCATCGCCTCTTTTGCATTTAATCGTCCGGTACCCGTAGTCGATGGCAATGTGTTAAGACTTGTAAGTAGATATTTTGGAAAGCAAGATGATATCCATAGAAGTACGACCAAAAGAGAATTCAAAAAGCTTCTAGAAAAATATATTGTTGATGTTAATCCCGCCGACTTCAATAACGGCATCATGGAGTTTGGCGCGCTTCAATGCGTGGCAAAAAAGCCCAATTGTTCAGCATGTCCTTTGCAAAAACACTGTTGGGCATATCAACACGACCAAGTTGAATTCTTGCCCTATAGTTCGAAAAAGATTCGAAAGAAAAAGGAGTATTTGCATTACTTCCTCCAAGAGAGAGATAGTCAATGGATTCGCAAAAGAGGAAGTGATGGAATTTGGGGTGGTTTGTACGAACTCCCGGGGATCGCTACCTCAGATGTAGAATTTACTCCGGAAAAAGATGAAGTTCCCGGGATTAGCTTTGGAGCAGTGGTAAAAACCAAGAGCATAACCCACCATCTGACCCACAGAACACTTTTACTTAATTTCTGGAGTGTGGAAGAATTGACTCCACAAAATGAAAATGAATATTTGAGCGTTCCAAACAAGAATATTCATAAGTATCCATTTCCTAAAGCAATGCATTGGATATATTCGTACTTTTGAATATATTTCTAGATGTTCAAATAATATTTATGGTCAATAAAGTAATACTGGTAGGAAACCTGGGCAATGATCCTGAAATTCGGAACTTGGAAAATGGAGGTAAATTAGCCAGTTTTTCAGTGGCAACCAATGAAAACTATATGGACAAAGCCGGTCAGTGGCAGACGATCACCGAGTGGCACAATGTCAAGGCATGGGGAAAACTCGCTGATCGCGTTGAGAGTTCATTGAGAAAAGGAAGTACGGTCTACCTAGAGGGAAAGCTCACCCATCGACAATATACAGACAAAAACGGCATAGAAAGATACACCACGGATGTTAGGGCTGCTATGTTGAGGGTTATTAACCGAAACAAGGATGTACAATCTGGCCTGGAAGTTGATACAAGTAGAGACGATAGTTTGAGTGGAATTACTGAGATGGGGAATAATCCAGCTCCTAGTGTAGAAACTATGGAAGATGATTTACCTTTTTAGAATCCACTCTATTGTTTAACTAAAAATTCTGTTTTGGATCCCGACGTTGAGCATCATCAATTGTTCTTAGGTTTATTCGGCATTTCACTTTTTGGTATTATATCCCTTCCCGGCCTTGTTGCAGCGCTTGTAATATTAATTTTTCTTTCGGGTTTAATCAGCGGCTCTGAAGTCGCCTATTTCTCTTTGGATAAGCGAAAGCTGGTCGAACTGGAAACCGAAAAGACCAGATCGGCAGACAGAATTTTAAAACTTATTCGCAAGCCGAAAAGGCTTTTAGCCATCATACTTATTTCGAATAATTTCATCAATATATCCATCGTCATTCTATCGGATCAGTTGCTTAAAAGACTGATCTCATGGGATTGGTTATTGAACTTATCAGAAAATATATGCGGCAGCTTTGGCCTGACCCGTTTTCTTGATCCGCCTTTTTTGGCTTCAGCACTAAATTTCTTCATGGCGGTAATTGTATCGAGTTTTATTCTATTGGTTTTCGGAGAAGTACTTCCTAAAATATATGCACGGCTGAATAGCGTAAGGCTGGCCAAGACCATGTCACTCAGCTTGAGTATTTTGGGTCGAATTTTTAACCCACTCATCAATTTTCTGATTTCCTTTTCCTCTATTTTCGAAAAGCGATTCGAACAAAAAAACCTATTTCAGAATCTAGAGTTAAAGAAAGATCTGGATAAGGCCATCGAAATCACCTCTGGAGAAAGTGTAGAAGCTCAAGAGGAAGTTAACTTTCTCAGAAGAGTTCTTAAGTTCAACGATGTTCCTGTAAAGCAAATAATGAAGTCTAGGGTAGATGTTGTTGCCCTGGATGAAGAATTGAGTTTCACAGAAGTTATCGAATTGATCAAGAAAAGCGGATACAGCAGACTTCCGGTATTTGAGGAAGATTTTGACAATGTAATCGGCATGCTGTATACCAAGGATCTAATTCCGTTTGTCGATAATAATGAGTTAGAGGATTGGAGAAGCCTGATAAAAAAGGAAGTGTTTTACGTTCCGGATTCTAAAATGATCAATGATCTTTTAAAAGAATTTCAGGCCAGAAGAACACATATGGCTATTGTCGTGGATGAATATGGAGGCAATACGGGTATTGTGACTCTGGAAGATGTAATGGAAGAAGTTATTGGAGAAATTAAAGACGAATTCGATGAAGATGAAGAGCAGGAGTTCTTTAAAATAGATGATAATAACTTCATCTTTGAAGGCAAGACCCTCATCAATGATTTTTGTAGAATAATGGACATTGATGAGCGAATTTTCGAGGAAAGTAGAGGTGAGTCCGATAGCATTGCAGGTCTTGTGCTTGAGTTTCTCGGAAGCTTCCCGAAAAAGAATCAAGAGATTAAGATCTCCGGAATGTTGTTTAGCGTTCTTGCGGTGAATAGTCGAAGAATTAAGCAGGTCAAAGTGACCAAAGAAGAATCAATTGAAAGTAATTCCTAATGCAAAAATTAGTCATCGTATTCTTAGTGATAATTGTCGCAGCTTGTTCGGGCGAGCAAAAGATTAGTCCAAAACCTAGGGCTTATCCTAAAGTCGTGTATCCGGAGAGATCTTATCATCTCTGGGACAGTCTAGAATGCCCATTGAGCTTGGAAATTCCACACTACTCTACCATTGAACTAAAAGAGAGCGGAGAGAAAAGCGCTGAAAAAGCCTGCTGGTTCGACCTGGTTTTTCCAGCTTTTGATGCTCAGCTACATTGTAGTTATTATCCTATCGAAGGACTACAATCATTCGAAAAGTATAAGGCAGATGCTTTCAAATTGGTAGATAAACACAATAGCAAAGCAAATTATATTGAGAGATTTCCAATAAGGAAAGAGGACAATAGCTCTGGATTTCTGTTTAAGATAGATGGACCGGTTGCGTCGAATTACCAATTCTATCTAACCGACAGTACTCAACATTTTTTGCGAGGATCGCTATATTTCAGAACCCAGGTTCAGATAGATTCTCTTCAGGAGGTAATTGATTTTTTGTATAAGGACATAGAGCATATTATTAGCTCTGTCGAATGGAAAACATAAGGATACTAATTCGAAAATCAACTTTAGATGAGGACGATTTATCTCATTCCGATGCCCCTTATACCTGAAGGAAATCACAATAATATTTCTGACGAAGTAAAGAGCGCCTTAACCAAAGTGGATCTGATTGTAACAGAGAGGGCAAGAACAACGAGGCGTTTCATCAGACAGTTGGTTCCCGATCTCAATATTGAAGAGAAGAAGATCATCGAAATTGAAAAATCTGGTCATAATAAGAAAGAAGTGCTTGAAGAACTTCAACATCACCATCATATTGGAATAGTTTCAGAAGCTGGTTGTCCTGGAATAGCGGATCCCGGAAATTTCATCGTACAGCATGCTTATGCCAATGGAATAAAAGTAGTTGCACTGAGCGGACCATCCTCAATTTTTATGGCATTGATGGCTTCCGGCTTTAACGGGCAGCAGTTTACTTTTCATGGATATCTGCCCAGAGATAAGAAAGCACTAGGATCTAAGCTGAAGGCGATGGAGTCGGAATTGGGTCGCAACAATTATACTCAGATCTTCATGGAAACGCCCTATCGAAACACGGTATTAATGGAGACAATATTTAGAACATTGAAGAACGAAACCATGTTACATATATCTGCTGGAATTTCAGATGAAAAAAGCTTAATTAAAACGCAGTCAATTATACAATGGAAAGGTGAGGAATCGTTAGAGTTACACAAAGTTCCAAGTATATTTGCACTGGGCAGATATGAGGCATGGTTAAACCATAATTAAAAATTTATCATTGGAAGCAAATAGCATTAAGGTTGCACAGGAGCACCTGGACAGAATAGGATATTTAGACATAGATGTTGATCCTACCATAGACTTAGTTGAAGAGATAGAGCGACTTAAAGTTGAAAAGAATGCAATGATTCTTGCGCATTATTATCAGGAATCGGAAATTCAAGATATAGCAGATTACGTAGGAGACTCTTTGGGGCTTTCTCAAAAGGCGGCAGCTGCCAATGCAGATATTATTCTCTTTGCCGGGGTTCATTTTATGGCTGAGACGGCTAAAATTCTGAATCCGAAGTCAAAAGTATTGCTTCCGGATCTGAAGGCCGGTTGTTCATTGGCGGATTCTTGTCCAGCACCGATTTTTAAGAAGTACAAGGAAAAGTATCCTGAGCATGTGGTGATCTCATATATCAACTGCACTGCTGAACTAAAGACTTTGACGGATATCTGCTGTACGAGTTCGAATGCAGAAGTAATCATCAATAGTGTTCCTGAAGATCAGAACATCATTTTCGCTCCCGATGTGAATTTGGGACGTTATCTCAAGAAAAAAACTGGTCGAGACCTACTTCTATGGAACGGAAGCTGTATGGTTCACGAAATATTTTCTCATGAGAAAATTGTCAAACTTCAACACGAACATCCGGATGCGAAATTAATTGCTCATCCGGAATGTGAATCACATATCTTGGAAAAAGCGGACTTTATTGGATCAACAAGTCAACTGATTAAGTTTGCACAACAAGATGAGTCAAAGACCTATATCGTTGCTACAGAAGCAGGCATCTTGCATGAAATGCAAAAGAAATGCCCTGGCAAAACCCTAATTGCAGCACCACCACAAAATGACTGTGCATGCAATGAGTGCCCACATATGAAAAGAAACACACTTGAAAAACTATATTTGTGCTTGAAATACGAGTTACCTGAAATTCATATGTCTGATGAATTGATCAGTGACAGTAAGAAATGCATAGAACGAATGCTTGAAATATCGGCTAAAGCAGGACTGTAACAAGGGGGGCATTTGTATAGAGAATTAATAAGAAATGAATAGGATACTAATAATTATATGTCTTTGTGGTCTGGCTCAGTTTTCCACTGCTCAGAAAGGTTGGGAGCTTGGAGCTTGGGCAGGGGCATCTCAATATTTTGGGGATTTAAATACTAATTACAAGATCCACAATCCGAATCTGGCGGGTGGTATTGTCGCGAGGTATAATCTGAACAAAAGGATTTGCCTGAAATTTTCGGGAAACTACACGAATATTGAAGCCTATGATCGCAACTCCGATAATGTTTTTGAGTTGCAGCGTAATTTGAGCTTCCAAAGTGAGATCATAGATGGTACTGCACAATTGGAATTCAACTTCCTCCCCTATGAACATGGGTCGAATGATGAGTGGTTTACCCCATACTTACTGGCAGGGTTTAGCATGTTCTCTTACAATCCGACTGCGGAGTTGAACGGAGATACCTATGAATTAAGAGAATTGGGAACTGAAGGTCAGTTCAACGGCGAAGAATATGCCACAAATGCCGCTGCTTTTACCTTTGGTGGAGGATTTAAGTTTGATATCAATTATCGTTGGAGTGTCAATATAGAATTGGCAACAAGGAGTCCTTATACGGATTATATTGACGATGTAAGTGGGATTTATGCCGATCTGGAAGATATTGAGAACCTGAGAGGACCAATTGCCGCTCAACTGGCCGATAGATCTCCTGAGATACTGGGGCCGGGCTTAGGTATTGGCGAACAAGGGAGACAAAGAGGAAACGGAAAGGACAACGATCTTTATGCCATGCTTGGAGTAAGTATCATGTACTATTTTGGACAAATTCGTTGTCCTGAATTCTATAGATAAAACATCCATGGCTTGGCAAAAACAGATCCTTTTACCAGCTTTTGATAAAGGATTTTATAGAATAGACGATTATATTTTAGCTGCGATTTCGGAACTAAACTATACCGGAATTCTTTTTATACATGTATTACACACCTCTGCCGCATTAACCATTAATGAAAACAGTGATCCTGACGTATTGCACGATTTGGAGCTGTATTTTAACCGTATTGCTCCAGAAGATATGCCGGGATTAAAACATAAAGACGAGGGACCTGATGACATGCCTGCTCATGTATTGAGTAGTGTTGTAGGAAACTCTGTCTCTATCCCTATAAAAAACGGCCAATTGGTCTTGGGAACATGGCAGGGTATCTACTTGTGTGAATTCAGACGATCTCGTAGAAAAAGAAATATTATTCTAACCATTTTAAACTAGAACAATGATCAAAAATTACATTCTTCTACCTATCACATTTTTATTGTTGATTTTCGCTTCAAGTATGAAGGCGCAGGTAGCAGAACAGGACAGACCGATGACACTGGGTGTTCAACCTGCTTTTGTGGTACTGACTGCTTTGGAAAAAGAGAAAGATGTCGAAAAAATCTGGAAGGACTTTACCAAGGATATGGGGCTCAAAATCAAGAAGAACAGAAAGGCCGGAGAATTTTACGAAGAAGATGCGGATATTCAGAGCATTGGCCAAGGAAACAGCATCGATTTTTATTCGAGAATAGAGGAGACCGCACAAGGAGCTGAAATGATTGTTTGGATTGATATGGGAAGCACTTTTCTAACGAGCAGTGACTACTCTAAAGAATCCAAAGAACTGATCGATATTCTCAACGAATTCGAGAAGAGGAGCAGAGTGGAGAAGCAGAATATGATTCTTGAAGATGAAGAAAAGGTTCTTAAGCAATTCGACAAAGATCTCAGCAAATTAAAATCTGACAAAGATCGATATGAGAAGGCCATCGAAGATGCCAAGGCTGCGATTAAAGAAAATGAAAAGAATATTGAGACCAACTTAGTGGATCAAGAGAAAAAAGTAGAAGAGATTGGTGCTCAGAAAACAAAATTGGAAGAGATCAGAAAGAAAATAGCTGAGATCAAAGCTGAATAATTCATGCAACTCGGACTTTGGATCAATCAATTTAAAAGACATTTACAACTTGAAAAGGGCCTCTCGGGTAATAGCGTGGAGGCCTATTATCAAGATGTACTTAAATTGAAATATTTTATAGAAACCATCTCTTCCAAACCTATCCAAAGTACGAGTGATTTTGATCAAGATTTTTTCGCAGACTTTATTCTGTGGCTTAATGAAATAGGCCTCAGCTCGAGGTCACAATCCAGAATTATCTCAGGAGTTAAGGCTTTTTTCAAGTTTCTCGCTCTAGAGAAAATTGCAGTTATTCAAGCTGAAAAATTTTTGGAATCCCCCAAAATTGGCAGAAAAATTCCAGTCATTTTAAGTGTTTCAGAATTGGAGCTCATACTGGAAACAACCCTAAGCATGACCAAAGACCCAGTTTTAAATAAGAGGAATCATGCGATCATCGAGTTGCTGTATGCTACTGGAATACGCGTTAGTGAGTTAATATCGCTGCCCAAGAAACAAATGAATTTTGAAAAATCTCTTATTCGAGTACACGGAAAGGGAAATAAAGAACGTTTGGTACCTTTCCACGAAAGAGCGCAACAAGCCATACAATCTTATTGGGATGAACTGAGTTTGAAAGCCAAAAATTTTGAAAATATCAATTACTGCTTCATAAATCGAAGGGGAAATCCACTGACTAGAAATATGATCTATATTATGATCAATGAGGCGGCGAAAAAAGCAAATATCAAGAAAAAGTTGAGTCCTCATCTTTTTCGCCATACTTTTGCAAGTCACTTGATACAAGCAGGTGCAGATATTAGAATTGTGCAGGCCTTATTGGGGCATGAATCCATTCTGACCACTGAAGTCTACACACACTTTGAGGTAAAGCATTTAAGAGAAACTTTAGAGAAATGTCATCCGGTATATCAGGTTCAGTGATTTTAAGATATCTTCTTTGCCTAGCGATCCTAGCACAGATGTTGAGTTGTGCTACCGTAGGAAGGCCGAGTGGTGGACCCAAGGATAATGCCGCTCCCAAATTAATAACTGAGAAATCCTCGAAAAGTCAAGTTACTAATGAGACCAGAAGAAAATGGTTTTTCACCTTCGACGAATTTGTCAAGATCAACAACCCCAATAAGAATATCATTGTTTCACCACCCTTGACCTATCCATTAAAAGTGAAGATCAAAAGTAAAACGGTCTCTGTTGAATTGGATGATCGAGAAGAACTTAAGGAAAACACCACTTATATTTTTAATTTCAGTGATGCCATTCAAGATATTACTGAAGGTAATTCAGCCAGAGGGATGCAACATGTTTTTTCGACAGGCCCTACGATTGACTCTTTATCTATAGGTGGTCAGGTCATTCGTGCCTTTTCTGGGGACACCGTCCAGAATCTCAGTGTACTACTCTATGACAATCTATCTGATTCTGCCGTCTTTCTTCAAAAACCTTATTATCTGAGCTTTACTGACTCTAACGGTATCTTTAATTTTAACTACCTCCGATCAGACACTTTTCAGTTGATCGCCTTAGAAGATGACAATGCTAACTTGATCTATGATGGACCACCGGAGAAGATTGCTTTCTTATCTGAAAATTTGATTATAGACTCCAACCTATTTATTGTTAGCCCTTTAGTACTATTCTTGGAGGAGGGAACCCCGGCTATGGAAGACTATTCTTTCCAATCCGGGCTATTGACGGTTAATTTTGAACATCAATTCTACGACACACCAGCAGTTGAGCTCGTTGGGATATCCGTCGAGGACTACAACTTTGTGGATCAATCTATTCGAATCTGGTATACTGGTCAACCGGAAAATAATTGCTTGCTTATATTAAATGACGATCTAATTTCGGATACCATCAAAATGCGGTATTTGAAAACCAAGGATCTTCCTCGAAAGGAAAAAGTAGAAACCGAAAAAAGCCTGTTCGTTGATGAAGAACAAAACATCCTATTAAAGACCATGACGCCAATCGCGAATATCAATCAAGACTCTATTTATATCTTATTGGATACGACTATGATCAATCCATTTGAAGTTAATATGATAGACAATTATTCTCTGCGGGTCAAAGTGAATAATGAAGCGACCAGAAAAGGCGGATATCTGTTGCTTGACAATGGCGCACTTCAGGCTTATGATCTGGAGTCCAATGATTCCATAGCGATTCCATATAAATCCTTTGTTGCTAAAAATACAGGCAATCTCTTTTTGGAAATTCAGGGCTTGGATTCGACTTTGCAATATGTTGTTCAATTAAAAAGTAAGCAGAATAACTGGGAAAGAAATTGGTTGATCAATGATAGTAAGATGGACAGAGATAGTTTTTACTATCTTCAACCCGGTATTCTAGAGATAACTATCATTGAAGATTTAGATGGAAATAAGCGATGGTCCTCGGGATCATTTTTATCCAAAACCAGTCCGGAACGGGTTTTTGTATCAGATTTGAAAGGACTTAAGGCGAACTGGGATCTGGAAACGGTAGTTAAAACCAAATTTTAAGCCCTAAATAATTATAAGATGCGGTTACATGCTCAAAATATAAAGAAGAAATACGGCTCCAGAATGGTCGTTCAGGGTGTTTCACTCAATGTAGAACAGGGTGAAATTGTAGGTCTATTGGGCCCGAATGGTGCTGGGAAAACGACCAGCTTCTATATGATCGTGGGCTTCATCAAGCCTTACGATGGTTCGGTTTTCCTAGATGATCGAGATATCACTGCAATGCCTATGTATAAAAGGGCTCAGAATGGGATAGGATACTTACCTCAGGAACCCAGCGTGTTCCGAAAGCTATCAGTTGAGGATAATATCATGGCCGTTCTTGAAATGACAAACCTCAATAAGGAAGAGCGAAATCATAAATTGGAAAGCTTGATTGACGAGTTCAACTTGCATAAGGTGAGACAAAGCAATGGAGATACCTTATCTGGTGGAGAGAGAAGAAGAACCGAGATTGCCCGTGCATTGGCTACCGATCCCAAATTCATTCTATTGGACGAGCCTTTTGCCGGAATCGACCCCATCGCGGTAGAAGACATTCAGTCCATTGTTGCTAAGTTAAAAGACAGAAATATCGGGATTCTTATAACTGACCATAATGTTCAGGAGACCTTGTCCATTACGGACAGAGCATATTTGATGTTTGAAGGGTCTATCTTAAAATCCGGAACTGCCGAGGAATTAGCGGCTGATGAGATGGTCCGAAAAGTCTATTTAGGCACCAATTTCGAATTGAGAAAGAAATCGAAGTGAGCGAGAAAATTATCATACTGATTGTGGTCTTAGGTTTCCTAGTTGGTTCTTGTATCAACAATGAGCCAAGTCTCACCCCTAGGATTATGAAGGAGGTAAACAAAGAATTTCGAAAGTCAAGAAAAGATATTAAGACTGAAGCAGACAGTCTATGTTCAATATATCGGGAAGAACATTTACAGACGATTGTGGACTCCATTCTTGAAGCGAGGATCAAGAAAGACCAGGAAAAAAAGATAACGATTAATTAATGTGATTTTCCATTTAGCTAATGGGCCGATTCGATCTTTGGCTCATGAAATACTGCTTATTACTTATATTGACTTGTCTTGGATTGCCCCGTGCTATATCTCAAGAATATCAAGAATCTACACTAATGGATAATATTAATGCTCTTAAGGACTTCAACCAAATTCCTGAAGAGAGAAAGACTTTACTTAAGGAACTAGGTGACGAGGTGCATTTGGCCATGACCAACTCAGATACCGTTAAAATTACTTTTATTTGCACCCATAACTCCCGGCGAAGCCAGCTATCTGAGCTTTGGATGAGGGTTGCCGCACATCATTATAACTTACAGGGGATAAATACTTATTCCGGGGGTACGGAAAGTACAGCATTTAACCACAGAATGGTGGCGGCTTTAAATAGATTTGGATTTGAAATAACTCAACTGGATCTATCCAGCAATCCTAAATACTCTATAGGAATGCCTGGAGATGTGCAATGGAACCAAGTCATGTATTCCAAAAAATATTCTGATCCGTATAATCCCATCATCAATTTTATCGCTGTTATGGTCTGTGGCCATGCGGATAGAAATTGTCCATTTGTTCCTGGAGCTTCTGCGAGAATCGCCTTGCCTTATTTGGATCCGAAGGAATACGATGATACGGCGGAAGAAGCTAAAGCTTATGACGACAAAGTGATGGAGATAGGTCGTGAGATCTTATTCCTGGCAAAGTATATTAAAGAATTGGGTTGATTACAGTATTTTGTGCCGAATATGATCAATAGAGTTTTCATACTGTTCTCGTTTGCTCTCTTTCTCATCTCCTGTGACAAAGAGGAAAAGGAAGCTGCACTCATCGCGGAAGCCGTTGAAGTGAAAAAGCAAGTCTATAAAGAGGAACTAAAGCAACAATGTCAATTATCGCTTTTCGTAGAAGCAGATAAAATCGTCGACTCTCTCATTTTAGAAGTAAATTCTACAAAGAATGTATTGGACAAACCTGAAAAACCGCCTCGCCCCGAGCAGCCAGTGGTAGATTTTGTCGACACCATTATCATTGCGGAAGAACAGTAATAAGCCAAGTAGGTCGGTTCACGATTCTTCTTTGAAAATTCAACTATTTCGAGCTACAGATTCTTTATAACAGTTTGGTTAGCGAACTGTTGATTTCTGTTCGTTGATATAATCGGCGAATGGATAGACTTCCAGTGATCTCAGCTTTTTCTGATCGATGATATTGAAAAAGCTATCGATGAACTCAACCAATTCGGTCTTCTGATCTGTATTTAAATATTGATCGGACAATATTGTATCTTCAATTTGATCCCTTTTGGAGGAAAAAGATCCGGAAAACTGCCTGTTTGTGTTTAAACGAGGACCTTGCCATGCTCTATCCTTCATTCGAAACAATCCCAATGAATTATTCGGTCTTGCAAATTTCGAGTTGACAAAACCAGAAAAATCAAAATCGTAAGGAACGAGAATATACTCTTTGCCCCTTTTGAGAATCTTTACATTCTTAACCGTTTCCTTGCTCCAATCAGAATTGGCGATCATAAACTGGAAAGCGTTAACTAGGACAAGGTTCTCTTGATTGAACTGATCATCCGGCAAGTTGTACAAACTACTCGTTTCATAAGCTCCAAGTCTATATGCTAGCTGATCTGTATCCTCTACGATTAAAACAGAAAATTCTTGGGTTGACCCTTGTTTGGTATCTACAAAGTCAATGTTGATGAACTTGGTGCGATAAGAATCCTCATTTAATAATCCATATAATTCGTAAACAAGATGTTCTTTATACAAATGCTCATAGGAACCATCCTCGTCTGCATAACAATGTGTAACAAGCTTCAAAGACCTGAACTCTTTTTGGAAATTTAGTTGTTCCGCCGATTTCTTTTTTAGAGTAATCTTGAGAGGAGGAAAATCACATTTTGCTCTTCTGAACTTGCCTCTTAATTCCAAATTCACAGGAAGTTCTCTTACAGATCCATTTTCAGATGTATAACTAAAGATGCCATCGACTTCTACTTCTTCATATTTATTTTCGATCAGAGAAGAAAAATCTGCCTCAAGTGTGTAATTATTACCCTCTTTTACCTCAATGTCATCAAATAAAGATTTTTGCGCAGACAGGTTTACTGTTGCCGCAAATAACAGAAGTTTAACAAAAAAATAATACTTTAGCTTACACATTACACTAAAACAATAGACCAATAATTTGATTCGTACTAGAGACATCAACGTTAGGCTTTTGCTTACATTGCTTGCAATGGCAATATTTTCATGCCAGCCCACCAAAGAAATCATCACAAAGGTAGTCAATGTTGATGTCCAAAGCAATAGTCCACGAAATATTATTTTGTTTATTGGCGACGGAATGGGGTTGAGCCAAATAAGTGCTTTGCATTATCGCAATAAAATGACTTCATCTTTTGCAAAATTTCCAGTTGTTGGCATTCAAAGCTGTTACAGCGCTGATAATTTGGTTACTGATTCAGCCGCTAGTGGAACTGCAATGGCCTGTGGCAAAAAGACAAAAAATGGAATGGTTGGCCTGGACAAGGAAGGAAATCCTCTTAAATCCATTATTGATATCGCCGAATCAAAGGATATGGCTACTGGTATTGTCGTAAGCTCAAGTATTACTGATGCGACTCCAGCATCTTTTTATGCTCATAAAAAATACAGAGGGTCTAAGGAGCAAATAGCTCTGGATTTAATCGATAATGATATAGATTATATAGTTGGTGGGGGGAAAAAGCACTTTGTCAATACTAGAACAGATGGCCGGGATTTAATCCAGGAGTTAACGGATAAATCTTATGTAGTCCACGACTACAAATCTGCTAAAATGAAAAACTATGATTTAGATCGCAGTTATAACTATTTATATTTTACCGCAGAATCTGATCCACCCAGGTATAGCGAGGGAAGAAAGTACTTAAAAAAGGCTTGTTTGAACGCCATTTCTTTTTTGGAGAAGCATTCTGATCATGGTTATGTTCTTATCGTTGAGGGATCACAAATAGATTGGGCAGGGCATAAGGAAGACCCAATTTACTTAATGGATGAAATGAGGGAATTTGATGAGACCGTTGATTCCGTATTCAACTACGCCTTGCAAGATTCGGAAACCCTTGTAATAGTTACAGCAGACCACGAAACTGGCGGCTTGAGCATTGACGGGGGTAATTTATCGGGAAAAATGCAATTAGAATTTAGCTCAAATAGACACAGCGGAGCAATGGTTCCTGTATTTGCTATGGGACCAGGAAGTACTCTTTTTGGAGGCATGTACGACAATACGGATATCTTTAAGAAAATGAAGTTTCTGATCGAATCCCCAAAAGAGGAATAAGCTCAACTAACCACCGACAACCAATAACTGATAACTGATAACTGATAACTCCAATAACATCTTTTCGACGAACTTCACTCATTAATAATTATTCACTTTTAATTTTTCATTAATCTACGGATCCACATATATATCCGCCTTCAAACCGCTTAAGCCCTTGGTCTTTTTGATACGCCTAATTTCCTCCAGCACGAATTGCTTAATCTTTCGAATGCGCTGCTGATCTAGATGCAACTTGAGCACCAGATGCTGAATGTATTGATTCTTAATCCTGGCTATCCCTGGTTGCGCAGGCCCAATCACCTCTTTCTTCAAATGAACCCTCATGGTACTCGCCAAATCCTGAGCTGCCCGAGAAACCAATTCCGGATTTTTATGTCTCAGTTCTAGCTTGATCATCCTTCGAAAAGGAGGATAAGAGAATTTTTTTCGCTCCCTCAGATCCCTTTGAGCAAAGTTCAAATACTGGTGTTGTACCACATCGCTAAAAATGGGGTGGTCCGCACTAAAAGTCTGGATCATAACCTTGCCCTGATCTTCCCTTCTTCCAGCTCTTCCGGAAACCTGCATCATCAATTGAAAAGCCCTCTCCAAAGCCCTGTACTCTGGAAAATGAAGCAGACCATCGGCCAATATTACCCCCACCAATCCAATATTATCAAAGTCGAGGCCCTTGGTAATCATCTGCGTCCCTACTAAGATATCCGTCTTGTGATTCTGAAAATCCTCCAAAATTTCATGTGCGGCATATTTCCTGGCACCCGTATCAGCGTCCAATCTAGCTACCTGATATTGAGGGAAAAGTTCTTTCATTTCCTGTTCAATCCGCTCCGTACCCAATCCTATTTTACTAATGTCATTGGAACCGCATTCGGGACAATCCTCGACTGCCGGATAGGAAAAGTTGCACAAATGGCAAACCAAGCGGTGAAAGTACTTGTGATAAGTAAGGGATACATCACAATTCGAACAGGTCGCTTTCCAATCACAGCTCGTACACAAATACACAGGAGAATGCCCCCGTCGATTCTGAAATAAGAGCACCTGCTTCTTTTGTTCTACCGTTTTCTTTATTTCATTGATCAATTCCGAACTAAAACTACCCTCAAGCTCTCCATCTCTTTTTGCCTTCTTTAAGTCGATCAGTTTTACTTTAGGCAGTTGCGCATTTCCATATCGATTTTTTAGATTCAAGTAGGCAAATTTTCCATTGTAAGCCTTCCATAGGCTTTCTATAGCCGGTGTTGCACTTCCCAGAATAATTTTGGCTCCCTGCTGACGAGCCATAACAATTGCTGCATCTCGGCCATTATAGTGCGGTCTGCGATTTAATTCTACGAAAGAAGGGTCGTGCTCCTCGTCTACAACGAGCAATTCCAAGTTCTTGAAGGGTAAGAACAATGCAGACCTAGGTCCAATGATCAGTCGCTGCCCTTTCAGTACTTTATTCCAGCAGGTCATTCTTTCTTTAGGTGTCAATCTGGAGTGATAGACCATCACTTCCGAACCAAATAACTTCTGAAGTCGAATTAGTGTCATATTGGTCAGGGCAATTTCAGGAAGCAGGAACAAAATCTGAGATTGTGAATTCTGTTCTAGAATTTCTTTCATTTTATGGGCATAAATATGCGTCTTTCCACTACCAGTAACACCGTGCAATAGCATCACATCATGGGTCTCCCAGCTTTTGAGCAGATGCTCATAAGTTTCTTGCTGCTCTTCAGATAATGGAGAAAGATTGGCCTCTATGTTGTTTTCCATCATATCGGATAGTCCGATACTTTCAAGATTGAGCAAGCCTTTTTTCTCCATGCTCTTGATCGCCGATCGCGGAATGTCGAATCGCTTTTTGAGCATATCCCAGACCACATATTTATGCTGTTGCTGCAGATATAATATGCCCATTAGAGCGTTAGTCTGATGCTTGGACCGAGCTAGCTCATTAAACAAAGTCATCTGCCTTTCCTCAGAATTCAGTATTTCATTATCTAAGATTATGATCTCCTTTTTCCGTTCCGTGACTATCGGATCCAAGGCTTCAAAAACAATAAGGTAGTTTTTGTGCACCATTTTCTGAATCCACTGATGGATCGATTTGATTTGAAGTACGGTAGCAATATCTTCCATATTCATTTCCTGCTTGATTTGCAGGAATCCTCTAATCTTATATTCTTCTTCCGATAATTCTTCATCTTCGATTTCGAGAAAATGATTAGAAGCAATGACCCTGGTCTCACTCGATAATTTCATTGCTGGAGGTAATGCCAGGGCCATGACCTCACCCAAATGACACATATAGTAGTCGCTCATCCACTCCCAAAAGCGGATTTGTTCCAAGGATATGATTGGCTCATCGTCTAATACGGCAATAATATCTTTAACCGATTTCTTCTTGTCTTCATTATTATGGGTAGAATGAACTATTCCAGCGTAATGCCTACGCTTTCCAAAATTCACCTCCACTCGCACACCTATACTAATTGCTGGGCTCAGTTCTTCAGGAATTGAATAAGTGAAGGTATGACCTAAGGCCAATGGTAAGATAAGTTCTGCAAACCGATCTCTGTTCATCCCTTAAAAGTATGATTTTTAGAATTATTAAGAACCATATTCACAAGAACTAGTAAGATTATCTAATGTTCACTACTTTACCAAAAAACGATTATCAAAATGGGTTCTTCTTATCCATTAGTTTGTCAGAATAACTGACATAAAATTTAAAATGTTCGTTCACATTTTTCCTTAATATCATTTGCTACAAAAAAGAAAATTTAGTTTGAATGTCACAATAGCTGTTTTTGTCGGTACTACTAAATACCAACAACATTGATAATTAAAAAAAAATGACAATGAAACAAATTAAATTATTTGCTTGCTTGATGATTATAGCAATCAGCACATTGAACGTATCATGTTCAAAGGAAGACATCGATATATCCGAAGAAAATATCGAAGAGTTCAATCCTGAAATCGAAGAGACTTCTGTACTATCCTTTGATTATGATATTGATGGGAATGTTACCTCTCTAACAACTCCTGTTGACGCGACGAATGAGGACTGTCTATTTGGATGGGTATTTGAAACTTTTGGCCCCAATGGAGAAGAAGGGCATGAGTTCATCATTGGAGCAGGTCATGATTTTCAAATCATGTGGGGAATTGAAGGAGCCCTAGAGCCCCATACTTTTAACTCTATGGATAATCCACTTTACCAGGGTTTAACTTTTACTCTAATTGATCCTTGCACTCAAGATATTGGAGGCACCTATTTATTGGATGATTATATAGTAGAAATAACAGAAGTTGGAGAAATTGGAGAGCCAATCAAAGGAACGTTCAACGGTTTACTGAGTGCTAATGGCAACCCATTAGTTCCTTTCCAAGGTTCATTTGATGTAATAAGAACACAATAATTAAATAATCAGATTGGGAGGTATAATTTAAAGAGAATTGTACCTCCTAAATCCTTGGTAAAAAGGACAACTTGAAGTAGAAAATACTACATATCCTCCTTTATTAATTAGTAGATACTTGTTGGTAAATAGGAGGAAAAGCAGAATGAATGCGAGGAAAGGAAATGTTACATATTATATCCAGATGTCAGAAATTTGATCAGTCTGCCCAAAAAGAATTATACTCTTTGACCTCCTCGTATGTCAATGCGATTATAAGAAGATATTTAATCGACAGAAATTATTCCGATGATATGATGCAAGATATATTTATCAAAGTATTTTCTCGAATTGGGTCCTTTGATCCTAGCAAGGGTGAGATTAAGAGTTGGATCGCTAAATTGAGTATTAACACGATCTACGATTTTAATAAAAAGAATACCGATAGATATAATGATTATTCAATTGAGAATTTAAGTATTGAGTACAATGCCGTTGCGGTATTTGAGCTGGAAAAAGAAGATCTGTTCAAACTCATTGATAAAATGCCCCTCACATTAAAACTTGTATTTAATATGTCCGTAGTGGATGGCTTATCACATGAAGAAATTGGTCAAATACTCAATTGCACTAGTACAGTTTCGAGAAAAAGGCTTTCAAGGGCAAGATCATGGTTGAAGGAAATAATGTTCAAAGCAACTAATGAAAGTAAATAGCAGTATGTCTTAACCTCGATGACACTATAAATGCAAACTAAAATGGATTATAATCAATTTGAAAAAAACTTGAAAAAAGAACTATCCAATCTTCCTGTGGATAACCCCGAATTGCATTGGGAAAATATTCAAAGGGCCATGAAAAAAGAGAAAAAAAGGAATCCGCTTATCTGGATATTCTTGAGCTCATTTTTACTGGGTTCTGTTTGCATTTTAATGATATATCCTGGCCACAAAACCAATAGTTCAGAAGATAATTTAGAGGTGGATTCGTACTCCCCGTTAAACAAGAAACAAACTCAGGTCAATATACATGATCACAGGTCAGTCAACAATGATGATATTCTAAGGCCAGCTTTGAAAGCAGGCACAATGCGTACAGGCATTTCCAAAGATCTGGGAAACGATACTTCTTCCAATAGCGATCTACATTACCACTACGAAGACACCGACAATGACGAAGAATCCCTCCAGGAAAAAACGCAATATCTTAATCCGCCAAAAGAATCGGTCGAAAAATCTAAATATGAGCTCATAGTCCTTGGCAATAAGGCCCAAAGGAATGGAATTGCGATAGATAAAATACCATTTAATACTTATTCCTTTGAAATGCCCCAGTCATCCCACATATTATTGGAAGAAAATCTGATATTTCCAGAAAAACCTGACCACAAAGATCAAAAACACTGGCAGCTTCTGATATCCTCAGGTTATCATCAACAAAACTGGTCAATAGATGCTGACCAGCCACAATTCTCTGATTGGGCCGCATTGAGAAATAAAACGGAATCAAGTCTTCCCGGATTTCGATCTTCAGTCAAACTTCGATACAAGATCTCCTCTGAATGGGCAGTCGGTGCTGGTACACAATATGATCAATTTTGGACAAAACTAGAATCAAATAGTACGGTAAGAGATCAAGTATTATTACAGAATGTAGTTTTGAAATATTTAGTTGATGACGAAACAGGTATTGCTTTTGACTCCATTATTGGAGATACACTTGTTAATCGAACTAGGTCAAATACACGTAAAATTCATAGTAAATATGAACGACTGGTTATTCCAGTTTCTCTGGTTCGGAGCTTTTCTAAAAACAAGTGGTCTATGCACTTAGAAGCTGGAATTGATCTGGGAGTTTGGTTGAGAAGAAAAGGGGAGGTGCTGGATTTAGATCAGACTCTTTTAGACATTGAGAACCAAAATATCATTCATCCGGACAAACTTCATTTCGGTGTTCATATCAATCCCGCCCTGTCCTACCAAATCATGGAAAACCTCCATCTTATGTTAAGCCCTGGCTATTCCTTTTCGATTACAAATTGGAATGATGACAATAGCGGTACAAGCCTAAAACCAAGAATATGGAATACGGAATTAGGAATTATGATCAAGTTTTGATGTTTTCTCAAAAGAATTCGACTGAACAAACCCGCGATTATTGTAGTTATGTTCATCATATTTCAATCGGTTCTACTTACTCTGTTGTTACAAAACTTCATTCATAAAACAGGATTGTATAGTTAAGACTTTGTTAAAATTGGCCACCCTGCTTTTTTTGATCTTCTTTTTTTTGCCTTTTGTCGAACTTTTCTCAGAGGAAAGACCAAAATATGCACATTTGAATATCATTAACCTTTAAATCTCTTTGTAATGAAAAAGATCATTTGGGTAATGCTGTGTTCAGCATTATCACTACTATCCTTTGCTACAGACCCACGAGAATATCTATATACCGAACCAGGAGAATATCTATATGAAATTGATCTAATTAAGACTCAGGATGATCGCGTTCGAGTTAATTTACAAGTCCCCCAAATCAAACAAAAAGAAATAAAATTCTACTTGCCTAAAATTGTTCCGGGTACATACTCCATAAGCGACTTTGGTAGAATGGTGAGTGAGTTCAAATGTTGGGATGAGCATGGTAATTCTCTTCATGCTGAACGTTTGGATATCAATACTTTTTTAATTCATGATGCCCATCGTCTGTATTCTTTAAGTTATTTAGTTGACGATACTTTCGACAAAATTATTGGACCCAAGATATACGGCATGTCCGGAACTAATATAGAAGCGGATAAAAACTTCCTGATCAATCCCTTTGGTTTTTTCGGTTATTTCGAAGGAATGAAAGATGAGAAATTCACCGTTCAAATTAAGCACAGTGCAGATATGTATGGCTCTTCAGCACTTACACCAGTGAAAAGGACTCCAAAATTGGATGTTTTTCAATCTGAACGATATCATCATCTTGCCGATCACCCGATCATGTATTGCAAGCCGGACACTTCCACGGTGAAAGTGGAAAATACTGATGTGCTTGTAAGTGTATATGCTCCTCAAAACTTGGTAAAATCAGATTACGTCTTAGAAAACTACTCCAAGCTACTCGAGGTGCAAAAAGACTATATGGGTGGTGAACTTCCTGTCGACCAATACGCATTTTTGATGTATTTCTTACAGTCGGATCAAGCTGTAATGACTGGAGCATTGGAACATAACACCTCCAGTGTATATGTTCTACCGGAATATCCACAAGAAATGCTCTTACCGACACTGATGCATATCGGAGCACATGAATTCTTCCATATAATTACTCCCTTGAATATTCACTCTGATAAAATTGCGGATTACGATTTCAACGATCCTCAGCTTTCAAAACATCTTTGGATGTATGAGGGGACAACTGAGTATTTTGCACATCACGCTCAATTAGTTGGTGGTTTAACAACATTAGATCAGTTCCTTGCTAGCATGGGCCAAAAGATTATCCATAGTCATAGCATATATGACGATGAACTTCCATTCACTAAGTTGAGTACGGGATGTCTCCATGATCACAGTGATCAGTACGGCAACGTCTATGAAAAAGGAGCATTAATTTCTCTATGCTTGGATGTTCTATTACGCCAGGAAAGCAACGGAGAAATGGGGATGATTGATCTTATGAATGAACTGGGCAGTCAGTTTGGTCCTAACGAACCATTCAAGGATCAACGACTGTTTAAAATTATCAAAAAGAAAAGTTCTCCTGCGGTGAGAAAATTCTTGAGAAAATATGTTGAGAATGCTCAAGATTTACCGCTAGAAGAGAGTTTCAAGGCACTCGGCATAAAATATACTGCTCCTAAGCCTTATCAGGACTTCAGCTTGGGCAATGTTGGTTTCGCTTACGATCCTGACAAGCAAGGCTTGGTCATCAACAATGCTTATCAGATGAATGAAGTAGGTAAAGATCTCGGGTATGAAGTAGGAGATCAGATTACCTCGATCAACGGTATTCCATATGATGGAAGTAATATTGGGGAGTACTTCAATAAAGTGAAAGAAACCATGAAAGTCAATCATCCTCTTGAAGTAGAAGTTATTCGTGACAAAGGAAACGGAAAAACCAAAGAAATGACACTTACGACGGTAACAAAGAAAGTGACGAAATACAGTCCGGCAGATTTCGAAATAGAAGAAAATCTGACCGCTGAACAAAAAGAACTAAGAATGGCGTGGCTGTCCAACGCCAAGAAACCAATGAAACAATAGATTTTTCATCATGTTTTAATGTTTAAAAAGCAGTTCATCCTTAGCGGATGGGCTGCTTTTTTGCTTTGGCCAATAAACAGAAAACTCAAAAAAATAAATTCAAGGCGTAAGCACAACTCAATGATAAAGCCACAAATAAGTCAATTCGTAACTTATACAATTTAGCACATATAATGTCGCATGTCTTAAGCGATATTTACTCCATCTCTGTGTTGTAAATACTCGCAATAGCTTGTATTAATTTAGGCCGCCCGCCCGCTTTGCGGTTCGATCACTTGAAGATCTAATAGATCTTCATCCGCCTAGCGGAATTGTTCACTCATGCCTTGAGCTGAAGCAAATCTCTGATTAATCTTATGCGAGATTATATATATTAAATTGTATTAAATCTGAAAAAAATTAGTTTATCCTGTAGCGAAATCCTCCATTCCCCCATCTTAGTTTAAATTTTGTTGACCAACGCTACGTTCAATTTCTGCAGACCGAGAATAGGCTAAAAATTTTAAACAGATGAAAAAATTATGTGTGCTAATCATTTTTGGACTGATTGTATTTTCCTGTAGGAAAGATATTGATGAATTTTCCCGCGAAACAGATATACCACCACCTCTAGTTCTGGTCAAAAAGGAAGTCAAAGGACAAGTCATGGGCGTCGATGGGCAGGGTCTCCAAGGTGCTTTGGTTAAACTTGCCGGAATGACTACGATTACTAGTTCTGGTGGTCGATTTGACTTTGGACTCATACAGGTTCCCAAAGCCAGAACCAATATTCAAGTAGAACTTCCGGGCTACTTTAGCTCAGCTAAAACCATAGATAACGAGATAGGAGGGAGCAGCTATACTTCGATTCGATTGATAGAAAAAGATGCACCCAAAGCCTTCATGGCTAATCAAGACAATAATATTACAGGCGATGATGAAGTACTATATAAAATCACCGCCAATACCTTGGTCACAACGTCCGGAAATAGCTACAACGGCGAAGCCAATTTATATAGTACCTGGTTTGATCCTACCAGCTCCGATTTGGGGGCTACCATGCCCGGAGATTTGGTTACGGTTGATGATGACGGAAATACTTACGCACTAATGACTTATGGAATGATCAATGTTCAGTTAGAAACAATCAATGGACAACCATTAACTGTAGCGGAAGGAGAGTCTATTGAGGTGGAAATGCCGGTACCGCAAGGACTAGATGTCACCGAAGGGGAGGAAATTCCCATATGGTATTATGACCTGGAAGAGTCTCAATGGTTAAGAGAAGGATTCTGCAAAGTGCGATCCGGTAAGTGCGTCTTTACCATAACTAAGCCTGGCATTTATAATGTCGACAAAGATGTTGAGGCAATCTGTTTGAGCGGGACAGTATTCGATGCGGATTCTACCGTTACGCCCTATTTGCAGGTAACGGTAGAAGACTTGACAGATAATTTCGTTTATTGGGGATATACCAACTCAGAGGGATTTTTCTGTGGATCAGTCCCTCGCGGAGCAGAGCTTTTGATCACCATCACTGATCATTGCAATAATGTGATTTACTCAGAAAATATTGGCCCTTTTTCTGAAGATTTTACACTTGACCCCATTTATCTGGAAAGCAATGTATCCCAGTTTCTGGTGAATATCATAGGAGACTTAAGAACTTGTATTAATCCCTCTCCAACACCTGCTCGAGGACATATTTCCATTCGGTATCCCGGACATCTTAGAGTACATCCTTTCGAAGGAGGAGATCTAGACACCACCATTGCCTTTAACTGTTTCAATTTCCCAGAGATCGAAATTATAGCATATGATTTGGAAAATGGTCTCCAATCTGATGCACAGATATATACGGAATTTGAAGACATTGATTTAGGTCAATTGATTTTATGTAATGAATTCAATGACTCGCTTTTTCTTCAAATAGATACGCAACTGATCGTAGCGTCTCCTACTGAATATTCCTTCAAACCTAATGAAACAACAGATTGGTTGGTGATGGAAGCCACTACCGCAGCCGGAATTATAACACTGGAACTGCGCGACTATACCGGCATTGGAAACTATACCACTAACGCATTTCTGAAAACAGAGAATTTTGAACCAATTCCAGAGTATTTGGAGATTAATACTGCAAGCCCAAGAATAGAAGTTGAAATAAGTGCAGACGATGGCAGTTTTATAGAAGGGACAATACAAGGCAATGCCTTAAATATGGAAGGCGCCCAAGTGAATGTTAGTGGACAATTTAGAATACAAAAAACACCTGAATAAACCCATCCCGTAGCATGAAAGAGCTAATAGAAAAATGCAAGGATTTTGATCGATATGGACAGCGAGAGATGGTAAAACATCTCTCACCATATCTTTTCAAAATATGTTACCGTTACATGGAAGACTACTCCAATGCGCAAGATGCCCTTCAGGAGTCCCTGGTCATCATACTGAATAAAATAAATCAGTTTCAAGGTCAAAACAAGAACTCTTTTCTCGCTTGGTGTAAAAGAATATGCATTCACAAGTCCTTAGAAATTACCAGGAAATATGAGTCAAAATTAGATCTGCTTTCAGATGATCATCCAATCACGCAGGCGCCTCAAATTATTGCCCAACTGAATGCAGAAGACATTTTCAAGCTTGTAAAAAAACTGGCCCGATTTGAGAAGAAAGTATTCCTTCTATACGTTGTGGATGGCTTCAGCCACAAGGAAATTGCCGAACTACTAGAGATTAAGGAGAGTAGCTCTCGAACATACTTACATAGAGCACGGAATCAAATGAAGAAATTTATTAGTCAATCAGAAATCTTTCCATTATGAACCAAAAGGAATTCGAAAGATATATACAGGACAGTCTAAATAATATTGATCTCAATGTTGATGATCAAGAGGTTTGGAACAATATCGAACACCGGGTCAAAAGAAAGAAAAGAAGACTATTTCTATTATGGATCTTCCTGGGCTTACTCGGTATCTCTTCATTGTTCTTATTGAAAGATCCATCCAAAGATCATAAGACTTTGGCCGAGGTTTACCATGAACCAACAGCACTTGCTCCAAATGAGGTCATGAGCACGGAGACAAAAAAGACCGCAGAGATTAATGAATCTACCCAGAATGTAGATAATAAATCATTCTCATCTTTACCTTCAAAAACCAAACCATCTACAGCTAAAGAGACCGGCTTAAACGAAACAACTGTAGAATTAATAGAGATGACTGAAGCCAGTTCTAAGCTAAAACTACCGAAGCAAGTATTGGCTATTCCAAGAATAAATAACTTGATAAATGTCCCTAACCATGGTATAGGTATCTTGGAAGAAGTTCAAGGACTTCGCATGGTCTCCCATGATAAAGACCAAAAGAAAAAGAAAAGAAGAGTACCTTCTAAAAGCAAGTACCATTTTAGTTTTGAACCGTATGCAACTGTAGGAATCCCATGGCGAATCATGAATACTAAAGCTTTTGACGACACCTATGAACAGAGAAGAAAGAACACTGAAAAACAACAAGAGAGTTGGACAAGTGGGTTTCAATTTGGGATGTACTTCAATCAAAAATGGTTCATAACTGCAGGATTAGAATATTTGAGAATCAACGAAAGATTTTCGGAGAACTACGAAAACATTTTTACAGAACTACAAAACGTCACAGCTGTCATCATAGAAGACACCAATGGGAATATCATAGAAACCCAATCGCGAATGACGAATGTGGAAGTGACCGAAAAATATCGAAGATTAATTTCAAATCGACACCATTATATCAACACTCCAATCGGTATAGGATTACTACAGAGGAACAAACACTCTTCATACAGTTTTGCAGGAGGTATCAATCTAGTGCTCATGCATGATTTTTCAGGAGTAATTTATAATTCAGACCTCAGTTTGATCGATCTGAGAAAGGATCATTTAGAAGGTTTGAAAAGTTCTATTTACAAAGAGAAGCAAAGTGCATTCATATGGTTATCCGGAAATTATAGAAAGCAATTATCTCCATTTACGGAGTGGAGTATTATGGCGAGACTTCAGGTGCCTACTAGCTCTATGACTGCAGAGGATTATGCACTGCAACAAAGGTATATTCTTCTTCAACTTGGCTTAGGTATGCATTTTCGATTAGAATAAAACAATACCTATACCTCGGAAATAATAATGGATCTCACTTGGAAGAATAGAACGGCACTTGACTTGTTCTATTCTTCAATTTCTTTAAAGATGTATCCGGCTTTTGTGGCCCCCCATACTTGATGATCATGATCATCCCATCCTTGATCCCAAGACTCCACTATCCCAGAGCATATCTTAACTTTTGAAGTTGCATATGTGGCTCCTCGAAGGGAACTTTTACATTCGTCATCTATAGTAGATCCTTCATAGCACATCCCTTTTCCTTTTGTAAGGTATACCGAACAACCTTCTCTTATCACCAACTGCTCAGGTCCGATTTCTTCGAAAAGTTTTGGATTATCCCATGCATGAATAAATTTGGTCGCATCAGGGAGTTCATAGACTCTGCTCTCATAAGTTCCATTGTCTGCCTTCGAAACTCTATACACTCTCTGTCTATAAGGTTTATCCTTATAAGCTGCAACAGCTTGCTCCACGTACAACCAGCCAGCATCGGTACGACTTTCCCAAATCGGATACATAATCAAACTGATATTGTAGTAAGAAGAATCTTCTTGGGCCTGAGCTTCGCTAGAGAACTTACCGGACATTAATTCGACCAAAGCCGAAACATCTTTATCCAGTTTAACCGTTTTTGACATTTGTCTATTACACGAAAATAGAGCCGCAAAAAAACAGACTAGGATGATCTTAGTTAGAAACTGGTCTTTCATATGAAATAATTTTCTTTTAGCATTTTCAAAAGGAGTCTAGCCTTAAGTTATTTATCCTCAAGGCTAAATTTGATTGGCAAATTATATAACAAGCAAGAAAAATCCCACTAATATTCTATAAATTATAATTCGAAATTCACACCAAAAGTCCACCTGACACAAACTGGGATATTTCCTTGTCGGCCTGGTTCAAATTTTGGAAGTATTCCTATCAGCTTTAAGGCCTCTTCGTCACATCCAAAACCCAAGCTCCGAGCAACTATACAATTACCAATAAGTCCGGAAGTATCGATTACACAATTCACAAAAACAGTACCTTCTATTTCATTTTCTCTTGCTTCTTCAGGATAAAATAGAACTGTATTAAAAACTGTTTCAATATTTTCTACGGTGCAGGAATTTGAAAATTGAACATCTGCGCAACCTGGCCATCTCGGCATTTTTTGAACCGAAGTAAAAGCCCTGTCACAAGGAGCATATATGTTTGGTTGATCGGCTGTTTCATCTTCGCAAGAAAGATTTAAGAAAGAAAGTAACAAAGAAACAAATACCGTAATTCTAAAATGGGTTTGACTTTTCATAAGTATTTACATAACCACCTAAGAACGAATGTAATGAGTCATTTAATATAATCACACGAAAAAAAATTGCCTACTATCGAACCGTAAAGTATTCTTAAGCTAGCGATTGCTTTTAGCTACTCCTGTCTCATTATGGCTTTCGACAACAAAACGGAATCTCCAATGAAAAAATGGCTCTCTCCTGCCATGGTATTATCGATGAAGTACTCCTTGTTAATTCTCTCTTTTAAGAACTCAAAGTTTCCATAGGGTACCAACCAATCACTGGTACCATGCATCACTACAGTCTCACAGTTTAATGTACTCCAAATGGATTCAATTTTTTCCAATTCTGCACTGTGGTGGATTTTTTCCCGAGAAGCTGCCTTCGTATCAGAACTCGCCGCAAAGGATAAAATATTGGCTATTCTTGCAAGTCCTACGAATCGCTCTTCCTCGGGATCAACAGCTGCTCCTGCAAGAATGATCCTGCGTACTAGCGCTGGTCTTCGCTGAGCTATTAAGCCTACAATTGGCCCACCAAATGAATGCCCGAATACCACAAATTTTTTCTGATTATATCGATCCATCAATTGTATGATAGCATCAACCTGCACTTTCAATTCCCAATTATTCTTATCGGTAAACGAATCTCCGTATCCCGGCCTATCGACCGAAAATATGAGAAAAGAATCCTGTAGAGCCGGATCGGTCATGGTGGTACTGAACATATCTAAACCTCCCGGAGCACCGTGCACAAACAACAAAGCCTCAGTAGCATTTTCGTTCCCGGTTTTAAGATATCTCAACTGCCCATCACTTAGATTGATACGTTCAACTTTTGCCGGAATTTTTTTCGATTCGAAATACTTTAAGATGGCATTGTCTGTTTTTTTAAAACTCATTCTCAACATGAATATCCCAAGAGCAAGAAAAAATATTACCAGAATTATTCCGATGATCTTAAAGACTTTGAACATAGTGATGAAATCTACTTCGATTGAGATCACAAACTAATCAATTGTGTGAGAACTTGTAAAACCGACAATAAAGAAACTTGTTCAAATCAATTGGTCCGGACAAATTCTAGTGTCCAGTCAACAATGTAGCACAAAGAGTATTCGAGCATCGAATTTAGAACCATCTTTCCAGGAACCGCATCGCATTTTCACTCATGAATCGATTGACAATCTCCTCTTCATGGATATCCTTATTGAATTCATTTCGCATTCTGGAGTCGATGTCATTTTGGACATAATTATGCGCGTGCATGAGAAGAAAATGATCCAAGAATTTGAAGTGGGCAGAGGTAAAATATCCATCAATAGGATTTACGATTCCATCAAAATCACTTCCTAAGGATTGTATACCCCAAGCAAAACGATCATTTCGATCTAATACTTCGGCCATATGACGAATCTGCCTCCATATCAATCCGGCCGCATGAAAGCTGATTTTTCGAACATCATTTCGAACCACCGTTTTTAGTTTTCGCAAGGCAGATTTACTGGCTATTCTACGTTCGTCCAGTTGAATTCCAATGATACCCTCAGAGTTATCGATTTGAAGCAATTCGAAATCAAAGAAGTTAATATCTGCCGAATTAAAGTCTTTATGTGCCTCTCGAATATCTGATCTGACATTGACTCCCGAGGATGATTTATCGTGAAAACCTGTCACTGCACCATGACTTGCTATGATTGGAATATCATAATTACGGCTTTTGACATAATCGTAGTATTCTTTTCTAGCCTTTAGGCTCATATGCTTAACATCGATATAAATTCTGGCTCCTTTGTTCTCATCCAGGAGCAGCTTAACTACTTTCCAACCCTCATCGGTAATGCCCTCATCCATTCCTTTCTTCTGGTTTAATAGCAAATTCGGAATTCCCGTTATGCTCTTCGCATGACCACTGAGCTCGTTATAAAAATGATGGGCAAGCGTGATAAACATCGGTGGATACTCCCAGTCTTTTTTTAACTTCTCTACATTTTTCAGAATTTTGTTGATATTGGTCTTGGCTTTAAAAGGCGCTATACCACAACCCAAGGCGTGACCCCCTTCGATACTATTGATGACATATATTTCTTGAATTTCCGACGGGCTAGTTGCAATGAACTGTTGAAGTTCATCATAATTCTTGACGTATCGATATCTAAACTTTTGCCCTGCTATCTCCTTAATTTTTCCATTATGGATAAGATTAAAGCGGTTTTCAAACTCCAAGTCCTTGAAGTAATCCATCCCTTTCATTTTCTGTACAAAGTCAATCCTTGGCTTGCCAAATTCCGTAACGCAATCCAGTAGTTTATCAACGAGATCTCCTTCACTATTGAGTGGTTTGACAAATGCCTTTTCAAGAGGATAGAGACTTGAAAAAACTACCGCTACTTCACCATCCGCACATGTTCGAAAATCGGATTGCGTAAATGTGGTCAAGCCTATCCCATTCATATTTCGCTCTATATCCTCTTCTGTCGGCCAGTCTCTCCACCATGCGCTATTCTTATGAGATAAATTCCAGGAATTTTCGAAGGTATTGTCATCTATATCAAAGCTATGTCCATAGGCCTTCATTTGTGAATGACAATGTAGATCTACCGTTAATTTTTTCATCTGCAAAAAATTTATTGGGTGCTTTTTAATTTAATCAATCCATCTAGAATTTCTTTTAACGCATTGCGCACGTGCACATTGGGTTGCTCAACAGAGGCACTTTTGACCGAAGCCATGCTATGCAAAAATTCGAAATGCTCTATTTCCGACATCAAGTGATGATACTCCCCGCCTTTGCTCCAGGCTTCGACGTACTTGTTTAGAATTTCATTCTTTAATTCTTCGATATCATTTTTAGACGTACTGTAGAGCAATTCACAAGAGATCAACTGAATATATGGAATGTCTTCCCAGAATATCTGATACTCCAATTTCTTTGTTTTCAATAGCTTTTTCACCCTTGTTATAATGGTGGTAGCCTTGAGCACTCGATCCAGGAAAAACTGTTTATTATTCTTGCCTTCTAAGAAAAACTTAGCTTCCAACATTCCAACCAAAGGATAGGCATATTGTACCGGACCATCAATATGTGCCATCTCAAATGATCGACCATAATTATCTGCCATCTTAGTCAAATCACTCTTATATCTTTTTCGAATCAGACACATCTTCTTATACATCGAACCGATAATATTGTATCGATCCTGAGTCCTTCCTATCTCCAGTAATGTATTCACTGTTTTTTCCAGGCGATCGGTCTCCTCCGCAGATATTTTTGTCTTTTTACTGCGCAGAACCGCTTCCTTGACCAGTAGGTTACAATATTGCTCCAGAGCAGAGACTCTATAGCTTGCCTTATTCGTTCTGAGCAACTCCTGGTATCTCTCCAACGCTCGGTCAACATCATTGAGTGATCTATAAATTTCCGCCTCCTTCTCAATTACCTCAGCATCATACCTGAATCCGCTTTCTTCTGTTTTACGAATGATTCGATCAATCTTACCCTCTATTATACTCAAATTAGATTCTTTGGCTTGGTAACTTTTCTTGAGTTCGTTGTGCAAATCCACCAATGCTTCATCCAATGTGATATAGCTATCTTCTACAGATTTCTTTGATTTTTTAGGATCGAATTTATACCAAGGATCTCCATAACACTGATAAGCTCCCCAGGTATTGGTATTGCCATATTTATCATAGCATGATTTTCTCGCCATCTTCACTGCGTCACCAAAATGATATCCGTCCAACATGGCTGCATAGAACACCTGTGCAAATACCATGGCCGCTGCATCAGCTACTGCCCAACCCGTAACAACAACTGCTTCAACTCCCATTTTAATGAACTGATGACCGATATTCGATGCGAACTTATAGCGATTCCTAAAATATTCATCGTACTTCGGGTCCAACTCTCCCGACTGGCAACAATTGATGAAAACAAACTCGGGGATATGGGGCAACTGGTTGATCAAAGCCGAATTGATTCTCATATTCCCTACTACAATCCCTGCATCATCGTTTTCTACATCATAGACTCCGTGGCCTGCAAAATGCAGTATCTTATATTGGGTATTGAATAGGGTATTGAAAATATCCAGAGGCCCTTTTCGAATTAGTTTTTTCAGTTGATATCGAGATAACATATCTCCCACCAGCTCTGCCTCCAATCTGGCATTGGGCAACTGACCTAAATTCAAGTCATCGTAAATGGGATCACCTATCACCAGCGCTGAATTGGTTCGAACAATGGGCCTGTTATAATCGGCATCCCTTTCGATAAACTGTCGAATCAATCCCGCATCCGTAAAAGTCGGCCTCTCATCTGTGCTCGAATCATGGAACATCTCCCATGGAATGGAAGCAGCTGTTGCATCAAGCTTCCATAAAATATTACTGTGATTCCGAATAATGGCCTTAAAGCCGTTGGGAATGACCATTTCGAACAGGGTCTTCGACAATTCTTTGTTCCACTGATATGATTTTGACATCTCACTGAGCAAATAATCAATGATTTCATCAGGGGTTAAGTTGGTCTCTTCTTCCACGCGAGCACGACCAGTAGAAGAGGTAAAGACAAGCTTCTCACCGGACTTAATTCCTCCATCCATCAGTTCATAACTCGTTTTTAACCGGGTAGTAAAATGATGCCACCAATACTTGCCCTCATCAAGCCTCAACCGAACCAATCCACCAAATTTGGAACGAATAGGCCGCTCTATCGACAGGTTAAATCTTTGGTTTTTTTCTTTAATTCTTTGTAGTGCATAGAATATTTCCCTTGCAATATCCTCGTACAATTCGATAACTTCCAGATGTCGAATTAAAGGAAGACCATTGTCGTGTTCTTTAATCTTAGCATTGGCATTGCTTACTCCATGTATGATGGCATAAAGAGACTCCTCCACACCTAGCTCACCATAACCACTGGAAATACACACGGTGGATATTCCTTTGAAGGGAATTTTTTGACCGTCAGAATTATCTCTTTGTATGAAGGAATAATCTATGATGGCCTGCTCTACAGTCTTTCTAAGTTGGAAAGCTGTTAGGTTTTCGTTGTCTCCCATTCCTACAACTATTCCCCCTTTAAATCTTCCTTTCTTTCCAAATATGATCAGGTTTTTGCCAATATCTTCAGGGTAATTTCCACTGATGCGTTTTCTCTCCTCCAAAGCGCCATCTAAAGCCCGATTGAGAGCACCCTCAGCACTAATAATTCCATCACCTCGAAAATGCCCCGTCATAACCGGATAATCACAAAACAGCAAATCTCCATGTGATACGCTCACTTTTAACTCGGCAAACTCTTCGGAATCTGTAAAAACGGACGGTGTTTCTCTAATATCGAAAAACCTATCCAGAAAATCTTCGCTATAAGGCCTTGTATCCAAGTCGCGCACTTCACCGGATGCACCTCTCACCACGGCAGAGTTCAAGTCGTAATTGCTCGCCAAATAACTGCTTGTTGTTCCTTCCAGCAAGTCTGTGATACCTCTAAAGTTATCTTTGTCCTTGGCCAGGTTCATGTGCGTTGTTTGAGTATAGAAAACCTGATTCTCGGGGAGCCAATTGGGTATACCTAATTCCCAAGTAACACTCCCATCTCCCATGATGGTTTTCTTGTATTCGATGTATTTATAGTAGTGGTTTTCCGCTTTTTCAAAAGCAAAGGTTGTCTGATCGTCTGTGCCAGCGATGTAATAAATATTCTTAGCGGAATTGACGCTTTGTTGATTGGCCTTTGTCTTGTATGCTTTGAATTGATCCAACATTTTTTTTGGCGGAATCGGGAATTTTCCTACTTCAGTATGATTGTTTAAATCCTGCCAAAAGCTCTTCTCATCGAAATTGATGACATCAGATGACTCGCTTTTTACTACAGGAAGCAACTCGTAAACTCCCTCAAATCTATTGACCGTTTCAAGTACTTCTTTCTTAGAATGTACAAGATCCAACTGACTGATCATCTCCAAACGATTCAGGTCTCCAGTCAATAATTCTACAATAAGATGTGATCCGTTCCAAGGTGTTCCGAGCATAACGAATCGCGAGCTTTGTATGGAAATGAATTGATTCCAACTGGCTTCGTCTTCCAGCATCCATCTTCGAACCACCAAACCTCCCATCGAATGCGCTATGATTTTTATGGGTTGATTGTATTTGTCCTGATAGGACTGAACAAGCTTCTTGAGTTCCAAAGCGGCAGATTTCAAGCTCATGCGCCAATCGAAGGAAAAGACCTTACACTCGTAGCCTTCATTTTTCAAATGCCGCACCAGTGGACGATAGTACTTCCTTACCGCACCGACTGCTTCAACATGATCCGCATTCGCATTCAACCGACTTACAAAATGCCCTTGAGCCATGTTTAATAGATCAATGTAAATCCTATTGCCATTTACTGCGAGATGTGATCCCATAATACCGGGTAGTACTATGGCGATTGGCTTTTTGCCCTTCACATTATCGAAGTCGTATTCACCCAAGCCCAAAAAGACGCCCCTGTCCTGATTGGTCAAAGAAGTATTGACAAAATGCTTGTTGACATTTTCCATGGAAGCGTCGAATGCGGCTCCGATTGCTGAAAGAGTAGTGCTATTGTCGAAGTACTTGAAGTGATCGATCTCCTTTGAGTTAACTTCCGCCAGAAAGTTGCCATTTCTCCGCACAAAACCTTTACTCATACTGCTGGTATGTACCACGAAATCGTTCTTCTTCCAAAAGAATAATTTACTTAGAATGGTAACCACCGAGTGCCCAAATTTACCTCCAACTTTGGCATTACCAGCAACCGCATAAAGCGTTCCGGATACATCCAATTCTTTTCCGTTGAGCAATGCCTGAAATGCCGTTTTCGGCACCATGGCATGCAATCCCGGTAGTGCATCTGGCCTACTTTTGCTCTTGACCAACTGCATGAGAAGAGATTTTAATGCGGCATAGATAGGATTGGCCTCTCCTCCAATTGCTTTTCCGAGAACAAATAATAGGCCATTGATAAAATGATCCAGTCTTTTGCTCAAGAGATCCGTTCCATAGGCTGGTGCAGCAATTCGAATACATTTTTCTATATTAATTTCTCTATCTAGAATGAGCTGATTGATCTCCTCTAGTGCTTTGGCATTCGAATGTTCTCCTTCTTTTTTAAGTTTTTCTATTTCCGTCGCTCTAAATCCCTTCACTGAATTGAGATCCTGACATCTCGTCAATAGGTCAGATATTAGTCCTCCCCTCGAGGTGCTCAGGAGATGAAGATTTATTTTTTCCGGAAACTTCTTCAAAAGTTGAATGGTATTCTCAGTCGGGCTTTCCGATAAGGTGTAATGCTGAAAAGCGTAGATCCTGTCTGAATACATTTCTTTTAAGCTCGTCCAGAGTCCGGCATTATTGCGCAACAAGCCTTTATAGGACTTTTCTAAGGAAGATATCGTGCCGTGAAACAAGAGCAGTATAGGTTTATCCGAAGGAGGTATTTGATCGATTGGAGTAAAGTCGTTTTCTCCGTTGACCTTTAATAATCCTTTTTTTGGGCAGATTTTCTTATCGATCTTCTGGGCTATTTTCAATACCAGCTTGTCTACATTTTTATCCTTGAGTTTTATAAAACCAATCTTCTTAAAGATCCGGTTAAAGAGCCCATTTCCACGTTGATCTTGTACCGCCAATTCTGCAGGAATGTATAGGATGTCGGATCCATCTGATGAAGATCTGAATCGATTGTTTTCCAAAAAATCAAGTGGAATTACCTCCTTGATATCCTCAATACTTCCGATCCATTCCGTATCATCATCAAAAGTAAAATTCACAATCAGATCAGGATCATAGTCGATCATACTATGATCATTTTCTCCTCGGAGATTGCTCAAGGCAAAATGATTTTCCGTGTCGATTTCTATCAATGACCGATCAATGCGATCATCCGTTTCTTCAATTTTGCTTCCCTGTATTCTTACTTTGCTATACTTCATCTGGCTCAATTAAGTTTTCATTGTGTTTTTAAGAATTTTCTATTAAGGTTTTTATGAAAATCGAATGAATAGTTCATTCAAGGCGCTACTTGTAAAACTAATGTTTTCTGGCAGAAAAAGAACCCTAACCTTTGTTATATATACCCTTTTTTAATTGGGGTTATTAACCCTTTTTATTCTGCTAATTATAAGACCATAGAAAGAAAAAACGAGTATAGGTTTTGTCTGGGCTTAACACCAATTATCTTCTAAAACTAACCAACTCCCAATTTACCAAAGCCGATATTTTATGGGCATCTTAATTTGTGTGCTTACATTTTTATCATCCTGCCTACCCGGAATCCATGGTTTTTTCATCAGCTTCACTACCCTTAAGGCCTCATCTCCACATCCGCCTCCGATATCTTTCAATATTTCTGCGTCAACGACCATTCCATGGCTATCAATAACAAATCCTATCACTACCATACCTGCTATCCCTTTATCTCTTGCCTTAGCTGGATATTTCAAGTTTTTGTATATGAATCTGAGCATTCTGTTTTGAGCACATAAAGTCTCGGTCTTTTCCCATTCATTTGTGGGATCTGGAATACATCGCTCGTATAATGGCATTTGTTCAGGACTATGAAATATCAAATCTTCGGGATCATAAGACATTTGACCGTTTTTTATCATTCCCCACTGACCATCCAGCTTGACCAAGGCCGTTGAATCCCTATAGTAATCAATATTATCGTATATAAAATCCACCATTACACTATCGGTTGATGAAACAACACCTGTAAGACCAGCTTTAGACACTATGAATCCATCTCCAGGATTAAACTTGAACCAATCGTACTTACAATCTATCAAGACCGAACCGCTAGTATCCACCAAGCCCCATTTTTGGTTGATGCGAACTCCATAGAACTCGCCATACTTGTATGTAATGGTATCAAACTGATAATCAAAGATGGCCTCTTCACCTCTGAAAACTCCATATTTTCCGTCTTGTTCTTTTGTTTCGATTTTTTCAGCTTGCCGAGCCTTAGATTTATTTCTTCCCTTCCTTTGGGCATCCATTTCGGCAACAAAAGAAAACAATAGGACAAAAACAAATAGAAATTTACAGTTCATGAATAAGATTTTACTTTTTACGGATTCACATGTCCATGTATTCTGAGCCTTGAATTAAATATAATAAAATCCATTCTGCTTTGGTCCTATTTTAACTTTTCGAAAACATCATTTTGACGATCCAATTCTCTAAAACGCCAGATCGAATCTTGCTTAAACAAAGCCTTTCCACCCCCAAACCAGCACACCCGGTGCAAATTCCCTTTTTTCAACTTCCATCGTTCGACTATCGATCCATTTTCAACATTGATTTTGTAGATATTTTGGTCTGATCCCCCAACTAGATAAATATAGGCTTCATCGGGAAAAAGCCTTGATGGTGTACCAGCTATTTTCGTCTGCCAAATTATTTTTCCTGTTTTTGGGTCTACCGCATAAAGTTGCTCATTTTCACAAGGCAGATACAGCTTTTCATCGTCCATGGATAGTTTGGAAGTGAGTATTCCATGAGGAAATTCTAGACGCCAGATTTCTTCTCCGCTTTCCAAATTTATCCTAACCAAATCGCGATTTACCATCCAGTAGGAAGCTCCATCTTTGACCAAAGGAGAAAAACTTGCACCCTCACCAAGATAATTTTCCGGATATATTTCCGCATTTTTCGACAAGCCTGTTTTTCGATTAAAAATGTGGTAATATGATAAACTATTTTGCTTAGAAATATGATCAATGCTTCCTGTCACCAAATAATTCTGATATGGAACTGGAGATCGAATTAATGAAGTGGAAATATTTCGAAATGGAATACTCCAGATCGAATCCTGGGTAAAACCAGTCAAATCATATTGTATTATCAAGCCTTCATTATTATGGATGTCGTAACAAGCGCGAAAAAAGAATGAACCTAGACCATAAATATGATTTTCACAATAATCCGCCGATAGAGTTTCATGAACGATCTCTCCTTTCTTCCAATTGATGACCATCAGTTCTTTGCTAATAGGTAATACTACGAAATCGGCATACACATACGGAGTCATATTGTAATAGAGTCGATCAAATCTATGATCTTCTATAGTCCAAAGTACTTCTCCAGTAAAGCGGTTTATTAGGCTGACACAGGGTATTTCGGAACACGCGCCGGCCATAAGAAAATTGCGATCCAATACAATAGGGTAAAAATAGCTCTGCTCACTGGCTTCGATATCCCATGAATTTACATTTTTGTTAAATATCTTGCTCAATGCAGATTCCTCAGAGGAGCAGGATATAATAAAAAAAGATGCCATCCATAGTATCATGAATAGCATCTCCAAAACTGGTCGTGCGCGCATCATCTTATACCAAGAACAGTTTAGAATGACGCATTGGATTTGCATGAAATCAAAAAGAAGTTTGAGACAGAAAACACAGGAATAGCAACAGCTATTGCGAGTATCTTTAACAAAGAAATTCGAATTGATATTCCAATAATATGCGTCATAATAGATTGTTTTTGGTATTAAAGCCGGTTCACCATGAACTCTGGCCCCTTATTCCCATCAAACAAATCCTGAAAATGATCGAGTAAAGCCCCATGATTGGGATTCGTCTCCTGAAAATGATTGGTGTTGCTCAAATGATAGTCATGCACAGATCCAGAGAGAAGTTGTTCTTCTCTTAATAAAACCCCATCGCTTTCTTTATATAATGGAACATATCTCTGCCCTCCCAAAGGGCTCTGTCCATTCAAACAAGACAACATGCAATTGTCGAAACAACGTGTAGTCTGATCGTCGTCGCAATCATCTCTACAATAATCAAAACACTGCGCCTCTGAAGGGTTATCACCCTCGATCAAAATCACAGGTTCTTCTCCATTTTGTAAAGCCAAAAGCCATTCAATAGACAACAATTGATTCGCTAATTCACATCGTATCAATCTATCCAATTCTAAATCCAACTCTCTTCTAGCATCTAGTATGTCAATGATGTCTTGTCGGGATTCGCTTATAAAAGTGGCCAATGCCGAGAAAAAATCTCCTGCTGAAATATCTCCTTCCAATGCTCCTGCAAAGTCCAATACATCCGTAAAAAGGTTGCCTGCTTTTGATATCGCTGTCAAATACTTATAACGAGCCTGTTCTCTTGCTCTTGACTGAGCTGACTCATAACAAGAAGTGAACTGATCTTGATCTCCGGTAAAAGTGAATCCATAATTCGATAATAGTTCAGTAAAAGTTACATCCGGTTTAGAGCCCCAAAAAATGGCAAAAGGAATTTGCGGTGGATTTTGATTGAGATCATTCATGATTGGACTATTGGGCGTTAAATCCGTATACTGGTCTTCACCATTCTTAAGATCTCTAATCCAATCTTCAAAAGCTCCAACCACATCACAGTCATCACAACTATCTCCTCTCTTGATCCTATTTACATCTTCAATTACCCTTTCAGCTTTAGATCTACCATTGGCTCCATCTTTAATCGCCCATTCAACAAATTCGGATCCCTGGTTAGGTGTTCCATCCAAGATCATGGCAGTCAAGTTTTCATTGTGTTTTTCCAAATTTCTTAGGACTATTCCACCAAAATCATGACCAATACCGAGAATATTGTCATAGTCTCTTCGGTCATCATTTCGAATATGATCATCCAAAGTAACCGTCTCCTCTTCTACATTGCCTTCCAATGGATAAGCAGTCTGCGGTAATCCATCTAATGAAATTACCCTGAATAAATCATAATCCTTTTCCAGTTCACGAACTGTATTATCCCAATCTAGAGAAGAACTTGCCCCAGCGCCTTCCAACCAAAGCGTATTCCTCTCTTGCCCGAATACAGATAATCCGAGGGTCACTATAGCCGATACCAAAATGTAATTTTTCATTCTAATAGGTTTTAATTTCTTGATCAAATACTTTTACGAAATAACTATAGGCCATTTTATTCATAGTATTTGGGGACTCATAATAAGTTGAATACACATAGGCATTGAGATCTTCCAAATTATTGGAATAGATCAAACTCGAACTGCTTACCACATCACCAGTAGCATTAAAATTTGACCTAGCAGATACCTTTCTCGCCTGCTTATCTACCAACATGGACACCTTGGTATTATCAGGAAAAATATGACTAAGAACAGCCGTCTCATCCGTTGAATTGGTCAAAATAAAACCACTATCATTAAAGGCCTCAAGAATAGCATCGAATTCTTGATCTGAAATGTGCACGTTTTCTGACATCCCTTGAACCAGATCCTCGATAATGGCCGAAATATCATGATTGATTTGATCTGAATTGATTTCCACGCCATCCTTGTCATATCTCGTCATTCTTCCATCGCGAATTTCTATCCTTTCTGCTCTGAATCTTTCGGACAATTGATGTAACCCAATCGTATTTTCAGGAAATTGGATCATATCCGGACTAGTATAGTATTCTATGTTGGCATCAATCAGACCATCTTCTTTAAAGTAATAGAGTGCTTTATACCTTCTCGGCTTCGGTACAGATAAAACCTTCTCTGCATCGGTCATTAACTCCCTGTCCTCAGGATTGACACAGCTCAAAAATTCTGAAACCTCAACATCGACTTGAATCGACATTTTCACCTCAGAAGATCTGTCAAGTCCTACCATCAAAGATCCATTATCATCAGAAATATTGTCGTCCTGACATCCCAGGCTCAAAAGTGGAATTAGAAGAATCCAAAGTTTTTTCATAGTGTATTTATTTATTTTAAAGTTTGATCAATTTTTCAAAGTACACTTGGCCCTTACAGTTAATCTGGCAATAGTAGACTCCCTTTGTTAGAGTTGAGGCATCAACATTATCTCGATTTAGAGTGCCTTCCAGTACTTTTCTGCCATCCATATCGAATAGAGAAAAATGACTACAATCGTCGTTCTCAAAAGCTTCATTGAGGTCTACTATAAAACTCTTACTGAATGGATTGGGGTAAATATTGATCGGACTATCATCTGAAGTTCTATTTCTCAAGGCAGAACGATCATTGATGTCTATGCCTCCCAGGCAGTTTGTAATACCCATATACATTCCATCACAGAATACCTCATAAATCAATACATCCGTTCCGGTGCATGTATCACCTGTGCTTCGAAAATCAGGGTCGACATACTCAAAGAATGTTTCATTGGAATAAGGACAGTATACTTCCCTAATACAAGGATCGCCAGTCCCCCACTGCCAATCCCCTTTTGAAGGCTCGCTATACTTCAATTCGCCGTGAACTCGATCTCCATTGCATCGCACCGCCGAATAACAGATATCATCGGACTCGTCATATTCAGTATCATAGAAAGACTCTTCGCCTCCAATCTCTTTGGTCCTCCCATTTCTCCTGCATCTTACTTCCTTTTCACATCCTCTTGATTCCGACCAGCTCCAATCCGAGATGTAGTAAGGGTCATCTTCATATTCGATTTCATCACCTTTACAGTTTACGACCATCGTACATTCGTTCGCTCTTTCCTCGTATTCTTCGTCTATATCAGGATCACGAAATATTTCTTGAAATTCTTCCCCAAAACAAATAACCATTCGAACACATTCCTCTTTGTCTTCATCATAATTCCACTCTTCCAAATATGGATGCTCCTCTATTTCTTCTACCAGATCACCCTGGCATATAATTCGTTGAAAGCATCGTTCAATGTCTTGATCGTACTCAACTTCCGTTTCAACAGGTCCCATTACCCTTATTCCTAATAATTCTCCCTGATAGTAATCCTTCTCTATACAATTCAGTCCATCGATGTCAGAAATTGTTTGATCGGCAATCACACATTCCAGGTATTCACACAAAGATGATTTCCACTTAAAGGCAGGCCCTCCTTCTTTGCACTTCACTGTTCTACAGTACTCCTCCGTTTCAGTATTGTACACCCAACTCTCTCTTACAGGATCATCACATAATTCTACAGTTCCCGAAATTTCCTCGCAACATTGATTTCTTATAGTATATGTATAGATTCCCGGTTCGAGATTGTAAATGTTCTCCTCCGCAGAAGAAAAACCATTTGGTCCCACCCATTCGATTCTAAAAATATCAGAGTAACTGCTATTTAATTCAATCCTTCCGGAACAGTCATTCATTAAGTTACCATTCATGATACCTTGCGGATCAAAATAATCGGGATTTAGGCCCTCGCATTCGGATTGATGTTCACAACACTTTGGTCTTATTCCAGTTAGTATTAGCTTTCGTTCTATCTCGAATGGCTGCAGAGGATCATACTCATCACAACTGACCTTGTATTTCTCAGTGACGATCTCCCTATAAACCAATACAGAGCCAATATAGTAGCACTTACCAGGAGCACCCCTGCATTCTAATTCAGTCCTTGATGTAAAATTCTGCTGTAAACCATCAATTGTTTTTGCTTCGAAACAGGTCTCCGTATCAAATCCGGAAGAGAATTGGATTGAGCCACCAGGAGTTGTAACTCCGCCACTCAACTCTACACCAGAATTGATGCAAATCTCTCCACTAGTAGATTGGGTTTGTTCATGACGGATGACATAATCCCCACGAAAAATAATTTTCTCATTTTCTGTACAACAAGCAAGATTAGCGTTGTTGATGTTCCTTGGATCACAACCTTCTGCATAATCTCTAAAAATGATCGGAGAATTATGATCAAAATATACCTTGGTATAATACTGACCCTCCGTACTCAAATAGTTAAAACTGAGAGGTATCCTGCATTCTCCCCACTCCAGTCCCATTCCTGTAAGAGTCTTCGAAATAATAATGTCGAATGTAAATTCATTGGGCGTTCCGGCTCTCTCCAACAAATTCAACAGACTTCCGGAATGATAATCGACTTTGTGATTCTCCCCATCAATATAATAGTTTTCTAAAACGCCTCCTTCCAACTCAATGCGGACATGATAATCACAGAAGAACTCTTGGGATTCCCCATCAGTGCCCAAGCAAGTGTACTCCAACCTGATATGATATTGATAGTCTTGTAAACACTCCTGAGCAACCGCATTGACTACTTGTCCGTTTTTAGTAATCACCAATTCAGCATCCCAACAATCACATAATGTTGAAGAGTTCCGACTGATGTGTTCGAATAAATAATGCGAAACACCAGGCTCCAATCCAACCGTATCGTTGTATCGAAAATCGGTAAGATTTTGTCCTATCAAATTGTAGAGCCCAAGAAAATAAATGAAGAAGGTGAAATAACTTTTCATAAGTGCATTATTTTATTTCCGTCCAACAAACATAAAAATAAAACACTCTTTTGTCAAATATTTTGACACCTATTTCTTTTTATTGTACTCTTTTTGTGTATTTACGTATAATTTATCGATATTTTAATTAGCGGAATATTTGATTATCTAAGCCCCTTCAAAATATCCACGAACTCCTAGCCGTTATCGGAACGTAAACAATATTTTCATGAAGATATCCGGAATTCTATACCTCCTACTGGGAGTCCCATTCGCATACTTTGCTTATTACGCATTTACAAACGACGGAGACAATGCACTATGGATGGTTCCTTTCTTGGCAGGACTTGCAGCCACTTATGTCATGAGCCCTCATATAGAATGGATGTTCGCCAAACGCTTTCCACCAAGATTGCCTGAAAAGTTCATTTCGAGCTTGGACAACAACAACATGATGTATTCCAAACTTTCCGCACAAGAAAAGCAGGAATTCAATAAACGGGTTTCTCTTATCGTACTCGCCAAAGACTTTGACTCTCGGCCGGAACACAGTATTCCTTTTGACGTAAGTCACGGTCTTGCCAGTGTTATTGCTACAATGACATTTTATATGAAGGATTTCCTGATAAAGGAATATGAGAAGATCATTGTATACAAGACCTCGTTCCCCTCACCGATGTATTTGCGTCATGTCCACGCCTGTGAGGCCAATCACGAAGACAAAGTAGTACTAATCGCAACCGATAAGTTTATGTTAGGGCTCAATCGACCCACACAATACTTTAATACCGGATATTATGTCTATGCTCTAATTTTTCAGAATTTACTGAATTACAATGCGGATCAGAACGATCTGGAATATAGGATTGGAGAACTGTGCCAAGTACTTGGATTTAACAAAGAGGCACTAAAGAAATATATCGGTTTGCCGGAAGTTGACGTATTCGCACTAGCAAGTACTGTATTTTTCATGAGGCCGGAAACCATGAGAAATGAAATCCCTGAATTATATCATCAGATCAGAGAAATATACCAGTATCCGGACTTCAATTAAATGCTAACGGCTCAAGCCAGTTTCAAAGGCATTTCCGTCAATCTCTGACCGGTTAATCTAAATACGGCGTTGGCTACCGCAGCCCCAATCGGTCCCAAAGGAGGCTCTCCTACTGGCAACGGCTTGTCCGCTCCCTGAATGAGATGAACGTCAATTTCCCTGGGAGAATGTCTCATCAAAGCCATGTCGTAAGGTCCATAAATGGTAGGACTTAACTGTCCGTCTTTCAGTGTCATTTTTTCGTGCATAGCTCCACTCATTCCCATGATGATCGAACCCTCACACTGTGCCCTGACCTGATCCGGATTGACTGCAATTCCACAATCAAAGGCACAAGTAACCTTATGGACAATAATCTCTTTATCCTTAACCGAGACTTCAACGACCTGTGCACAAGGGGCTCCCGTATCAATGGAAGCTGCAAATCCCATCGCCCTGCCATCTATAACTTCGTCGCTATACGAAGCCTTCTCTGCAGCCATTTTAATGACAGCTTTAATCCTTTTGCCTTCTTTCTCATCACTGATCTGCGCCAATCGAAACTCAACGGGATTCTTTCCAGCTTTTACCGCCATGTCATCAATAAAGCTCTCTATCGCAAAAGTATTGGCTAAGAGTCCCAAACTACGCCACCAACTTGTAGCGAAGGGCAGGGTCGTATGCCATTGCACAGCTCTTTTATTCGGAATCTTATCATACATGATATTCCCCCCGCGCATGGCTCCGATATCCGTTCCAATTATGCCATGTGCAGCAGAAGGGATGATCACCGAACCTATGGCCACATCGCCACTTGCGTAATGGTGCTCTAATCCTTCAAGCAATCCCTCTTCATTCAATTTACCTCTTACTATATGGTGAGTCGGAGGCCTAAATGTATCGTGCTGAAATTCCTCTTTTCGTGTAAAAAAATACTTGACAGGCCGCCCCACTTCCTGAGACATTTGAGCCGCCTGAATGGCATGAGATGTATTTAATCTTCTTCCAAAGCCCCCACCCAAGTACGTAGGAACAATATTGACATTTTCCAATTCGAATCCCAAAGCTTCAGCCACCTGTCTTTGAGTAACACCGATCACTTGAGTAGAAATAATAATGGTCGCCTTATCACCTTCTACATAAGCCACTGCTCCATTGGGTTCTATTTGAGCATGTGCACCAATAGGGCTTTTGAATTCCATAGATACCACATCTCCCTCTTCTGGATCCAAAGAACTCCCAGACTTCTGAATAATCATCCTATCTCCTTTCCCAACTTGAAGCATATCTCTGATATCATCCTCCGTCCACTTTTTCGGAATATCCCATTCCACCTTCACTTTTCTTTTTGCCGCTAAAGCCTGAGTAAAACTCTCTGCAACTACTCCGACCCAATCGTCCTTCTGAACCACTTTAACCACACCTGGCATGCTCTTAGCCCCTTCAGTTTCTGCTGATTTAAACTTCGCACCGACATGCTCCGGTCGGATAACAACCGCATGCAGCATATCTGGCATCTCAGCATCCATTCCAAATATTGGATCTCCAAGTACCTTGGCTTCTAAATCGATACGCTTAACCGGTTTCCCCACAAACTTATAGTCACTCACTGGTCTTAATTCCGGAGTATCTGGAATCTCCCACTCCTCAACACCTTGAGCTGCCTCTGCATAAGTCATTGACTTACCTCCACCAGATATCACTCCATTGTTGGTGCTCAATTGACCTGGCTCAAGTCCTAATTTTTTTGCCCCTTCCTTCTTCAACATTTCGCGCATGGTCGCTGCCATTTCTCGTAGTGGCTGCCATAGCGATGCTATAGAAAGACTACCACCGGTACTCAATCTATCCACTACTCCCGTTTTGGTCTCTGCTGCTTTTACTTCTATTTGCTCTATGGAAACATCAAGTTCATCTGCCATGATTTGAGCCAATCCCGTGAAAGTACCCTGACCCATTTCCACTTTAGGAGAGTGTAGAATCACTTTATTATCGCTAGTCACTTCGAACCATAAATTGGGTTTGGTTCCTGTACCGGAATAAGGCGGAACAAGTGTTTCTCCCATGGCTAGTGCCGCACGACGCATTGGATTTCTAAAAACGTAAGTCCCTAGAGCAAGTACACCTAGGGTGCCAATAGCTCCTCTCACTATAAATTTCCTTCTGGACGGATTCTTTGGTTTGCTATTTTTACCCATTTTGTTCATTTACAGGATTAATAGTTGATTGATGCATTTCGGCGGCGCGGTGTATGGCTTTACGCATTCTATAATAAGTAGCACAGCGACAAACATTGATGATGTTTCGATCAATATCCTCATCAGTAGGATTGGGAATCTTTTCTAACATAGCAGCAGTAGCCATAATAAATCCCGGCTGACAATAACCGCACTGTGGAACAATTTCATCCATCCATGCCTGTTGTACCGGATGAAGATCTCCATCTTTAGAAAGTCCTTCTATGGTCGTTATTTTCTTACCCTCCGCCATTTTAACCGGAAAAGAACACGAGCGTATGGCTTCCCCATCAATATGTATTGTACAAGCTCCACAAGCAGCCTTACCACATCCGAATTTCGTTCCTTTGAGTTGAAGAGTATCTCTAATTACCCATAACAATGGGGTATTACCATCTATATCTACTGAGGCATTCTCTCCATTTAATATGAAAGATATTTTCATACGATACTTATTTAGAAATTTTTAAGTTTTATTCTTCCGGGATGATCGCTCCATTTTCAATCCACTCCTTGACTGCAGCGATGTATTCATCTTTGGGCACAGGCGGCTTTTCTCTTGAATTTCCCGCGGCATCTATTCCTGGGTCCCAAGCCCAAAGCACCAATTCGTGTTCTGTCAGATGCTCCATGATCTCTTCGGCAGTTCTTCCACCATTCCTTTTGGGGTCCATCATTTGCCGAGCAATTTCCACTCTGGATTTACCCTCCCATGCCATCTCAATTGGTGCAACCGCCCAATGTGGTGCTCCCGGTACACCTGAAAAATCGTTGTTTTCATCCTGATGACAAGTATTACATGTATATCCTACCAATCCATGGTTATCCTCACCACGAACGATTCCAAAATTATGCAAATGACTGTCTTCGCCTTGCCTAGGGGCATCTCCGGAAGGATGACAATTGACACAACGCTTATGGGTCAGTACATCCATCATAAGGTCGAATGCTTCTCTGTCCAACTCGACGGATTCAGATACCTCATCAGCCAAATCATTAGAATCCGAATAAACCGATAATGACGAAAAGGTCAGTGAAGTGACCATCATTAATATTCCGACAAAAAGAGCATACTTATTGAATTGTGACATGATACGGATTTATTTAGGAATCAATTTAAGGAAAATGACTTGTTCACAGTGGTTTATTCTTCCCATTGTTGAATATTTCATAATATATAGGCGATAATCTCAAGCTTTCTAATAGCCTATTCAACTTCCCCTAAACGAACTCGGGCTCTTACCAAAGTGTTTTTTAAAACTCTTACCAAAATGTGATAAATCCTGAAACCCACAGGAATAGGCAATTTTGGTCAAGGAAAGAGACGTGTTCTTAACTTGCTCAAAGGCATGATTCATTCGTCGTTTCATCAACCATTTAGCTGGTGCTTCTCCATACTCTTGATGAAACTCTCTGTAAAAGGTTGATAAACTCCTTCCGGATAGCTTGGCCAATTCTTCCACAGGCTTGCCCAATAGAAAATGATGGTCAATAAATTTTGTGAGAGATGTGCGAGACTCATCAATGATCCAGGTAAAAGTGTTAATATATCTGGGGTCTTCCTCTATTAATCCCAGTATGGCCTGTTTGGTCTTCTCTCTTGCATGATTTTCAGTGATTGAATTATTCTCCTCGAATAAGCCTCTGAGATCTTTAAACAAATTGACTAGTGTAGCATTGGGCGATATCTCAAAAAATGGCTGATCAGCCGGTTTGTTTTCCTGATTAGGCACACGCATTTCCTCCAATATATCCTTGATGAACTTGTCCTGAAATATGATCGCCTGGGCCTCAGAATATTTCTCTTGTTCCGTCCAAGACTTGGAGTAATAACCCAAGAAATGCTTCTTGACAAAGACCATTTTCCCTGCCTCAAATTGCATAATTTTATTAGCTAATCTCAGGTTCAATGTTCCTTGTAAAACATAAAATAAAACATGGCTGGGGTGAAATCCCGAATGTTCCGACCGATCTCTCTTTGTAATCCAAAATCCGAAATTCAGTTCGTCGTACTGCAAAATTCTATAAATATCCTCCATTCACTCTTCATTAGATATTATCAAATTTATAACCTAGTACCGCACCCAAATTGTTCAATTCTTGTCAAATTGAACAAAACTTGGGTTTATTTTATCACCAAATAAAAAAGAATAATAGCCTTATCTTTATTTTAGAGATGACATTAGTTCCATAATTCTGTTAATCGATTAAATGAAAGATCAGTTTGGGAGAAATATTGACTACCTGAGATTGGGAGTAACAGATCGCTGCAATCTACGCTGCAGATATTGTATGCCGGAACATGGGATCGATTTTTCGAATAGAAAGGACTTACTCAGTTATGAGGAGATCTTGCGTCTGAGTCCAATTTTTAGTTCTTTGGGTATTAAAAAACTGAGGATTACGGGAGGGGAGCCTTTTGTCAGAAAAGACATCGGATCCTTACTCGAAAAATTATCCCGGCATTTCGAATCACTTCACATAACTACTAATGCAACATTGCTTCATTCTCATTTTGATATATTGAAGAGAATCGAGATTTCAGGATTGAATATTTCAATTGACTCATTGGATCCTGAGAATTTCTTTCGAATCACCCGAAGAGATCAATTCGATCTGGTAATAGATAATATTCACCAGTGTATTGAACGGAATATTCCCGCTAAATTAAATGTAGTGGTGATGAAAGGGATTAATGACCACGAGCTTACGAACTTTATGTATTTCGGAATGAAGCACAAAATTGAAGTGAGATTCATCGAAGCCATGCCCTTCAATGAATACGACGGCAATAGGGATGTATTTTTGTCGCACGATGAGATCTTAGCAAAAATGAAATCAGACTTTCCATCCATCGAATATATTCCAGCTCTACACCCCAGTTCGGCTCAGCGATATCAAATCCCAAAAGACAACTACTCTTTTGCTGTCATTCCTGCCTATTCGCGTAGCCTTTGCGGGCAATGTAATAGGCTTCGACTTACACCAAAAGGAGAGTTGCTGACATGTTTATACGCTCAAACCGGTATTTCCTTGAAACAATATCTTAGAGATAGTACATATTCAGATGAAGAAATTGCAGGATTAATAACAGAGGCGGTTTTTAAAAAGAAAAAGGATGGATTTGAAGAAGAAAAGGAGATTAATAGTCAAGCATTTAAGAGCATGTCTTCAATTGGAGGGTAAATGATCTCAGTAAAACAAGCAGAAAAAATAGTTCTGGATACAATCAGATCTTTTGGGACGGAACATGTAGATTTCGATTCGTCGATCTCTAGAATTTTGGCAGAAGATGTTCTAAGTGATCGAGATGTACCTCCCTTTGACCGTGTAGCCATGGATGGAATAGCCATTGATCATCAAGCTTTCCTAAATGGAAAAAGGGTCTTTCAGGTAGAAACTGTTGGACCAGCGGGAGAAGAACAGAAGACCCTTCGATCCAGTGAGAATTGTATAGAAATTATGACCGGAGCTCCTTTACCTAAAGGAACAAACACCGTGATAAGATATGAGGATCTTAAGGCACTGCATAATACTTTTGAAGTCGAGATCGAAGTTGAAAGAAATAAGAACATCCACTATCAGGGATCGGATCTACAGCAAGGAGCTGTTATTCTTCGAAAGAATAGAGAAATTAAGGCAATTGATGTCAATGTCCTGGCTTCAGTCGGAAAGTCATCCGTATCCTGTTATAAAAATCCGCGAATAGCCCTTATCTCCTCAGGCAACGAATTGGTTGAAGTCGATGAACAACCCAAGGATTATCAGATTAGGAAGTCGAATGTTTATATGATTAAATCCAGGCTTCTCCAACTGGGGATTGAAGCTGAATTATTTCATTTTAAAGATGACTCCAAGGATATTTATGACTCGATAGAGCAACTAGAAAGTGAGTTTGACGTATTGATTTTAAGTGGAGGAGTATCTAAAGGAAAATTCGACTTTATCCCTCCGGTATTGGATCAATTAGGCTACGAAAAACTGTTTCACAGAGTAGCACAAAGGCCAGGCAAGCCCTTTTGGTTTGGAACGAAAAATCAAGTGGTAGTATTTGCTTTTCCCGGTAATCCGGTATCGACCCTGATGTGCTTCCATCGGTATTTCATCCCATGGCTGAGAAAATGTATGCATCAACCACAATTGCAAGCAAGGGCAAAACTGGCTGAAGATATAATTTTTAAAAAGCCCTTAAGTTATTTCGCTCAAGCCCGTATTGAATTCGATCAATCCGGTGAACTTATAGCTCAAACCGGTCGTGGAAATGGTTCAGGGGACCTGGTTCATCCTACCAATTATCACGGTTTTCTTGAGTTACCTGCCGAAAACGAAATTCATCGTCGAGGGGAGGCTTTTCCTTTTATACCATTTTATCCTATTCTATGAGTAAAAAATTATCCCATATCGATCAAAAAGGAGATCCATCTATGGTGGATATTTCAGGAAAGGAGCCCACGCAAAGAGAAGCGACAGCCCAGGGGACTATTGTTGTTCCTGCCGAAGTGTTGTCTCAGCTCAGAGATTCGGATTGGAATACGAAGAAAGGATCCATTATTCAAACAGCCATCATTGCGGCTACCATGAGTGTAAAAAACACCTATAATACCATCCCTTTATGCCACCAAATTCCCATTTCTTCGTGTAAAGTCAATATTGAAGGAAAAAATCATGGTTTTATAATACATTGTACGGTCAAGACCAATAGTCGCACTGGCGTGGAAATGGAAGCCCTTCATGGAGTTTCTGTTGCTGCGTTGACCATTTATGATATGTGTAAGGCTCTTACCCATGAAATGCGGATTCAAGATATACACCTGATTAAAAAAACAGGAGGAAAAAAAGACTATGTCAAGTAAGCATCAAAAACATCCCAAGTTAAGCAGACCCGATCGAGGGTTCTATCATAAGTTAGAGTGGGGTATCTATGGAACTACCTGTGGAGAGATAAAAGATCTAATGGATCAGATTGTCCAATCGATAAGTCAGTATAATTTTTTACAGATTGATGCTGATCATCATGCTCAAGAAGAAGGTGCGTTTCTACAAATTGGAGAAAAACAATGGAAAACTGGCGATTCCAGTAAGTGGAATGAGTATGATGATCGAATGTTCAATTGGAATGTAGATGCAGTTTTGGTCAATGGAAATCATTATCCCGCTCGACGACAGATTGTTTTTATCAACCCCAAAAAGAAAGATTCACTTTTTCGTAGAATTGATCAGCTAACCCAAGTTGATATCATTATTCTTCAAGAAAAAGATCAAGTTCCTTATGATTTTCTGATGTCGAAAATCGATGCGAAAACGAAGATATATACCCTAGATCAACAGAAGGAAATAGCTGAGTTTATTGAGGATAACATCAAAAATAGCTTGCCTAAATTGAAGGCCTTAATCCTTGCCGGAGGTAAAAGTTCCAGAATGGGAGAAGACAAATCCCAAATAGAATATCATTCCGGAATCACCCAGGAAATCCATCTGGCCAAATTATGCCAGGAGTTAGGACTGGAATCTTATATATCGAAGTCCCTTGCCGATAAAGACAAGGAATTTCAGGGTTTTGAGGTGATCCATGATAAACTGCACGGAATGGGGCCTTTTGGAGCTATTTTGACTGCTTTTATGACCGATCCCGATGCAGCTTGGTTGATTCTCGCCTGTGATATTCCGCTTTTGAGCAAAGACTCTATCTCCGATTTAATTGAAGGTAGAAATACACAGAAGTTTGCCACCTGCTATCGCATAGAAGGAAAAGAATTTCCCGAACCCCTAATTAGCATTTACGAGCCACGTATATATCAGAGAATGCTTCGATTTATGTCATTGGGCTATGCATGTCCTAGAAAAGTACTCATCAACAGTGATGTAGAGGTCATTCAACACAACAATTCCTGGGAACTGTTCAATGCGAATACTCCTTCTGAACGGGACGAAATAATGAAAAAAATAGAAGCCTCGTAGCATGGAAAGGTATGCTCGACAGACTGCTTTAAAAGAAATAGGAACTGCAGGACAAAAGCGCCTTGCTTCGGCGGTCGTTACCGTAATAGGATGCGGAGGATTGGGCTGTATTGCGGCTCCTTATCTCGCTGCTGCTGGAGTGGGCCAGTTAGTCTTAGTCGATGGAGATCGAATCGACAAGAGCAATCTTCACCGTCAGGTTTTTTATTCGGATTCTGATATTGGAAAGAACAAGGCCCGGAACCTATCCGAGCGAATTAAGCGGCTCAATCCGGAAATTCAAGTAGAATGGGTTGATGAAATGTTGACCAAGGAAAAGGCACAAGATGTTTTGGCCAATTCTACTTTAGTTGTAGAATGTACTGACCATATCCAGACGAAATATCTGGTCAATGATTTTTGCCATCACCTCCGTATACCGCTGATTTACGGGGCAATTCATCAATTTGTCGGATACGTATCCCTATTCGAGAACAATTCTGGGGATGGTATTCACTTACGAGATGCATTTCCCGAAATGAACGAAGAAATACCCAGCTGTTCGGAAGTCGGAGTACTAGGTACGGTTGCTGGCACTATAGGATTGTTGCAGGCCAACGAAGCCTTGAAGTTTCTTCTGGGCTTGGAAAATCCCCTTGCGGGAAGATTGCTTCAATATGATTTCCTAGCCAATGAACAGTATACAATTCGACTTAAAAAGACCTACACAAAGCTGATTGTAGAACAAATCCAAGAATCTACTTACCTCAGCGAAGTATGTGAAGTGCCTGAAATTAGCACAGAAGAATTGTTGACTAATCGACATCAATACCAACTCATCTCCATTCTACCTCAAAATGAACATGAAAATATAGATGATGATGTTCTTCATCAACCTCTACAAACTATTAATCCCACTTTGTGGTCCGATTTTTCGTCGAATTTAATCCCCGTGTTATACTGTAAATCTGGAAAGCGATCTTCGAAATTGGTTCAAAAAATAATTGCACATCGACCTGATCTTCAGATTTACAGTCTCTCTGGAGGTATAAATGCATTTAATTTGGCCATTGAATAATATTGGCTATGTCGGACTTCGGCTACCCTCAGTCGGACATAGCCGAGTGCTTTCAGGAAAATCCGATCCAGTATAATCAAGAATTAAATCGAGGGAAGCCGAGGATCAAGTGAATTCAAGGATTGCGCATAGCCTAGATTGAGCGTAGTCGAGATTGAGCGTAGTGGAAATCGAGCGAAGTCGAAATCACGGCCTAGCCCCCACCCAATAACTCCCATTGGTCAAGTGTTCCTTTTTCCAGATTGGAACTGTTTTTTTGAGTTCATCAATCGCATATTGGCAAGCTTTAAAAGCAACATCCCGATGAACAGATGATACCGCAATAATTACTGCAATGTCAGTTATACCAACATGGCCTTCTCTGTGATGAATGGCCACTTTTTTTGCGTCCATCTTTTCTATACAGTGAAGGGCAATTTTTTTCATTTCTTTTATGGCCATAGGAGCGTAAGTCTCAAAGTCCAAATATTCGACTTCTTCATTCTTATTCTGGTCCCTCACTGTACCTATAAACATACAGTTGCCCCCACATTGCGGATCCACGATCCAGTCATAAATGTTATCGACGCTTAACTTATCCCTACTAACTGCTATATTGATATTATCCATATTTACCCTCCGCTGACCGGTGGAATAATGGCCACTTCATCTCCATCATTAATAGCCATATCACCCTCACCATATTCTTGATTAACTGCAATCATAAATCCGTGAATGCTTTGGAATTCAGGAAACCTATTCACTAAATAGTTCCTCATTTGAGAAACAGACATCCCATTCTGAAAAGACTCTACATGCAGCAGACCTGTTCCCGTAATTTCTTTCGCTATTCCAAAACACTTAATCTTCATAAGGACTAAATTAATTGTAATAATAGTAATCGACAAATTAGTTGTATTCCGTAAGCTAACAGGAGACATTCAAACTCCGGTTTGCAATAAAATACCGTTAAACCCAAAATGCGGATATTTCCATAATTTAGATTTTGACAATGACATCCCCATTAAAGAAGATAAAATGTCGAAAGAAATTGGAATAGAATATATCCTCGCAGTCTCTGGTTCAGCCTCTGTTAATTCGAGCAATACTCGCTTGCTTAAATCCATTCAATATCATTATCCCGAATTCAATATCAAAATAACCGACGCTCCCACTCTGCTTCCTTTATTCAGACCTGACGAAAAGGCTTTAGCCAAAGACTCCAAGGTCATGAACTGGCAAGAAAGTGTAGAAAAAGCACAATCTGTAATCATCTGCAGCCCTGAATACCTTCATAGCGTACCAGCCATCCTAAAGAACGCGCTCGAATGGTGCACTCATCGTGGGAGTTTCAACAACAAGAAAGTCCTCATCTGTTCTTTTACTCCTCATCCTCCAAGGGGTGAAAAATTAAGATCTCATCTTGCTGAAATTATGAAAGCCCTCAACGCATATTGTGTTGCAAGTGTTGATCTTTATCAAAACAATGTGACCGAAATCAACGGATATTACAACTTCGATTCAGTTGATCGTGAATTAATAAAGGAAGCTCTTCTTCTCCTATGACTTTTGTTCATTAAGACTCCAATCATAGTCCAAATACTCCACCTTGGCATCAGATTGAATATTCGTCTTGGTATATTTATTGACAAAATCCACCAGGCTCTGGCCTCCTTTGGTAAAGTCTACTTTATACCATTTCATGATAGAGTTCAGTTGTAGAAGCTCAGCGCTTATTTTATTCTTTCTCTTGTCAGCAAAGAAAGCATAGGTCATCGCATCCAATTGTTCGTTCAACTTAGCTGCAGTATATGCCCTGTTGCTAAGACTTGGACAAGAATAGGAGGCACAGTTGACCGCAAAATGAATTCTTGGATCATTGAATTTCTTTCGAATGATACCGTGCTCAATATTATTCAAATCGTACTCCTTGCCACCAATTTTAATGAATTTGATATCCCATACGCTGTTGACATAGGGAACCCCTCGCTTAATATCTTTGATGCTATTCACTGGATAATGATCCAACACCAATTGTATGGTAAAAGCATTGTAGGCATTGATCCAATACGCCAATTGTTCGTTTTTCGACCAACTGTCATTGGGATGTGTATTCTCCAGAAGACTAATATATTGATCGAATTTTGCTCTATCCCTTTTTAGTCCATTGTAATCCAACCAGCCTTCGCTATTCACACAGGATTGAAGGACTTCATCAAAAAGCTGATGATTGAAATTTTGTGCAAAGAGATCATTCGACGGCAGTATTGAATAAGCCATTAAAGCGATAACCGCGATAAATTGTCGAATGGATATCGAAAAAATATTTTTGTTCATGGTATCTTTTTTTCAAAAATACGATGAAACCCTTCTAAATATTATTTTGCTAAAGTCAATTGGCCGACTTAAACCAATTTAATGAAAATGATACTTCAGACCTAGGTTTAGTCCATAAGCGTTTTCATAAGTATCACCAAACTCACCAATTCTTCTATTGCCTATTGGAACATACATATTGCTCTCCAATAAAACAGACATCTTATTACCTATTTTATAAGACAAACCTACTCCAACATTACCATCAATAAAGAAATTAGATCCTTCTCCTAAAATTTCATCCCTCAACTCTTGAGGACTTCTAGGCTGTGGAGCTATACCACCACCAATTGGATAATTCGGGTTATCTGGCTCTATCACCTCGCTAACATAGGAACTGTAAATTTCTTGTGGAAATACTCCATTTACTCCTAAATTCAACATCAAATCCAAATTACTACCTTCCACAGGTAAATGAATATTAGATGTGACAGGAACCTGTATCAACGAAAATTTAGTTCTTTCTATTGAAGCCAAATAAACATCATTATTATACTTGAAAACTTCTTCACTAGCTTGCAGTTCTGAAGGATCCACTGTAACCTTTGAAATTCCAGCACTAAAATCAAATACTCCATTGGACAAGCCCAATTTTACTCCATATTCATTCGCCATAATGGATTTATCATCCAATTCCAATCTATTGTCAGGAGTTCTAAGTGACATCTCTATCCATTTTGCCCCTGCAAAAGCCGAGCCGAATGGATACCATGCTTTTAGTCCGTCCTTCGACCCTAAATCCTTCGTATTAGGTATCGCTACGGCCATAGAATTAATATCGGACACATTAGAATTGTGAACATAACTTGTAATTGGAACCAAGGCTTCTACAACATTTAAAGCATCTGCGTCGTCCTCATCCGTCAAAGAAGAAACCAATAGATGTTCTTCCTGTATATCCTCATCGTCCTGAACAAACAATACTTCGCTTTCACTAATATCTTTAGCATCTGGGGATACTGTCAAGCCCTTATCAATTCCATTACCTTCATCCAACAAGTGTGATGAAATATTATTAGGCTTCACTTGGCTTTGATTACTTACAACATCTACTTGTTGAGATTTTGCCAAGTTGGAACCTTCTTCTTTAGAAGTATTTTGAGTTGCTGATAGTTCCGGAACCACATTTAAACTTGTTCCTTCTCCTTCCACATCCTTTGCCTCCAATTCTATTGACTTCGAATTTTCAGTAAGAATAGGTGTGACTGCTGTATTTTCGCCTGAAAGCAAAAACAAGCCTGGAAGTGCAAATACAATTAATAATAAAATTGCAGCCTCCATCGCTTTTGAGCGATAAATGGATCTTCTTCTCTTCAACTCTACATCCAGAGAATTTTGTAATCGAGTCCAACCCCTATCCACATTTCCACTGGAAGCCGATTGATCCACCGCATCTCTAATTCTGCCGTCGAATGAACTGTGATTTCCTAGCAACTGATCGCTATCAAGAATAAAGTCCATCCTTGGCCAATCCGGATTTTCCGAAATGATCAAGCCCGTTAGTGCTCTCTGAACAAAATTATCAAATAGATTAAGTTCTTTAGTGACTGGTAATGCCTCGTCAAGAGAAGAACTGAAAGCACCCCATTTAGGAGAACTCGAAGGCGCATAATCTGCCATTTTCTCAGCAACTAGCTGGTCTAAATCATCAGAAGCTTCGGGAATAATTCCATTTTCGTCGAGGAGTGTGTTCATTTTATCCCATGAAGAAGGGCCTGAGCTTTCGATAGCGATAAGGCTTCCTTTAATAAAATTATCAAAGGCATTGACGTCAGAAACCATAGCATCGTCCAATGCTTTTTCCATCCTCTCCCAATTGGGGGAAGAAAATTGGGGGTCTTTTAATCCCTTTAAAATAATCTTATCAAAATCCTTCTCATTCATCTTGTGGCCTATTCACTGTACTCAACCTTACCGGCTGCTATCAAATGCTCTTTTAATTTACTCCTAGCCTTTACTAAATTAGACCGAGATGTACTCTCGGTAATGCCCAATTTATCGGCTATTTCTTTGTGTGCAAAACCCTCAACAACATACATATTAAATACTGTTCTGTACGCCGGAGAAAGTTCTTGTATTGCTTTTAATATCTCCTTCTCAGTACACTTACTGATGGCATCCGCCCCCTCAAAACTTATACTTCTGGCTTCTTCCACGTCTTCCGTTCTCCTCCTAGCCATCTTTCGATAATGATCAATGGATGTATTGACCATGATCCGCCTCATCCACGCAGGCAACGATGTACCTGTTTTATACTTTGCTATATTTCGGAATACCTTTAAGAACCCGTCGTGCAAAATGTCCTCGGCATCATCGCTATTATTGGAATAACGCAAACAAACTCCCAGCATTTGATTGTGGTACTCTTCGTACAATATCTTTTGAGCCCAACGTTCGTTACGTACGCAGGCATCTAAAATGCTCTGTTCATTTTTGTTAATACTAAGCGATATATCCATTCGTTTTGCGTTAATTAGCTCCAATCCAGCTGAAATCGAACTGAGTCAAAACGATATTCAAAAGTTAAATTCACCTTTCTGGTATTAAAACAACGATTCGAATATCTATTTGGCTGCCTTCGAATTCAAGTGAGATTTTCTCTCGATTATGATGCGTTTATAATTCAAAATTTTTTCGAAAAAAATCAATAGCCTAAACCATTGATAATGTCGTAAGACAAATATTTCTAGCAGCCCAAAATTCGCTTTTTTTGTTCGAATAACGAAATGAAGTCGACAAAAATATTCAAGTATTTTTTCAATTAATTCTCAAGAATGTCAATCTTTGCCCGGAAAAATACTCCTGAAAACATGAGAATTAAACTACAATTATTCCTAATGGCTTTTTTATTGATTTTCAATACTATAAGCCACGCACAAGTGGGACTGGACACGGTAACGGTAATGTCGGAACCCGGCTTCTCCGGCCTGGATCGCTCGGGAAGATATATAACGGTCATTCCTCAAAGGACCCTTGAAAAAATGAATCATACATCGCTGTATGATGCCTTACAATATGTTTCGGGAATTGAAGTAAAATCCAGAGGCGGCTTTGGTGTTCAAGGAGACATCACTTTGCGAGGGAGTACCTATAATCAAGTATTAATTCTCGTCGATGGGATGAGATTAAACGATCCCCTCACGGGTCATTTCAATGGATTCATTCCTGTTGCTCAGGCTGAAATAGATAGAATAGAGGTTTTGAGGGGTGCAGCCTCATCAGTTTATGGCCCCGATGCTGTTGGTGGTGTGATCAATATCATCACTAAAAAATTTGCCAATAACAACGAACCTACCCTGACCAACCAGGGAGATTTCTTCTTGGGAGACAATCAACTGGTTTATTCCAATCACGGTTTACATTGGAACAATGATCGGTTTTTTGTCAATGGAGGCGTTCAGTTGAATACAAGTCTCGGCGATCCGGTTCCAGAACGCAGGCTAGAGACCGATACGCTTGAATCCTATCGAAATAATTTCGACGTAAAAACAGTAGGCCTCTCCGCAGGATACCGATTGGGTAATTCCTGGACGGCTTCTTTCAGAACCTCTTATGACGATAGAGACTTCAATGCGAGGTATTTTTACACGACGAGCCCATTTGATCAATCCACAGAGCGGACCAGAAACTGGTTCAATTACCTTCTTTTACAAAATGAAAAAGGAGGCAACAGAACAAGAATCAAATTATCTTATCGATACGGTACAGATCTTTTTGTATTCAATCCGTCATTCCCTTCCACCAACGAGCACACTACTAATTTCTATAATGTTGAAATCAACCGGAATAGTGTACTCAACGAAAACTGGTCCCTATATACTGGATTGCAAACGGACTTGAGAAAAATTGAAAGTACGGATAGAGGGAACCACGAAGATGCTCATATAGGTCTAAGCGGCCTGCTGAATTATGCCAAGAATGCCTGGAATATCAAATTTGGAACCCGAGCGGACTACGATCAAAATTACGACTTGGAATTCTCGCCACAATTGGACGTCTCTTACAGAATGAATAAATTTCTGTTCAGAGCATTAAGTGGGAGAAGCATTCGATCTGCGGATTACACAGAACGCTATGTATCGCACAATCTTCCGCATCTTACCTCCGGAAGAAGTCTTGGAAATCCGTCTCTAAATGCTGAAAGTGCATGGAATTATGAACTGGGTGTAGATTATACCCCAAAGGACTTTTTATACTTTAGAGCAACTGCTTTTTTGCGTAGCTCCGATGAGTTAATTGATTATGTCCTTAGAGATTACGACGATATCGAATTCAAGGACAATCTCGATCCGGAAGGTGAATACTTCTTTGCCCAAAACGTTGGCAAAGTCAATACACAGGGATTGGAATTAGAAGCTCGTTTAGCTCACGATTGGAAGGCCAATCGAATTTCTCTAGGAACCACTTTTACATTGCTGGATACGGAAAGTGATGACGATGTGGTCTCAGTATATTTGGCCAGCCATTCTAAATACCTATTGACCAATAACCTTTTATTCGAGGGAAAACATATTAATATTTCAATAAATACTATCTTTAAACAAAGGAATGAATTAACCGCTCCCAGTTTAGGAGATGTATTAGATGAAAATTTCAGCACCGTAAATGCATCTATAGGCTGGAAATTTTCATCGGGAATTACAGCACAAATTAGATGCTTCAATGTGTTTGACAAAGAAAATCAGGACATTTTGGGAGCACAACTTCCAGGGAGATGGATGATGTATGGAATGAGTTACCGTTTAGAAAACTAAATAACTAAAATAGCATTTTTCATGAGTGACAATGGCAATTCTGAAGGCCTAGTGCATGTATCCGGTATGTATGAGGAATACTTTCTGGATTACGCGTCCTATGTTATTCTGGAACGGGCCATTCCCGCCTTAATGGACGGATTAAAACCGGTTCAGAGAAGGATACTTTACAGCATGAAAACAATGGATGATGGACGCTATCATAAGGTCGCGAACATCATCGGTCAAACCATGCAATATCATCCTCATGGAGACGCCGCCATTGGCGATGCCCTGGTAAAAATTGGACAAAAAGATCTCCTCATTGACACGCAGGGAAACTGGGGAGATTATAGAACAGGAGATTCAGCAGCAGCACCGAGATATATCGAAGCCAGACTTACCAAATTTGCCCTACATGTTGCTTTTAATGCACAGACAACAGAATGGCAGCTGGCCTACGATGGTCGTAAGAAAGAACCTTTTCATCTCCCGATGAAATTCCCCCTTCTGTTATCGCAAGGGGCAGAGGGAATTGCAGTGGGATTATCCACTAAAATACTTCCTCATAATTTCAATGAGTTGATCAGAGCGTGTATCGCTGTACTGAAAAACAAGTCCTTCAAACTATATCCCGATTTTCCGACTGGTGGTTTGATCGATGTTTCGGACTATGAAAAAGGACAACGCGGTGGAAAGGTTAAGGTCAGGGCGACCATCGAAATTGAGGATAATAAAACACTTAAAATAACTGAGATTCCCTATGGAATCACGACAGGAGTATTGATAGATTCGATCCTAAAGGCCAACGAAAAAGGAAAGATCAAGATCAAGCAGGTAATAGATAATACAGCCGAGAATGTAGAGATTAGTATTTCTTTGCCTTCAGGAACATCTCCACAACTCACAGTAGATGCGCTATATGCCTTTACCAAATGTGAGGTTAACTTGCATCCCAATGCCTGCGTTATAGTAGATAACAAACCCATTTTTACCACCGTCAATGAATTGCTCCGGCTATCGGTAGATCATACTAAGGCCCTATTAAAATGGGAGCTGGAAATTGAGCTAGCCGAGCTGGAAAACAAGTGGTTCTTCGCCAATCTCGTGAAGATCTTTATCGAAAAGAGAATATACCGGGACATAGAAGAATGCGAAAGTTGGGAAGAAGTATTGGAGGCCATTCGCGTCGGACTTACACAATATGTTTCTACACCAAGTGATCGCAAGGATGAAGATACTCGACTCTATTTGAACAGAGATATCACGGAAGAAGACATAGTAAAACTCACCGAAATAAAGATCAAGAGGATCTCCAAATACAACAGCTTCAAAGCAGATGAGCAGATCAAGCAGCTGGAGGAAGACCTGGAAAAAGTAAAATACAACTTAGAGCATCTGGTCGAATATGCCATCGATTATTTCGAAGATATTCAGAAGAGGTTTGGCAGTGGTCGTGATAGAAAAACCATCATTCAGGAATTCGATCAAATTGATGCTACTGAGGTTGTAGCCAATAACGCAAAGCTCTATGTAAATAGAAAAGAGGGTTTTGTGGGAACAGGCATTCGAAAAGATGAATTCGTCAAAGATTGCTCTGACATAGATGACATTATTGTCTTTATGAAAACCGGAGAATATAAAGTTGTTCGGATTGGAGAAAAGGTCTTTGTTGGAAAGGACATTATACATTTGGATGTGTGGAAGAAGGGGGATGAGAGAACAACTTATAATGCCATTTATCTGGATGGTAAGTCTAGAACCAGTTATGTAAAGCGCTTTCATGTACGTGCCATTACAAGAGATAAACCCTACCATGTTACCAATGAGACACCCAACAGCAAATTGCTTTATTTCTCAGCCAATCCGAACGGAGAGGCAGAGGTTGTAAAAGTATTTCTATCTCAAGCAGCGAGAGCTCGAAAGAAGATTTTCGAATATGATTTTGCTGATTTGGACATCAAGGGTCGTAGTTCGAAAGGAAATCAGTTGACCAAATATCCTGTAAGAAAAATTGAATTGTTAGAACGAGGTTCTTCAACCTTGGAAGCAATCAACGTTTGGGTCGATGAAGTTTCCGGGCGTCTGAATACAGACCAGCGCGGAAAATACATTGGAGCTTTTAACGCCAACGATTATATCCTTGTCGTGTATAAAAATGCCAGCTATGAATTGATAAGCTTTGATTTGTTGACAAAAATCAACATTGGTGAATCAGTAATTATTGAAAAATTCGATCCGGAAACCATTATTTCAGCGGTATATTTTGAAGGAGATAAGAAATGGACCATGGTAAAAAGATTTCAAATCGAAACCCAGTCCAGCGATCAAAAATTTCCCTTCTTGACAGAGAATCCGAAAACGAAACTATTGTTCTGTTCAACTTCAACAGATATTGATATAGAATACAGCGATGGTGGCAATAGCAAAGAACTACATCTCGACTCCTTTATCGATATCAAGGGATGGAAAGCGCTGGGCAACAAACTCAGTGACCAAAAGATTACCAAGGTTAAACTGAAAGAGAAAGATCAGTTCAAACCTGGTGATACTCTGGAATTTGATTAGGACTAATTACGGCACAAATACCTTAGTCACTTCCATGCCAGTTTCCGATTCTATTCTTAGAATTAGAATCATGTTATTTCCTGAGCCTTCAAGGCCCAGATTATTTTCTCCTCTTTGCAGTGTGGTCGAAGACAATTGTTGCCCACTTAAGTTATACACTGAGACTTCACTTCCCACCAATCGATCTGAATCACTGTTCAACTGTAAGCCTCCATTATCATGAGATAGGGTCCACTCATCTTCACCCGAATAAGCGATGCGTATGATATCAAAATATGTCTTTGTCCCGTCTACGTCGGTTTGAGATAATCGATAGTAATTATCCCCTGCGTATACCTCATGATCTACAAATTCATAATCTATACTTCCAGCACTTAGCATGGAACATTCTTCTTCATGAATCACCTGCCAACCATCACGTCCATTTCTGGACTTTTCTATGTTATAATTATCACAGTTTAACTCACTTAAGGACCTCCAACTCAGCACAACTGAAGACTTCACCAACTCTCCCTTGAAAAATGCAAGTTCTATGGGAACTGAAGCCAAATATGCATGGTCCATACATTCAATATCCTTGGTATTGATATTATTACAGCAACTGGGATTCATATTATTGCCAGGATAAGAGGAGGCTGAAAGATGACCCATACCCAAAGCGTGTGTAGATTCATGCGTGGCCACTATTTCATAATCGCCACATCCAAAACAAGCCCCTAAACCATTGTTGTAAATGGCGTATCCATGCTGACCATTATACCAAGTATCCCCATTGAAAACATTGCTTCCACCATAATAGCAGCCACCAATAGCCAGGGTCCCTGAACATCCAGATAAATCCGCAATTTCACCACAGGGATCATTGAAAATATGCAATAGTGTTTGTGCCCCACTCAAATTGTTATTAGCGTAGCTGGGATATCCATCTGTCGCACTTCCTGAAGAACAACTGGGATTATAATCAGTCGTTCCCGATGAAGTAAGGAACACGTTATAGTTGTTATTGATTGCATCCAATGCGTTATCTATGCATGTCTCAACATTCGGCAAATCATCATCACCATCATCGTCGGTATAAGAATCAATATTGGAATTGACCCATCTCACGCCCACAAATCCACCACCTGCACCTAAATAAGCACAACCTACAGGAGCTTTGTGATAATCATGTATATTAACACCATCCACCTCACTTATATCAAGGTTCCATTGGTGGCTGATCAGGTAAGACTGGATGGCTTGCTTAAATTCACCATAATAGTAACTCTGTAATGGCTCTACAGACTTCCCGTCCAAGCGATCTGATAAATGCGTATTTATAGAAGATTGCGTTGGAATAAGAATTTTCTCGCCCTCAAAATCCTCCACATTATAAATGCCGTAATTACACAGTCCTGGGAAATATCGCCCATTGACTTCACTAAGAAACAAGAGGTATTCCTTTTGGGGTTCTAGATCAATTTGAACATCCATTCTAAAGCCTTCATCCACATCTGTTTTGTAAGACATTTGACGAATTTCTACTGATCTGGCATCTCCCTTCCAGGTATCGACGGGGCTAAATACCATATAGGTATAAATTCTGTCATTTTCTAGGCGATCCTCCTCGTAATCAAAATGGTAAACTCCAACTAGATCACTATACTGAGCATAGTCTCCCATATGTTGGGTAGGGATAATCATTGTTCCGAAACTTGTAAGGGGAAGCACAAAACATAATAGCAGCAAAATAATATTTGGTTTTCTCATAACACTGGGGTATTATCTGACATGAACAGAAAATTACACAAAATTCGAGCCAATTGCCAAATTCCTTTTAATTTTCTTTCAACACGATTTTATTAATTTTGTCAAAAAAAAGTCGTGGCTACCCCATTAAGTGTCGCTTTTCATACCCTTGGGTGCAAACTCAATTTTTCTGAATCATCTAGCATCAAGTCGCTATTTGAAAAGCAGGGCTATTCCGTTCATTCAGACCAACAGCATTCTGATATTTATATTCTCAATACTTGCTCTGTAACAGATTTTGCAGACCGAAAATGCAGGAAAGAAATCCGACGATTTAAGCGTCAAAATCCAGAATCTAAAATAGTCGTCATTGGATGTTACGCGCAGTTAAAGCCAAAGGAAATCTCTGAGATCGAAGGGGTAAATCTTGTTCTCGGTGCTGCTGAAAAATTTCGAATCCTGGACTTCATTCCTGATCTCTTTCAAGAGGAAATCAGCAATACCTACTTTGTTCAGGAGATCGCTCAGACCCGTAATTTTTATCATGCACACTCTGAGACGGAAAGGACCCGAGCTTTTTTGAAAGTGCAGGATGGATGTGATTATAAATGCAGCTTTTGTACCATTCCTTTGGCAAGGGGCAAAAGCAGGAGTGATCGAATCGAAAAGGTACTAATAGAAGCCAATCGCTTGGCAGAAAATGGAGTTAAAGAAATTGTCCTTACCGGAGTAAATATCGGTGATTTTGGTCATGGCCCGGATCTGGAAGACAAGGATAAAAGGAATAGAAAAGAAAACTTCCTGGATCTAATCAGAGCTTTGGACACAGAATGTCCTGTTGATCGAATTCGCATCTCCTCTATCGAACCCAATCTCTTAACGGATGAGATCATCAACTACGTTACGAATTCGCGAAAACTAATGCCTCATTTTCATATTCCACTTCAGTCCGGATCCGATGAGGTACTCAAAAAAATGCAGAGGAGATATAATACTAAGCTCTATCGATCCAGGGTAGAACACATAAAAAGCCAAATGCCTGATGCATGCATTGGAGTAGATGTAATTGTGGGTTCCCCATACGAAAGCTTAGAGCTTTTTAAGGAGTCCCATGATTTTATTTCCTCCTTAGATATTTCCTATTTGCATGTCTTCACCTATTCCGAAAGGGCCAACACTCCAGCGGGTGAAGAAACAAATCAAGTTCCACTGGAAGAAAGAAGAAGGCGAAGTGCGGTGATGCATGAACTTTCGAGCATGAAGAAAAGAAAGTTCTATGCTGAGCATCTAGGAGAGGAAAGAGAGATTCTCTTCGAAAAAAGCAAGAAGGAAAATACCCTGACCGGCTTTAGTGATAATTATATCAAGGTAGAAGCACAAACTGGTTTTGGCGAAGTCAACGAAATCAAAAAAGCCAAGCTCAGCCGATTGGAAGAAGAAATTGTACTCATAGAATAAGTGGATAAGCTAAGTCGACATACGCTTTGGATCATCATTATTTGGGGTTTGATCAATTTCCTTCAGTCCTTCTTCACTGAACTATCCAATGACGAAGCTTATTACTGGATTTTTGGTCTTCGTCCGGATTGGGGTTATTTTAATCATCCTCCGGCCATTGGTGTCATGATCTACCTTGGAGAATTAATCTTTAATGGAGAACTAGCCGTTCGAATGCCTACAATCCTTTTGAGCCTCGGTGGACTCTACTTAATCCTAAACCTCCTAAAACCTAAAGATACTTGGCTGTTTTTGGCTTTGGTATTGGGGATGGCCATATTTCATGTGCTAAGTTTCATTAGTGTTCCGGATGTTCCCTGTTTCTTCTTTACTTGTCTGTACTTTTTTTATCTACATCGTTTCATAGAAAAAGATGAAGCCTGGTCCGCTATCATGATTGGTTTTAGTGTTGCTATGATGGGCTATGCGAAGTATCAAGGGATTTTAGTACTCGTATTTTCCTTAATTCCTCTGGTACATCTATTTCGTAGAAGAAATACTTATCTGGCCATACTGGTCGCTACACTCCTATTTCTCCCTCACTTGTACTGGCAATATTCCGAAGGGTTTCCCACTTTTCGATTTCATCTTTTCGAAAGAATGCCCGAGGCATGGAAATGGACCTTCCCTTTAGATTACCTGGGAGGTCAGTTGTTGGTATTTGGTCCCTTGATCAGTATTCCTCTTGTCATTGCGCTGGTGCGATATCGCTCCGAAAACCTCTTCGAAAAGTCACTGAAGTGGACCATTATCGGTTCAGTTGCCTTCTTCTTCCTCATGAGTTTCAAAGGAAGGACAGAAGCGAATTGGACCTCATTCCTAGTACTTCCAATTGCCTACATTGGTTATAAGTTTTTCGAGCAGAACAGGGAATATTGGCGTAAGAAAATCCTCTATTTGGGATTGACCACCGTATTTCTAATCTCCATCATTAGAATCTATGCAGTTTTTGACTTCCTCCCAAAGGAATGGGATTTGAGAAACGAATTTCACGGCTATGACGAATGGGCTCAAGCCTTAAAAAAAGAAGCCAATGGTCTACCGGTCATCTTCTACAGCTCCTATCAACCTATTTCCAAATACATGTTCTACAGTGGCGAAGAGGCCTTCTTGATGAGCATGGATAGAAACAGCGGATCACAGTTTGTCATGTGGCCGGAATGGGAGCTATCCTTTCAAAACCAGAAAATATTCAATGTTTGCAATGGCTGGGTAAGCTGCCGAGACTCCGTAGATATTTTGGGCAAGAACACCCCATATAGAATCATCGACAACTGGAGATCTTTCAACTATCTCAAGATCAAAGTTCAGGATCCGGTCGAAGCCTTGAGAAAAGGAGAAAAAGCCACCATGAACATTGAACTCGCGAATCCCACTAATCAAAACATTGAACTCTCCGGAGTTAATGGAGAGCCTCTGCTTTTATACTCCGCTGTCTATCGTCACAATGAACCTATCAGCATTCATCAGGAAGTCTTATCCATTTCTTCCTTGGAAGCTGGAGAGCATATTGCATTAAAAGGATCGCTCATCGCTCCTCGAGAAAGTGGTGAATTCAAGTACAGTTTTGCCTTGAAAGTTCCAGGGATTTTTTCTGGTAAGAATTGCCGGTTTTATCCAATTGAGGTGGAGTAGTGAATCAAAAAGCTCTTCGAATATTCGTCCGTAGTTTTGAAATTACAGATAACCTAAGACTGCTTAAAGATCAATTTCGTAATCATTGCTTGGACAGACCTTTTGATTTTTTCTTCCTGAATTCTATATAGACGATTCCGACTTCCTCCTCTAAATGCGAATGCTCCCAAAGTAATGATTGAGAATACATTCTGGCATAATGGAACATATCCCGCTTATACTCTGATGGAGTAGAATCAATCATTGGATTTGGATTCACTATAGCATTAACTTTATCAACTTCTGATTTTTTAATTTTTCCATCTGGTTTTATCCAAACTTTGACCGGAATAATTGCTGAATGATTTCTAACATTTCTGTGATCCGGAAAACGGACCAGTCGTCGTTTTATATCAGTTCTTGCCACTGTCAGAAAATCCTGACTTCCGCGTAATGTTCGGTAAGGTCTTAGTTCTACTGGAATTGAATCCCTATAGTATTCATATTCTTCATATGATTCAGGCAAGTAATAATTATATCCAAGATTATACAATTTGGCAATCACATCAATTCCATCGATTTCCGGGTAGTTAGCTCTAAATGATTCAAAGTCATATCTTAACAGACCTTTAAACCATGCTGGGTGCAGCCCCCACTTGTTCCAACTCTTTACTGACCTGTAACATGCCAAACAATCAATTGCATTTTCGACGGCTTTGTCATCATTTCCTAACACCAATTCAATCATAACCAAATAATGATATCCAATACACAGTCTTTTATTGATCTCTATGGCTTTATTAACATGCTTATAAGCCAGTTTCTTTCTTCCCTCATTGAAATATTCCCACCCCGATTGCGCAAGATCATATCCTTCGGTTTCTTCTTGAGACATCCCTTGTTCTGGTAAAACGAAGAAAAGAAAGATCAAAAATGTACAATATCGAATGTAATATCTCATACCAAAAATTTGAGTTCTAAATTTCTATCGTAATTGTTCTATTCTTATAATAATTATATTGAAACACTAATCTTTCTCATTGATCCCTTAGTCTCTTCGGTCCTTTTGAATCTAATCTAAAAACAACCTTTCCACACTCTTCATTTATCTTTGATTTCTCCCAAATCAATTTCTTCATACTGAACTTGCTGCTATTAAAAGTGTTATTGATATATTCTTCATCAGAAATAAATAAACCCGGCTTCAATTCTACACTTGAATTAATTTTATCTACTTCTGATTTAGTAACTCTACCATCTGAATCTATGCAAATATTGAGGTGTATAACTGCTTTATGCTTTCCCCCTTTTCTAAAGCTTGGATAATTGATTATTCTTCTATCAATATCAGTTGAAAGCAGTACAAATTCAAATTCATAGTCCCCAAAAAGTGTACGATATGGTCTAAGTTCTCCAGGAATTGAATCCTTATAGTACTTGTATTCTTCATAAGATTGGGGCATATGTAAATTTAGGACGATATTATATAATTTGGCAATAAAATCTAATTTTTGAACATCGGGAAATTTCGATCTAAACATCTCAAAATCATAAATTACTGAGCTCCTAAACCAGTTGGGACGAATAAATCTAGGATCCCAATCTATGTCAGATTTATTACATTTCATACATTCAACCCCACTTTCTATTGCCTCCTGACTTTCATCTAATACTAAAAGGACAAGGGTTTTATAGTGGTACGCTAAACATAAGCTATCATTTACTTCTAAAGCCCTATTACAGAGCTCTAAAGATTTTTCATAATTTCCATTCATGAAATAATCCCAAGCGGATAATGCAAGATCATATCCCTTTGAATCATCTTTTTGACCAAACGCCAAGCTGGGCAAAATGATTAAAAGAGCAATTGTTATACGCGTCACTTTAATAACTTAACAAGAAATAATCCTTTTTTATCTAAAATCTATGTGTAGTTAATTTCAATTTAATGATCCCATATCATCTGATTTTATTATCTTTTTTCCCCTTACTTTGTGTTCCAATGGGCCTGAATTCAAATATTACTGTCCCACATTCCTCGTCAAGATCAGATTTATCCCAAAATAATCCATTTAGCCGTAATGCAGCATTCCATAAAGTATTATTTTAATGATTTTTTTAGGCCCACTTTTTTGTATTTTAGAAGCTACGAACCAATATCCCCAAATCATAAAGTGGTTCAATAAATTTATCTGCAACTGGGCCCGTCCGCCTCAAGTTGAAACTTCGGCCAATGAAAAAAGTGGCTTAGCAACAAAACCAAAAATCCCCATCCATCTCTCGACGAACAGGGATTAATCTTTGCAGACCCACAAGGACTCGAACCTTGAATAACGGCACCAAAAACCGGTGTGTTACCAATTACACCATGGGTCTAGCACTAAGAAGAGACAAAAATAATTCAATTATTTTTTCTTTTCAATCTTTTCTCAATGCTTTTTTTCTTCTGACTGAAATTTATTCGAATCTTGTTCCATAGAAGAAAGAACGTACAAATCCCTCAAGTTCCTCCCGAGACCATTGTAATCCATTCCGTAACCTACCAAAAATCGGTTTTCACATTCGATGGCAACAAATAGTGGAGGATTATCCCTTTTGAAGGCTTCCGGTTTAAAAAAGGCGGTTACACAGTCAACTTTCTTAGCGCCTTTCCGATATAATTCTTCGGTCAATTGTGCTAATGTATTTCCGGTATCCACAATATCTTCCACGATGAGAATGGTCCGTTCTCGGATTTTATCTTCTTTAATACCAATCAGATCACTGAGCACACCACCGCCTTGCATTCCTCTATAAGACTGATACTTAACGAATTCTATTTCGTGATCCCGTTCAAAAAACCTACATAGGTCAGAAGCGAAAACAAAGGCTCCATTGAGGACTCCCAGCAATAAAGGCATCTCTTTATAGTGATTTTCTATATTTTGGGCCAATTTTTGTATAGAATGAAGAATATCAGTTTCTTTTATATATAGATCAAAACTAATATCTTGCAAAGTGATTTGATTTTTCATCCTGTAATTTCCGCATTATGTGTCTTTTAACCAAGGGAAACGTCTAATCTTTCAAAGTATGATTGTCCGATTCCAATGAACCTCAAGAAGTCTCTAGAAGGCATGTCAGATATTGATCTGATTCAAGAGTATTGCTTAACACAAAGCGATTCTCTCTTCAATGCGCTATACGACCGCTATGAACATAGAATATACGGTAAGTGTATAGCCATGATGAAGGATCAAAACCTGGCGGCTGAAGCGATGCAGGAGATCTTTATTAAGATCTACTTGAATTTATCTAAGTTTCAAGAGAAATCTAAGTTTTCAACTTGGGTTTACTCTATCACGTACAATCACTGTATTGATAAGCTGAGAAAAATTCAACGCGCCAACAGTATAGAGCTGAAGGTAGAGACTTTTCCTGAGATGGAAGAAGAGATAGAGGACAAAGAACTGTTGGAGATTAAGATGAAAAATCTTGTCGAATTGTTGGATCAATTAAAACCAAAAGACAAGGCAATACTGTTAATGAAATATAGAGACGACAAAAAGATTGCGGAAATCTCGGAGGCGCTTAATATTTCAGAGAGTGCAGTAAAAATGAGACTGAAAAGAGCTAAAGCGAAAACAGTTCTACTTAGTAGACAAATGTTTAAATAAATATACAATGGAAGGAACCAATAATTTTAAAGAAATTAACGGCTACCATTCTCCGCCGCAAGAAGTGAGAAATACTGTGCGCAAAAATCTAGTAAACATGCGCTTTGTTGGCAACCTAGTGGATCTCTACGTAATTAAACCAGTAGGTCTTTTGATAAGACCCCCCAAAAATATTTTGAGAGACCAGAATAAAAAATGATATTTTTAGAATATTAAAACCAAATGATAATGATAACAGACTATATTTCTACAGATCTGATCAATAATTTCGTCAGTGGATTACTCACATATCTACCTCGTATATTCGGAGCTATTGTTCTGCTGTTTCTTGGAAGATTTATAGGTAGAAAACTGAGAAAACTCTTGTCCAGGCTTATAAGTAAAACTGGAATTGATAAGTATGGCGAGTCTCTTAACGATATAGACTTCATCCAGAAGTCGAGCATGGAAATAAAAATCAGTAATATAATTGGTGCCTTCATCTACTATATTGTATTGCTGCTTTTTGTTGTCACAGCGGTGGAGGTCCTCAATATGGAGGCCATCTCTGATTTGGTCAAAGATTTAATCAATTATATCCCGTTTTTACTATCGGGAGTTCTTATCCTTATCGTTGGTGCGGTATTGTCGAATTATGTAAAAAAAGCAGTATTTACTGCGTGTAGCTCCCTGGGTATTCCGTCAGCCGGATTGATCTCCACAGTCGTTTTTTACATCCTGTTTATTTCAGTCGCTATGAGTGCACTGGATCAGGCACAATTCGAAACCAAGGTGATATCGAATAACCTTACGATCGTTTTGGGCGGAATCGTGATGGCCTTTGCGATCGGTTACGGACTGGCTTCAAAGCAAATGGTAGCGAACCAGCTCAACGCTTTATACCATAAAAATGAATTCGAAATCGGTCAAAGAATCAAGGTTGGCGATATCGAAGGAACCATCATGGAGATGAATAGCAATAATGTTATTCTGGAAAGTGAAGATAGAAAGGTTGTTATTCCATTTAAACGTTTTTCCGAGGAAAATATAGTGGTATTTAAGTAAGCTTAAGACAGTTTCGAGAGCTCCTTAACGACCCTGAAATGTACAGACATTAGTCGCAATCCTTCCTTTAGTTTCATAGGCTTGAATCCATGGTTTAACTGGTATTGAGAGATATCAAATAGAATCTTGAAGTGCCGTATTAATTCCTTCCATGCGTTCCATATACTGTAACTGGGATCGTAGATGTGTGCAGGTTCACTAAATGCCCCATTCAATTCGATCACCTTAAAGGACTTCTGCTTGTACAAATCCTCTGCATTATCATACTTGATATCCAGTCTTCCATAATACACCCCTGCTATATCAGAAAGAACAGCTTCTGTAAATTTCTGTAGCGCTGAAACATCGTGATTATTACCATCGTAAAATACGGCTCCCCGGCTGTGGTTTCCTATTGGTTCTAGTTTGTAAACCTCCCCTTTTTCCAGGACCAAATCCATCGGTATGAAGGACTTTTTTATAATTTTATCATATTGTAAGGCATATCTATTGTTGCTGAGGATTAGTTGCTCTACCGTATCCACACCATTCCCCATAATTCTCATGAACTCTTTTTCCACTACACTGGTAATGGAGATTTGCCCATTATTTGGATCCTTGATGAAAAAGATTCCCATTTCCTTTGGGAAGTCCACAAACTCCTGAACCAAATATGTACTTGGCAATTGTTCTATAAGTTTTTCTAAGGCGGGTTCATCTCGAATAATAACCAAACCCAGGCCTCGCAAGCCGTGATCAGGCTTGAGTAGAATAGGATAATTGAGCTGCTCCTCATTCATCCAATGTCGAATTTGATCCAGCCGCACACTGGGTTCTATCTGTAAAGTTTTTGGGATAACCGCTTCCGGAAGCAAATCGTAAATTCGACTTTTGGGAACGTAAAAAGCCCCACCGTTAATCATTCCAGGATTGGCCGCAGTAAAGAACAAGGCGGTCTTAGATCGAACAGCATAGTACAAATACTGAAAGAAACAAGGTAAATATATGATCCAAACCGGCCAATACTCCCAGTGCTTCAATTTGTGAATGGTCAGTCTGATATTATGCATACAAATTGAACTTATTCGAAGATCAATGAACTCACAAGATAGTTGATTGAATTCAAATTAATGCTTATAAATTCGACCCTAATAAACAAGGCCTTTTTATGGGTGGAAAACGGTGTCAAAATGACACTTTTCAAGCATTTTAACGCCAAAAAGACTGAGCTGCTTGCATGGAACGGCAATTGATATTCTTTAAATAAAAAAAATGAATATAAAGACATTCACTATAAAGACGCAAGATGCTTTACTCAAGGCTCAGGAAATAACGGATTCCTTGGGACAGCAGAGCGTGGACACCACCCATATTCTCAAAGGAATTCAACTGACCGATCCATCGATTTTAGAATTTCTTTTCAAGAGTGTGGGCGCCAATATCAAGGCTTTCATCCCTCAGCTGGATGAAGAATTAAAGAAGTATCCCAAGGTCTCAGGGGCCACACAACAGTTTTTAAGCAAGGATGCTGAAAAGGCTATTTCGGAAGGGAAAAAATTGATGAAGGAATTTGGCGATGAATTTTTGAGCATTGAAATGCTTATTCTCGGTATCTTGAGTGGCAAGAGCAAGGGAGCTCAGTTATTAAAGGATCAAGGATTTACTTTAAAGGAATTAAAGTCTTCGATCCAAATGTTAAGAAAAGGAGATAGTGTGACAGATCAACATGCAGAAAACAGCTATAATGCGCTAGACAAGTATGCCATTAATCTAAATGAAAGAGCAGAATCGGGAAAGCTGGACCCAATTATAGGTCGAGATGAGGAAATCAGACGTGTCCTACATATTCTAAGTAGAAGAAAAAAGAACAATCCCCTACTGATTGGAGAAGCAGGAGTAGGTAAGACGGCCATCGTAGAGGGAATAGCCTGGAGAATAGTCAACGGTGATATCCCTGAGAATTTAAAGAATCGAAAAATATATGCGCTGGATATTAGCGCATTGCTTGCAGGAGCAAAATTCAAGGGGGAGTTTGAAGAGAGACTAAAAGCCGTTATCAAAGAAGTTACCAGTTCTGATGGTGAGGTAATTTTATTCGTCGACGAGATTCATACCCTCATTGGAGCAGGAGGTGGGCAAGGCGCTATGGACGCGGCCAATATATTGAAACCAGCACTTGCGAGAGGAGAACTGCGAACCATTGGGGCTACGACCTTAGACGAGTACCAAAAGTATTTCGAAAAAGACAAGGCTCTGGTCAGAAGGTTTCAAACAGTAATGATCGATGAGCCAAGCAAGGAAGATACCATTTCTATTCTAAGAGGACTGCAGGAGAGATATGAGGTCTACCATAAAATTGAAATTCTGGACGAGGCCATTATTGCGGCTGTAGAACTATCAGATCGATACATCAGTTCGAGAATGCTGCCGGATAAAGCGATTGACCTTATTGACGAGTCCGCTGCCAAATTGAGATTGGAGCTTGATTCTGTTCCCGAGGAGATCGATGAATGGGATCGCAAGGTAAGACAACTGGAAATCGAGCGAGAACACATCAAGAAAGAGGGCGATCCTAAGAAAATGAAGGTGATTAAAGAGCAAATCGCCAATGCCAAAGAAAAATTGGACGGTCTTAAAGCCAGGTGGAAGAACGAGAAGGAGATCGTAGATCGAATTCAGAACTATAAAAAGGAAATTGAAGAGCTCGAGCACGAGGCCAGCAAAGCAGAAAGAGACAGTGATTTTGAGAAAGTGGCGACCATTCGATATGGAAAATTGAAAGAGGCAGAAAAGGCGGTCGAGGATGCGGAAAAAGAATTGGCAGATCTTCCGGACGAGAACCGATTTACCACGGAACAAGTAACGGCCAACGATATTGCGGATGTGGTACATCGATGGACCGGTATTCCGGTAAGCAAGATGATGCAGAGCGAAAAGGAGAAGCTATTGGATTTGGAAAAAGAAATCGGAAAAAGACTCATTGGTCAGCACGAGGCAGTAGAGGCTGTTTCAGATGCAGTTAGACGCTCACGATCTGGTTTGAGCGATGAGAATAAGCCAATAGGTTCCTTTATCTTCTTAGGTCCTACGGGGGTAGGAAAAACGGAGTTGGCCAAGACATTGGCTGAGGTGCTATTCGACGATGAAAATGCGATTACTCGTATTGATATGTCTGAGTATCAGGAGAGACATACAGTAAGTAGACTAGTGGGAGCGCCTCCGGGATATGTAGGTTATGATGAAGGAGGGCAGTTGACCGAGGCTGTTCGTAGAAAGCCGTATAGCATTGTGTTGCTTGACGAAATTGAAAAAGCTCATCCCGATGTATTCAACATATTGCTTCAGGTCTTAGATGATGGAAGATTAACGGATAACAAGGGTCGAATAGCAGACTTCAAGAATGCCATCATCATCATGACTTCCAATATTGGATCAGAAGCCATTTTGGAAAGCTTTGAGGATTTACAAGAATTGGAAGGAGTAAATAGGGAAGATGTAATCAATACGACGAGGATCGAATTATTCGAAAATCTCAAAGAGTTCATGCGTCCTGAATTTCTCAATAGGATAGATGAAAAGATCATGTTCTTGCCGTTGACCCGAGAAGAAATTAAGCAAATCCTAGGGTTGATGCTGAATGGATTGAGGAAAAAAACTGGCCAAAATGGAGATCGGTATGAATATATCCGACAAAGCCATGGATTATCTGGCCGACTTGGGATACGAACCTCAGTTTGGAGCGCGACCAATGAAAAGAGTCATCCAACAAGAATTGGCAGATCCGCTGTCTAAACATATATTATCTGGCAAGTATTCAGCGGGCGACACTATAGAAGTCGATGTGGATGGCAAGGGATTGGTTTTTGCCGGATAAAAAGTCGAAGTAATTATTTCAACCATAAGAAAGGTCTCCGTTCGTTTGAATGGGGACCTTTTCATTGACTTGATACGCTGATGTGTTCGAACCAAATCATATTTATTTTGCGTTGTTTAATTTAAACAAGCAATTATGAGTTTTGCCGGACATGTCATGGATATGATAATAGGCAAGAAGCCAATCGCAAATTGATTAAATCCATAAGGGAGAGAAGAAAAATAATGGAGAAGCCCGCTTCTGGTCAATATGACGGTGACGGATTTGATAAGGACAGTATCAGATCATTTTCCCCGGAAGAAAGGAAATCTATTCGATCAGAATTGAACAAAGAGATAGCGAGGAGGAGAACCAGATCCTGGACCTTGGCCTTCGGGATATTCATTGTTTTCACCATCGCTGTAATTATTATGTACCGCGAGACATTCGCTTAAAAGCAATGAATTGATAATATGGCCGTACCCATTTCATATCAGTACGGCCATAATTTTTCGATGGCCTATTTCAGCTCTCTTTGAAAATAGATTCTGGTCAAATAAAGACCATCTCCATCATCTACTCCACTATACGCCTCAACACCTGAATTAATAGAAACGATTTTCCATCCCTGCGCCAATTTTTCATTGACCTTGGATTGCACAACAGCATCATTGGCCGCTATATTTTGGAATCGAATTCCTCCTACATTATAGAAGTTCAATATTTTCGTTTCCTCATATTGCTCAACTCGAATTTCACTTCTATCAGATTTGTTCCTGCTCTTATCATCAGCTGACATCAGTTTGGTAAACATCAGATGATCTCTTTTATCCTTGGCTTCAATGATTCTAGATCGACCTAAGCCACTGGGAACAATAGACTCAATAATGGTAATATTAGTAAACTCGTACTGAGTTTCCGCTTCTTCAGAGCGAAAAGAGAACAACGCTATAACAGCGAAAATAAATGCCAATAAGGCAATAAATTGTTTAGTATTCACAGACCTAAATTTTATTTTATGAGTTAATTAGATAAAAATAGCAGATTGCTAAGATTTAACGAAAAAACAGTTTTACAACTGATGTTGATAACTTTTTAATTTTTTATAACAGCAATATATTAGACCTAATCGTAATATATATGAAAGTAAGGGAATGAATGTAGCGCAGCCCCCGATTAAAGAAAACTCGCAAGTCATTTCTTCTAGCATTAACAGTTCCGGGAGTTCCTTTTGGATATGGGGCTGCACTTTTTTTTCTTTACTCTTACTACCCAGCCTTTTTCACGCCCAAAACCACATTTCTACTACCGAGACTTTTTTCGAAAACGGAATCACATTGACTGCTCCTCCACGTCCATTTAAGACCAATCCAATGACCGAGCTCAATGCCGTTTGCGCGGACTGGGTAGCTCTCATTCCATATGGTTTCATTCGAAAAGGGACCCATGAAGTGCTATACAATATTCAAAATTATCAATGGTGGGGCGAGACAGTAAAGGGAATAGAGCGCAGTATCCAGCTCGCGAAAGAGAAAGAACTCAAAATTATGCTCAAGCCACAGCTCTGGATGATGCATAACTGGATCGGCGATTTTGAAATCAATGATGAGAAAGAACTGGCCAGCTTCACGAAGTCCTATACCAACTACATCATAGAATTCGCTCAACTCGCTCAGAAGTACCAGGTAGAAATGTTCTGTATCGCGACAGAGTTTAAAAAACCGCTTGCACAACATCCTAAACTACTAGAGTCGCTGATAAAAAAGGTGAGAAAGATTTATGATGGCAAAATCATTTATGCCGCCAACTGGGACAACTACGATCAAATACCACTCTGGGATGAGATTGATTATATCGGTATCAACGCCTATTTTCCCCTGATGGAAGAAAGTAATCCTAAAGTCAGTGATCTGGTGGAGCATTGGACACCCATTTTAGAAAAAATAGAAGAATTTAGCTGCCTTCACAACAAGGGGGTCTGGCTTACGGAATACGGTTACCTCAGTGTGGATGGTGCCGCTGGTAAAACCTGGATTTTGGAAAAAAATATCAACAATCTAAATATCAACGAGCAGGCCCAATCCAATGCACTAGAAGCCCTTTATCTATCTGTTCCTTCATTCGAATCCATCAAAGGAGGATTTCTATGGAAATGGTTTCCGGAAGGCAAAGGCCATGAAGGTTATCCGGAAAAAGACTATACCCCACAAAATAAATTATCTGAAAGCACCATCAGGGACTATTTTTGTCATTAATTGTTTACATTGCTCCCGTCTTAAGAAATTCTCTCGTTCGAATTGCATAAGAATTAATGGATAGATTACTTGAAGAATTTATTAGTCTCAGTAGAAGATTGATGTCCGAAGAAAAGGAACATCCTGTTGCGCCACATGTTCCTAGTAAAGACATTCCGCAGGTGATGGACCTAAAGTTAGGAGATGAACCTTTAAGTGATGATCAATTTCTGGAAATACTGGAAAAATTAATCCTACATACTCCGCGTGTTGCTACCAAAGGGTTTTTTAACCAACTTTTTGGAGGAAGAAACGCAGATGCTACACTCGGCGAACTCCTGACCGTTCTGCTCAATAACAGCATGTATACTTATAAAGCCGCAGGTCCAATGGTGGCCGTCGAGAAGGAAGTCGTACGTGGAATCTGTGATATATTAGGATGGGATGAACAATCTGGCGGAATTCTCGCACCAGGAGGATCAATGGCCAATCTCATGGCTATGATCATGGCGAGAGATGGGTTGGACAATATGATTAAGCAAGAGGGAATTCAAGGAAGGCTAACTGCCTACACTTCTGAATATGCGCATTACAGCATACCCAAAAATGCTTCGTTTTGCGGAATTGGAAGAGATCAGGTAAGAGCTATTTCTACGGATTCTGAGGGAAGAATGAAGGTCTCAGAGCTGATTATTCGTATCGAGCAGGATATTCAAGAAGGGAATCAACCTTTCTTCGTCAATACAACTGCAGGAACTACGGTTCTAGGTGCTTTCGATCCCATTAAGGAAATTCAAGAGTATTGTGAGGAAAAAAGTATCTGGTTGCATGTTGATGGAGCCTACTGTGGCGCCGTGATTTTTAGTCCGGAATACCGGCATTTGATTGAAGGTGTTCAAAAGGCCAATTCTTTCTGCCTGAATGCGCACAAAATGCTGGGGACACCATTGTCTTGCTCCATTCTCCTTACTGAGAATTCAAGTGACCTGTACCGCTCTTTTTCCAATGATGCGAGCTATCTCTACCAGACCGACTCTGATGATTTTAACCTGGGTAAGATCTCCATGCAGTGCGGAAGAAGAAATGATGCTCTAAAATTGTGGACATTGTGGAAGAGACGAGGTACCTCTGGATTGGCGGAGATGATCAATCATCAATTCGATCTTGCTCAGTATGCGAGAAATTATATTAAAAATCATCCGGATTATACCCTGCACAGCTTTGAAGATTCCATTTCCGTTTGTTTCAATTATAAAAATGTCGACCCTATAGAGTTATGTACAAAACTGTATCATGAGTCAGAGCTCATGGTAGGATATGGATCTCATCTCGGGCAATCCTTTATCCGATTGGTCACCGTCAACAGTCAAAATTCTGTAGAAGAAATCAAATATTTCTTTGATGTTTTGGAGTCTTGTGTGGAACAATACTTTTGAAAAAAATGTCCAGTATTGATACATTTATGTAAATCCTGAATGGCAAAAATCATGTCGCTCCTCTGGAGCTCCTTATGCACGAATTCATCTTATTGAAGCCTTGTAGCCGTTAATGATGCTCGTCAGAAATTTAAAATTGGTTAAGCTCCGTAGGTGTGGCATCTTTTTAAGACCATTCTTAAAGGCTATACAACATTCCATTATTACAATATTTAAGCATTAAAATTCCTAATTCTTCCCATGGGCACAATAATTGTAGTTCTATTATTTGCAACCTAAAATCAATATCTTACGTTATTGTGTTACCGGAATAACATAGTGAGACATTTATCGTTAATAAAAGCACTGATTAACTTTAGGAATGAATAATTACGAATATCTTATCAGTCAACTGGATGGTTTCATTCGCAAATTCTACTTGAATAGAATCATTCGAGGAATTATGTGGACCAGTGGTATATTGCTGGGGATGTGGTTGGTTTTTGGCCTTCTTGAGTCTCAGTTCTATTTTGATAAAGGAATTCGAAAGTTCTTTTTTTATACCCTGCTACTCACTGGAATAGGAACTTCCATCTATTGGGTAGTTCGACCTTTACTACAATACTTCAAGTTGGGGCAAATCATTTCTAGAGATAAGGCCGCCACTATCATAGGAGAACATTTTTCCAATGTAGAAGATAAATTGCTCAATGTTCTGCAACTCGAAAACAGCATACATCAAAACAGCAATGTGAGCAAAAAGCTCATTGAAGCTAGTATCGAACAAAAAGCCAGTCAGCTAAGAATCACTCCTTTTCAGAATGCAATAGACCTATCGAAAAATAAAAAGTATCTGAAATGGGTATTGCCTCCATTGATGATCATTGTTGGACTTTTCATTGCCTCACCTTCATTGATCAAAGACAGCACGGAACGTATTATTCGAAATAATACGGACTACGAGATGGAAATGCCGTTCAACTTTATCTTGGAAAATTCTGACCTTACAGTTCCGGAGAACAGTGATCTTACCCTTAATTTATCCGTTGATGGGAAAGCCTTGCCTCAATCAGTTGGATTGGAATTGAATGGATTCAACTACAATATGGTTAAGACGGATGATAACCATTACCAGTACGTTCTAAAAAACCTAAACAAGAATACCAAGTTCAAATTTACGGCCAACGGTTTTCAGTCGAAAGAGCATGAGATTAATGTCATTGCAAGACCAAGCATAGTAGACTTTACCGTTGACATCAAAGTTCCACGATATACAGGAATGAATAACGAAAGCCTGCAGAGCATTGGCGATCTGAATATTCCTGAAGGATCAAAGGTGTCATGGATATTTGAAACCAGGGCCGTGGATAATTTTGACTTTATTCTTTACAATGAATCTAAGCAGCTGGAAGTCTCAGGGGAAAATAGGTATGCCATCAGTAAAATGCTGCGCAAGCCAGGTAACTACACTTTGAAAATTGAGCACTCACCATACCAGCTCATGGACAGTGTCAATTATTCGATACAAATTATTAAAGATGAGTTCCCTTCCATCACGGTCAACAGTTTTGTAGATAGCACGGATCAAAGTTTTGTTTTTTACTCCGGCACCATTTCTGATGACTACGGACTCACTTCAAATCAGCTTGTCTATACGATAAGAGATGAAATGGGCAGAGAAAAGAAGAAGGAATCCATTCCCATGACCAAACCAAGTGGTAGTCTGGCCAATTTCGAATATATGCTAGACATCGGAAGTTTCGAAATGGAGCCAGGGGATCAGCTTTCTTACTACTTCGAAGTTTTTGACAATGATGGCATCAACGGAAGTAAATCAAGCAAATCGCAGATTTACAGCTTCCGCAAGGCTGGAAAAGAAGAAATAGAGGAAAAGATAGAAGAAAACACTCAGGAGTCTCTCGATAAAATGAAGAAGAGAATTGATGAGTCTAAAAAGATTCAGGAAAAGCTGAAAAAGCTCCGAGAGAAACTTCTCCAGAAAAAAGAAGCTTCTTGGCAAGACAAGAAAGACCTTGAAAAAATTCTGGAAGAGCAAAAAGAGCTTGAAAAGGAAATCGAAGATATCAAGAAAAACCTTGAAGAAAATCTCGAGAAGCAGAATGAGTTAACTCCGGAGAAAAAAGAACTTTTGGAAAAACAGAAGGAGCTTCAAGAACTCTTTGAAGAGATGATGGACGAGGAGACCAAAGAGTTGATGGAGAAGATTCAAGACCTCATGGAAGAGATGAACAAGGATAAAATGCTTGAGTTGACCGAGGAAATGGAAATCAACGAAGAGGAGATGGAAATGGAGTTGGATCGAATGATGGAACTCTACAAGCAACTTGACCTTGAAAACAGAATGAACCAGGAAGTTGAGAAGCTCGAAGAACTTGCGAAAAAACAGCAAGAACTCTCGGAAAAAACGAAAGAAGAAGGTGTTACTGAAGAAAACAAAAAAGAACAGGAGGAGATAAAAGAGGAGTTTGAGGACATCAAGGAGGAAATGGAGGAAATCAAAAAAGAGAATGAGGAGCTAGAAAACAAAATGCCTTTTGGTGACCTTTCGGAAGAGGAGCAAGAAGTCGACGAAAAACTGAACGATGCTGAGGAGAATATGGAGCAAAACGACTCTCAGAAGGCGTCTGAATCACAGCAAGAATCATCTGAGTCTATGCAGAAGATGGCTCAAACTATGCAGGCATCAATGGAATCCGGTGCTCAGGAGCAGCAACAAGAGGACATGGAGGTGCTCAGACAAATTTTGGAGAATCTGGTTACGATATCCTTTGATCAAGAACAACTCATCGATGTATTTGATCAGACAAAAATCAATACTCCTAAATATGTGACAGGGGTCCAAAATCAAAAGAAGCTCTCCGATGATTTTCAAGTTGTTGAAGATAGTCTAGTAGCTCTGAGTAAGAGAAATACGCAAATCGAAGCATTTGTCATGGAGAAAGTTTCGGATGTCAAGTTGCACTTCGATCATTCTATCACCTCTCTGGAGGACAGAAAGACGAATACAGGTCAAGAAAGCCAACAGCGTGTAATGACCAATATCAACGATCTGGCCCTCATGTTGAGTGAAGCCATGCAAAGCATGCAGGAGCAGATGGGCAAAGGTATGCCGGGGAATCAAAACTGCAATAAACCAGGCGGCAGCAACCCCAAACCGGGAAGTGGTAAGCCAAAAGATCAAATATCTAAGGGACAGAAGTCGCTGAACCAACAGATGAAAGACCTACTCAAACGCATGCAAGATGGCGGACAAGGAGGAACAAGCAAGGAGTTTGCAAAAATGGCCGCTCAACAAGCTGCTTTGAGAAAAGCATTGAGTGAAATGGAACGGGATGCGCAGCAGCGAGGCCAAAATGCTGAAGAACTGAGAAAGCTTATGGATGAGATGAACAAAATAGAAAAGGATCTTGTCAACAAACGACTTACGGCTGAAATGTTAAAAAGGCAAGAAATGATTCACTCCAGATTACTGGAATCTGAAAGAGCGGAAAGAGAAAAAGGAAAGGATAATAAAAGAAAATCTGAAAGCGGAAAAGATATCGCTCGCGATCTTCCTCCGGGGCTTGAAGACTACCTAAATAAAAGAAAATCGGAGATTCAGGAGTATCGAAAAGTCAATCCGGATTTGACTCCTTTCTACAAAAAATTGGTAGAGGATTATTTCGAATCGTTGCAAAATTGATTTCTTTTTTATATTTTTCTATTCAATCTGGTACTTTTAGGATGACAAGAGAAGTAATAGAGATGAATTCTACCAGCGAGAGCGTCAACGATCTTGAGTTGGTTTTGAAATCTTTCCTTTCTGACAAGTGTAACTGCGAAAATCTTTTTGGTGATATCCTTGTAGCCCTTATGGAGGCTGTCAATAATGCTATTAAGCACGGCAATAAATACGATCACAACAAAAAGGTTACTATTCAGATGTATTCCAATTCGACCAGACTACAATTTGCAGTTTCCGACGAGGGAGAGGGTTTTAATATCCATAATTGTACTTATGATCCTATCGCATCCCACAGTATACACAACTGTCATGGCCGAGGTCTTTTCTTGATGCGTAGTTTGAGTGATGAAGTGTCATACCGCAACGATGGCAGCACTGTTGTCTTGAATTTTCAATTGAATAACTAGTGTCACGCATAATTTTCCTGGATGAACATTAATTTCTATTCTCAGGAAATTGATTTTCAATTTTCTATGGAACCTCAATTGATCGAACTCATTGGTGAAATGGTTTTACAGGAAAATCAAAGTATTCACGAGATCAATATCATTTTTATGGATGACGAGGCACTACTTGAAGTCAATAAAAAATACTTACATCACGATTATTACACCGACATCATCACCTTCCCTTACCAGTATGAACCAATACATACGGACCTTTTTATCAGCGTAGACCGAGTTCGAGACAATGCCAATACCCTGAAACAAGATTTTACTAAAGAGTTGAGCCGTGTAATCATTCATGGAGTGCTACATATGCTGGGGTATAAAGACAAAGAAGAATTGGAGAAGAATTTGATGCGTGAAAAGGAGGAGACTTATCTCGCTCAAATAAAATCGGCAGATTTTCTCTGAATTTCTTAGTTTTGGCCTGCTCTGAATTAAAGGTATGAACCGAGGTCAAGCGTTGGAGCCTTGTTCCGATGTAAGCCCTTAGGAATTAAACCGAACTCTTCTCGTCCGGCAGAGCGGATGTGAAGGCGGATTAAACTACTATTATGCATATATTTCCCTATACATTTTCTGGTCCAACACAGAACCAAGCGGATATTGGAACTTACATTAAAGCGGCGAAAAAAGATTATTCCAATATCCATGAATTCACAACTCGAACCAGGAAAAAAGAATCCATTTGTATATATAGGATACTAAAGAATAACAAGGTTTACCTAGGTTTCGTAGCTCTATGCAATATTGAAGAATACGCCAAAGGAAATATTGTTAAACACGAATTGACCATTAGCCATAAGCAACAAAATCAGAAAATGCTTCTGGAGACCAGAAATGCCCTCATAAAACCCATCATTCTAACCTATGAACCAATCAATGAGCTGGAAGAAATGCTGCAGCGGTATTGTGTCAATCATAAAGCCGATGAGTTCTACCTTTTGAAAGATGGTAGCATCCATGAAAAATGGATGGTCAGTAAGAAAAAATGGATTAAAAGAATTCAAGAACAAATAGAGCCGGTTTCAACCATGTATATTGCGGACGGTCATCATCGAAGTGCCGCTTTTTATTCGAAGAAAAAAGAAAATCCAAAGGATAAATCTCACAACAAGATCATGAGTGCCTTCTTTTCTCTGAAAAACCTGGATATTAAGAGTTTTCATCGCGTCATTACAGACGAACAAATAGTCTCTAATCCAATACAATTGATGGATCGTCTGGGAGAAATTTTTGACATTACCGATTATGAAGATCCTCGTGCTCAGGTAGACATAGACTTGAAAAAACACGATCTACTTTTGTATTATCCGGATCGTTGGATGAAACTGAGCTGGAAAGCCCATATTTTAAAAGAGTCCAAAAGTCCTCTTCTTTTGGATGCCGATTTGTTCAACGAATACGTCTGCGAAAAAATCTTTCACTGCAAGGACATCCGAGAAGATTCTAGAATCAATTATATATTCTCTACCTCGGGGATTCCTGAACTTATCGAACAAACCCATATTCGAAACCACTCCATCGCCTTTGTACTGCCTAGAATGAGCAAAGATGAATTTTACGCCTTGGTCAAAGAAGAGACCATTCTTCCACCGAAATCTACCCTGTTCGAACCTCGATTAAAAAACGGATTGATTATACAAGAATTATGAGAAAAATAACGGCGGACTATATTTACGATGGAAAGAATGCTGAGGCTCTAAGGGACAAGTTCATTCTCATTGATGATCAAGATAAAATTGAAGCCATAGAAGACCTGCCAGATAATGATCGATCGCAGATAGAACATTATAAAGGAGCCATCTGCCCCGGGTTTATTAATTCTCATTGTCATTTGGAACTATCTCATTTAAAGGATCAGATTCCTACTGGAACAGGTCTAATTCCCTTCATTAGCGATGTAGTGACCAAAAGGGATTTTCCTCCTAATGTCATACAAGAAAAAATTGAGGAAGCGGATCGATCCATGTGGGAACAAGGAATACAAGCTGTTGGAGATATAAGTAATACTACGGACACTTTCAAAGTGAAAGCTGAAAGCCCTATATACTATCATAGTTTTATTGAGTTATTCGATTTGCTTCAGGCTCAAAATGCAGAGGCATCTCTGGAACAAGGATTGAACATCATTGAAACAGCAGAAAACCTCCGGATCAATGCCTCCATAACCCCGCATGCACCGTATAGCGTTTCCAGAGAATTGCTCAAGGGAATTGTAGGAAATAATAATTCTTTTCGATTGAGCATTCACAATCAGGAAACCATTCCGGAAGATCAATTTTTTCTCAACAAGACTGGGGACTTTGTCGCTTTCTACGAAAACTTCAATCTTCCCTTGGACAACTTTATAGCTACTGGAAAAACAAGCTTAAAAAGTATTTTACATAGCTTAAATCCTTCTACTCCTACTTTATTTATTCACAATAGCTTTACCGGAGAAGAGGATATCATCCAAGCCGAAAATTACTTGGATAAGCTCTATTGGTGCACCTGTCCCAATGCTAATTTGTATATAGAAAACACGCTTCCGAGCTATGGTCATTTTATGAACCAAGACAGTAAAATGATCATCGGAACCGATAGTCTGAGTTCGAATTGGCAACTGAGCATTCTAGAAGAAATTAAGACCCTTCGAAAATATCAATCGGCTCTAGATACTGGCTTGCTCTTAACATGGGCCTGCTACAACGGAAGTATGGCCTTGGGAGTCGAGGACACATTGGGTAGTTTTGAAAAGGGAAAATCTCCTGGTGTACTTCACTTGAGCACCGACGAGAAGGGTCAAGTCACTGCTTCTTCAAAAGTGACAAGACTAGTGTGAGTGCTGGAATATTGGAATTAGTTCATGAAGATGACAATTTGATTGCCATCAATAAGCCCCACGGTTTATTGGTACATCCATCACCCATTGCGCGCAATACGCATGAGTTTGCCCTTCAATTATTGAGAGATCAAGTTGGTTACCGAGTTTATCCCGCTCATCGACTTGATAGAAAAACCAGTGGAGTACTTCTTTTTGCTAAAAACAAAGAAGCTTTAAGCGAGATTCGAAACCGATTCGAAGCTAAGAAGGTCAAAAAAGTTTACCATGCATTGGTTAGAGGATACATCAAAGAAAGTGGTACAATAGATTATCCTTTGACCAACGAAAAAGGCAAAACACAGGATAGCATCACCCATTATCGCTTACTGAATCAATTTGAAATTCCCTTTCCTTCTGGCGGTCATGCCACCTCTCGATACAGTCTTGTAGAATTAAGACCGGTAACCGGTCGGCACCATCAGTTGCGTAAGCATATGGCGCATATTTTTCATCCAATTATTGGAGATAGACCCCATGGTTGCAACAAGCAAAACCGGATATGGAAACATGAATTTGGTATGGATCAGATGTTCCTTCATGCTAAAGAGTTAGAGGTCGAATGGGATGAAGACTCGAGTATCAATATCCAAGCAGATTATAGTCAAGCATTGTCGAATGCTTTGGATTTTCTAAGCCCTATGAAATAATCTAGACGAGGTTAGCTATTCACCCACAATAAAACCATAAGTTTAAAAAACTAATTCACTTAGCAAATAATTACAATTTAAGTATTCGTTTTGGCTAGGAATGATAAAACTTATCCGAGTCCAATATTATTCTTTAAAAATTATTAAATTTAGAATATAATTAGACCTAAGTTCCGCTATAGTATGAAATTCAGATCCATTTTATACCTTTTTTTTTGCTTTCAACAGATATTAGTTGCTCAAATTGAATTTTCTGGAAATGTAAAAACATACCTCTTTAGAGATCAAATATTTCTAATTGAATTGCTAGTCGATGAAGATGTATTTGTTGGATTTAGGGAAATTCCGGATCAAGATCAATCAGAAATCATCAAATTTGATAGACATATAGGTGAAATTACGATAATCGATACGATTAGCGATTGCTTGACAACAGGAAAAGCTGCCCTTACCGATAATCATAAGTTTCTTTTTATTGGTGCAAGTTGTTTTGGTGAAACTTCATATCGATGCCACATATATGATTTGAACTCCTCAACTCTTCATTCGACGATTGATTTATCAGGTGAATATCTCGACTATGATGTTTACCCAGATGGTCAAATTGTTTTTACTATGGAGGATGAAATTCGCTTGTATGATTTCAACAATTTAAAAAATGCAATTTTCGAAGAGTTTGAAGAACATCATTTTCCTAGTGTGCGGTTTGATTCGAAAGGAGAAAAGGTCTTCATTTACGATGGTAATTCTTCATCTGATGGACATTCTATAATATCTTTTGAGATCAATCAAGGACTTCTTGATCCTAATACCAGAAAAGCTCTTAATGGAATTGAAGGGAATGCTATAGTGGGGGTTGATGCTTTTAAAATCAAGGATGAACATGCGTTTCTTTCTTACGATTCTGGATTCTTCGGTAGACTTAGAAATGATAGCCTGGTGGTTGAATTGTCCAGAAGAGAGAGTTTTATAACTCATGATCAAGAACATATTTATGCTTTTCAGTCCGATCCGTGGGCTTTGAAAACATATTCTATAGACGATTATACTCTAATAAGTACAAAAATTTTCACCCCTAACTTTGTAAAGTTAGATAATGATTTAAGAGAAAGGTCGGAAATTAAATTCTACAATACCTCCAATGTTTTGTGGCAGGCGGAAGGGGGTGGACAAGGTCTATATTATGCTATTCATTTTTTTGAGGACGATTGCGATCAAGCTTTTGATGCCAATATTTACTTCGATTCACTACTTAATATTTTTGGAAAAAGGTTCTGTATTCCTTTTGATTCTATCATCGATACACTATCGGCTCCACAAGGTTTAGGTCTCTTTGATAGCAACAAAACTTACATTGACAAAGTGTTTATGGGTCCTCAACCTATACAAGTCTATTTGACCGATCGAGAAGGATGTTTCAGTACAATAAGTCCTGGATTAGAGAAGAGTAAGACAGAAACAGATATTCCTGAAATTATTGAATTGAATAAGGATTATTTACAATCAAGTGACGATTGGTCGGATGTACAAAATACGATCGTCAAATGTAAGAATGAAGCAATTTGTCTTGGAGTAAAAGATCGGAGAGAAGACTATTTATATGTTTGGTCAACAGGTGATACGGCTTCTTATATTATTACTAAGGATACTGGTTGGATTTCAGCGCATGCAATAAATTTCTCTCAATGTAGATCTTTAGAGTCGGATAGTGTATATATTATATCCAATGGAATTGAGCCCCAGAACCCTAGTCTTTTTATTAATCCAATAAGATCTAATCTTTGTGGTAGCACTATGAATTTATTCATAAACGACTCCATAAATGTGATTAAAGCTATAAATGGGATGCCCGATGGAAGATTCCAAGAAATCCCAACCTCTAGATACATTGGGTCTAAAGCCTCGTTTTATAATACTTCGATAAATCAAGTTTTATTTGGGTTAGATGACAATGGATGCTGGGCAGAACCGCTCGAATTATCTTTATTTAATCAAACACATAATGATTTGCTTAATGTAGAATTACATTTATCCTATGGAACCATCTTTTGTGAAACGAATTTCGATGCTGATTACTTTGAATGGTATTTTGAAGACATGCTTATACCATATGAAAATAAAAGTTCTATGGTTCCCGATGCACCCGGTGAATATGAAGTCGTTGTGTTTGATAGTTTTGGTTGCGGAGAAACTCAAAAAATAATAATCTATTGACCATGCAGTTAAAAAAAAGCTTCTTTCTAATAATACAAATTCTCCTTCTAAGTTCGGTATATGCTCAAGATCATTTTATGAGAACATATCCCTTACTCAATGATGTTATGTATAATCCATATACTGATTTCATATATGCTACTGTTGGTCCTGATTATGAATTAGGTAATAGTGTAATGCTAATTGATCCGGAAAATGGCGACATTACCGATTATATCGAGGTAAGTGACAGTCCTACAAGAATTTGGATTAACGAAGAAGGCACATACCTATATGTGTTTCACGATCTTGGGTTTATCATTGAAAAAATCAATTTAACAACACATTCAGTGGAGACTATCTATTCTAATGGACATCAAAGTTTAACTTCATCTCAACTTAGAAATGCCGAGTTTTATAGAATATTTGAATACCCTGAAAATTCAGAAAACTACGTTGTTTATGGACGTTCCTCGTATTATATCGAAGACGACACCTTAAACACGACTGTAAGGCCCGGTTTTTCTATTGCTGCACTTTTTCCGGGATTTACATATCACAAGGATACGGATAACTTTATTGACTCAAGGAAGAATGTAAATTTGATTAAATTCTCCAACAATGAATTGGATACTGTTTTCTCATTTCCTTTACGAAATGAAGATCAATCCATTTCTAAATCACCTTTTCTCATAGAAGACAAACTTGTTTTTAAATCTGGAACTGTTCTGCAACTTGAACAAAATTCGATCCGGGAAATTAGTGGTTTTCACGATTCGCCAATCAATTCCTATCTTACTTCTTGGCCAGATCCATGGTTTCCCAAGTTATATCACCTTAAAAGTAATTCAGGCTTTAATGTAAAAGATATTAATTCCCAAGAGGATACAATTTTTTATTCAAGAGAAAGCGGTATAACCAATTACATCCCAAACTACCGGAAAGCATTCGGTATTAACAATGGTAATTATGTTGTACACTGTGATATCTTAGGGAATTCCAAGCTCATCTTTACAAAAAAGTGTGGCTCTGCCGTTTCTCAAATTAACTTAGTTCCTGAGCAAGATGAAATATGTGAAGAAGATACCATTGCATATTGGGTTGATCAACCTTTTAAACACATAGTTTGGAGCAATTTAGAAACAACGAATCCAACCTATTATTATAGTAGAACATCTCGTCAAGAAGTTTATGCTCATCTATTCGACGAAAACGGATGCTTGGTAGCCAAAACGGATACGATTTCATTAAGAACTTTACCCAATGACAAGACCTATGAATCCTATTCTACCTCCATTATCTCCAAGTGTCCCCTGGATACGATTAATGTTTTAATTGATGATTATACTTCCGGTGGAGATTTCTTTATATTAAATTCTATGGACACCTTATTCTCCGACCGTGATAAGTTTACCACCCATGAAGAGGGAATCTATTCTATTGTAGCCTGTGAAGGTCCTGGGTGTTGTGACTACAGACATGATGTTAAAGTTATTCACATTCCTGTAAAACATCCGGAAAAGGCTAAATTGTTATACCCTGACACCATAAACTATTGCCAAAATGACCGAATCGAACTTCTTCCAGAAAAAGAATTCCCATTTTACGAATGGGATTGTGAAGGATGTAGTTCATTTTCGGAAAACTATGGCCGAAAAATGAAAGTATCAGAACCTGGAAAATACAAAATTAGATACTATAATGAATATGGGTGTTATGGAGAATGGAGTAATATTGTATATGTTGATTCCTTCCAAAATTCCATTTATAACCCTGTCCTGAAGCAAAATGACCTTGACGAGAATGAGTTTTATATTGAGAACCCTGACCCCAATTACATCTTTGATTGGTACCTTGAGGATTCACTTATATATACAAATCACATTGGTACGGTGGAAATTTACTCTCCAGGCTATGTCTATGTTATTGCCTCAGATTCTAATTCCTGTTATTCAGGAAAATCTAACTTATTGAGCTTAACATTTGAATATAACGACTTTGACATTGAAGGGTATGTCATGTATGATACCGATAAATCGGAAACCCTTACTTCGGAAGATGAGCCTCTAGTGGGATGGCCTGTGAATCAATGGAACTCTCCTATTATACAACTGACAAATCAAGAGGGTAGATTCGAATATAATATCAGAGGAGGACTTTTCACAAGACTTCAAATTAACGATTTAGACGAAAATAATTATAGAGTTATTACACCAGAAGATAATAGGTATTATGTTAATGGTTATAATCAGAATTCTTCGGACCCTATTATTTATTTCTTAGTTAGTGCAGCAGGATTTGAAGAGGGGTATCTAAATTCAGTTACATCTATTGGAAGAGCACGATGTGATGAAACGTCATATCTTGATCATAGATTAGTGAATCTAGACAGTGAAGTAGTTCATGACGTAGAAATTTGCTTTGAATTTGATCCGGCAGTCAATAATATAGTTTCTGATTCTTTATTTAGCGCGATAGGAGACAAATATTGTATGAATATTGATAGTCTTAATCCCCACCAAAGTCATAATGTTAGTTTTAATTTCAAAATACCTGACTTCTCTTTTATTGGCCAAGAGTTAGAATTCTTAACAGAGGTATCATCTACTTCAAGAGCTACACAATACGTTGGTCGCACAAATGTACTGAGAACTCCTGTACTATGTTCATATGATCCAAATGATAAGCTCGTTTTTCCTGAATATCATAGCAATTATATTCTTTTTGAAGACACACTTCTTTATACCATTCGTTTTCAGAATACTGGCAATGATACCGCTTACAGTGTTAGATTAGAAGATTATATATCGGAAAATTTAGATATTAATACATTTAAACCAATTGCTTCTAGTCATCAATACCAAGTCAAACTTGATAAAAACAATAGGTTTGTCGAAGTTTTCTTCGACAATATTTTTCTTCCTGATTCTATCGCCAATCCTTTAGAAAGTCAGGGATATTTTAGCTTTACAATTCTAGCAGATCTTCCCTTAGATGAAAATACTTTGGTAGAAAATAATGCATCAATATTTTTTGATTCTAATCCACCTATTGTGACAAATACTACTAAAAGTATAATGGTTTCGGAAATTCCAACTGTAAATATTCATGAGAGGAAAAGTGGACATTTTGCTCAATGTATAGATATTTTACCCAATCCAACTAAAGGTAATTTAAGTTTAATTACAAAATGTGATGATTTGATAGGTCGTAAATTCGAAGTGTACATCACCTCCGCTTTAGGCAAAGACTTATTGAAATTTACGGATATGGTAATTAGTAATCAGGGCACAGTAATTGATATATCGGATTTATTATCTGGTGTTTATAGTATAACCATTCGAGATCAAAATACAAATGAAAGTGCAGGATTACGAATTACAAAAATTTAGTTTTTGAATTTCATTTATTACTTCAGTATTGAACCTCTTTAATTACCCTTCCAAAGCTAACGCTGACAATCATCCCAAACTCTATATGCCATTAAACAACATCCAATGAAACCCAAACCAGAACGAAACAGGGTTTGTGGTTACTGATATATGTTCAAAATTTACTTGTTTTAAAGCAATAATGCTTGAAAGGGAAATGCTCAACTTATTCCATCCACCACTATCCTTAAATGGGATATATAGAATACCAAGTTTAGTATTAATTCTATCTTCCAGAGATTCTTCAAAACGATCACTACTTATTTTCCATCTTATATCATTAACCTGATTGCCTGTCTCCAAAATATAACTACCATTTGTTTGACTGGTTAGACTTTTACCATAATGGACCTCACCTTGTAAAAATACCTTATGACCCAAAGCCTGCTTCAAGCCCAAACTCATCGCTAGCAAGTGTAAATTCACCTCTGTTAAATATTGCGAACATGACATTCCATATTCCTGAAAACAATAGAAGTCACTACCCCAGGTAGTCTCTGATGGTGACAACAATTGATACTTTTCCTGTAGATAATACAATCCCCCGGACAACTTGAGTCTAGGATTTAAATTATAATATATCTGTGCACTTAATGCAGGCAGTAGAAAATGATTTCTTTCTATTGTTTCCTTATTTCCCTCTGAGACAAAGTGATGCGCTGTCCCAAAATAAACAGATAAGTCAATATTACTGAATTGACATTTTCCTGTATAACTGATAAAAAGCCCGAAGATCAGGCTTAAAATTTTTGTCTTCATAATTTTTTATCGATACGCCCGGAATAAACTATACTATCTCATTGAATTTCCTCTACAGTTTATGTAAGATACTTTCTTCATTATAAATCTGTCCTTTTATCTAGACAATCTATACCTAACGCCTAAAGAAATACCATAGTAATCTCGATACTCTGAGTAAGTAGGAGTCGAACTTAAATCGGTAAATGATCGGTCGTAAAAACTTCTAATAAATATGTCCGTATTCTGCAGAATTCTATAGGACGCGCCCATAGAAACCATTCCGCTGAAGACATTTCTATCATCAATTAACTCCCTTATTGAAACTAATTCTCCAATTGGAGATAGAATTCTACCTTCAAGAAAATCATCATTAAGAACATAGGCCATTCTGATATCCGAAAACAAGCTTAATCTTTTTCCAAGAAAAAAATTCTTTCCTAAACCCAAGAAAGCCCTATACTGGGTTGAATTAGTTACTAGCTTATATGATGACTGCGTTGTAGTTATGACTTCGCGGCCATATCGCGCAAATATTGGCTCTCCATTCACATCGACGTATTGTATATCTATTAAAGCATCATTAATATAGCTGCTCACACTGGATTGGGCTATCTCAAACCCATCCTGCACCCTACGGTAGCCCATTCCTCCTAATAAATAGAAAGCGTCAAATTCTTTATACAAATTGACCTCTGCGAAATAACCACAATATATTTTTCTATTGTCCAAGACCTCATTTTTCCATTGTATCTGTCCAGGATCGTTGAGCTCGTCTCGTATGATAGTGCTCGCATATCCGGCTTCCACCGAAATACCATATTTACTCTGATTCTTTAATGGCAAGTCCAAGATCGAATCCTTAAAATCACCCGAAAACCTTATTGGCGTGTATAAAAGTTGCGGATCTAAAACCTCCAAGGATATTATCCTTTCAGAAAAGAGAAATTCAATATCGAGTTCTTTCTCTTCTGATGATAGAAAGTCTGAATTTGATAGTGATTCGACAGCATCATTGTGGTAGATAGATGTATTTCGATCAGAAAATAAGCTGATGTTCATACTGCTATCTTCTTCCTTGAGAATACTTTCTCGTTTGCCAGAAGCCTCATTGAGTTTTAATCCAATTCCTGAGCCCTTTTTATAGGATTGCCCTGGCAGGGTCGAATTGCGGGAAAGATTCTCTTGTTCCATTTTATCTGTTCTTAATCTTTCTGATTTGGCGTAGGTAATGCTTTGCTTAGCATTATTTAGATCTGCAGTCTTTCCTTCAGCAAGCGTTTTGCCCAGATCGATCTCTTCATTATATGATCCAGAAACTTTTTCTTCCTTATTTAGTTTGTCACTACTATTAACCGTCGAATTTCTTCCATCAACCACGGTTTTCGCTTCTATCTCTTTCTTAAAACTACTATCTACACCAAGGCTATACCACATACCAGCTCCAATACCCAATCCAAAGAGTACGAAGAACCATAAGAAGAACCTATTTTTTTTCTTATCGATCCTGTTCTCTATTTTGTCAAACAGATCCTCTGTATCAATTGAAGAGGAGTAATCTTCAAGATTCTTTTTGAAATATTTGCCTACTTTATTGTCATCCATTTTCCCGAATCTTACCTTTTTTAAAAATTATATTGGCCAGTTTTTTTCGTGCTCGAAGCAATAGTGATCTGCAGGTATTGTCATTGATGCCCAGACGTTCAGCGACTTCCTTTGGAGAAAATCCTTCCATTTCCACCATATTGAACACAATTCTTTCTCGGTCATTAAGGCCTCTCAATAGATGTATCAGATATTCTTTTTCTTCAAAATCATGGCTTAGTACCGTCGCTCTATTATCCTTAAACACATGCTTTACTGACAGCTGTCTTCCCTCCTTTCGCAAATAATCGATGGCTACATTCGCGACAATTCGAGATCCCCAGGATTTTAAGTTCCCCTTGGTAGCGTCGAAATGGTCCATCTTCTGAAATATTTTTACAAAGGCCTCCTGACAAACATTTTCCGCATGGTGATCATCAAAAATATACCGCCGACTAATACTGAAAAATAAGCCAGCATATTTATCAACCAGCGCCTTTTGTGCTCGTCGCCTTCCTTTTTTACACCCCCTTATTATTGCCTGATCATCCATATTCCTCATAACTGTTGAAGCCGATGCCCTGAGATACGGACATCAGCTTCAACTAATCCTCTACTCGTTGACTATTTTAAATTCTACTCTATAATGATGCGTTTCAGAATTCCAGGACACATTGAATTCTAGTTGTGCTGAAATATTATCATCGTACTCATCAACTACTATCTCCTCAATAACTCCATCGTGGAATAATCCAGTCCACCCTCCCATCGGGTTTGGTGCTGCATATATTGTTGTACTTGTACTGGGCCCACTCGTAATAACGGGAACATCGAAATAACTGCCAGGCTGATCAATGTCAACGGATGCTTCAAAATTTACATTAGCACTGAAAAGTTCAACGAATGGCATACTACCTATACTTACCTGGAAGCTTTCGTTGTCTAGAACGATATGGTTTTGCACAATACCGCCATAATCATTGACCAGGGTATCATTTCGCCATACCTTCATGAATACCTCAGATTCCTGACATGCCACCAAAGAAATATCTGAGTTTCCAGAAGCATTTAACACAACCGTCTCAAGGGCACTGGTGTACATTCCTTGCATATCAAATGCACGTAAAGTGATGCTAGTTCCGCTCGGAAAACACAAGGGAATACTAAAGTTTCCATCGCCATCCAATTCAATAATTTCTTGACCGTCTAGTAAAACATAGGCGTCCGGAGAAGGCAAGTTATTATCACAGCCCCTAACTGACCCTGAAACCACTATAGCGTTGTCATCGTAAATTATAGTGCCAAAATCAGTATCCGTATCACCCGTTGTATAGGTACCTACCATGGTACTTTGGTTCGAACACGAGAAATCATTCGAATGAATGGTGAAATCATGGTCAGTCTGTGCACAAGATAAAAAGCTGATGCTACCAGTAGAAGATGTTCGGACGCGATACTCATAATAAGAATCTGCAAGAATATCTACGTAGCAACCGGCGCATATTCCCCCATTTGTATTTTCAAAGCTAGCAGTTACATATACCAAATCGTCTATGCACTGATACAACATGCAAGCCCAGTAGGTAAAATGCTTTACTTCAAGATTATATTTAGCTCCAACGCGTTGAGCCTGTCCTTCTTCCTCCCAAAAACCATCGGACTCATTCATCCAGAAAGCGGGTATAACATCTGGGGCATTGGACAACATTTCATTGGGAATATTGAACTCTATTGAGGCGGTTTTACCTTCTCTTAGGTTCAAAGGCCTATTGCTAAATCCATCTCTTAACTCTACATTGAGTATACCAAAATTGGACAGAATATTCTTTTTGTCATTCCTCAGATTAACATAAGCATCAGAGAAACTTGATTGAAGGTTTTTGTCATTGCCTGGAAGATACGATACACTTAAAATATAGGCCCCGGTAAAGGGAACCCCGTCTTCATCCTCTAAAGAATTCGCTGGTATTACAATACGATATCCATTACCCGAAATATCGACATCCATATCAGCCCGACGCCCGTAGCTTACATGATCAAGTAACAAAATACGTCTGATATTCTTTTTACCAGGCTCCAAGTATAATATTCGTCTGACCGGAGCATAACCCGTTCGATCGATCTCCAGTAAATTTCCATTCTTAGAAATTGAAATCTCCTCAAATACCGCACGCCCATCTTCGTTGGTCTCTCTGATAACACCACCAATATTGACATCAATTCCCTGTTGCGGGCCATTGTTATCTTCGACGTAAACTATCAAAGAGCTCTTCCCTACTACGATCGTAGGAGTCCCTTGATCTATGTTGACAGATTGTATAATTTCATCTTCATTACAACTGATGAGCAAGCAAAAAAGGCTCATCAATATGATATTTAGCAAATACTTCATAATTCTGGTTTATTAGTAAAACAATTCCTTAAACTGAAGCTTCAATCCTGTTTACGAAAAATGAACCCCTTCCGTTGCAGACTTACAAAAAAACATGAAATACAAATACACTTTATGTTCAATCAAAATTATTTCTATTGAAAACTCAGGTATGCTTACATAATTCTAATTATCATATGTCTTCAATGCTTCATCTCATTGATAAGTCGTTCTCCTAAATAGCGGATGAAGAATAAACCGTATATTTCTTTTTAATCTCGGTATCAGACTTTTTTATGAAACATAATACGCCAAATAAAGCACTACTTTATCTTACCTATACCGTTTTGACCCTAGGTATACTTCTTAGACTGGTCGTCTTTCTCCAAAACAGAAATCTATTTCTAGATGAAGCGGCTGTTGCTCTTAATATCTGCACAAAATCCTATGCACAGCTATTTCATTCCCTTGATTACCAACAACATTTTCCGCCATTGCCTTTATTGCTGATCAAGACATGGACCGATTTATTTGGAATTTCAGACCTCCAATTAAGGTTTATTCCTTTCCTAGCTGGAGTTCTTTCTCTTTTGCTATTCTATTCTATATCGAAAGGGCGATTGCGAAATATGTGGTTTCCAATCCTACTACTATCCAGTTCGATTTTCTTGGTTCGATATCATACGGAACTCAAGCAGTACAGTACGGACATTTTAACCAGTCTCTTCTTTATCTATTTCCTGTACTTAGACTTCAACAATCTACGACGAATCATCCTTTTGTTCTTATTCTGTATTGTGGCACCATGGTTTTCTATGCCTTCTGTATTCTTGGTAGGAGCCTTAATACTAAATATCGTGATAAGTAAAAAAATTCAGTGGAGCCAAATCATGTTGCTGGGAATTTTTTCCGCGATCAGCTTCCTTTTATTTTACACCATTTGTCTTAAACCCAGTTTGTCTTCCAATCATTTAATGGATTTCCATACCGACTACTTTATTCAACTAAATCCTTCAGATTGGGGTGCTAATTGGAGGATGATAGAAAACTTCTTTGGAGCTTGGCTGGGTAGCACCGCATTTACAATAGCTAGTGTTTTGGTCTTAATTGTAGTAGGTGTGTATCGAATGATAAAAATTGGGTCCAAGGAATTATGGGCCATATCATTGGTCTTTCTATTTACTCTAGTTGCTTCTTTACTTCAGCAGTATTCGATGATACCAAGATTACTGCTTTTTTGGACTCCTCTTATTCTCTGGATTATGGCTTACGGTGCCGATCAGTGCATCGATTCTTTCCGACGGCTCAAAATCCCTTCTTATCTTATAGCAATACTTTTCGTAGGCCTATTTGTCTTTCCCAATGTATTCTATCGACAAGCCATTGATACATTCTGGTCTCCTTTCAAAATTGAACAAGCCAAAGATTTACTCCAAGCTATCGAAAGTGACTTAAGTGTCGAAGATGAAATCTGGTCTACCCAATTCGGTAGCTATTTTCTGAAACACTATTCTGAATGCCATCAGCCGCCAGTCCGATTATCCTCGAATACCAAATATTTCGATCATCCTAATTCGGCACAAAGTATTCTGGACAGATTAGAACAAATTGATGTCAATAGGAACATTTGGATTTTTGATGCACATACGGATTACCAACTGAAAGAACGCATTCTTTCCAAGTATCCGGAAGCAGAGTTGTTTGAGGAAAAGCAATGCTATGTAATAAGGTTAAGTACGTTTAATTCTCCTTTAAAGCCCAAATCTCAGTGACCCGAGATTCGAAAATATCCTTCTTTCTAAATACCAGTTCGACATTATATTTTGACAATATATTATTGTATCGGTCCGTCGTTATGATATACTCAAAGTCTCTTTGTAGAATACGGCTGGCTAAGACATCTTCTCCTAGAACGGGATCTATTTTTTCATCAATGTAGAATGCAAATGAAGGACTAAATCTTTCAAAATAGACACAATTCTTTTCCTTTAAGTCTAATTGCTCGATGGCTATTTGAACAGGATCGCTTGAAGTTATCTTAGGAAGAATCGTTCCAAATAGTATAACGCCCAAGGCCATCCAAGATCCCACAACATAGTATAATGCTGAAGATTTCCATGCTTTCACAATAAGGGGTGCCATGGCTAGACCAACGGGAACAATGAGTGAGAACTGAACAAAATTTGAATTAAATTCGAAAATAGGATCAATTCGACCTGCAAATAAAATTCCTGCAACCAGGGCTATAAGCATAACAACATTAAATATCATGAAGGGTCGAAATGAATATGCTATCACAGACCCCAATACAATGGCCAACATAGGGTAAGCCGGAAGAATATAATTGGGTAGCTGGGTATTCGACAAGGAAAAGAAAAGAAGGATGACCACCGAGGCAATAAATGCAAAACACACTAGGCTGTTGCGCTCTAACCAAGGCTTGCTGCGAAATACTTTGACCACGAACCAGCTAAAAGGAAGTAATCCCAAGAGAGCAATTAATACTGGCAAGAGGAAAAAGCCTCCATGTCCTTCCATCTCATTCGTAAAACGACCAAGATTGTGATCCATAAAAAATCCTTGAGTCCAAGCCCCATCAGTCTGATAATGCACCGCTAAAAACCATGGTACTGCGATCAATCCATATAGAAGTATTGCTCTGATTGGTTTTAAGGAACGCAATTTATTTAAAAAGCTACCTCCTGTCCATACCATATACAATAACCCAATTAGTCCAGGAAGCAACAGCGCTACAGGGCCTTTAGCCAAAGTTCCCAAAGCAAATCCCAAGATCATCAACACCCATTCTCGAGTTCTATTGTGGTTCATGTAGTCATAAAAACACAGCATGCCCAAGCTCATAAAAAAGATGAGATAAGGATCCGGTACTGCTAAATGATACTCCAGGCTTAAATGTAAACTACCGCCCAAAATTAAGGCCGAAACAAGCGCCGTTCTTTTGTCCGTATTTCTAAGAGTGTAGTAGTATAAAGTTACGAGAAGAAGCAGGCCAAACAAAACACTAAAAAATCTTGCCGCAAATGGGGTTTTTCCGAATAGCGTATAGCCCAAACTCATAAAGTAGTAGTGAAGAGGAGGTTTATCCGTGCGCAACTGACCATTGAATTTAGGCACTATCCAATCCTTATTGTCCAGCATTTCATATGCACATGTCGCATTTTTTGCTTCATCTAAAATAAAAATAGGAACCCGTCCGGTTCCTGTAAATAGAACTATAGCGTAGGCTACAAGAACTAAAACAAACACTCTATGCGCAATGAAAATATCCTTCACTCCTTTCTCCAATTAGCACCTAAATTTAATCAATAAATAATCCCTCATCTAAATTATAAAAGCAATGATGAGTTAAAGCTATATACGTATATTTGCCAAACAGCATTAACCGGATTAATATGACCAATCAAACTGGTGGAAATTCCAATCCTTTATTGTCTATTGTTATCTCTGTTTACAACGAAGAAGACAACGTAGTACCGCTCATTGACAAAATTGATGAGGCGCTAACTGATCTTAACTACGAGATGATATTTGTTGACGATGGATCAAGTGATCAGACTATACCCCGTATTCGACAACGCCAACATGAGAGAGTGCACCTAATAGAACTGCAAAAGAATTATGGCCAAAGCTATGCCCTTGCTGCGGGAATCGATTACGCAAGAGGAGCCTATATTGCCACGATGGATGGAGATCTGCAGAATGATCCATTCGATCTTCCGCGTATGTTGAAGCTTGCTCAGGAGGAAGAGTTGGACATGGTGGCTGGAATTCGAAAAAATAGAAAGGACAACTTTATTCGCACCATTCCTTCTAAAATTGCCAATAGAATTATCAAAGGCTCAACTGGTGTTGAAATCATCGACAATGGTTGTGCACTAAAAGTGTTTCGGGCCAATATCGCTAAGGATATCGGACTTTATGGTGAGATGCATCGTTTTATCGGAATTCTGGCTGTTCAAGATGGCGCGAGAATTAAGCAAGTAGAAGTAAACCATTTACCCAGAATTCATGGGCAGTCGAAGTACGGCCTGGGAAGAACTTTTAAAGTGATCAGCGATCTTATGTTGATGATGTTCTTCAAGAAGTATATTCAAAAACCAATGCATCTTTTCGGCACCCTTGGGTTTATTGCTGTTGTCATCGGTGTATTGATCAATCTCTACCTTCTTGGCTTGAAATTAATGGGTCAGGATATTTGGGGAAAGCCTCTACTCATTCTAGGAGTTCTGTTGCTTTTGGGAGGGATTCAGTTTATTACCATTGGAATTATTCTGGAGTTTCTAATGAGGACCTACTACGAGTCCCAGGAGAAAAGGCCTTATAAAATTCGAAATGTCTACACCTTCGAATAAAAAGAACGGTATAAAGCTCCTGCTCAAACTGATAGTAGCCGGAGCGGCTTTGTATTTTGTCTTCAACAAAATTTCTCTGAAAGAAATCTTGGAGGTGTTTTCGACGGCCAATTGGTTTTGGCTCGTAATAGCACTGATCCTCTTTATAGGATCCAAAATCATTTCATCCTTTCGACTAAATTGTTTCTTTAGAATCCATGAGCTTGCACTAACTGAGTTACAAAATTTGAAATTGTATTGGTTGGGAATGTTTTACAATTTATTTCTTCCAGGAGGAATCGGCGGAGATGCCTATAAAATCTACTTGCTGAACAAAACTTTTCAAACGAACTCCAAGGCCCTTTTCTCTGCTGTTTTGGTAGATCGATTGTCCGGAATGAGTTTGTTGTTGTTCTTGGCGGCTATACTTATGGGCTTTGTTCCTTCATCCTACCCTTTACTTAATTACTCTCTATATCTTGCACCATTGGTCATTGTAGGATTCTATTTTTTCCTAAAACTTTTTTTTAAGCAGTACCTGGCTATCTTTCTCAAGGTTTCTGGCTATTCTCTTTTCGTCCAGCTAGCTCAACTGGTCAGTGTGTACTTCATTCTATGCGCTTTTCATATTACGGAAAATGAATTGGCTTATTTGGTCTTATTTCTAATTTCTTCAGTAGTTGCCGTCATTCCGATATCAGTCGGTGGCATAGGAATACGAGAACTGTGCTTCCTATACGGTTCCGAATTATTTGGGCTGGACGAAACCCTTGCCATCAGCATTAGCTTTTCTTTTTACTTGATCACCATGATTGGATCATTTCCGGGGATTGTTTATGTGTTTAAGTCAATATTCCCCGAAAGTGAAAAAGATCAGTCAACTTAGAACGCTTTTTTATGGTCTTTTTTCTTCTTGGTATTAAACGTGTAATATAAATTCAGTCTGAAAGCTCTATTTTTCAAGCTGTAGTCATCCCTCTCATCTTCTTGCGAAAGTGGATCGTCCTTTATTAAATTACCCAAACCATAGTTATAAGAAAAGCTCACTCCAAAAGAATTGAATTGATATCCAATTCCCGCCTCAAGACCAAAATCTAGTGCATTGAATGCACCTTCATCATATTCCTCCTCGCTAGCCTCTCCCAGAACAGTATTGTATTCATCCTTTCCGTCCAGCCTCATGGTATTCGTCAGTCCCGTAGACGGATTAGTCCTGGTCCTCTCTATGTCATATTTATTATCAGCCCTAAAACAAGTCGCTACGTAGGGACCTCCAAATATCCTCCAATTATTTCTTTGATAACTTATGAATATCGGTAGCTCAATATAATGGAATCTGTAACGATCGTAGCTATCCTCAGAAAACTGATTGAATTCGTTATTATAAGAATCGATGTCCATGGCCGTTCCCCTCCTGGCATATTTTAGTTCTGGCCTCAATGTGAGCTTATCTGAAATCCACAAATTATAAAACACCCCTACTTGATATCCAATTAGATTGGAAAATCCTTCGAAGTTCTCTTCACCGCCATAATTAGCAACAAATTTATTCAAGCTTACGCCGGAGGTAATACCAAATTGATTTTGGCCCATAGATAATTGACCTAATAGAAGAAATACAAATAGGCTGGCATAGGTTGTTACAGATCTCATGAGTTTGATGTTTTCTTATTTAACCTACTAGAACTAACCAAAATTATACTTAATGAGTACCTTAACATTTTACTTCATTCCTTCAAACAACATATCCAAGACCTCTTGAGTGGATCAGTCAAAAACCAATTCACTTTTCATTGGCGTATAACTTTTGTTATATTTTTTCTCGACGCTTTATTGATAGATTTGACCAGATTATGGGGTCAGCAACTAAAACCATCATCATTTTGGAGGCCTAGCTAGTGGCCTCCAAAAATTTGCTAGGGTTAGACCTTATTGTGGCAGAAAAATTATGGGGTCTAATACCAAGGCAGAATAACTAATTTGATCTCTTATCTCATCCAATTGACTTCAGCTCAATTTAAAAATCTAATGGGGGGCCCAATTCTCTTCAAGGGCACACCTATTATTGTATAAAAGAACTAATTACAACTGTTCTATTTGGAAAACTATTTGATGAGAAGCTATGTTAATACACAAATAATTTTAGTGAATCAAACAAATAATTTCCTTTCCTAGTGGACAGTTGTTATCTTTCCGCTCGCTAATTGATGCCATAATATTTGTCCGTTGAACACAAGTGAAATTCTAATCAAAGGTGCTAGAACCAACAATCTCAAAAATATCGATTTGAGATTGCCCAAAGAACAGTTGATAGTCTTTGTGGGCCTATCGGGTTCAGGTAAAAGTTCGATGACCATGGATACCTTATTTGCTGAAGGGCAAAGGAGGTATGTAGAGAGCCTTTCTTCCTATGCACGCCAGTTTCTAGGTAGAATGAAGAAACCTGAGGTGGATCTGATTCAGGGAATTTGTCCTGCTATATCCATTGAACAACACACGGCCTCCGGATCGTCCAGGTCTACCGTTGGGTCTATGACGGAGATCAATGATTATTTGCGATTACTTTTTGCCAGAGCCGGAAAAACCTATTCCCCTGTAAGTGGAAATATAGTAAAGAAACATCAGGTAAAAGATGTCATTGACTTTTTTACTTCACTTGAAGAGGGTGCCAAAATTATGTTGCTCGCACCTATTCAAAACAAATACCCGGACAGAAAGGCTAAGAAAGAAATTGAAATGTTGATCCAAAAAGGATACAACAGATACTACCAAAACGGGGAAATGGCTTACCTCGAAGACTGGCAAAAGGAGAACAAATCCTACAAAGGAACAGTGGTCGAATTGCGAAAAGAAGGCATTTACATTTTGCTGGACAGATTGATTAAATCGGAGGAAAGTGAGGATCAGGAAGCAAGATTAGCAGATTCGGTTGGTCTGGCTTTTTCGGAATTCTATGGAGAGTGTCGGTTGATCGTGGATGGTGAGATAAACGATTTCAATAATAGATTCGAACTAGATGGAATAAGTTTTATTCAACCTACGGTTCATTTGTTTAATTCGAATAACCCCTTGGGTGCTTGTCGAAAATGTGATGGGTTTGGTAAAGTACAGGGTATAAGCGAGGAAAAAGTTATTCCTAATCCCAACAAAAGTATTTATGAAGGAGCTGTTGCTTGTTGGTCCGGAGAAAAGGGCCTGAGATGGCTGGATCGATTCATTGATAAAACGGCCCATAAAGAATTTCCCATCCACAAACCTTATGCTGACTTAAGTAAGGATGAACGCGACTTGCTGTGGAATGGAGAAAAAGGGGTGAAGGGGATAAATGCCTATTTCAAAGAATTGGAAAGCAAGTTGTACAAGATTCAAAATAGAGTAATTCTATCTCGGTTTCGAGGCAGAACCCTATGTCCGGAATGCAGAGGTTCTAGATTGCGCAAAGAAGCTTCCTATGTTAGAATAGGTGATACCTCTTTTATCGATCTTCATCAAAAACCCATCAATGAGTTGATGGAGACGATCGAGCAAATGGAAATGGATCCTTATCAGCAAGCGATTAGCGAGCGCCTTATTTTGGAAATCAATACTCGATTAAAGACGCTTATCCAACTTGGTCTGGACTATTTGCATCTTGAGAGAAGAGCTGGCACCTTAAGTGGGGGAGAGACGCAAAGAATACAATTGACCAGGATGTTAGCCAGTACCTTGACGGACAGTATGTATATTTTGGATGAACCAAGTATAGGCTTGCATCCCAGAGATACAGAGAAGCTAACGGAAGTTTTGAAGAATTTACGAGATCTTGGCAATACAGTAATCGTCGTAGAACACGAAGAAGACGTCATCCGTAATTCAGACTATATCGTCGAAATAGGCCCACTTGCGGGTGTCCACGGAGGTGAAGTAGTTTATCAAGGTCCCATAAAACAGTTTATCTCTAAAAAATCCAAAACAATTACTGCAGAATACCTGCGTGGAGATAAACAAATTTCGATACCGCAATCAAGAAGACAACCCGTTCTTTTTGTTGATGTTTTAAAGGCTAGAAAGCATAATCTAAAGGGAGTCGATGTGAAAATTGCTCTCCAGTGTATTACCGTGGTCAGTGGGGTGTCGGGTTCCGGAAAATCAACTTTGGTCAAAGAGATTCTCGTCAAAGAACTTCAAAATAAACTGCAGGAATATACCGTAGCCAGTGATTCCAGCACAGCAGAAATATCGGGAGACTTTGATGCCATTTCGGAGGTGGAATTTATCAGTCAAAATCCTTTAGGCAGATCTTCCCGTTCTAACCCGGCTACTTATGTCAACGCATATGATTACATCCGCCATCTGATGGCAGACCAACAGTTGGCTAAGATTAATGGCCTCACTTCAAGAGACTTTTCATTCAATGTTACGGGTGGGAGATGCGAGACTTGTAAGGGAGAGGGTGAGATCATCATCGAAATGCAGTTTCTGGCAGATGTGAGACTCCCCTGTGAAGAATGTAAGGGTTTGAAGTTTCAAAAGCACGTTCTAGAGGTAAGGTACAGAGATAAGAACATTAATGATATCCTCAATCTGTCCATAGAGGAATCTATAGAGTTCTTCAAAGACGAAAAGAAAATCATCAACAAATTGAAACCGCTTTTGGATACGGGCTTGGGTTATGTCAAACTTGGACAATCCAGTAGTACCTTATCAGGAGGAGAGGCTCAACGGGTGAAGCTCGCATCCTTCCTGGCCAACCATAAAAAAGGAGTGCACAACTTATTCGTTTTCGACGAACCCACCACCGGACTGCACTTTCACGATATCAATAAATTGATGGCAGCATTCAATGCTCTGGTGGAAAAAGGGCATAGTGTATTGATTGTTGAACACAATCTGGATGTTATCAAATGCGCGGACTGGCTGATAGACTTAGGTCCTGAAGGAGGAGTAAAAGGTGGTCATATACTTTATCAAGGTCCTCCTGAGGGTATCATTGAAGTCGAGAATTCCTATACCGGTAAGTTTTTGAGAGAAAAACTTAGTTAATTAATAATGAATAATTAAAAATTAACAACGGAATGCATTAATCCCATTCTACTCCTCATTATTAATTATTCATTTTTAATTATTAATTATCCTAATCTTATCTCTCCAGTTCTCCCTAAATCCTTCCTGTATCTCCACATCACTATATCCCAAATAGAACAAACCTAAACATCTTTCATTCTCTTTCAGCTCAAGAAAATCTCCCAGCTCCATTGCCCATTTTGGGCTGCTCCAGTAACCAGCAATATCGAGTTCAGTAGCAGTCAGCCAAAGATTCTGCACCGACATCGCCACGGAAGCAATTTCTTCCCATTCCGGCACCCGTTCTTTTAAGTCTCTATGTAAAACAATAGCAATCACGTAGGGAGACAAGTCAATTTTAGATATTATCCTCTTTTCCTTGAATTGATCTGGTCCGTCTTCACCAACCGATTGCCAGTATTTTGATATGGCTTCCTCTTTAAGTCGTTCCTTGGCTTCACCGGTAATTACAACATATCTCCAGGGTTCTGTACGTCGATGTGTAGGAGCCCAATTCGCCGCTTCGAATAACTCATCGAGTAAGCTAGGGTCTGGTATCTTGGCATTAAAGGTTTTTGGAAATCTCGCTCTTCTGTTTCGAATGGCTTTCTTAAGCTCCATATTTTATACAATTTAAGGATCGAATTAATAATCTTAACTTTGCCTGCATAGCATTGTTTACTTTTTTATCATTTATAATCAGTTATGATCAAAAAAATATGTCTTCTCATTGTCATAGCATCCACGGGTTTAACTCTCGCGGCACAAGATAAGTTAATTGCGACAGCATCCATTATGCAGGATATTGTCCAAAATATCTGTGATGGAGCCTACGAAGTTGATGTGATCGTGCCTATTGGTGGTGACCCGCATATCTACGATCCTACACCATCAGATGTTGTTAAGATCAGCCAGTCGAATATGATCTTCAAAAACGGGTTGACCTTCGAAGGTTGGTTGGAAAAAATGATGCAGAATAGCGGAACTGACGCAGAGCAAGTTTTGCTTACGAAGGGAATACCCGCCATTAAAAGCTTGGTCTATGAAAATTCGTCTGATCCTCATGCTTGGATGGATGTCGTCTATGCGAAAAAATATGCGGAGAACGCATACAATGCGCTGAAAACAAAGTACCCTCAATACGATTCTCTTTTTACTCAGAACCACATTCGATATCAGACTGAATTAGATGATTTGCATAATTGGATACTACAAGAAATACAGAAAATTGACCCTGAAAAGAGAATTCTGGTTACCTCCCATGATGCCTTTCAATACTACGGCAGAAGATATGGCCTTGAGTTGTTTTCTCTGCTTGGAACAACCACCGATGCAGACATTCAGACTTCTGATATCATGAGGGTCAATAAGGTGATCAACGAAAAGAAATTACCAGCTATATTCATAGAGAGCACGATTAATCCGAAGGTAATGAAACAGCTTGCAACCGACAACAATATTCGTATTGGCGGCGAACTTTTTGCAGACTCCTTAGGTGATAATGACAGTCCGGCACCTAGTTATATTGAAATGCTGAAACACAATACGAAAACAATTGTAGAGGGTTTGACTGCCCCCACTTCATCTGATGATGTAAAGCCGGAGAAGAAATCCGGCAAGCTACTCATTTATATTGCTGCTGGCGTATTACTCTTATTCCTAATAGGTCTTTTCTTAATTCGACGAAACTAATGAAAGAGAGTCTTCCTATTAAAGTCGAGAGTGTTTCTGTCTCATACCATACTACCAGGGTATTGACCAATATCTTTTTGGATATACACCCGGGAAGAACTTATGGTCTTGTCGGACCCAATGGGGCGGGAAAATCTACCCTTTTTAAAGCCATATTAAATCTTATTGATGTTGATGCCGGAAGTATCAAAGTTTTTGGAGAAGATGTAGCGCAGCGTCCTGAGTTAATTGCTTACGTACCTCAAAAAGATGATATAGACTGGGACTTTCCTGCTACTGTATTGGATATTGTAAAAATGGGACGCTATCCCTTTAAGTCCTTGTTCCAGCGGTTTAATCAAAAGGATAAGGAATACACCAGCAATGCAATGAAAAAAATGGGTATTGAAGCCCTACAAAATAGACAAATAGGTCAGCTTTCAGGTGGGCAACAACAAAGGGTATTTCTGGCTCGTGCGCTATGTCAGGACGCCAAGATATTTTTGTTGGATGAGCCTTTTGTAGGGGTAGATGCTACGACAGAAGAAACCATTGTTCAAACCCTCAAGGAACTGAGAGAAATGGGCAGAACTGCCATTGTTGTCCATCATGATATTAATACTTTGGAAGCCTATTTTGACCATATTATTCTTCTCAATCAAAGAATTATTGCCTACGGACCGACAGAAGAAGTATTAACTCCGGAAAATATGTCTATAGCATATGGCCCTCAGTTGAATATTTTAAACAGGCAAAAATTATGAATTCAACGCCCAATAAACAACATCCTGTTGTTCTAGGTTTGCAACCTAGAACCCTTATTTTTTACATCTTAAATTCACAATCTAACAAAACCTTCTTCAGCTCCAAAATCAAGCAATCTCACCTCTAGTTCGACCGGATAAATATTCTTGTACTGCCTTGCACTACTGTATAAATAGTGTTCTTCTTTCTCTACTATACCTGCAGTAACTGGATTACGATGTATGTAATCTAACTTTTGTCTGGCAAACGCTGGTCGAAGAATTTCAATAGGCCTGTTAGAATTCCGCCATACTTTGTACTTCTTATGGGTACTTTTATATCTGGCATGATACCGAAATATTATATTCATCCACTCAGACCTGCTCTCTTTATAACCACTAATAAATTTTAAAATCTCTTTGGCCGTATGTTTTTTAAAGTCCCGTACAATCGACGAAAGCCCGCCACTTCCTTCAGTAGCCGACCAAATAACATGAAGATGATTCGTCATTATTACATAGGCATATACTTGAAGTCCTTTGTACCTTATACAATAATCCATCGATCTGATCAAGACATCTCTTAACTCTTTTCTGGAAAATACATCAATCCAACCCACAACCGTAAAAGTCAGAAAATACAAACCATTCTGGTCCGCAATGAAATATCCTTTTCGCATGATTTAGATGTGTCTTTACTAAACAAAATTAGCTAATTCTGAATATTTGTTCAAGCTTACATACCTTGAACCTCTAAATCAGCTATAAAATGAGCTCCCAATATCCTACATCTATCCACTGTCCAAACTTAAACCCGACTTCTCTAAAATGTGCCACTTTTTGATACCCCATTTTTTCGTGCAGTCCAACACTAGCTTCATTCGGAAGTGATATGCCACCTATTACCACGTGAATATCTCTATTCCTCAATTCGGCTAGAATCGATTCGTATAACTTTGAACCGACTCCCTTGCCGATATGCTGTGGATTGAGGTAAACGGAAGTTTCCTTGGTAGACCGATAAGCACACCTCGAATTCCAATTACTGGCGTAGGCATAGCCAATAATTTGCTCATCCTCTTCAGCCACTAAAAAAAGACCTTCATTTTGTATTTTATCAGCTCGTGATTTCATCTCTTCTCGGGAAATACTCACCTCTTCAAAAGTCGCAGTGGAATTTTCAATATAGTAATTGTATATCTGTGTTACGCCAAGTAGATCTTTATCCTTTAGTTTTCGAATGGTCATCATCTTATAATATTAAGACACATTAAGAAATACATCGAATGGTTGCAATTCATTTCCTGCTTGAACATACATCATTCCTACCAATTTATCGTTCTGATGCCAGTAATTTCATTTAGCCACTCCTTATGTAACAAAGGTTATATTGACTAAACTCTTAATCCGTTATATCTTGCACCGGGTTCAATCAGAATCACGATACGAAACTTTCTAGAAACCTGTATGTCTATTGTTTCCCTGTTAGGGATTGGGTTTAGATATGATGAATTCATACTAAGGCAACTGTAAACTCATGGGAAACTTAAGTATTCAACATCTTCAGAAAAGATGATGAAGGGTATAAAAATCAAAAACTTTGCTCCTTGTAAAGGAGACTTCTTATTAAATATTTATTGGAATTTTTCCCATGGATCGGTTAACGAACTTAATCCATGGGATTTTTGTATTTCGTTCATTTGAAGATTCTCAATTCTCTAACTTTACCACAGCAGCAGAAACAATACTTGGGCATAAATGATTTTCAAAATTAGAGCAATGGGAAACATGATGGTATAGCCCTGCAAAGGCAACATGTTTTTCGACCTGTCTAGCCCAAATTCCAATATGGCGGGTTGATTTGAAATATAACCCATCAATATGGCAAAAGGTATTTTTAGAAGTCTATAACCGACGAACAAAGTAAGAACAGCTGTCAAAAAGCTCACCAAGGCTCCTAAACCAAATATCAGTAGTCCGTTCCCACCTGTCAAACTCTCTATAAAAGCTCCTCCTGATCTCAATCCAATCACCGCCAATAACAGTATTAAACCCAATTGGCGAAGTAAAACACCTGCACTATAGGGCATAATCCATACAATAGGCCCAGTGCGCTTCAAATAACCCAATATCAATCCTACTATCAATGGTCCACCCGCGATTCCCAATTTAATATTGATATCACCCGGAAGTTGGATCTCCAATAAACCTAGAAAGAGACCCAAAGCTATGCCCAAGCCGAAAGTAAATAAATTGACCTTACTCGCTTGAAAATAAGAATCTCCAAATTCAGATTGTATCTGATCCAAATCCCTTTTTCTCCCTACTATTCTGATTCGATCACCCAACTCAAGGACAGTGTCGGGCAGGGCCAACATTTGTGCATCACCTCTTCTAATTCTGGTGATGATGGCATCATATCGCTCGTATAGATTGAGCGATGAAATGCTCCTTCCAACGATAGAAGTGTCTGACACAAAAATGCTCCTAATATCATATTCAGATCTATAATCACTGATATGTTCATTGATTTTGGGTCCAATGAAAGCCTCTACTTCTTCCAAGGTAGAATGCCCACCAACTACAGCAAATTTATCTCCTTCCTCTAATACCGTATCATAGTTGACCAATGAATATCCTTGATCTTCCTTGTAAATCCTTCCAAAAATCAGATTCCAGCCCTTCTCATTTCGAATGTCTCTGATTTTTCTCCCAAATACCTCCTCATTCCTCACTTCTATCGTCCAACTATCCGGAGTTTCTTCTATAAAATACCTTTCCTGAACGCTTTCTGCTTCCTTCGAAAAGTCAATCCTAAGCAAGCGCTCCATCAATACAATGGCCAGCAAACCACTGATTACTCCCATGGGATAGGTGTAGCTATAGGCCACCACGGCATTTTCGATGATCCCGGCATTTTCCGGAGATAGGCCTCTCTCATTGATATAATTGATTACACCGGCGAGTGCAGGAGTATTGGTCGTACTACCACTGTAAATTCCAACAATGGTTTCCGGGTCCAGACCCAAACAATAGCCTATCCCTCCAGTCATCAATGCTGTTATAGTCAGCATCATTATACTGAATAGGATATCCCTTTTTCCATTACTTTTGAACGACTTAAAAAAGGCAGCTCCGGAACTGAGACCAATAGAATAGGTAAACAATACAATACCGAGAGAAAAAACTATCGGAGGTATTTCCAGCTCGGGATTAACCGCACCAAAAACCAATCCTACGAACAGGACAGCGGCAACACCTAAAGAATTGCCATTTACCTTAACTGAGCCAAAAAAATAGCCCAGTGCAGCAATTAAAAAAAGGAGAATTACGGGGTTATGAAGTAGTATTTCAGACATTTAGCTTTTGTTGTACCCGATATTCTCTAAGTCCTGACTATTGAACCTCTAAAAGATCAACATCAAAAACCAGAACTGAATTGGCTGGTATGATCGAAACCTTTCTTGGTCCATAGGCCATTCTCGAAGGAATAATCAACTGGACTGTACCTCCTTCACCGATCAACTGTAATCCTTCAGTCCATCCAGCGATCACTTGATCCAAACCAAAAGAAATAGGCTTTCCTTCCGGGCTTTGATCAAACACTTGTCCGTTCAAAAGCATTCCTTTGTAGTTCACCTTAACCTTTGATGTTTTTACCGGCATTTTATCTTTGTTCCCCTCCTCAATGACTCTGTAGTGAAGACCAGAAGAAGTAGAATTAACTTCTATGCCTTTTTTGCTCACATACTCTTCAATTAAGTCCTGATCGATCTTAGCCTGTTTCTGAATGGGATTCATATCGATCTGCTCAGTTCGAACTTCTTTCTTTTCAACTTTGTCTTCTTTGACTTCCTTGACACTTTCATTCTTACAGGCCAAGAAACTCATCAATAAAATAGCAATTACTAATATTCTCATAACGAAATTTTTCAATTTAGAATTTAAGCTTACCGCGCTCTAACAGTAGTGTTTCTCTTTATCCAACAACCAATGTAGTAGCTATCTCCCTCGCTAATATTTGGTCTTTGAAATATATCTTCCCTTGTCGGCATATACTGCCTGTATTGGTTAATGAACTTATTCGCCTCGGCACTAACACTAGAATCTATCGACTTAGCCTTGTTCCACATATCTAAAGCCAACCAAACCACGACCTGACTATCCCATCCCGTACCTGGACCACACAACGGACCACTAGAAGCATAAAGCCTGCCAACCAACATATATGGTTCGCCCCAATTACCCCTGATCTTCGCGGCATCCATAGCGTACTTTCTAGCCTGACTAAAGTTTCTTAAATGACTATAATAGATTTTGGATATCAATAGTGTATATTTTGCCTTTTTCTCTACATTGTCTGTATTTTCTATCGCACTTTTAAAGTTGTCTATAGCGCACTGATATTCCGCATTATTTAAGCAGTCGTAAGCCATAGGAAGAGGCCCCGTGGAAGTCACCTGACAGTTTTTCTTATACTGAGCAATAAGACTCATGTACTCCTGATTCGTATCAGGACAATTCCCCCATTTAAGTCTGGAAATTACCGTTCGAATAACATCACAATCATTAGGTTGATTTTCGAATTCTTTGTAGTACTTATCAACATAATACTGACAATCATAAAAACCTCTTACGGTCTCCAAATCCTCCATTCTATCCGGAACATAGGAGTTGACAATTTTATATGCTTCCAAATTTGATCCTGTAGTATTCTTCAATCCGTACTCCAGTCCCTTATTAATTTTCTCTGCATATTTTTGCCCCTCCTCTACAGAAATTTTCTCCTCTCGAAGTAGAGTAATCAGAACGTCAGTAAATGGATTCATCACATAGGCTGGAGTCTTGAGTCCATAGTGATCAATGGTTTCCGCAAACAAATTGAAAATTTCCATTTTATCAGCCCTATCCGGAAAGTTATAATAGAGTTCGAAGGCCTTAAGGCCTTTATAGTCCGCAGCTTTCGCCGGAAAACACTCAGCTGCCTTGTCATACAATTCTTCTATCTTACTCCAATATTCATCCTTCTCCTGATCGCTTTCAGACTTGTTGTAAAAATCTTTGTAAATCTTTACCCCATCTGTAAAGTGATAATCCCGTCTTCCATCTGCTGCTGGAGCCGATTCATAGGCTATTTTCCAGTAATCAAATGCTTCCGCATAGTTACCGGATTTTATGAAGTCTCTATATATAACATGCGACTCCAAGGCCTCGTCGGGATCAGAGGCATCTGCAAACATATTACAAGGACTAAGTCTTTCAGCCGGCTCCTCCTTCACCACCTCCTCAACTTTCTCTTGAGGAGCGCTTACTTTTGGAGAACAAGCATCCAGTATAGGTGCTAGGCAAAGCAAAACTAATACTAATCTATTCATCGCTATTAAAATAAATTAAACCTATAATCCTTATAACACCATTGATTTGCTCAAGAGCATTACTTAAATCTGACCGTTACAGTCTCTCCTATCCAACAACCAACTTTGGCTTTCTGACCGGCTTGAACGCCTCTCATAAACCCTTCGTTCTGGTCAGGATAACTAGCTCGATATTTTGAAATTCTTTTAGAAGCTTCTTCCGCTACCTCTGCATCTATAGATTTTGCATAGCTGTATTTTTCGACTGCCGCCAAAATAGCCAATCTTTGATTCCATGCATCTCCACAAGATCTAGCCGTAGAACCGTACATGTCACCAATCAACATATAAGGTCTTCCCCAGCCCGATCTCAATTCAGCAGCTTTTCTAGCACTTGTTCTTGCTTTAGCATACTGTTTCAACTTTCTAAATTGGATGGATGCCATAGAGAAGTAATATGAAGATAATTTTTCAGAATCTGTTTCCTGAGCGATGGCTTCATTATACTTATCCACCGCCTCAGCGAAACGACCTTCCTTGTACAAATTATTGGCATGCCAAGCGGGGTTATCCTTTTGCAATTCAGCAATTTTTGCAGCCTTCTCAGCCGCTAAGAAAACCTCGTCTTTCTTGGCAATCTCCTTTAACAAAGGATCGGTTTCCTTATCACATCCTCCTTGAACCAATTTCTTATACACTTCTCTGTAGAGTTCTCTGTTGTCAGGATCCGCTTTGTACTGCGCTTCGTACTTATCTTTGAAATACTGACAATCGAAAATTTCAGGTTCGATGGCAGCAAGAAAACCATTCATGCCATCTTTACTCTGGCTGTAGTAATCTTTGAACTTGGCATTGTTCGCGATATTATGATCCGCTATTTCGTGAAGTTGAAGAAAAACTTTTCTGGCTTCTTCTACTTCCACGTTTCCATCTTTGTATTCCGAAACCAATCCATCCGCAGTAGGAATCAAAGCAATGTACTCTGTACTATTACCACCTGCTTCAATAGCTGCCTTTCCCATTTTATAAATACTGGCCCTGTCCATGTTAATGCCGTAGTATAGATCGTATACTTTTCTTCCCAAAGCAAAAGCTTTTTCTTTAGGATAACAAACTGCCATTTGATCGTAAAGCTCAATGACTTTATCCGTATAAGCTTTCTTATCTTCTTCGGAAGTCGCTTTAGAAAATTTGTCTAAATAGAGTTTTACTCCATCCGTATATTGCACCGTTCGTTTTCCGTCAGCGGCTGGAGCCAATTCGTAAGCGGTTGACCAATATTCAAAGGCTTCATCGTTCTTGTTGTTTTTTATGAAATCTCTATAAACAACATGCGCCTCTATGGCTTCATCTCCTCGTGGGCTTTCCTCAAATGTTGTACACTGTGCCCATCCTATTACCGGCAATAGTATAGTAGCTGCCAATAATAAAACCATGTTTTTCTTAGTGATCATCATCATAATGTTATTGATATTTTTGTTTAAAAAACCATGTGTTATCGTTAATTGTTAGACCCAAATTGATTCGATAGTAACTATTGTTCAAATCATCAACGGGGAGATCATACTGGCCCCATTCGAATGCTAGGTCTACAAATGTTGTCTTCTGTCTTGGCAATGCGATAGGAAAACCTAGGCCTAAATTAAAGCCCATTGTATTCCAATCTCCACCATCCAACGTTCTATAATCTCTACCCATAAATGCTCCTCCTCGATATCGCACTTTTTCGAAATAGCTATTAAAACTATTCCTGTCGGGAATAAACTCTGCACCTACAGACAATCTGAAGGCGTCATTTAGTCCATTTTCACCCAAAAAAGCGTGATCTGTTGAGCTCCAATTGCTCGCCTCATAATCCATCCCAATCAACCATCTCTTTCCATCGTAGTAACTAATTCCAACGCTGTAACTTGTAGGAAGTTTAAAGTTATCCTTGATTCCACCTGAGAAATTTAAGGTATCAATAAGCGCACTATTAATTGGTATTGCCAGTTCCAAGTGATCTGTAATCGTCCTAACCTTTCGCTGACTCGCAAATGTCGCCCCTATAGTAATACTTTTATTGTTAGCTCGCCGATTGGTTTCTGTCAAGTTTTTATTAATTATGAACTGGTACATTGCCCCAATTTTATAATTAAATCCCTGGAAGCCTATCTGATCTTCAACCAGCGAAGCACTGATGGATCGATCGTCAAATAATATCAAATCCGCAATTTCATTCGATCCAAAAAATAAGCCCGCATCAAATCCCAAAGAAAAATTCTTGTATCCAGCTCCAATGGAAACATTTGCCGTATAAGTTTCACCCTCTCCTTCCGACAAACTTTCAAAATGCGGAGTGTCTTCCGGTTCAAACCGAGAAATGATACTATAAGATATTCTAGAATAAGGCTGAAGGCTAAATGCCGCTCCTACCCTTATTGGCGACTTTTCCTCCCTAAGGCTCTCGTTGAAAATATTTTGTAACGGAAATGCGAGATGCAGATAATCGATACCACCATCCCATTGTGTCTCACTCTGAGAAGAATTTTCATATAAATTGGCGTCTCCAAAGGCCGAAATACCCAAACTCGTGTTTCTCAGGGATGCTAGGGAAGCCGGGTTGTAAATGTTATATAAATTGGGATTGGCATAGGTCGAATTCAATCCACCCATTCCCAACTGACTTGCATGAACAGTCGATCTTATATCTCCCAAGCCGACTGAGGTCAGAGGTAAATTTGTATTCTGACCAAAACCAACTCCTGAGAAAAAAAGGATACTAGTTGTTATTAATGCGATATATTTCATAAAGTCCTTTTAAAACCAACACATTACTATATCTGTGTTCTTCATCGAGATGATTAGAAATCCACCGACCATCTCCTCCTGTCAACCATATTTTTAAATCATCCCACTTTGTAAGCGAAATATAAGATTTTACTTCATTTATTACACCAAAGGCAGCCCCGTTATACAAGGCTTGATGGGTTGTCTTTCCCATTAACTCCAAGGGTTCATACGATTCTCCATAAGGCAATTGATGCGTGAACTCATCCATTGCTTGTAATCTCATATTTAAGCCTGGCGCGATATTTCCTCCGTGATAAACTCCACTTGAGTCCAGCCAGTCATAAGTAATACATGTCCCAGCGTCAACCACAAAGTGATTTCTATCAGGATCTGTCATCCAAGCCCCGACTACAGCCGCTATCCTATCCCTTCCTAAGGTCTCCGGCGTCTCATATCTCAACTCCACTGGCAAGACGCTTTCGTGACTTAAAATCCTTTTATTTTCTATCTCTTTCGGCACTATATCGCTTAGTTCACTTTTTGGTCTAACTGTACTAACATAAAAATCCTGCGTTTTATACTCCTCAAGCTTATTTTTAATAAACTTTAACGGTTTCATTCTGGATGCACACACCTTTTTCAGTACATCCTCACGATAAACTGCGATTTTAGTCCATGTATTGCCAATATCGACGATCAGTACCGTCATTACTAATGTTTAAAATGTCTTTTTCCAGTGATCATCAAGCTCAAATTATGTTCAACTGCATAATCTATGGTCTCTTTATCTCTAATAGAACCACCTGGTTGAACAACTGCTGAAATACCAGCCTCATGTGCTACTTGGATACAGTCTGAAAAAGGAAAGAAAGCATCAGAGGCCATGACCGACCCCCTCACTGTTAATTCCATTTTTATTGCTTTTGCTATGGCTTGTTCCAAAGCATCTATCCTGCTAGTTTGTCCACAACCAATACCGATGAGCTGTTGGTCTTTAACCAAGCATATGGCATTTGACTTAAGATGCTTCACCGCAATATTGGCCATGTATAGATCTTTAAGCTCACGATCGCTTGCTCTTCTACCTCCTTCGTCTTTCCATGCATTCGTTTCGTGCACTATGCTATCTTTGTCCTGAACCAAAACTCCGTTCAAGAGGGATTTAAATATTTTTCCCGAAGACTTGCTTCCTTTATACTTGATTACTCGTCTTGGATTTTTCTTAGCAGCCAATATGGCCAGTGCCTCGGGTGTTATATCTCTTACAATTAATAACTCAAAAAAGATAGACTGTATTTCCTTGACCGTTTCCTCATCCAAAGTTTGATTGCTGATCAATACTCCTCCAAAAGCCGAAATTGGATCTCCTGCAAGCGCTTTTTTCCATGAATCCACTACCGTATCACCTATGGCCAATCCACAAGCATTGGTATGCTTAATTACTGCAAAGGCATTCTGATCTTCTGGAAATTCCTCAATCAGATCGATGGCCGCTTCCATATCCACCAGATTATTATAGGACAATTCCTTTCCTTGCAATTGCTCTATTCTCGAATCTAAATCGCCATAGAACAATCCCTGCTGATGCGGGTTCTCACCATACCTGAGCATTTTACCACTCGATTCACTCACTGTGAATGCATCTTCTCCCACTTCAGTATTCAGATAATGAAAGATCTTGTTGTCGTAGTGATTACTCAGCCGAAATGCTCTGGCCGCCATTTTTTTGGACTGTTCAACTGGAACTTGTCCAGCAAAAGTATTTAACAACTCCTCTAAGATGGGATATTCTTCCTGAGAGGGAACAATAAGACAATTCTTATAGTTTTTAGCAGCTGCTCGAATCAATGATATACCTCCAATGTCTATTTTTTCGATAATCTGCGATTCTTCCGAAGTCATACGCACTGTTTCTTCGAATGGATACAAATCTACAATGACCAAATCAAACCGAGGAAGCTTATATTCATCCAGTTCTCCTTGGTGATCCTTTCTTGCTAAAATTCCTGCAAACACCGCCGGATGTAAGGTTTTTACCCTTCCATCACAAATGGAGGGATATCCGGTAAGATCCTCTACCGCTTCAACCTCAAAGCCAGAGTCCTCTATATATTTGAGCGTTCCTCCCGTACTGTATATTTTAACCCCTAATTCTTTAAGAAGTGGTAAGATTCGCTCTAATCCCTGTTTGTGAAACACGGAAATCAAAGCTGTCTTTATGTTGATATTATCGGACATGTATTCAATTTGATGGGCAAAGATAGTAATATGGATGAAGAAGTGACTAGTTATCAGTGATCTGTTGTACGATGAGTATTCATGCCTGAAAAAAGTTTTAAATAGCTATTGGTCTTTTCGCTTAATACCGGGACAATTATATATGTGATGTAAAAATCCACCAATGCTCTGTAAAATAACTAAATAGCTTTTTATGATCTTCTTGAGGTGTAATCAAATAAAATAATTCAATGCCATGTCATATTTTCGATTTTTTGACAACTAAATAGATAGAGACAAGACTAAAATTACCGTGGATAGAGATCAAAACTTCATAAATCTAATTCGAGAAAATACTTCTTCAATACTGAGGATTTGTTCCGTATACGCCGATGAAGTATATCGAGCTGAAGATCTATTCCAAGAGGTAATACTCAACATATGGAAATCCCAAGATTCATTTCGGGAAGAATCTCGGTGGAAGACCTGGATTTATAGAATAGCCATCAACGTATGCCTGTCTATACATCGAAAACAAAACAAGAAAAAAGTACTTCCACTCAATGATTTGATTTATTCAGAGAGCGTAGAAACTGACACGCAAGATCATGCAACACTTCTATTTTGTATAAAGGGTCTGCATGAAGCAGATAGATCGGTAGTTACGCTCTATCTGGAAGGTTTGGATTATAAAAACATAGGAGAAATACTCGGAATAAAAGAGAATACCGTGGCGGTAAAAATGAAAAGAATTAAAAATAAACTTTTAAAATGCTTTAACCATGAAGGATAAAATGATAGAATCTTGGCAAAAAAGACAATACACCTTGGTCAACCCGGATGACTTGGTAGCTCAATTATCCCTAAGTATGAATACAATGGGGCGCAATATCTTTTTGAGAAATTTGAGAGAGACCCTCGCCGCGGTTATTGTTGTTGTAGTATTCATCTATTACATCTTTCAAACGGAAGACACGGTACTTCAGACAATTTTCGCATTAATTGCTTTTTGGGCTATTTCCGTGGTCTACATACTTTGGGAAAAGGAAAAACGCAACAATTTAGAAATCAACACCAGCATTACTTCGCTTCTCTCTCAACGAAGAGACTACTATTCGAGTCAATTCAAGCTACTTAAGCGTGTTGGAATCTGGTACGTCCTACCTCCCTTTATACTTGTAACTGTCTACTTGTTTTATATAGGAGGAATTGACCAGCTCTTCAGTATTTACTACGCCAGTGTTATTGTTTTCCTATGCCTTGTTTATTGGATGAATGTTCGGTACGCTACCAAGAAAATGCTGCCCTTAATTGAAGAGATTGATCAATTGATCGAACATTTCAATTCCGGTAATGAGGAAGATTAACACCCTTCACGTTCATTTATAACATTATAGAATAGCTTAATAATTACGCCGGGATATCCCGGCGTAATTATTCCCATATTTAATCTCTATCTGGAGATAAATATTTGTAAACCATACCAGCTAGTATCGCTCCTACAATAGGCGCAACCCAAAACAACCACAACTGTCCCAAAGCCCAATCTCCTGCAAATAGAGCCTGGCTGGTACTTCTCGCGGGATTTACAGAGGTATTTGTCACAGGAATACTTATTAGATGTATCAAGGTTAAACCCAATCCGATGGCCAACCCTCCAAATCCTTTTGGCGCCTTCGGATGAGTTGCTCCCAGAATAATAATTAGAAACATGAAGGTCATTACGATCTCGGTAATCAAAGCCGCCGTCATGCTATATCCTCCAGGGGAGTGCATTCCATATCCATTGGCAGCAAACCCACCTAACTCAAATCCAGGTTTGCCCGTAGCGATAAGATAAAGAATGGCAGCCCCAGCAATTCCTCCTAAAACTTGAGCTGTAATGTAAGGCACGAGCTCTTTGGACCCAAATCGACCTCCCATCCACAACCCAATCGATACTGCTGGATTCAAGTGACAACCGGAAACGTGCCCAATGGCATAAGCCATAGTGACGACCGTTAGTCCAAAGGCAATGGCTACGCCGACAAATCCAATACCTAATTCGGGGAAGGCTGCGGCCAAAACGGCACTTCCGCATCCGCCCAAAACCAACCAAAGTGTTCCAATAAATTCTGCGATCAACTTTTTCATATAAGTAGTTTTAAATGATAAATCCTCCTATTGATCATTGAATTTTCGGGGAAGGTTTTTCTTCTGGATTGAGGCTTTTAGGGTAGCTTACTTTTATTAGACATGATTCAGGTGGTGTTCGTCACTAGATTTCCGTGTCAAAGAAGTTAAATCAATGTTCAAGTTACAGGAGTGAATTACGATTTATACTTTGATGCCTACAAAAAAGGCGTTATGGAATAGTCTAGTTCAACTCTGAAGCCTAGTTAATTTAGCTATTTTGTAGATGCAAAAATAAATCACTTACTTTGAACATTCTACAAGAACTCAGATATAAAATGAAAAGACCATTAATTATAGTATATGTTATATTATCACTACTAACTGATTCTTTTTCTCAATATACTCCTCCGTTTGTTGAAAAAGAGTGCTACCTGAATACGGATTTAGACTTAAAAGATGCATGGGATGAAAAGATAAGGACCCAAATCAGTTTGTGGGGGTTTGAGTCACCCTACCTATCTAAACTCAGAACTAAAAATGAATTTATTCGAAATTCTAAATACTCACAATCCTTAGATTCAATTTATAAAGAATGTATATTTTTTCTTCAACAACACCTTTCTTCTAATACCATTTGTAAGCAATTAGAATTATCAAATTTCGAATATTCTTATAAGGATTACACAGAAACAAAGATCAAAGGAACTATTACATTTTCCTTCTTCTACCAACATCGACTTACTCGAAAATTTCTAAACCACGACTTAATTGAATTTAATTTTAACGAAGTCAAGGATAATCAGCTTATAGTGAATTTTTTGACCTCTTTACCAGAGTGTCTTCCAAAAGAAGATTGTCAATTTCCTAGCTTTTCTGAAAATGAATGGACAAGAAAAGCCATCCAAGACGGATTTATAGATGGAACCGAAAATCTTCACTTCGAGAGAAAAGATTTAAAATATCAACTCATTTCGTTTGCAGAAGGATTGGATCAAAAGAGAGTCCTATTCTATTCTCTAAAATCAGGAAATTTCGTTAGAGATTCCCTCATTTCTGAATCTGGGTTCTGGGGGCCTACTACATCAGAATATTTCAAAAAGGCTGATCTTGTACTGGATGCAAGTTGCTTTAAAATAGAATCAAATACAGCTCGGAATAGCCAGGGGTCTAAAAGGTTTTATTTTAAAGTACATCATATACTAAAAGGTGCTATCAAGAAAGACACAATTCTTGTGCAAAATACAAGGGGGCTGAAAATGCGTTCAATAGAGACATCTGAAAAGATTAAGAGAGCTATTCTTTTTTTAGAAAAGGAACCTAGCGAAAGCAATTATCCATATAGTGATCTTTCCGTTTCTAAAGACTTTGAAACTTTCTACCCCTTGGTATACAAAGGTCAATATGTTATCAATAATGATAGAAAGTTCTATACTGAACTTCTTCCATCTATTACTCCTTTGGAAAGTATTTCCAGAATTAGCCAACCTGAAAATCCTAGAAAAATTAATGTCTTTCTAACCAAAAATAATAGGAAAGATCTAATCCCTAAACATGGGCTTATAGGAAGTTTTAATTACAGTGGCTGGGATATCGATAATAAAGCCATGATATCAAATCTATTTTTCTTTTCCACTAAAGACTACACCTATCCAACAAGTCTGAATTTTGATATAAAATACGATACTTCCGTAATAGGCTCTAACCTTGTTAAAAAAGGGAAAATCACTTTAAGAAGATTCCAAACTTTTAACAAAGTAAAAGACCCAGGAATTCAACCGCATATTACATTCTCCGAAAACTACTTGTATGAGTTAATTGATGTTAAACCTAATGTTTTTCAAATAAGAGTAACAGCTAAGGACTATAGCAAACTATGTCAACTGCCGCTTCAAGACGGTTCAATAGACGACTATTCTTATAAGCCGGTTGCATCCATATTAGTAAATGGCGATGACGTGAATGAGGATTTTCAAATGGAAGTAATTGACAGAGGGTTACCTTACGGCAAGCATTATGACCCTGTATTAAAGAAAATTCTTCCCTATGATTTTCTATACTTAGAGAACAATAAGAGCAAGGTTTATATTTTGGGCAAACGACCAAAAATTGATTCTATATCCTATAAAACATTTCTACCCGGCGATACGGTTACCATACATGGTCATAACATTAAAAGGTTCAAATCGGTAACTAATCATCCTTGTTCTATAACTGTAGATGGAATTGAAATGAGGAGACATTGTAGAGTAAAAAGAGAAGACATTATAGATGTCACGTACAACACAATCAAGTATGTCGTTGCACCAATCTATAGTTATAAAGATATCTATATTAATAAAATGAAACCCATATCAGGTACCATTCGAGTACAAAACTATTATAGCGACTTTGTGCCTCAAGCCAAAGAATAATATATCAAATTACATTTCTTAGTTTCCGATAATTCAATCTAATGAAATACATACTTCCTATCCTACTGACGCTGCTTTTATTTTCTCTTTGGGCCATGTTCGCCCTGACCATCGTTAATCCATATATGAAAGATCAAATGCCGGGATATGTTATGGGCAGAATTTGTGTTTGGGAATATGTCGCTTTGATAATATCGGTAGCAATATCCTTTTTTACCATCAAAAAATGGGGCAATCTAGAATTAGTCAAGACTGAATCTAGTTATAAGTTGAGTTTGGATTGGAAGTATGGTTTATTCCTTCTGATTTATTTTACCATTGCCATCTCCGTGGGACTATGGCAATTTTGCTTGTTCAGCCAGAAGTTTTGACAAAATCAATTTGTTAAAGAATTGAATGAGTCTAAATCCCTGAATCTATTTCAAAACTGGCTCCAAATATTGCCAAACATTTCCAGCTACTATTCTTTGGCCTTCTGCTGTCGGGTGAATGCCATCCGGCTGATTCAATGTTGGGATACCTCCAACATCTTTTAGAAAGAAAGGTATCAGGATCAAATTCAATTCTTTAGCAAGGCTGGGATAGATATTGGCAAAGGCATCCGTATATTTTTTGCCCAGATTAGGTGGAGCTAGCATTCCAGCTAATATAATAGGGATTTTGGGATGTGCCTCACGCACTTTCTGTACTATCTCACGTAAGTTTTTCTCCGTCTCCTCGATCGGTGTTCCTCTCAACATATCGTTACCTCCTAATTCTAAGAAGAAGATATCCATGGGTTGTTTTAGTACCCAATCTATCCGACGATTTCCTCCGGCCGTTGTTTCACCACTGAGTCCCGCATTGATCGCAGTATAAGGCAAGTCCAATGAATCCAGTCTATCTTGAATCAAAGAGGGAAAAGACTCCGTTTCCTTTAGGCCATATCCTGCCGTCAAACTATTGCCAAAGAAAACAATGGTTTTCTTTTTTACATCGTGTGACACTTCGGGTTCGGATGAAACCTGTTTATCTTCTGTTTTTTCACTCGTTTCCGCGGTTTGACATGAAATAACTGCTACCGCAAGGAAACATAGACCAAGCGCGATCATGCTTATACTTCGTATGTCAGTTAATATTCGGCCTGTTTTTTTATGCATTGGTCTAATTTTATAAACGAATTAAGCATATTAACGTTTGAACTCAGAGTATGTTATAATTTAGCTCTTTAGTCAAAATTATTAGCTACTGCTAAGGTCAAATTAACTTCTAATATGCAAAATATACTGATTGTTGATCATGTTCAAAAAATTTATCGTTCCGGTAGTCGGGAAGTGAAGGTTTTGGATGATATTTCATTTGAAATAAATAAGGGTGAAGTACTTTCTATCGTCGGTCCTTCCGGAAGCGGAAAGACTACGCTTTTGGGTTTGTGCGCCGGACTGGACCAAACCACAAACGGTTCTATTTCTCTTATGGGTCAAAAACTCGAAGGTATTTCTCAGGATGAACGCGCTGCCATTCGAAATAATTCGGTGGGTTTTATTTTTCAAAATTTCCAGTTAATTCCCACATTGACAGCTCTGGAAAATGTAATGATTCCTCTTGAACTACAATCTCAAGCCAATGCCAAATCAGTAGCCAAAGATCTTTTGACTCGAGTAGGATTGGGACATCGCTTCAACCATTACCCCACACAACTTTCCGGGGGAGAACAACAGAGAGTATCTCTTGCCCGTGCATTCAGCAATCAACCGCAAATTCTTTTTGCGGATGAACCAACAGGAAATCTGGATGATGAAACAAGCCAAAAGGTAGAAGCTCTTTTGTTCGAATTAAACAAAGAACATGGTACGACATTGGTCATTGTTACCCATGACATGGAATTAGCCAATAAGACGGACAGAATTATCAAACTAAAGGGTGGTAAGATCGTATCAGACGAAGCAACTTCTCTTTCTCGTTCAACCAGCGCATCATGACCAAATTTATTATTGCGACAGCCTGGAGGGATAGTCGAAAGAACCGAGGACGTCTAGTATTATTTATTTCATCCATACTCCTCGGTATTGCTGCCCTTGTAGCGATCAACTCATTCAATTACAACCTCAAGAAAGACATCAACGGACAAACGGCTACACTTTTGGGCGCGGACTTGATCGTATCCTCAAGGACAGATGTGCCGCAGAGCATCCTGGACAAAATGGACCAATTGCCCGGAGAGAAATCAAGTGCTATCGAATTGCTATCCATGGCCTACTTTCCGGACATTGAGCAATCCAATTTTGTCAATGTAAAAGCCATTACGGGGGATTTCCCATTCTATGGGAAATTGAATACCGCTAATCCGGACAATAGAAATTCTTACAAGGAGGGAAAAATGGTCCTGGTTGGACAAAGCTTATTGGACCAACTCGATTTAAAAATTGGCGATAAAATTAATATTGGTGAACTGAGTTTCGAAATTGGTGGAGCCCTGCTTACCGATTTTGGCGGGAGTCTCACCTCAGGGTTCGCTCCTCCGGTATACGTCGATGGAAAGTTTCTTGAAGAAACGAAGCTATTGCAACCAGGAAGTCTGGTTACTCGAAGATATTATCACAAGCTTCCGGGAGAGTTTGATTCCGATCAGTGGAAACAAGACAACAGAAAAGATTTTGAATCCGATGGCCTGGAAGTTGAAACCATACAAGATCGAAAAGATACCTTGAAGGATGCCTTCAACGGATTGAATTCATTTCTGAATTTAGTTGCATTGGTTTCTCTACTACTCGGATGTTTGGGTGTTGCGAGCAGTGTACTTATTTATGTCAGAAGTAAGATTCCTTCGATAGCGATTTTCCGTTGTTTGGGTATGTCCGGCCGCCAGGCTTTTTATGTATATTTTTTACAGATAATTGTCTTGGGTGCTATCGCTACTATTACTGGCGCATTTCTGGGAAGCTTGGTTCAGCTATTATTGCCCATGGTATTAAGCGACTTTTTACCATTTGAGATCAATTTGGGGATTTCATGGCGTGCTATATGGGAAGGCTTGATTGTTGGATTCATTGTAACTATTCTGTTCGCTTTGGTTCCTCTTGTTTCAATTCGAAATATTAGTCCTTTGAGAACTTTGCGGGCCTCTTTTGATGAAGATCAGCAGGGAGTAGATCCTGTTCGAATATTATTGTATTGCGGAATAGCCGTATTTCTGTTTCTGTTCTTGTGGTTTTTGACGAGTGATGCCTTAATTGCATTGTACTTCTCCTTGGGTTTAGCAGCGAGTTTTGGTTTGCTATTCCTGGTGTCCAGGTTCATCATGTTCTTTATCAAGAAGTTCTTTCCCAGGGGTTGGAATTTTGTCTTCAGACAGGGATTGGCCAATTTGTTCCGACCCAACAATCAAACTCAAACACTGATCATTTCGATTGGATTAGGTACTGCGGTTTTGACCACCTTGTTCATCGTTCAGGGTTTGATATTGCGCAATGTGGCTCAAATGGATGCCGGCAATCAACCCAATATGATATTGTTCGGCATCGAGGATGATCAGCAAAAAGGTGTCATCAATGTCACGGAGACTATGGATATGCCCGTGATTCAGCATGTTCCTGTAGTCACTATGAAACTTGAGGAGTGGAATGGTCGCACTAAAAAGGAATGGCTCGCTGATACAACAAGTGGTGTCGAAACCTGGGCAGCTAATCGTGAGTCCCGAGTTACTTTTAGAGATTCATTGGACCTCTCAGAGGAATTGGTAAGCGGAGAATTCATTGGCCAGCGAACCGATCCCAATGATTCCATTTTTATTTCACTCGATGATGGATTTGCCGAGGCATTGAAAGTTGACCTGGGCGACGAACTCATTTTCAATGTACAAGGAGTTAGAATGGCTACCTATGTGAGCAGTCTTAGAAAAATCGACTTTCAAAATATGCAGGCTCGATTCTTCATTGTCTTTCCGAAAGGAGTTCTTGAAGAAGCCCCAAAATTTCATGTTTTGGTAACCAAATCGCCCAGCGCGAAGATTACAGGCCAGTTTAGGAATGAAATTGTAAAGAACTTCCCCAATGTATCTGTTGTAGACCTGGGAATGATCCTGCAATCTCTGAGTGATTTGCTGCGCAAGGTTTCTTATGTTGTTCAGTTCATGGCGCTCTTTAGCATTTTGACGGGACTCATTGTGTTGATCAGTTCGCTATTGCTCAGCAAACTACAGCGAATCAAAGAAACAGTCCTATTGAGAACTTTGGGAGCAAGTGGAAAACAATTGTTTTGGATCATCACAACGGAATATACTCTTCTAGGCCTGTTATCTGCTGCTACGGGTATTGTCATTGCGATCATAGGAAGCTATTTGGTAGCGCGTTTTCAACTAGAATTGGACTACTCAATTCCTTGGGCTCAAATAGCTTTGGTCTTCGGGTTTGTGACGAGTTTAGTAGTAGGTATCGGATTGTTGAACAGTCGGGAAGTGGTATCAAAATCTCCTCTGGAGGTGCTTCGTTCTGAGGACTAGAATTCATTGAGAATCTTTCTATTTTCGCTTAGGTCGAATAGTTGGATAAAAGTCAAAAATGAACAGGAGAATTGCCCATATTGCTTTGGTGGTAAAGGACTACGATGAAGCCATCGATTTCTATGTGAACAAACTGGAATTTCAGCTGCTGGAGGATACTCGACTCAGTGAGGAAAAGAGATGGGTTGTCGTCTCTCCTAGAGGAGCACAAGAGTGTTCCTTATTACTGGCAAAAGCTGCTAACGAACAACAAGAAAGTAGCATAGGTAATCAGTCAGGTGGTAGAGTGTTTTTATTTCTCTTCACAGATGATTTTTGGAGGGATTATGAAAAATTCAAAGCTAGAAATATTGAGTTTGTAAGAGCACCTCAAGAATATGATTACGGTACAGTCGCCGTGTTTAAAGATCTTTACGGCAACCTCTGGGATCTTCTCGAGCCCACAGATAAGAATAAAGGATGGATAAAGCATTAGAATTATAACTAAGTCAATAATGATCTACCGATTCCTAATTAATTGCATGCTGTTAGGCATTCTACCTCTCACAAGTTTTGGGCAGGTGAAATACGAGAAGGAGTATCGCCTGGATCAGGGTGCTGTTCCTGCCAAGGCGATAGAATTTGTAGAAAACCTTGCATTCGACAAAAGTGTAAAATGGTATAAGGAAGAAGGCCTTGACCACCATTCAATCGAAGCAAAAACCAAGTATCTCTCTAGAAATTACAGCATTGAGTTTGACCAGTTCGGAAATCTGGAAGATGTGGAAATAGAAATCCAAGAAAAGGAAATTAAACCTTCTCTAAGGAAAATTCTGGATCAATATTTAAGCGATCATCATGATAAAGTAACCATCTGTAAAACTCAGCTTCAATTGATAGAATCCATAGGCAACATAAAGGACTTAATTTCGAATCAGGACTTTGACCTTATGATGAGTAACTCGAATTATGAACTTGTAGTCAAAGTAAAGGACGGTCCTCAATTCAGTAGGATGGAATACCTTTTTGACGCGAAGGGAAATATGTTGAGAAGATCAAAAATTATTCAAAAAAACACCGACAATATTGAATACTGATCGCCAATTCTTTCTTGTTATTCTCTTTCTAATTTTTTGTTCCACAGTCTTTGCCCAGAACAATAGTTTCGGCTTGTTGCCCGCCCTGAATATCAATAAAAAGCTGAGTAAAGCTTATAGATTGAACTTGAAATCAGAATCCCGTCAATCATTATATCAGGACGATGAATTTAATCTGCAATACGATCTTGTAGACTTTTCTCTCATGGCCTCACGCAAGATTGACTTGAACCAATCCCTTGCGACGGGTTATCTTATTCGATTCAGAGAAAATGTAGTAGCACATAGGAGTATTCAGCAATGGGTAATTGTACAAAACCTTGATGGATTGCGACTGGGGCATCGATTGTCCTCAGATCAGACTTTTCAAGATGATCAAGATACGGAATACCGCTTTCGTTATCGTCTATCAAGCCAGATATCACTGAATGGTCAATCGGTCGATACCAAGGAATTCTATCTCAAAATCAACAATGAGTATCTGAACGCCTTCCAAGGCGAAGATTACGATTTGGAAATCAGGCTTGTTGCTGCATTGGGGTATGAGTTTAACGACAACAACAAACTTGAGTTTGGACTCGACAACCGTTGGGATTCCTTTATCGATGGAGAACTGAGGAACCGGTCATGGCTGAGCTTAGTATGGTATATTGGATTTTAGAGTTCTTCTAATATAAAGAGTTAATAATAGCATTTTGCGTAGAATACGAGCCTTTTCTACGCAAAAAATGCGTAGAATAATTGACTTTCAGTATCCGGTTATGTAATTTCCCAATTCAAATATAATTGTGAAAGTTAACCAGAGATATATTCATGAACTTGATTCCTGGCCCAATTTTCGTTGGGATGATAGAGAAATCCTTGCCCTTGTTGGAAAAGTTAGAAATCTTCAGGGTCAACTGATAGGTAAAATGGAATCAGTTGGTTTTGAACTGAAAACTGAAGCCACTTTGGAGAATATTGCAATAGAAATTATTAAATCATCTGAAATTGAAGGAGAAATTCTTAACACAGATGAAGTAAGGTCTTCTTTAGCTCGCAAACTAGGTATTAGAAGAGCAGGCCTCGTCCCTTCAAGTAGAGACGTAGATGGGATAGTTGACTTAATGGTCGATGCCACTCACAATCATCTATTAAACCTGACTCAAGATCGACTTCTCAATTGGCACTCTTCCTTGTTTCCAGCAGGTCGAAGCAGGATGTATAAAATTATAGTTGGTAATTGGAGAGATGACTCTACTGGCCCTATGCAGGTGGTATCTGGTGCTATGGGAAAAGAAAAAATACATTTTGAAGCACCAGCAGCTTCAAGAATATCTAATGAAATGAGCTATTTTCTAGAGTGGTTAAATGAAGAAAATAAATTAGACCCTGTGCTAAAAGCAGGAATTGCTCATTTGTGGTTTATAACCATTCATCCATTTGAAGATGGCAATGGAAGAATAGCGCGTGCTTTGACTGAAATGCTACTAACAAGATCCGATGGAATTTCACAGAGATTTTATAGCATGTCCTCACAAATCAGACTTCAGAGAAAAGAATATTATGAAATTCTTGAGCAAACGCAAAAAGGAAATTTGGATATTCATCGATGGTTAGAGTGGTTCCTTCTCTGTCTCTCTCATGCTTTAAATGCCTCTTCTGTAATTTTAAACAAGGTACTATACAAACATGATTTTTGGTTGAAGAACGCAAAAAAGCCACTCAACGATCGCCAAAGAAAGATGCTCAACAAGTTATTAGACGATTTCGTAGGAAAATTAACGACGAAGAAATGGGCAAAAATGATGAAGTGTTCCCATGATACTGCTTTGCGAGATATCAATGCTTTGATAAGCACAGGTATTTTAAGAAAAGAGAAAGAAGGGGGAAGGAGTACGAATTATGAATTGGCTCCGGTTTCCGAAATGATCAGATAAAGTTACTTATCTTCCAGCCTCTTCAACCCTGCAGTAGCCTTTGCGTGTAAAGCCTTTGCGTAATCGTCGGGATCTGATGAAAGACATTTTTTATAATACTCTCTGGCGGAGGCCTTATCTCCTTTTTCTTCAAATATCATTCCTAACTGCAGGGCAGCATTACAAGGAAAGTAAGCTGATAGGCCTTCTCCTAAATTAATGCACTGAATAAAATAGATGATGGCGGATACCTCTTCGTTATTACACTGAGCAACTCTCCCTTTCCGATAGATCAGCTCCACTTGCTCCTCGATTTTATTAAAATTACTCAGCTGAAGTCCTTCCAGGTGCCTTTGTGCCCTGGTACACTCACCTCCGTCAAATAATAACCTGGCTTTGAGCAAATCCATATTGGGCGCAGCCCTTTTTTCTGCTTCTTTTTGAGCATTCTGATCTCCTCCAACCTCCAGTTCTCCCTCTTGCAACAACCGGTTCATCAATCGATGATATTCATCCTCGTTACCTTCAATCAAATAACTCCAAGCCATTTTCTGATAGGCTTCTTTGACATAGTTGTTTCCCCTATTTCGTTCTATGAATTTCTCAAAGTCTTCTCTCGCTCCCGTATCCAAACTTTGTATTCTGGATAAGCCCCGCAAAAAATACAAGTAGGGTAATTCGAAGTCACCATTCTTTGTCAGATAATTGTTTAAAAGCTCAATGGCTTTTTTCGAATCTTTCATTTTCAATGCCAAGTTAGAATGGATAAAACAGGCAATTGGTCCTTCCGACGGGTCCAGATTACTTTTCCCCAAACTTTCCACGGCCTTTTGTGGCTCATTGGCCAAATGCAGTAGGATATACGTTTTGGCCACCACTGCTTCTTCCCGATAGGGTAAATTCTCCCTTGTTGTCCATTCGATAACCTCATCTATTTCTTCAAGCCCCTGATCAATGGTCCCTTCCATTCTACTGATCAACTGAAAACCCCATCGGTATTTGTCCGGTATCGCTCCTACCAAGGCATGGCATATGGCTAAACTCTTGCGACTTAATAGAAACTCGGGATAGGTTTTTAAGTTCTTTTCCAGCAGGGCATAACTAGAACTCACGCCTCTATATGCGGCAATGTATTTCTTGAATCGAGCATCCATGACTGCCCATTGCATCACTATTTCTGCTTTTACAAAGGCATGGTAAGGGTTGTCGTCGTCGAGTAATTTTAGTGCATCTAGCCTTTTTTCTTTGTTCGACCTTAGAGCTTCATAAAGCTCTTCGTTGTCCGTGCTAAAAACCTGAAGAAAATCCTTGTAATTGGCCAAATGAAGGGCCAAAATCTGTCCGGTTGGATTCTGGGATAAAGCTTGGATCTTATCGTCCAGATCTTCGTATCTTAAATGAAGCAAGTCTTCATATGCCTCTTTCAAGACTCCCGTATCGAAAGCTTGTTGTGCCGATACCTGAACAAATAAAAAAAAGGAGCTTATCCATAACAGATAAACTCCCTTATATCTACAAATCATTTTTTACGCTTCTGCTGCTACTCCTAAGATCTCATCATCCACCAACAATCTACTACAGTGTTCACAAACGATGATTTTCCTACTGGATTTGATCTCTAATTGAGTTTGAGGAGGTATTTTATTAAAACAACCACCACATGAGTCACGAGCTACTGTCACAACAGCCAAGCCATTTCTATAATTTCCTCGGATTCTGTCGTAGAACTTCAACATTCTCTCATCAATTTCCTCTCTGGCCTTCTCTGACTCCTTTTGTAATTTTTTCTCCTCTTTCTCCGTGGACTTAATGATCTTCTTTAGCTCTTCTTGCTTGACATCAAGGTCCTTTTTCCTCACTTCAAGTCGCTCTTTTGCTAGTTCAAGTGATTCGTTCTTGACCTCAACTTTTTTGTTGACGTCTCGTATTTTCTTCTCTGACAACTGAATCTCTAAGTCCTGAAGTTCAAGTTCCTTGGTCAAGGCCTCGTACTCTCTATTATTCTTTACATTATCCAGTTGCTTCTTATATCGCTCCATCAATGCTTGAGAATTCTTGATATTCGCATTGTGGTTTGATATTTCTTTGTTCAAATCTTCTCTTTGTTCTTCAATTCGATCTACCCTTTTGCTCAACCCGGCAATTTCATCCTCTAAATCAGATACTTCAATAGGTAATTCTCCTTTCAAAACCTTAAACCCATCCAGTTCAGAATCTATAAGTTGTAGGTTATAGATGTTGATGAGTCTTTCTTCCATAGTTTTTTCTTTCTTCTTAGCCATAAGCCTTTAATGATAATAATCTATTGGATTGGTAATCGTATTCGTTTTAAGAATTGCAAAAGTACTAAATTTCTTAGTAAGAATCGAGTGCAAGAGGTCGATAGTGTATTTTTCACTCTCGTAATGTCCGATATCTACTAATGTACAGAAATTCTCGCCATCAAAGAACTCATGATATTTGAGGTCTCCGGTGATGAAAATATCCGCTTGTTTTTTAATAGCTGTATCGATTAAAAAGCTACCCGCACCTCCGCAAACAGCTACTCTTCGACAAGATTTAGGCCCATTTTTCGTATATTTTAGTTGGTTTAATTCCATTCTATTTTTGAGGTATTCGAAGAATTCTAACCGCTCCATCGCAGCAGGTAATTCTCCGATAAGACCGGAACCAGTTATTCTTGAATCTTCTTCTGTAACCATAGGCAAAAGCACTTCCACATTGCTTAAGCCGAGTTTTTCAGCTACAATGCTATTAACTCCATTTTCCAGAACATTGTCCAAGTTCGTATGCCAGGCCATGATATTGATATCATTTTTTATGGCTTTGATGATTGTTCTTTCGACATAGTTAGCTCCAGTTAGGCTTTTCATAGGGCCAAACCATATTGGATGATGGGCCAGTACCACATTGCAATCATTGGCCAAGGCTTCATCGATGATCTCCTCTGTACAGTCCAGACTGATCATTATTCCCTTCACTTCATTTTCCAATGATCCGCATATAAGTCCTGAGTTATCATATGAATTTTGTAGCATCAGAGGAGCAATGCTTTCTAAGTGCTGGTATACTTGCTGAACTTTCATTTTGTATTTATATATCTATCATTAATTCAAGGCAATGTTCAACTATTGCCATCAAGCCTTCAATCGGTCAATCAAATTAGAGCTGCTTTTACCTTCTATCAATTCGACCAAATGGACCCTTCCTCCATTCTTAATAACAAAATCCGCGCCGACAACTGTCTCAACCGAATAATCGGAGCCTTTAACCAAAACATCTGGTTTAACGAAGCGGATCAATCTTTCCGGAGTATCTTCCGAAAATAAAATCACGGCATCTATAAAAAGAACCGATGCCAGGCATAAAGACCGTTCATTTTGATTTTTAACAGGCCTGTTAGGGCCTTTAAGTTTTTGAACGGAATCGTCTGTATTCACAGCAACTATTAGACGCTGACCCTGAGATTTGGCCTCCGACAGTAACTTTAAATGTCCGGAGTGAAGCAAGTCAAAACATCCATTGGTGAAGACGATCTTCTCATCCCGAAGTCTCCACTGATTGATTCTTTGAGCAAGTGTATGCTCGTCGCAAATCCTGGATTTCAATTCTTCCATATCTCTCCGATTAAACTCAATTAGCTCTATTGTAGATCGGTAAATAAATTAAAGATATCAATCCCAAAAATACGTTGCAAAATATCTGAATGCTAAAAAAGATGATCATAGCAAAAGAAAAGCTATCCGCACCACTTAATCCGTAAAGTCCTAAAGCAGCCATTACGCAGAAATGATAAGATCCCATCCCGCCTGGTAAAGGAACGATCATACCTAGACTTCCAAAAACAAATGTCACGAATCCCGCTTGTGCGCCTAGTTCGGCCGTAGGGTCAAAAGCCTTAAAACAAAAATAGGTCATCAGATAGTACATCGTCCAAATCAAGATCGAATGCAGAATCAAGGGCACCGGTTTTTTAACTTTCGAAACAGAGAGAATTCCATCCTTAAAACCCCCTAGAATGTTCGTAATCTTTAGTACGAGAGGATTGTTCTTCTTTCTTTTGAAAAGAAAGATCAATCCTGCCAATCCCAATCCAACAACAAGAACTAAGATTAAAATATTCTGAAGTGAAAAGAGCTGATAAATACCTTCCATCTGAGCATTTTCTTGAAGAAAACCCAATACCGTATCGTACTCAATGATCAAAGCTATCAGAATCACTACCAGCAAACTGATCATATCCAATAATCGATCAGTAACAACGGTCCCTACTGATTTTTCCAAGGGAAATTTTTCATACCTGCTCAGGGTTCCAGCTCTAACTATTTCTCCTATTCTTGGAATGCCCAAATTGGCGAAATATCCGAGCATGATGGCCATGAAGGCATTGGGTAATCTCGGTATCACGCCTAATGGCTCAAGAAGCATTTTCCATCGCTCGGCCCTGCTCCAGTTACTTATCGTAAAAAGTAAAAGTACGACAATGATCCATATCCATTTTACCTGAGAAAAATCATTGAACAATTTATCAAGCAAGCTGCAATTTTCTGCTTCTCCGCCCTGTTCGACACAGTCCAAATAGTAGCTCTCACTCTGATTCTTAAAAATCAGCCATAAGATAACAGCTCCAACTATGAGAAATAGGAGGGATTTTAATGAATTCTTCAGGCCTTGTCCCACTTAATCTACTTGATTGTTCTCGTCCGGAAATATTTTGATAGGCTTAAAGGATTTTGCCTCTTCAAAATCCATATAACCATAGGCCATGATGATCACTCGATCACCTTCTGCCACTTTACGAGCAGCCGCACCATTCAATGCGATAACTCCACTGCCATATTCTCCCTCAATAATGTAGGTTTCGAGTCTCGCCCCATTATTGATATTAACGATTTGCACCCTTTCTCCGGCAATCATATTACAGGCATCCAATAGCTTCTTATCTATAGTGATACTTCCCAGATAATTCAGATTGGCTTCCGTTACTTTGGCTCTGTGTATTTTGGATTTAAGTCTTTGAATCATCATAATTTCAGTCAAATTATTTTATCAGGAATGTTTTATCCTAGAATGTTACTCAATTCCCTCAAATGAGATGCAATATTACGGTTTTAATATCATGTTGTCAATTAATCTCACATCACCCAGCCAAGCCGCCGTTAAAGCCACTACTTGATCCGCTTCATCCGCCTGTCGAATAGGTAAAAGATTCCTTCCATCTGCGATCTCAAAATACTCCAATTTGAAGCCTGCTTCACCAATTGTTCGCTTCGCTTCTTCGACAATATCAGCAAGGTCAACTCGGCCTAACAACTCCTTCGCTTTTATCAATGCACTATACAAAGCAGTTGCATTAGGTCTTAGCTCCGGGGATATTCGTCTATTCCTAGAACTCATGGCCAGTCCGTCTTCCTCTCGCTTAATTGGTGCCATCACCAACTCTGTACTTAGCCCCACAGACTTCATCATTCTCCTGACGATCATTTGTTGTTGAAAGTCCTTTTGGCCCATATAAATTCTATGAGCAGGTACTATTTCCAAAAGACGATGTACTACCTGCATCATTCCCTCAAAGTGCCCTATTCGAAACGCTCCTTCTAACAGCTTTTCTATCCCCTGTAAATCTACCTCTAATTCCTTCGTTTTAAATCCCTCGGGATATACCTCATCAACTTCAGGAATAAAAACGATATCGCAATTTCGCGACTCTAGCAATTCAAGGTCGTCAGCTTCCGTTCTGGGATATTTCTTCAAGTCATCCTTATTATCGAATTGGGTGGGGTTGACAAATATGCTACAGATGGCCATATCTCCATTGGCTTTACACAGTTCTATAAGAGAAGCGTGGCCCTCATGCAAAGCACCCATAGTGGGTATAAAGCCCAATGATTTACCCTGAGCTTTTAAATACTCAATGTAAGAATGGATTTGTCTGCTTTGTCTAAAAATAAACATTTAACTTATTTTGAATATGTAGTCCCAGCTGAGCAAAATCGTAATTATAAGATTTTTTTAGTATTTTTGCAGACTAATATCCAGCAAATAATTTCTTCGTTAACAATACGCTATGTCAAAAAAGAAGATCCTAATTATTACTCAGGAGATGAAGCCTTATACCCTTGTTTCTAAGATCTCTGAAATCGTAGCAGATCTTCCGAAAGAGATTCAATCCAAGGGATATGAAGCTAGAATTCTGATGCCGAGATATGGAACAATTAATGAGCGCAGATATAGGTTACATGAGGTGGTCAGGTTGTCGGGCATGAATATTATTGTAGATGACGACGATTATCCGTTGATTATAAAAGTGGCAAGTTTACCTGGAGCTAGATTGCAGGTTTATTTTCTAGATAATGAAGACTTCTTCAAGAGAAAATTTCTCTTCAAAAATGCAGATGACGAGCTTTTTGAAGACAACCTCGAAAGAATGGTTTTCTTTTGTAAGGGCGTCATTGAAACCGTTAAAAAGTTTGGTTGGCCGCCAGATCTAATTCACTGCCACGGCATGATGAGCTCTCTTGTTCCTCTCTATTTGAAGAAAGTCTATGGCAATGAACCATTGTTCGAAAATTCAAAAGTCGTATACAGTGCTTACGACTATGAAATCACAGAGGACTTTGAAGAAGATTTCAGAGAAAAAGCTCTTGTGACTCATCTTGAAGAGGAGGAATTAGAAAATTACTTCTTTGATGGGAAGCTGGACTTGAATAAAGGTGCCGCCACCTATTCAGAGGGCGTTGTAAATGTTAATAATGTCATTGACGACGAGTTTTTGAACAACATGGAGGACAGCAACTACGTTAACCACCAATACGAAGATGTTTCGGACTTGATGTACGATCCTTATTTTGATCTTTACAAGGATTTAATCAGTAATGAAGAAAGTGATCAGTAATCAAGATCAACCCATTTTAATGTAGATATGACAAAAATTCGAATAGCTAATTTGATGGCAATCCTCCTGGCCATGTTTATTTTTCAGGGGTGCAATGATCAAGGGGAATTAGGAAATGAAATCATCGATGCGGAAAACTTCAATGTGTTTTCTTCGGATACTTTTTCTTTTGTCGCAAAAACCTTGGACACCGATTCTATCGTTTCGGAAGGATTGGTTGATTATTTCCTTATAGGAAGAACGGAGGAAAATGTATTTGGAAGTTTCGAAGCGGCCTTTTATACTCAACTAAGTCTGTTGAGTTTTGATCAAAATTTTGAAGGTGCCACTGTGGACAGCGTCTTTCTAGAATTACAATATGATACCTTCACCTATGGTGATTTGGAATCAGAATTCGACATTTATGTTTACCGCCTTGAGGAACAACCAGACCCTGATGTTCAAATGTACAGCAGTGAAACACTCCAAGTAGGAACAGACCCCTTGGGATCTATTGAGAATTTTATAGTAGAAAACTATGTTGAAACTTCTGATTCGACCACTGGGTTAGGTGTTTTGAAAATTCCATTGGATATAAGTTTCGGCGAAGAGCTTTTGAGTTATGACAGTTTGGACTATGCCTCCAATGTTGATTTTCAAGCCAGATTTAATGGGGTATTCGTGACTGGAAATTCTAGCAATAAAGGAATGACCTCTTTTAATCTTTTTGGTGTTAACTCCAGATTGGTAGTGTACTTCACCAATGAAGATGATGAGAACAGAGAATTTGATCTGGCAGTATCGGGATCTGACTTTAGATTACCGGTCTACGAAAAAGACCAAAGTGGTACTGTAGTCCAACCTTATATAGGTGATGAAGATCTCGGCAAGGAAAACTTATTTTTAAGTGGTCTTTCGGGAAATTATATAGAACTGGATGTCAGTGAGGCAGGTGATCAACTAAAGGATAAGATCATTAATTCTGCTGAAATCTGTTTTCCTTTCGACAGTTCGACTTTTTCCTATGACTATACACAGTTTCCTGAAATAGATGTTCTTGCTCTGAGATTCGAGGAAGGGGACGAATTGTTTAGAATTCGAGATGAGGGCCAGTTCTATTATGACAGTCGCCTAAGATATAATTCAGACAGTACTGGCATGAGTTTCTGTCTTAATATTACAGCACAACTTCAGGCGACAAGCAAGGATAAAATAACTAGTGACTTGATCCAGATATTTCCTGTCCTAAGAGCGAATAATCCTAAAAAGATTATTCTAAATGGTGCTGAGGCCGTAAACAGGCCTGCCACATTGAGTGTTATCTACAGTGAACCCATAAATTAAAAAAATACTATGTGCGGAATAGTTGGTTATATCGGCAATCGACAAGCAAAAGAAATCATTCTCAACGGACTAAAGAAATTAGAGTATAGGGGTTATGACAGTGCGGGATTGGCGGTTTTGGATGAAAGAGATCAGTTGAATTTATTCAAGAAAAAGGGTAAAGTTCAAGATCTTATTGATGTTATACCCGAAAATGGTGCTGTAGGAACCATTGGTATGGGTCATACTCGATGGGCTACACATGGAGCTCCTTCTGATATCAATTCGCACCCTCATCGATCGAATGATGGAAATTTGGTTGTTGTCCACAACGGTATTATAGAAAATTATAGCTCCTTGAAACTGGCCCTCAAGAAAAGAGGGCATGAATTCGAGAGTGATACGGATACCGAAGTTTTGGCCCACCTGATCGAAGAAATCAAACAGCAAGATAATTTAAGCTTGGAGGAGGCAGTAAGACTTGCATTAAGTGAAGTAAACCGGTGCCTATGCCATTGTTGTTTTGGATAAAAACGATCCGGACAAATTGGTTTGCGCCCGAAAAGCCAGTCCTTTGGTCATTGGCTTGGGAGATAAAGAATATTTCATCGCCTCAGACGCGACACCTATTATAGAGTATACCAAGAAAGTTGTTTACCTGAACGATTTTGAAATCGCAGTTCTGAATAGATCAGGACATTTGCGAATTGTCAATATCCAAAATCAAATTCAAACACCATTTGTGCAAGAGCTCAACATGGAAATTGAAGAGATTGAAAAGGGGGGCTACGACTATTTCATGTTGAAGGAAATCTATGAACAACCAAATACTGTTCTAGATGGAATGCGGGGTCGAGTCAACGCCAGAGAGGGATGGATTAAGTTCGGAGGATTGGATGAATATAAAAATCGATTTCTTAGAGCGAAGAGGCTGATCATTGTTGCATGTGGTACTTCCTGGCATGCCGGATTGGTTGCTGAATATTGGATCGAAGAATTTGCCAGAATACCGGTAGAAGTGGAGTATGCCTCAGAATTTAGATATAGAAATCCTGTAATAACAGAAGACGATATTGTTATTGCGCTCAGCCAGAGTGGTGAAACAGCGGATACCCTTGCTGCACTTAAACTGGCCAAGGATAAAGGAGCGCTGATTTACGGCGTGGTTAATATCGTTGGTTCTTCAATATCAAGACTTACTCATGCTGGATCTTATATTCATGCAGGACCCGAGATAGGCGTTGCCAGTACCAAGGCATTTACAGGACAATTGACGATATTACTATTGCTCTCTTTGTCCCTTGCTTATGAAAAAGGAACACTTTCTCATGGAGAGCTTCAGATGATGCTAAACGAACTGGAAAACATTCCTAAGAAAATGGAACAGGCCATGTCGCTTAATCCAATCATCGAAGATATTGCCGAGAATCTCAAGGACTCGCACAATGCACTTTACTTGGGAAGGGGATATAACTTCCCAATTGCTTTAGAAGGAGCTTTGAAGCTTAAAGAAATATCGTATATTCACGCCGAGGGTTACCCGGCAGCGGAAATGAAACACGGCCCCATTGCGCTGATTGATGAAGAAATGCCAGTAATAGTCATTGCGACCAATCAGAGTGCTTACGAAAAAATTCTTAGCAATATACAAGAAGTAAAAGCGCGAAATGGGGTAGTTATTTCAATTGTGATGGAAGGAGACCAGGAGATCAGCAGCATTTCCGATTATTCAATACAAATTCCGGAAACGATTGAGGCGTTCTCTCCTCTTTTAAGTGTAATTCCTCTACAACTATTATCATATCACATTGCTCTAATGAGAGGATGCAATGTTGATCAACCTCGAAATCTTGCTAAATCTGTAACCGTAGAATAAATGGAAAATAACACAATGGAATATAATTCGGATAAAAATCTTCTAAAATATCCGGAATACGGAAGGCATATCCAGGCCTTGATTGAAAATTCAAAGAACATAGAAAACCCTGAAGAGAGACAAGCTTATGTACAAAAGCTTGTAGGTCTGGTAAAACAGATGAACTCAGAATATAAAATGTTGGAAAATTCTGATTTAAAAGTTTGGCAGAACATCTATAATATCTTAGGTGATACCGTGGATCTTCAATACCCTGAAGGAGTTGATAAATCTCCGGAAGAGGAGAGATACAACAAAGCACACACACTCTCTTATCCTTCTCTGAATAAAAGATTTAGACAACAAGGAGGTAATGTTCAGAAAATGCTGGAGAAAGCCATGGAAATGGAGGATAAAGCGAAGAAGCTCTCCTATCTTCGGTATATAGGTTCCTATATGAAAAATGTTCATAGAACATGGAATAATGACAATTCTGTACACGACGATGTCATCAAGAATGAAATCAAAAAAATGACTGCGGGTAAAGTAGATCTAGAGGAAGCAGACATTAAGTTTGATGTGCTTGGTAAAGGCTCGAAGCATTCTAAAATTAGCAACACCCAAAGAAGGTCAAAATCCGGTAAATCATCCAACAATAAGAAGAGAAAAAGAAGAAAGTAGGACTTAAGGGGGTGATCAATGAAGGATGACAAGAACACGTTCAAAGTAAAAGGAGGTTTAAGACTGGAGGGAGAGATTATTCCTCAAGGAGCCAAAAAATGAAGTGCTTCAGATATTATGTGCTACATTACTCAGTCCTGAAAAAATCACCATCGATAATATCCCACTCATTCGAGATGTATTCATGCTAATGGATCTCTTGAAAGGCTTAGGTGTAGGGATTGAGAAAATCAATGATCATTGTTATTCTTTCGAAGCAAAGGACATTGACTTGGATTTCATTCATACTGAAGAATATCACAAAAAAGCGACCAGTATCAGAGGTTCCGTCATGTTGCTCGGTCCTTTACTGACCAGATTTGGAAGGGCTTATCTTCCGAAACCGGGTGGAGATAAGATTGGGCGAAGACGTCTGGATACTCATTTGGTCAGCCTCGAAAAATTAGGGGCACAATTCCACTACGACTCCACCAACCACGCTTTCAGCATAAAAACAAAAGGTCTTGAAGGATGTCCAATTCTGATGGAAGAAATATCTGTTACGGGAACTGCTAACACAGTAATGGCAGCAGTAATGGCCAAGGGAACAACACGGATATTCAATGCCGCTTGTGAACCCTATATCCAACAACTTTGTCGACTGCTGATAAAGATGGGCGCCAAAATGGAAGGACTTGGCAGTAACCTACTGACAATAGAGGGTGTTGATCAGCTTTCCGGAGCAGACCATCGGGTCCTTCCGGATATGATTGAAATAGGAAGTTTTATCGCTCTTTCTGTGATGACTCAATCAAGGTTGACCATCAAGTCAGCTGGAATTAGTCATTTGGGGAACATTTTGCCAACATTTAGAAAGTTTGGGTTGACCATTAGGGAAGATGAGGACGATCTCATTATACCGCAACACGATCACTATGCTATTCAAAATTTCATTGATGGCTCTGTCTTAACTGTTTATGACTCGCCATGGCCAGGATTTACTCCTGACCTGATGAGTATTTTACTTGTTTTGGCCACTCAAGCCGAAGGCAGCGTTCTCATTCACCAAAAAATGTTTGAGAGTCGTTTATTCTTCGTTGATAAGCTGATTGATATGGGTGCCCAAATCATCCTATGCGATCCTCATCGAGCAACGGTGATCGGACTGAATAGAAAAACTAAGTTGCGAGCGATATCAATGACTTCTCCGGATATTCGAGCTGGTGTTGCTCTATTAATTGCTGCCTTATCTGCGGAAGGAACAAGTTATATCCACAATATACATCAGATTGACAGAGGGTATCAATTCATCGATAAAAGGCTCAATGCTTTGGGTGCAGAAATTGAACGGATTTAATATTCGGGCTCATGAAGCTTCTTCTTCAGAAATTGTTTCTTTTTCCTGTCAGAATTTATCAGTGGATTATATCTCCTCTACTACCTAAATCCTGTCGCTACGAACCTAGCTGTTCCAATTACTTTATAGAAGCTGTTTTTCGAATGGGGAATTTTAAAGGGATCTGTGTTGGGTATCAAGAGAATTTTCAGATGTCATCCTTGGGGAGATTCGGGTTATGATCCAGTGCCAGAGAATAAAAAAACCCAAGGAGAATAAATTCCTCCTTGAGTTCCTCCTAATCTTTTATATCACAACTTCTCTAGAAAAACTGTACGTTGTTTTCCTCGATGGTCTTTCTCATATTGATCAAGGCATATCTCATTCGACCTAAAGCCGTATTGATACTAACTCCTGTCATTTGAGAGATTTCTTTAAAGCTAAGATCCGCATAGTGCCTTAATATCACCACTTCCTTTTTGCTCCTCAGGTAAACCTTCTATTAGTTTTCTAACCTTCTCATATCGCTGATCCTTGATCATTTTCGTCTCAGCGTTATCCTCTCCTACCTTAAGTACTTCGAAAATATCAAAGTCATCCGATGGAGAAAAAGTTGGTTTCCTCTTGGATTTTCTGAAGTGATCCACACACATATTGTAAGCAATCCTCATTGCCCACTGTACGAACTTGCCTTCGTGATTATATTTTCCCTTGCGAAGGGTTTTTACAATTTTAATAAATACGTCTTGAAAGATATCCTCAGCAAGAGTATGATCTTTTACGAATAAAAAAATTGAGGTGAAAATTTTCTCTTTGTGTCTATTGAGCAGGACTTCAAACGCCTGGTCATTGCCTTCTAAATAGGCTACGATAAGATCCTTATCGTTCATCTTCAATACTTGCATAACATCCACTTTTAATGAACCAATGGTGATAAAAAATTAGTCGTACAAGTATTTTCTATATGTTATAATTTGATGAACAATTACTCAAAAGTAGAAATTTGTTCTAAAACTATCAAACCTTAAGAATGATTTTAAGTATTTATTAACGAAAAAAGACAAAATTTTTTCGAAAAATACCCGATATAGATTACTGATTACTAGAATTATGCAGCAATTTATTAAGGAAAAAATATTTTAGAAGCTCTTTTGATTACTTAATCAACTTCAATAAAAGGGAGGAAATATTGCCGGTGTGTCCATTACAAAATCGATTTAGAAACTGATCGGATTTGAGTGAGAGGTCATTGATATCATGGATCAGTTTTTTGAAACAAACGGAATCTTGATCTTCACATTCTACTTTGGACAACTCTTGTAAAGTATCCGTAAGAGGGTCTAATTCCTTCCGTTTTCGCTGTTTTACAATCTGCCTAAAAACAACCCACATGTCCTTTTCTGCCGTATAATGCACCTTACGCTCTCCCACCACATGCTTCTTGTAAATCAACTCCCAGTCCAGTAAATCCTTAATATTTTCACACACACTTCCTCTGGAGATCTGAAGATGATCCATGATGTCCTCAGCACAAAGTGGTTTATTCGAACTTAGCAAAAGGGCATGGATATGTGCCATGTTCCTATTGATGCCCCAACGAGAACTCATTTGCCCCCAAGTCTCGATAAACCGATCTTTCGCTTCCGCTATATCCATAAGTACTTTTTGCTAATGAATCATTTAATAAATAGCATAATCCTTAAAAGGGTTCAATACAAAATCGTTTTCGTCTAAATTTTAACAGTATAATCCTAATTGGAATAGAAACATTACAATATTAAAAAGTTTAATGGAATTCCCAACTATTTGACCTAAATCAACTTCACATCGGCCTTTACTTCCAGAAGCGCAGGTCCGTCATGAGCCAATAATTTGGCCAAAGCTTCACCTAGCTCATCTTTTTCTTCAACTTTTATGCCCAATCCTCCACAGCTGGAAGCATACGCTGCAAAATCGGGGTTGATCAGGTCCGTTGCCCATTTATCCCAACCTCCTGCTCTTTGTTCTTTGGTAATTTTACCCAGCTCATTATTGTTGATCACGATTACTTTAATCGGCATAGCATATTTCACCAATGTGGTAAACTCAGCGAGGTATTGACAAAATCCTCCGTCTCCGGCTACGGCAATGATTGGCCTTCTATCACCAACAGCTGCCCATGCTCCAATGGCTGCTGGCAACGCAAAACCAATTGATCCTAAGTATCCCCGACATCAGAAAACTTTGATTCCTCGACTCGAAATATCGCCCGAAAGAATAAGCATTATTACCCACATCCACACACATGACGGCATCATCGTCAACCTGCTTGGTCAGCGCATCGAATATAGCTATAGAACTGACTCCTTGCCCTCGGTCATCACCCAGTCTATTTTGCTTCTCCTGCCTCCATAAGGACCAGCGTTCTGCGATCTCGTTTTCCTGATTGACCTTATTCTCGGTTATATCTTGCTCAGCATTATTGATTAATGCCATAGTTCTCGAAATTTCTCCTAGTACAGGGATCTCCACCCTATGAAATTTTGCAATGGCTAAGGGATCAAAATCTATTTGAATGATCGATTTTTTAGGAGTTATTCCTGTGTGATTCGAAAATGAAGCGCCAATAACGACAAGCAGATCGGCCTCATTCATAAAATAAGAAGCAATGGGTGTTCCACTTCGACCCAATACTCCACAACCCAATCGATGAGAATCCGATATCAATCCTTTGGCTTTAAATGTGGTCAATACCGGACAATTTAAGCGCTCAACAAAATCGACGATCTCCTTCATATGAAATCTGGCCCCATGACCGACTACTACAACTGGTCGCTGCGCTGATCTAATCTTCTCTATAGCTTGTTGAAGGCTTTCTTCCGGAGGAGCAATGGTCAGAGGAGTCATTCTTCCTTCCGGTGATTTGGGCTTGCGCTTTCCTGCCTTCAGTACTTGGACTTGATCCGGAAAGGTCAAGTGCGAAACATCTCTTTTTAAAATAGCGTGTTTTATTGCCAAGGACATGAGTTCACCATGCCTGCTCTGATGCTCTACCCGCTGATTGAACTCCGCAACTGTTTGAAACGCTCTAACCAAATCCACTTCTTGAAAATTACCCGTGCCGACAACCTGAGTCGCCACTTGTCCCGTTAGTGCGAGTATTGGTGCCCGATCTACTTTGGCATCCCATAATCCGGTAAACATATTGGTACTACCGGGTCCTGCTATCGCAAAGCAAGCCGCAGGTTTTCCAGTCAGTTTCCCATATGCTGAAGCGGCAAAAGAAGCTGCTCCTTCATGTCTTATTCCTATAAACTTAAGTCGTCCTTTTTCTTCTTGTTTCCTCAAAGCATCCGCCAATCCCAGATTAGAATGGCCCACCATGCCGAAAACTCTATCTACACCCCAATTGACCATTGTCTCCGCCATGATATCTGTAACCGTAGCCTCATGCACCGGTTCTTCCTCCAAGCCAACATAAATGGCATCTCCTTCTACCTTAATCGGAAATGTCTCCAAGCCATCATCAAAATCCTGGGAGCTGCCTCCGTGCGGACAGAAGTCCCATCCATGCCAAGGACATCTCAGCAATCCATTCTCAATTGACCCTTCCCCCAATGGACCTCCTTGATGAGGACATTTGTTATCCAGGGCAGTATATTTTCCTTTCCAATGAGATAAACACAAATCCTTATGACCTGCGGTCACCGTCATAACCCTGTTTTCCGGAAGATCATTTTTATTGTCCAATACTCTGTGCCATTGGATATTATTCTCAGCCATAATAGAAGCAATTAATTTTTAACTATTTGCAATGAATTCATGTCGACATAGAGGACTTTCCAGCCGTTCCATTCTGCTTCCTCCCCGTCCATAATAACGGGTTCAGCTACATATTGTAAAACTTGATTGTCAAGACGATCTCCTTGATTATCCAACATCAGATAATAGTCGAATCGTCCGTCTTCTTCAGTTCTTAAGACGGGAGGTATGCCTCCACTTATGCATCTTATAGCACAACTCTTATGTACCTTTCCAATTCCGGGTTTCATGACCCCGAAGTAGCACTTCGGATCAATAATTTCACCGCTGTAACTATTCCTCTGGTTTAAAGGCACCAAGGGCTTCCTTTTCTGCATTGCTTTTACCAGAAGCCTGAATCAAGGATTTGTCCTTTTTTGGTCAATTCCATCAAAGTCTTTCCATCTCCGTAGATCATGGTCCCTTGAAGTTCTACTTTTCTGCCACTCAGATCCATATTTTCATTTTTCTGAATTTCATCCATGATCCCCTCGGCTCCGTTCTTTCCATATCCCACTAGTAAAACTTCCGAAGAATTTGTCCCTTCAGGTAATTCCGTATCAGCCAGAAGCATAGGAAACGGCTCATCCAGATATATTCCACTTATCGTGGTAATATTACCCAGTTCGAAAATATGGTTGGTGAATGGCTTTTGAAATACGACGACAACACAGCACAGTAAGAGAGCCAACAGAATTAAAACCCAAGTAAATCTCCGAATGGGCTTTTTGTTCTCAGAAGGTACCTCTCCTTTCCAGCCAATAAAAAAGTCGTTCTCTCCCATAATTCTACTTCGATTGAGTTAAGTCGTATACCGCTGGTTCCACGTAGCTTCCCTCCGGTTGAGGAGAGGATTGCACCCAAACCTCATTCCCGTTTAGTTTAACCTTGTACGTTTTTACTTTTTCTTTAAAAGGAGCAGGAGATTGTCCATTATGCGGCAAATACTGATATCCGGGCCAAGGACAGGTGATGCACCCATCAACAACTTTACCTTCACCAAGAGGTCCCAATTGATGCTTACAGACATTGTGAACCGCCGACACTTTGTTTTCGTATTTAAAGACGGCTATATTTTCTCCATCCAACATAACCACCTTGGCTCGATCCTGGGGGAATATCCCGTATGTCTCCTATTAAATAGTATCCTTCTTCAGATAACTTGGTCTTACTTTGCCTTGTTTTTGCCCTTTCCTTAAAGCCAGTATAAAGATGAAGCCCGCATATCACAACAAAACCACCCGTCAGAAGCACCCAATAAAAAGGGTTATTCTCATACTGCAAGGTTCCCAAGGCCACATGTAGTATAATTAATCCATATGCCAAGTACACGCACATATGCATGGCTTTCCAGAATCCAGGGCCCAAATTCTTCAACCAAAAATCGTGGCTGGTGGCCGCCATTAGAAATAATATGATCAGAGCCGTAAAACCCAATGTCTGAAAAGGGAACTCGCTGATTTCAGAATATGCTTTATTTGAAGTAAAGATGCTTACCAGAGCATTGACATCTCCTAGAGAATGAAACTGTATGATGCAAAAAATACCATGGACCGCCGCTAATACAAACATGCTGACACCCAAATGCCGTCTATTGTACAGAAGAGGTAAAACCGCTGATCTAATCTACTCAAAGGGCCGATAAGTAAGATAACATGAAGCAATATAATGGCTACAAATGCAGTAGCTCTGATGATTAGGGTTTCGATTGAAATATTGGGTTTGAATGCCAATTGAAAGCCAATAAAAAAAACGAGCGTTAGCAATATGCCTAGCCACAATACTTTGTCATAGCGTTTTTTATACTTATTCCAAAGAACTGCTTCGTATTTTAAGCCCATGGGAAAGAAGATATTAGGATGATCAATACAAACAGACCAATGAGTGTCCAAATGATGGGATGAGATTTTCTCAAGGATGGCTTCATATTACTTGACTTTTCTCCATTTGTTTAAAAAAAGCGGCCAGAAAACCATCATACCAGGTAATATTAGCAGCTTAAAAATCCATCCCGATCCCTTTGCATCCTTATCTACTTTATCAATCCCATAAAGAAAGAAAACAATGGTAAATATTAATCCCAGTATCAAATAAACTGCCACAACCATCAGTACAGAACTCACCACTTGCTCAAGCATAAACAATTGCTTTAGAATGATTGAATTTGACTTCAACTTAAGATTACCACTTAGGTTGCCGTAGCTACAAGATACATATACCTCGCGGCAATCTCTTTTATAAATCTAAAAAGATTCTCTTCTTTGGCCTCTGATAGTCGTAGAATGGACCCTTTCCAATTGGGTAGTTCAATCCTTGAGCCCGATTGAATACCTTCCATATTCCAATCTCTCGGCTCATCCCTGTTGAGCCAATACGGAGAGAAATAATAACACGGACTACTAACAATATTATCCTTCATGGCCAATCCAAACCCCAAGCCTATTCTTTCATTAGGTTCTACATAAATACCCGTATCAAAATGATGTGGCCATATGCGAACTTCTCCAGAAACTTGTAAGTGATTCAATACGTATTGTGCGGCTTTATTAGCTTGCAATCGATATTTCATCCATTCTAATACCTCCATCGACTCCCATTTTGAATATGCTTTATTGACAAATTCATACCTCGAAATCTTAAAATGAAGAGGATCCCTAAAATTTTTTCCGTCAAGATTCAATTCGGACAAATAACTTTCGATTTGTTCTTCAACCTGAACTTGTGTATTACCCTCAATAGCCCAGGAATTAATGGGGTGCCAAAAACGATCAAACAGCGTAAACTTAAATTCAAGCAAATCTAAAACCAGAATTATCTTACCAAGAGACGAGCCTGCCCAGCGACCCACCAGACGTTGACCTATGAAATCAAAGGCCAAATTAGTATGGCTGTCATCTTCTCTAGAAGGAACAAAACTCCTATTGAACTTTGCAATGGTTTGAATAAGCTGATGAATGCGTTGATCCAGGCTATTGTACCCCAGCATACCTTATCCCAGTGAGCAAATGAATCTGATAATCCAGCGTGGATAAGTCATTCATATTGAACTTTTGAAATGAATCGTGTCCACAACTTCTCGCCACCACCCTCATCAAATCCGTAGATGCCTTAAAGAAACGCGACAACTGTTTTGCGGATTCCTCAATGATTAATCTACCCCTCAAGCTTTCTTTTTGTGTTGCGATTCCAACTGGACAGTTGTTGCTCCCGCATGCACGCATGCCCAAGCAACCGATAGCTTGAAGAGCTGAATTGGATACTGCTACGGCATCTGCTCCCAACATCATGGCTTTAGCAAAATCTTCTGGGACTCGAAGTCCTCCTGTAATGACTAAAGTGATGTCCCTTCTTCCCAAGCGGTCCAAGTGTTTTCGCGCTCTTGCCAAAGCCGGTATAGTAGGAACATTAATATTATCTCTTAGAATAGTTGGAGCAGATCCCGTGCCTCCTCCTCTACCATCCAAGATGATGTAATCAACACCTACTTTCAAAGCGAAATCGATGTCATCTTCTACATGACTCGCTGCAATTTTAAATCCTATTGGAATACCTCCAGTCTCTTCTCGAACTCTTTCAGCAAATACTTTAAAGTCCTCTATAGTAAGCATATCTGGAAAAGCCGCAGGTGATATCGCAGACTGGCCTTCTTCCAAGCCCCTCACCTTAGCGATTTCCGCACTCACTTTATTTCCTGGAAGATGTCCTCCAGTTCCCGTTTTTGCCCCTTGACCTCCTTTAAAATGGAAAGCTTGAGCTTTTTTTACCTTATCCCAAGAAAATCCAAATTTGGCCGAAGCCAACTCGTAAAAATACTTCGAATTATTCTCTTGTTCCTCCGGAAGCATCCCTCCTTCTCCGGAACAAATTCCGGTTCCCGCCATCTCTGCCCCCATAGAAAGGGCTATTTTAGCTTCTCTTGAAAGTGCCCCAAAACTCATATCAGATACAAATACCGGAATATCCAACTTTAAAGGCTTCTTGGCATTGGGGCCTATTACCACAGAACTACTTACAGCATGTTCATCCAACAAGGGTCTTCGTGATAACTGAGCGGGTAAAAACTGAATATGCTCCCATTTTGGTAAAAGATTTCGATCCACTCCCATGCTCGCAGAAGGACCGTGATGCCCATAGTTTTTTAATCCATTTCTTGCTAGCTCCTTAATGTAGTTGGTATACGGTTCCGTGCTTTCGGGATGTGTATCCGCATACACTCCCAAATATTGATCTCTTTTAAAAGGTTGAGGATGGTCCACTAGATATTGATTGATCTCATCCTCATCAATCCATACCCATCCATCTTGAATTTCTGAGTAGAATTTGTTCAAGACTTCAGCATTATTGTACTCGCTAACTCCAGTATCATATCTGTAATCCCAGCCGTGGACCCCACAAATGAGGTTGTCGCCATCGATGTATCCATCGGCCATTAAAGCCCCACGGTGTAGACATCTTCCATATAGGACGGACACTTCATTGTCATACTTGACAACGACCAAATCCAGTTCATTGACTTCAGCGTAAGCCGGAGTTCTATCTTGCAGACTATTAAACTCTACTAGTTTTATCTTCTTCACCAACCTTAGATTTTAAAAATTACTGTTTGATAAATGGGGGCCTGGTTACCTGAGCCACATAGTTCTTCTTTCCAATCTGTATCAAAACTTCGTCATTTTCCTTCAAGTACTCCGAATCTATATAACCCATACCAATTGGTTTCGATAATCCCGGAGACATGGTTCCAGAGGTTACATAACCCAATTCTGTAGCTCCGTCTTTAGATAGAATGATATAATCCTTTCTTGGTACTCTTCTGGAATCTACAATGAACCCTGTTAATTTTTTAGAGACTCCTTCCAACTTCTGAGTTTTATAAATCTCTTTAGAGATAAAATCACTTTTGATCTTCGTTTTCACTATCCAGGACAGTCCTGCTTCTATTGGACTTGTCTCATCGTTCAAATCATTACCGTAAAGACAATATCCCATCTCCAATCTCAAGGTGTCTCTTGCACCAAGTCCACATGGTTTTGCATTGTACTTGTCGGCGTGTTCCATTAAATCCGACCACAGCGCCTCAGCCTGATCATTGCTTACATACAGCTCAAAACCTCCACTTCCCGTATAACCGGTATTGCTAATAATCGTATTATCCGCCGATCCCACCTTTCCAATTACGTAAGAGTAAAAGGGAATCTCTTCTAAATTTTCATCCGTTATTTCCGCCAACCATTGTTTCGCCTTTGGCCCTTGTATCGCAATCAATGAATAAGCGTCCGAATAATCTTTTACTTCAGCTTCAAATTTGTTGTTTTCAGCAATCCAATCAAAGTCCTTTTGAATATTTGAAGCGTTGACAACAAGCAGATATCTGCGCTCTTCGTCCGCATCAGGCATTCTATAAACGATCAAATCATCCACAATTCCACCCTCATGATTAGGCAAACAGGAGTATTGCGCTTGTCCCGGCTTAAGCTTCTTAGAATTATTGGAAGTAATGTACTGCACCAGATCTGCAGCCTCTTTACCCGTAACAACAAATTGCCCCATATGGGATACATCAAAAATTCCGGCATTATTTCTCACACTTTCATGCTCCTCAGTAATTCCTGAATAAGAAACAGGCATTTCAAATCCAGCAAAGGGGACCATTTTTGCACCCAGTTCATGGTGCATTCGATTCAAAGCAGTTTTCTTCATTTACTCTTTCTAATTAATGATTTTTATAGAAATAATTTTATCTCCGATCTTGATATTATGCAGCACCTGCAATCCTGATATTACCTTCCCAAATATAGTATAGCGTCCATTGAGATGCGGCGTTGGCAATAAATTGACAAACCATTGGGCGCTTTCCCGTATGCAGGCCAGCACTAGCCATGCCGACAAATCCGCTTTCTTCATAATATGCCTTGGGTAGCTCAGAAGAAATAACGTAATCCAGACTTCCATACCCATCGCCAATCGAGCAGCCCCCCTGAACCACAAAGTTATTTACAACCCGGTGGAAATTTTTATTATCAAAATACCCTTCCTCGCAGAGATCAATAAAATTCGAAACGGTGAATGGTGCAATATCATCCAGTAATTCGATAATGAAAGTTCCGGAGCTTGTTTTTACCAAAGCCTTTCTATCTAATATACTGCTGTCCAGTTTGATTTGCTTTAACGGAAGTTCAGGCAATTTGTCCTTGTCGAATATATCATTCGACAAATACGCTACTGTTTTATCTAACTCCAAATAGGCCTCATAATCCCTCGGCAAAGTCAAACTTTCCTTTTTTTCCTGAAGTCGATTTATCCAGATGGAATCCCGAAAGCTTGGTTTTCTCAAAGCTTCAGCCAAAACGGATAGGCTCCCCACATTTTGAGTATTGAGTAGTGATTCCACTCCAATAGCGATAGAATCCAGTAATATTGTCCTTTTTTTGTTGCCCAACAGAGGAATTACTTTTGCCTTTAAGAAACTGCTATAAGCTTTTGACAAGGAGGTATGCAAAACAGGATTGTCTATTCTCTCCAGTAAGCTATCCGAAACAAACTGGACATTATCAATATTCTCACCCAATGATTCGATCAGTTTCGCCTTATAATAAACGTCTTTAGAATTGAGATAACTCTGATACAACTCGTAGCGCATCCACGCCATTCGTTTAACATGCCACAAGGGCATATGCTTAAAGGCTATAGCGTACAATCGAATGCTGACATCAGGACTCAGTTGTTTGCTTTTGGCCAATTGCCAATACAATCTCGCATAATTCGCATTACCATGCTGATACAAGTAGTCACATAAACTACTGGCCACTTTTACGCTTTCAACTGGGATTTTTTGAACAGCAAGAGTATGTATGTTTTTCTGAAAGGCTTCATACTGATGAAGAGATTCTACGATGGCCACTTTGATTCTTTCATCTTCAGATTTGTCAAGCACATTGATGAGATAGTAAAAACTGGCAGTCGTCCCCGTCTTCGCTACCGCTTTAATCAGTGGAACAATAAGATCCACTTCTCTTTCGAATTTTAATACCGCCAAAACCGTGTCGGCAAAAGACACTAAATCTTCCTTATCGCACCTTGAAAGATAGTGGGCGGTATACATTCTACTTGCCTTTTGATATTCTTCAGAGCCTAATATCTCAAGACACTTGCGCACTCCTTTTTCATCGGTAATTTTTCTTGTCGAAAAATTAAAAAGTGCTCTAGTCTGGCCTAAAATAAGCACAGAGTCAATGGGAAGATAGGTTCTGGTAGTGGCGATAAAATCATGGCTTTCTTTTGTGCCCAGTTTGCCCATAGCTTCTAAAATAGCCTGGTTTACCTTAAGCCAAGCACCTGAAGAGTCAACCTTTACAAAACGAGATATTAATTCTCTTTCGACACGTTTATCTCTCTGTTGTCCAAGAGCCCTTACTGCAGCTTCTACAACCTCCGGCACCGGATCGTCCAAGCAAGAGACCAAACTGTCAATAGCTTCTTTGGTTTGAAAAGAATTAAATGCTGAAGCTGATAAATATCGATAAGTAGCATTGGGGTGCTCGAAATAATAAAGCAAACTATCCAATTCTCTACGATAGCCCAACTCTAGAATTTCACTCTGAACCGGATCTCCAATAATATCAACTTCTACCTGAGTTGTCTTCTGTTCAGGTGGAATACAACCAATCAGTCCTAAAAAGCAAAAAAGGACTATGCAATAAACGCTTACATTTAAATTATATTTACTGGAAGTCTCCGCCAAATTCTTCTTCATTAATATTAGTGGTATCTCCTTCATTCACCATATCGGTGAACACATCAATTTTCTTTAATGCATTGGTGTCGATCTGAGTATAATTTTCACAATCTACGATAACACCCAAATCTCCCGGAGGACGATAAAAGCGTTTTTTAGGATTATAGCCTTCTTTCTCCAGCTCTTCTAATCTCTTCAAGAATTCAGCGAAATAAGGCCTTGCCATTTTGCCTCCTCGGCCCTGTCTTAAAGACAAGAATCGAATCCACGGATCTTCTCCGCCCACCCAAGTGCCGACCACTAAATTAGGGGTAATTCCCATGAACCATCCATCAACATGTTTATCCGTAGTACCGGTCTTCCCTCCAAAGTCACTTTTCCTGCCATGAAAACCTCCAGCCCCGTATACCACGTTCCTAAGCATTTCCACCATCACGTAATTCGTCTTAGCGTCAAGAGCGATCTTGCTTTCCGGAACATGCTGATAAATGAGCTTGCCATTTTTGTCTTCGATCCGAGTGATATAAACCGGTTTATTATAAATTCCATTATTGGCAAAGGTAGAGTACGCCCCGGTCATTTCCTCCACCGTCAAATCCGCTGATCCAAGGCAAATAGACGGTTGTAGAGGCACCCTAAATCGACCATTACTATATCGAGCAGAGCTGTCTATCCCCATATTATGTACCAGACCTCTAACGGCTTTCGTATCCCCGAGCTGCTTGGTTAAATAAACAGAAACCGTATTCTTGGATTTACGCAAAGCCTCTTTTAATGTATACTTTTCTCCTGTGTACTTGTCATCGGCATTTCGCGGAGTCCAATCTTCGATGATATCAAAATTACTTTCCCCAACGTGAATGGTGTAAGGAACATCATACACCGTATAACAAGGAGATAAGGCTTGTTGTCCTATGGCCGTGGCATAAACAAAAGGCTTAAAAGTAGATCCTACTTGTCGACTACTCGTCACATGATCATACTGGAAATACTTATAGTTAATACCTCCAACCCATGACTTAACATGCCCGTTCAAGGGGTCAATCGACATACTGCCCAACTGTAAAAACATCCTATGATATCGAATGGAATCTAAAGGACTCATGACCGTGTCCTTTTCCATTGCCTCGTTTTCATAGGTAAAGACTTTCATATCTATGGGAGTATTCATCAGTTCCATCGCCTTTTTATCGGCCTCTTTCCACTTTGATTTCAAAACCGTCCACTGATCAGAATTGATGATTTTTTGATATAAACTCCTCTTGGTTTTTGTTAAGTAGCCTTTTAACTCTAGCTCGCCGAAAGTCTGCTTTCCATCTTCGTGGTTGATCATTCTAACGATATCATAGTCTTTCAATTTAGTGTCGAAAGACTTATTCACTTCATCAATATCGGCTGCAGTATTCTTGATGATCACGTTTCTATAGCGATCTGATTCACGAACTAATTTTTGGAAACTATTTTCTCGTATTTCCAACTTAGATTCTCGGACTTTTTCCGTTTCTAACAAGTCCTCTCTGTCCTCATACTTCCAAGGATCTTTATCCTTCCAGATCCTCCAAAAAGTGTTCTGCAAATCGTGCATGTGATCAGTGATGGATTCTTCAGCAATGCGCTGAACACTCGTATCAATGGTTGTATAAATTTTTAGTCCGTCCCGGTAAATATTATACCGTTCACCATCTGATTTTAAGTTTTCTTCCGAACTCAAAATCTTTTTAACCTCATTAGCTATCACCTGTCTGAAGTATGGAGCCAAGCCTTTATTATGACTTCTTCTATTAAATCCGGAAGCATCTAGAGGAAGATTTTGAAGAGAGTCTAATTTCTCAGATTCTACGAATCCGTATTTACCCATTTGGTGTAAAACGGTATTTCTTCGCTCTTTTACCAAATCTGGTCTTCGTACCGGATTATATAAAGCGGGGTTCTTCAACATCCCAATAAGGACAGAAGCTTCCTGAATACTCAGAGAATCTTGAGGTTTGTCAAAATATACCTCACTTGCCGCTTGAATTCCGTAGGCCCCATTGATAAAGTTGAACTTATTAAAGTACATGGCAATAATCTCCTCTTTCGTATAAGACCGTTCCAACTTTACCGCAGTTATCCATTCTTTTACCTTTCTTGAAAGAAGGGCAAAGACCTTCTGCACCGTATTCATCCCCGCAAAATTCCTATCCGAATACAATAGCTTTGCCAACTGTTGTGTAACGGTACTTCCACCCCCGGCATTTCTATTTTGAAGCAAAACAGTCTTTACCAATACCCTGGCCAAAGCTTTAAAATCTATTCCGGTATGTCGGTGATATCTGATATCCTCGGTAGCCAGAAGAGCATCCACTAAATGTGGGTTGAGTTCTTTAAATTCCTTATTAACCCTGTTCTCAATGTACAATCGACCCAAAACTGCACCATCGTCAGCATAGATTTCTGTTGCTTGATTGGTCTTCGGGTTTTCCAGCTCTTCGAAACTGGGTAAATCCTGAAAAGAAAGAAACAAAATCAATAGTATAAAGCTCGCCAGTCCAGCAAAATAGGCTAACCAAGCAATGCTTCTCTTATTTAATTTCTTCTTAGATATTTTGATCATAATAAATCAATTCATTCACTTTCCAAGGTCAAAGTGACTTGGTTCTACCACCATCAACGGGTAAATTGATTCCGTTAATATAACTCGCTTGACTTGAAGATAAGAAAGCAACGGCATATGCTATTTCTTCAGGCCTGGCAAATCTGCCTACGGGAATAGCAGACTTCATTTTTTGCTGAACCTCTTCCTCAGATTTATCCAGTTTTCGGGCTTTATTCTGAATGATTTCACTCAGTCTGTCCGTAGCAGTCGCTCCTGGGAGTACATTATTCACGGTAATTCCGAAAGACCCCAATTCATTCGCCATGGTTTTTGACCAATTGGCCACCGCTCCCCGAATTGTATTCGACACGCCGAGTCCGTCCAATGGCTGTTTGACTGAAGTCGAAATAATATTGATGACTCTTCCGTATCCTTCTTCTTTCATACCAGGGACCACTATTTGCGTCAGCATTTGATTGGCCAGAACGTGGTTGTTGAATGCATTTTTGAACTCATTGAGTTGTGCATTTACCACTGCCCCTCCAGGAGGTCCGCCCGTATTATTGATCAAAATATGGTATCGCTTTTTAGAAGCTGCCTCTGTAATCAATTCGCTAAGAGATTCTAAGTTCGAATAATCCACCAACAAGTAATCATGGTCTTGCTGGTTAGATCGATCTAACTCAGATAAAAGTTCTTCCAGCTTATCTTTGGATCGCGCCAATAGCGTCAATGATGCACCTCTTCGAGCTAATTCAAGGGATATGGCCTTGCCAATTCCTTTACTCGCTCCTCCCACTATGGCATTTTTTCCGGCTAAGTCCATGCTTATGCGGATTTTAGTCAAAATGTTTATAAATTAAAGCACTAAATACTAAAAGATGAAGATATTAAAACCATTTAACTTAAACACCTGGATAGAGGAAAATAGTCATTATTTTAAGCCTCCGATAGGGAACAGGCAGGTGTATCTTAAAAATGAGGATTTTATCGTGATGGTGGTAGGTGGACCTAATGGCAGAAAGGACTATCACTATGAGGACGGAGAGGAATTATTCTATCAGTTAAAAGGAGATATCGAATTAAAAATCATCAATTACGACGGAGAACCCGAAACAATTTCAATTAAAGAAGGAGAAATGTTTCTACTGCCACCGCGAATTCCACATTCTCCGCAAAGACCAGCTGACACCATTGGCTTGGTTGTGGAGCGATACAGAAATGAGGGAGAAATGGATAAGTTAATGTGGTTCTGTGAAAACTGTAATCACATGCTACACGAAGATACTTTTGAAATGGAGGATATCGTCAATCAACTTCCGATAGTGATGAATGCCTTCATGAATTCTGAAGAAAAGAGAACCTGCGACAACTGTGGAACAGTAATGGAGAAACCTAGAAATTAGGCAGCTTCTCCATGAGTAAGAAGTATTATTTCGCCTCTGACTTTCATCTGGGCATAGACGGGAAAATAAGCAGCAAGGAGAGGGAGCGACTGGTTGTTGATTGGTTGGATAAGGTATCCGCTGATGCGGAGGCTATTTATTTGGTTGGAGATGTTTGGGATTTTTATTTCGAATATGCCAAAGTAATTCCTAAAGGAAGCATTAGGTTGTTGGGTAAACTGGCCGAATTGCGAGATAAGGATATCGAAATTCATTTCTTCAAAGGGAATCACGACATGTGGATGTTTCGCTATCTCAAAGATTATTTGGGGATAAGCATACATGACCATCCTATCGAACTTACACTATTTGATAAATCATTCATGATAGGCCACGGAGATGGCCTTGGACCGGGAGATAAGGGATATAAAAGATTAAAAAAAGTCTTCCGCAGTAGGATTGCTCAATTTCTCTTTAAGTGGATTCATCCGGATGTGGGTATTGGCATTGCCGACTACTGGTCAAGAAAAAGCCGCCAAAAGGGATATGGAAAAGATGAAAAATTCTTCGGAAAAGAAGAATGGTTGGTTCAGTATTGTGAAAGGCAATTAGAAACCAAGAACATCGATTATTTCATTTTTGGTCATCGCCATCTTCCCATTGATGTATCCATAGGAAAAGCTCGCTATATTAATCTGGGAGAATGGATCACGCAACAGTGTTATGCCGTGTTCGATGGAGAGAAACTTGAATTATTGCCATATAGGAATGAGGAGGTTAAGATCTTTAGAGATTTATAACCACACCTTACACCCTTCCGTGCAGTTCTGACAAATATCAATCGTTGATCTACCTTCTATAATTCTTGAGCGAAAAGCCTGATATTCTTGCCCCTGCCACACATCGTCAAATTCTGTTTCTTGCAGGCTCCCCATTTGGTACTTAGCATCTTTGTCAAAACAACATGGGACCACTCCACCATCCCAAGTGATCACACAAGAATGGATCAGTTTCCAGCATCGGTTGACCAAACCGTGCTTGACCGAGTAGGTTCCATCAGCGTTTCTCTTGTATCTCGAATATTTCTCGTTGTCAGGAATCAAAGGGTTGCCCTTTTCATAATCATATACTTGAGCAGATTTGAACTTGACTTCGTCGATTCCTATCTCCTCGGCCAATTTGATCAAATCATCCATTTGATGCTCGTTGGGCTTGACCACGAGAAATTGAAAAACTAGATGAGGATAGTTTACTCCTAGCTTTTTCTTCCATTTAACCATGTTCTTGGCTCCCTGGATTACATTGGCTAGATCGCCTTCTTTTCTGTATTGTTCGTAAACTTCTTGTGTAGTACCATCAACTGAAATGATCATTCTATCCAAGCCAGACTCAATAGTTTTTCTGGCATTCTCATCGCTCAAAAAATGTCCATTGGTAGAAGTGATCGTATACACTCCTTTTTCATGAGCATATTTCACCATATCTAAAAAGCTAGGATTGATATATGGTTCTCCCTGGAAGTAAAAGATCAGATACATCAGTTTAGAAGACATCTGATCTATGATCTTTCTAAAAAAGTCCTTTTTCAAATTTCCAGTGGCCCGAGAAAAAGAGCGCAAACCGCTTGGGCACTCCGGGCATCTTAGATTGCATGCTGTTGTAGGTTCTATAGAAATGCTCATAGGTTGTCCCCATTGCTTGGTACTTTTGAACCATCTCGTCATATGATAAGTGAACAACAAAAGGCCGGCATTCCAGAGTTTGGCTATCGTCAGTTTACTGAGAAAGCGATTGATATCATGCCAATACCACCTCATAGTACCTCTGCTCTTATTGGAGATTTAATAATGCTGTGTCCTATTGCGCATTCCAAACATCGTCGCTCATGACAATAATTCTTCATCATATGGATCAAACCCTGGGTGTCACTCGTATTCATGATATTAAGACCTGCATTTTTCCATTTGGTGACTTCAGCATTTTTCTCCGGACCCATAGACTCCATCATGCTCAAAGCCAATTCCTTTTTATCCCAATCCTTGTGTGCATCTCCAAAAGCAAAAATAAGTGGAATGATGGCATTGATGATCAAGTTATCCTCAAACTGCCTCCCAGTAATTTTAGCTTTGCTTTGGTCAGTTTTCTTCCCAAAAGTATAATGATTATTCCAATAAATCGATGCCTTTAGTCCCAATGCACTCCGTATTTCAGAAATACTTTGGAAAGACAGGATTTTGGTCATCGTATTAGGCCATAGATGGACGAGTTGAGCCAACTGAGCGATTCGAACGGTCGGAAAATTCACTGGTCTCACTCTCATAAATTTCCAATCCAAATGATCCAATGGCTTGAGCGAATACTTTTTTGCTTGGTGTTTAAACTCCTTGACTAAGCCCTCAACGTATTCTTCACTTTTGTCCTCTGGTAGCAAACTTGACACACCGAAAAGAATCGACTCTAACTGCAGAATACTGTGGCTTTTCCGCGCTAATAATGAATATGGAAGATTGGATAATAAAACCTCAAAATTGCCATTATTGGCTTTCATGCCAAAATATCGACCCAACAATATCAAAGCAACCTGATTCCAATTATAATTCATCTGCCTCAACAATTGATCAATCTTCTTTTTTTGCACCTCGAGTCTTTCTGCCGCCATTCTCGTCAACCACATTTTTTGTTGAATCGAATTTACTTTGGTTAAATAATCCCTGCAGGGATATTGATTATTTAACTCTGTAAACTTGGTATAGTTTTTTAAGTATCTCAAAGGAATATTACCTTTTAGAACTAGATGCGGAATTCTCTGAACCAATGGATCCTTATCGATTAGATCATCTTGATATATAACATGAAGGATCACATTATTGTATCTCATATCCTGTTGATGTCCATGACGATACCAATCCTTGAACCGAAGATGGACTTCGACGGATCCATACCAAACGGTATTTTCAATTCTAATTTTAGCTCCTGTAAAGTCCGGACCACTGGAATGATTGATTTTCCTTGGTTTATAATCTCTAATTTCTTGCCGGATTTTGTAAATAAATTTTGTGTGTTAAGTAATTGATACTTCCAGATGTATTGTAGGAATTGTTCATTCATTACGTAGGGTGTTGGTGAAATTTTATAGTAAAGTTATATTCATCTTCTTCATTTTTCGCATGAAACTCCGAATAATATAATTGCCAGGTGCTCCAATTTACTTCAGGAAAATAAACCTCTCCATCCACAAAAGCCTTGACATCAGTATAATAAAGTTCATCCCATAAATGCTGAGTTTGCTTATAAATTTGACCTCCACCGGCAATAAATAACTTTTCAGCACCGGCTTCTTTAGCCCAAGCACACGCGTCTTCGATGGAGTTAAAGACCTCTACTCCTTCCATAGCAAAGTCTTTATTTCTAGTGATAACTATATTGGTTCGACCCTTCAATGGTTTACCCAGAGACTCCAAAGACTTTCTTCCCATCAAAACGAAATGCCCCCAAGTCGTCTTTCTAAAATACCGCAAATCATTTCTCAACCGCCAAGGAATTTGATTCCCTTGTCCTATCACTCTGTTTCTAGCTGCCGCTACAATTGCAATGGTTTTCATATTCTTTGATTGTTTCTGCCCAAGAACGGAATATACAATGAAAATAAGAACCAGAAAAACCTAACACGAAATTACCTTATCAGGGTAATATCCCCTGTCTTAATGTGTCGTTCACCATCTGGAGTCTGATACTCTATGAGATAAGCAAATACTGCCGGATTCAACCTTTTGCCCTGATAATATCCATCCCATCTAACATCATTCGTGTTCTCCCATAGGGCTAATTGCGATCCCCATCGATCAAAAATCATCACACGATCCAGTTGTTCTATCTCTTCTGGCAAATAAATCCTCCATTCATCATTATTGTTGTCATCATTCGGGCTAAAAGCGTTCGGGACATAAATATCTAAACCAGACTCAATATTGATCAAGAACTCGTCTCTATAAATACATCCGGAAGAGTGGATCATTTCTACCTTGATGATCAATCCATTGCTTGGGTCAATGCTTATTTCCATACAGTTACTGCAGCTAACATTCGATTCAGGTAACCAATTGATCATCCATTCAGAATCGTCCAAATCAACCATAAAACTTAGTCCTTCTCCGAAAGCCAAAGTAGTATCATTGAATTCCGGAAGTATAGTAATATTGGGCAATTCTGGTACCTCTAACTCTTGAACCACAGTACAGCCATCCTCTGTCGTTCTTACTGCTTCAGCCATTGCTCCTTCATTGTAATTGGTCATCCAGGTAGTGTCTCCATTGCTCCATACTACTTGCCATACTTGATCAGAAGGAACTGATACTACCGCGGTTCCATCCTCACAGTTGATCACTACTTCCGGTTCGTCTGGTTCACTTAAAACGACAACATTGGCCGTGAAAACTGAGTCACAACCGGCTTGAGAGCTTAAATAAAATGGATAACTACCGGACATATCTAATTCTTCGCCCTCAATCGTTACAGTTTCATCCGGACAAAGCATATAGTTTTCTTCCTCATGAAGCGTATCTCTTTCCACGACATTCAACAATATAATGCTATCACATCCCCTTTGATTGGTAAGCGGAACTTCTCGCATGCCCTCCGTGGAATACCATTCTCCATTGTACAGTGTAGAATCTCCCCTGCAAAACTGTATCTCTACATTGCGGTATTCATTGGGAATATCCCTGATTTCCAATTGAATCAGACTGTCGCAACTTTCCTGGTTTTGAAGCAGAACCTCGTACATTCCTGATTGCGTATAGATTTCCGCGTTATAAACTATGGTATCTTCAAAACATAAAAACAACACAAGATCAGAGCTATCTCTTGGTCTCACTTGTAAGTCGAGACTTATGATACTATCGCAACCATTACTTGCCATCAGCGTCCTAGCGTATAATCCTGTTTCTTTTAACCATTCCGAACCCCAAAGGATTGAGTCTCCTTCACAGATTTCAGATTCCAGAGGCGTCAATACATTTTGTCTTATTCCTAATGCGAGCATGATGGTACTGTCACAATCTGCCGTGGTATGGAAATACTCCCCCTCATCATGGTAGTAATTACCGTAGAATAGAATGGAGTCTCCTTCGCAGATACTCTCCACCACCTCCACTTGTTCCCCTACTTTAGGAATTAGGCGTATCGTATCCATATAAGTACATGGACCACTTTGGCTAACTGCAATTAACAAAGTCGTCGTATCTTGTATGGTAGCCAATGTCGAAAAACAAGTATCGCACTCTACAGTACCAGAAGGAAACCACCAGATATTTTCGTAGTTTTCTGCCACATCAACATCGTATTGAGTGCCCGGACAATCTTCCATATCTCCTCCTAACTCAAACTGACCACTATCATCAATGATAAACCTTAGAGAATCTCGATACACTCTACCACACTGATCGGTTACTTCCAGCCAATGTAATCCTTCATCTCCGCTAGAATAGGTCGTATCATTGGTTAAATCAGACCATAGGTAAGACGAAAATCCAGATGGAGCCTGTAAATCGATAACTTCCGATTCACACTTGACAATATCATCGCCTAAATCCAGTGTATATTCTTGAATACCTAAATTAACTGAATCTACATTATTCGTATAATCACACTCTACCAAATTGGTAATGGGAAACTTGAGTGGCAATCCTCCCGAACCGTCATCATTGACAACCAAGTACAATTGCTCTAAGCTCGTGGGTGTAAGAATCTTCATTTCTATGGTATCAATGCAACTCAAGGTATCCACTATATCCCTATAGCATTGGTATTGGATCAGGTTAGGAATTCCTGTCAAAGTGCTATACGTCCCAATACACCAATCCTGCTTGACGGGCTTTCCATCGCTTCCATTGCATATCTCCACTTGAAGTGTAATGCTATCAGGATTGCAGTCATAACCCAGGATCTTGATACTTAAATCCACAGCGGGAAACTGTACACATCCTGCTTGGGTGCGATGGGTGGATTGCACCAAGAAACCATTATAAGGGGCTGGGCAAGTTTCTCTGAGGCAGTCCTCATAGCCCTCTAGATGTTTGGCCATGTTTTGCTGTACTCTTGGTACAGTCAGATCGTCATTGATATTGGTCGAATGATAAGCATATTGGTTCCAGACGGGTCGCGCTGGTGCCCAGGGTGCGCCGGCTGACTCAAAGGCATAAACACGATCCTGTGGGATATCTCCTAAATATCCAGTAACTAGTATTTCTGCTTCTCCGTCTTGATCAATGTCAACTACCAAAGGGTATTCAGAGGCTGTATGACTTTTCATGGGAGTACTGGCCAAAGTTCTTCCCGTAGCGCCTTCCAATATTCTTAAATCAGTCTCATCTCTGTACACCAACTCATTTTTTCCATCCTGATTAAAGTCAAACATAGTGATGCCAGTCCACCCAGATTTGTCCGTTGTTACAACCTCATAAAGAATATCTAAAGAGGTTGTACCATTGTATTTGAGCATCACCAATTTATTTTTAAATACTAAACCAATTTCCGGAAGACAATCTCCATCGACGTCTCCAATGAAGGGCATGCCTCCTAATTCTTCCTTTAACTCTATGTGTGCTATAGTGGTTCGATTTCTGGGGTCATAGACATAAAGTCGACCAGGACGATAAGAACTATTTCTTAGTCGAGCCATACTAAAAACAATAACATCTAATTCCTGATCACCATTAATATCTCCTACAACTGTAAGTCCATCAGGTATTGTATCTGGGCCAAAGTTTGGAGTTATCACATTACCGAGTGTATCATTCAAATTGTTAATTTCAATAGTATAAACGACATTTCCAGCAGCCAATTCCAACCCTGGATTAGGTAATAAATCTGCAGCCACAGTATTGCTAAAACTGCAATTTCCTAGTACCAAAGCAGTACACCCATTCCTTACATTAGAATACCCAAGAAGGGCTCCATTGAGTGAATTATAGATCTCCGACTTGTCATACATTTCCATTATACCATCACCGTTAAAGTCCGCCAATCCTATTCTGCTCCTAGGTGTCACATTACGGCACCTTGTTTTCCAATTTATACTTCCATCTTGACCAATACACATATAGTCCCGGGAGTGTCGTGTAAACAATTCTGCACGACCATCGTTATTATAATCCCCTAAAGCTAGTGAAGAGTTATGCAACGAGTCATAGATAGGGAAATCAATATCTAATAGACCACTTTCACCATTAAAAACTAGCAATTCTTTAACCTCATTAGGATCTGGAAACGTTCTAAGATTATGCCTATAGGCATAAATCTCAACATCTCCATTCCCATCTGTATCACCACAAAACAAATTTGTAGATAGATGTAGAAGCGTATCCCGAATCATTTCCCTAGACTCCCACATCATTTTCATTTCAAATTCAGGAAATGAATCTGGTAAATATTCACAGTTGATCGGGCAAACGGCATGATACAGGCCATCTACACATTCACAATCAGGGTCAAAATGATCGGCTAGTCCATCACCATCCTCATCACCTTCTAGCTCACAGTTTTCTTCAGTGTCTCCATAATAGCGAACATAGGTACAAAGCGTATCCGAGCAATTGGTACCATTAGCTTCGACGCAAATTTTATAATATCCTGGATCAATCAGAACCACTGTATCTACTACAGAACTTGTAGTATATATATTCACCTCACTCTCATTATAGATCTTTATATCTATACCTTCCGCATTAATAGATTGGTCTCTGAAGAACAAGCTGTCCTCTCTTAGATTCACTTGTAAACCAGCTTCAACAGGACATTGAATCTCAATCATATAACTTACCACCACGGAATCACATCGAATATCAGATGAATAAGCCGTCAAGCTTATCCAATAAAACCCTTCTTCCGTAAAGCTATAGTTTAGATTAAGAGAGCTGCCCACCGCCCTTCCATTGATCCTCCATCTTAAGGACTCTTCGCCCATAACTTGAGCTTCAAATAAAATTGGAATTCCAGCTTCGAAAATGCCATTATTCGGTGTAAAATCTAAGTTAATTTCATCGGGACAAGGTTCTAAACAGCCCTTTGAGTCTTTAAGACTATGCCTTACTTCCTCCAGAAAAAAACACATACGATCCCTTTGTCCTAAGGTAAATCGATCATAACAGGAAGTGTAACTATAAGCCATATAGTTCTCTTTCATATCCACCTGATCTCCAAGCCCCCCCAAGGCAATATCCCGATAAGGATTATTGTTGGAATCATCATCAGTATCCGAATTACAACTGTTGAAATCAGTTCCGCATGGCAAACTACTAGAATGCTGATCTGGAGGAGTATCACATACTCTATCTCCTTGGCTAAGACAATCGTCATTTACGCAACCTCCAGTAAAGGTGTGGTATAAGCCCAAATAATGACCCATTTCATGGGCTAAAATCTTAGAATTATTGATGGAAGAACCAATAAAGCGTGCTTCAATTACAATTCCATCATCCACAAATCCATGAGAAAAAGGATAGGTAGCATAACCAGCTATATTCCCATTCACACTTCGGATACTTCTTACCACCCATATATTGATATAATCACGCGAGTCCCATTGAGAAAGAGATTTTAAGCTGGCTCTATCTTCGGGATATTGATGAAACGTTTGACTTGAGACTATTCTATTGACCCCGTTGGTGTTTTGATTATCAGGAGTTCTTTGTGCCAAACAAAAAGAAATGCCAGTATTGACTCCATTGGTGGATTCGTAATTCCCATCATTAGAAAAAATTCTGTTCAGGTTATCTATTTCTTGAGTAATTCGTGCATCTGAAATATTTTCTATTCCGTTGTCATGAATAATATGAAAAACAACAGGAAGTGTAACTGAGCTTTTACGATATAGGGAAGGATTAGACCTGGCGTATCTCCCTTCTATTTTTTCAATAAAAACCTGATTTTGTTCTTTATTGGTTTCTTCTTGTAATAGCTTTTGAGAAGGACAAAGAAAATCCATTTCTTCGTTCTGGGAGAAAAGGGATATAGAAAACAGCAATAATATTCCGACAATTGAACGCATATCTGGCATTAAAACTACTCGACCGAGTGCAAAGACCCTGCCGAGTAATTAAAATTTGATTATTTTTTTACAAAAATCTTATCATATGCAATCGGTTCTCCATTTTTCAGCAATTTAATTAAATACAATCCATCATTTAAGAAATGTATTTCATAATGGCCAAATGAGGATTCAATTTGTTCAAGAGTCTTAACTTGTTTTCCACTAAGATCATATAATTCTATAAGATACTGAGCTTCATAATCGAAGTCCTCTATAACAACTTTCAATTGATCTGTCATAGGATTAGGATAGATTTTAAATATATCATCAAATCTAATTGAATTATTCCAACCGGAAGATGAACCACCTTGAATATTTCCACAACTGAGATCTAATGGAAATTCAAGACAAATTTCATTTCCATTTTGATCACACAAAAATATTGTTAATATATGATTATAATTAGGATCAAATCCACTGGGCATCCTTATATCAATGTTAAAAGTAATAAACCATTCTCTATAAAAAGGCGTATTATCAATATAATTAGTTGAAAGACTATTTATGGTAACAGTACCTCCTCCTTCAATAATTGCATCCACCTGATTAAAGGGGCATAAAGCAATATTATCAATGTTAAATGTGGCGTCATAACCTATTCGTAAATTTGTCATGTTAAAAGAAAATAAAATATCATTTCCCGAGGAGCCTTCTAAATCAGCACATTTGGGAGCCCAAGCTATACATCCATCATAACCACATCTTGGGTCCGACGGAATATTTAAAAGAATTGGTATGCACTCAGTCTGTCCTGAAGGATTGGAAAAACAGATTATTGTTTCAACTACTCTAGGCCCATCAATCGAAGTAATCAAGTCAAAACGAATAGACCAATAAGGAGGATTGGTTCCAGATTGATATGAGGCTGATACCACTAAGTTTGGATCCGTAGATTGAAACCCACAAAAAGCATAATTTGATGGGAAATCAATCTGCATACCTCTAGCAAAAGAAAAAGTGCCGGGCAAAGCTCCCAATGAACAATGCATATCTAATAATTCTTCATCATGACAAACATCACAATTTACTCCTGAATTTTCGCAAAGATCCCCGCACCACTCTGGTAGATTAATGATTACTCGAACACATTCTATTTGTTGACTATTATTTAAGAACTGAATAATTACTTCTGCAATACCTGAATTAGCATCAGGTGTTACTACAGTATAATCCAGCACCCAAGTTGTTCCATCATTAGAAGGAATTATGCTTCCAGAATATCCTTGATGATTCGAGGCATCATCTAAATAAGCGAATCCAGTAGGCAGAAGTAAATCAATACTCCCCTCGTGAACATACATCCCGAAAGTGCTAAGCTGATCATTACAAACTGCGTCATCCGTTATAGGATCATTGCATATTTCACAATCTGTACTATTAATTACTCCTGTATAACATATTCGATCACCATTTTCATCACAAAATTCAAAATATACATCCGCTGGAAAAGCAAATCCATCCGGTGGTGCAACATAAATAGAGGCTGCAAACTGACTATTGTTGGCATCAATCGGAACAATATTCCAATTCTCTATCCACACATTGACATCATCTGACCATACTACAGGATCTATATCGCAAGGTGCTGTTCCAGCAGGAACTTGAAAAGCAACTTCTCCTAAATAAGCACTGCCATCTGGTTCTTCACAAAGAATGACTTCTACTTGTCCCATATCTGTACAGTTATCGCATCCCGTTACCGTAACTTCTTTACATATCGTAGCAGAACCATCTTCAGCATCCGGACAGGTAATCGTCAAACAGACAGTGAAGGGGCCATCCTGCATAAATTCATGGGTAACATTTGGTCCTTCAGCTGTTTGATCAGCATAACCAAAGTTCCAGGTGTACGTCCCAAGATCTCCAGTATTGGTTCCATTGAAAGTATAAACACAACCATTAGGAGGAGGAAAAGTGAAATCCGGTTCCGGAAGGCAGTCGCAATGATTGATATGGATATTGGTGATCTTTAAAAAATAATTACCATCTGCAGAAGGTATAATTGGCTCGATATATAAATAGCGACCCATAGTAGATTCGTCAAAAGTAAATTCATCTGACTCCCAAGAAGTAGTGGCAAAGTTGCACATGTCGATAGTGTTATTTTCGAATATAGAGTTAATGTTTTCTAATTTTAACTCATTAGGTTCAGTATTACTCGTTCCTTCCAAACGCGTTTGTGATAACCCAATTTGAAATCCTGCAAAATTAATGGGGTCATTATTGTCAGGTCTAAATACGGCATAATCTAAGCTTATGGTATAATTTTCTCCATCGACAAAATTCACTTCGTTAATAGTACCAAAAGATTCCGTAAAACTACTATTGGGCTGCAAATCCGTAACCATCAACAGTGCCCCGGGAGACGCTGGACAATATGCCGGACTTCCAATTCTATTGAACCAATTACAAAGAATACCTAGTTCAGGGTCATTCCCGAAACTGTAATAAAATGAAGGTCCTCTTGTAAAATCTCCATCAAGAATCAATTCACAAGGAGCCAATTCTACATCACCACAACCAAATTCTGCTTGATCTGGTAATGCCTCAAAATTGTAACATACCTCATCCGTGCATGATGTTCCATCCCCCTCCAACCCGATTGCCTGCAAGCATACCGTATAATTACCAGGAGCAGAAAATGTATGAGTTAGGTGCATATCCATTGTAATGTAATTATCATTAATGTACCATACATACGAATTTGCTCCATTGGATTGATTAGTAAAAGTAACAGGAACATTAAATAACCCGCTCCCCATTCCAGGATTATCAAATGCTGCGACAACATCAATACACGCCGGACTACAACCAAGACTTCCTTGTACCAAACAACTTCTTGGTCCAGCCAATGCATCTCGCATCCGATCTTTTTGTTTCATTGTGAATTCCGACTTGCAATCATCAGATGAATAGTCCATGTAATTGTGAACAAAGTTTGAATTAGAAGTTCCATTATTACAAGCATTTGTCCCAGTTGGATTACAATCAGAGTTAGATCTGATATGGGCATCAGTATCGCAGATTTTATCATTAATATCCATGCAATTAGCTGGTGTTTCGATAGGAGGACATATGGTGCCGCCGTTGTCGCCGCGAAAAGTGTGATACAAATTAAGGTAATGACCTGTTTCATGAGTGATTACAGAATTTTGATCAGTGTAAGACCTCAAATCTCCAGTATCAAAACCAAAAGCATGATATATAACTACCGATCCATCAACGTCTGGAGAGGATAGAGGTGGGTAAGCAAATCCCTTAAGAGGCCCCCCGTCATTATCATTAATTTCGGTCACTATCCAAATATTGTAATAATCACAACTAGGCCAAATACTAAGAGCTTTAAGTTCAACTTCGTTTCCACCATTTCCTCTAGTCATTCCCACGTCTCTGTAATAGGCTCCATTATGTTCGAAATCAAATGCATTAACATAATTGATAGGAAGCCCTGTAATAGGATTTCCTTCATGATCTCTTTGGGCCCAACAAAAGTCAATTTCCATATCCAGACCGTTGGAGCTTACCGCTCCTGAAAATCTATCGTTCAAATTGTCAATGGCCGATTGAACCTGCGCTTCAGAAATCTTTGAAGGATGACCATCTCCCAAATGCAAAACATGCACTACTACAGGAATTGAATACTGCATTTTTCTGCGCGAAACTCCCGATTCACGGGCCTTTTTCATTTGTTTTTCCGCTTCTTCAATATAGTTGTAGTCGCTCATTTCAGCTTCCTTAACTATCTCGTCAAACCCACAAGGTTCCTGCTGTTGCGCCAGCCCCCATGGAACTGAAAAAACCAAAAAGAAAAAAAGAAATGTGCTTAGATGTAAAAAGAAAAATGTGTTCGCCTTAAGGTGTGCGGACCGTGGTTTGATAAGTTTCATAATGATATGTTTAATAAAATTTAATAATCAATTTTATAAATGGTCTTTAATCGGACTACTATAGAGATCGAACTCTTGGGTCCTGAAACAAAAGTCTACGTGTTACGAAAAATTGTGTGTTCTAAGCAGTGTTTTTGTTGAGTGTTTAAAGATGACTAAAAATACGAAAATTCATCCATAAAAACAAATTGTTTGTCCAGATTTTTAATTCGGTTTTTAAAAATGTTCGAATTAGACCACTACCTTAATCGCAATGGTTTTCATGTCTAACGTTTTACTGATTTTTTGATGTAATCTACAAGGTATTGTCTATCCAAAGATATGCTGTCTTTTAAATAATGTTCAACTACCAAGCCCGATATTGGTGCAGCAATAGCTGATCCCGCTCCCGCATTTTCGATGATAACAGACACTGCTATTTCTGGTTTCGATACAGGCGCATAGCCAAAGAATACGGAATGGTCATCTCCATGAGGATTCTGTGAGGTTCCAGTCTTTCCACAGTATTCTACATCAGGTATATAAGCCAAGGTTCCAGTTCCATACTTGATCACATCGATCATTCCTTCTGTGATGATCCGAAAATGTTCTTTATCAATATTCACAGTATGTTTTTCTACCGTCAGTTTTCGATTTAAGTGAGGGGTAAAATAGCTTCCTTGATTCGCTAAAATTGCTGCCAAATTCGCCATTTGTACATTGGACATTTCTATTTCCCCTTGACCTATACCGATGGACATCACAGTTGGAGATTTCCATCCTCCCTGATCCCTGGGATAAAGTCGATCATAATACTCCCCCGTAGGAACATTACCTGCAGACTCTGCAATTAAGTCGATCCCTGTCTTTTTCCCAATGGCAAATTGATGCGCAAAATTCCTTAAAGTATCGAGTCCCAGCTTGGGTTGATAGAAGTCAACAATATCAATAATATCTCGAACTAAAACCCGAAAATACGTATTACAGGAATGGGCCAAGGCAGTTTGAATATCATAAGTCTTCGGATGCAGATGGCATTTGAACGGGACCCCATTGTAATAATACATACCACTACAAGGTATATATCGACGCTCTTCTGTGACCCCTAGTTCAAGTGCCGTTAAAGCAACAAAGGTTTTAAATATTGAGCCTGGAGGATATTTTGCCAATGCAGACCGATCAAAAAGTGGCTTTGAGGGATCATTCAACAGTTCTTTATATCGTCCAGCTCTTTTCTGATCCACAACCAGTAAATTAGGGTCAAAGCTCGGTCCGTTGGCCATGCACAAAATCTCACCGGTTTTGGGATCAATAGCCACAATACTCCCTTTCCTTCCTTCTAGCAAATCTTCAGCAAAAGCCTGCAATTCTATATCGATGCTGAGATGAAGATCTTGTCCTCTTCGTGCCGATACGTCCATAATGCCCTCTTTAAAAGGCATAAGTTCCTTGCCGTACTTGTTCTTGACAACATATCGATGGCCCTTTTCTCCTCTCAATTGTTTTTCATAAGAGGCTTCTACTCCTGTATTTCCTATGTAATCACCCAGGTCATAAAATTCATCTTCGGTCATTTGATCCAGGTCCACTTCATTCAAGTACCCTAGGATATTCGCAGCATGATCTACAGAAAACACCCTATGCTGTTTTTCTCTGAATTCGAATCCCGGATATTTGTGGAGATGCTCTTGAAGTGCATTGTATTGGGCTCTGGTTAAGTTCGAATAAAAGACACAAGGTTTGTTTTTGGAATAATGGATAGAATTCCAGTCCTTCTCCAACCTTTCACTAAATTCTTCCGGTGAAATCTGTAAAATATGACACATTTCAGAATTGTTCATATTCGGATTCACCTTGCTATAATTCACATACAACTGATAGTTGGACTGGTTTTCAACCAATAGCTTTCCGTTTCTATCAAAGATTAAACCACGGTCGGGTTCGGTTATTTTTCTAGACACCGTACTGTCCTCCAGTTGATTGTTGTAATCATTGTTCATTACTTGAATGGAAAACAGTTGTACGGCAATGACCAAAGCACCAATAACTATTACCCATCGAATAGTATTTGCTCTTTTCTTTTGCCACCCATCCATAGTCATATTTTATACAGAAGCTGGATTACGATAATCATCAACAACGACAAAATCGTTGTCAACAATGTCTTCACTAAGATAAAGTCTAAGAAATAAAAAGTAAATATTTCTAAGCTGAACAGAAATATACAATGCACCAATAAGACCAGACCATTATACCTGGCTAACCAGTATATATTGTGTTTTTTTAAACTTATGGCTGCATTTTGCTCTGCATTACCCTGTGGTAACAATAGACTTAGAATACCCCCTTTGAAATACGCTCCAGCAGCTGAAGCTCCCGCATGCACTCCCGGACTATCAAAAAATATATCCATGAATAAACCCAGAAAAAAAGCCAATCCGATTAGCAAATACCTGTTGATCCCCATCGGTAAAATGATGTAAATCAAAGGATAAACTAACAGATAAGGGGCGTATTCAGGTGAAATAGTAAGATCAACCTGATTGAACAAAAAGATCTGAAGAAAAATCAAGGCAATGGTTAAAACAATAAAATAACTACTATTCTTCATACCGTAACAATGTGTCCAATTGAGCCCTGTAATTATTCTTTAGTACGTAAAGATTGTTTTCACCATCGATATCGATAAATAGCTCTAATTCTATTAGCCGATTATTAGTGCTTTTTGCTTGGTCCATAGAACTTACCCTTCCTATTGCAATATCGGTCGGAAAAAGGGTAGAATACCCACTGGTAAATACGGTATCTCCTTTGGTTACTTCCCAGTATTTAGGAAAATCCTGAACTAGAAAAGTATTTTTTGTCCATGGCTTCCATGTCATGACTCCAAACTGATTCTTGGAGCCAATTCTCACGCTGACTTTGCTGTCCGAATGGCAAAGGGTCATCACTCTAGAAAAGTTATCGGTAGTGCTTGTAACAGTGCCAACAATTCCTTTGTTCGAAATAACTGCTGATCCCTCTTCTACTCCACCAGAATTGCCTTTATCAACTACGAGATAGTTTTTTCTTCTCCCAGTCGTCCTCGAAATTACTTTTGTAGGAATCAAGTCATAATAATCCGTAATTCCGGATTGGTCATCGAACCCTGAACCAAACTTCTTATTGTTCATCTCCTGAATAAGTCTGGCATTTTCCTCAACCAAGCTGTCCACGACATTTTCAAGATTCATGTAATTGGTTAAATTCGAAAATCTCTGGTTGACCCGATTTTTAAATATTCCCAGAGAATTGTCGAAAATGATTCTTTGATTCTTGTTACTAGAAACGACGAGAATAAGGCAAATTAATTCTATAAAGCAAAAATAAACAAGGTGCCACCTCGATTGAACAATCTTCTTTTTGTAATCATTGTAGGCCATTGATCATCTTATCTATAGCTTGGCTTGTATCGACGAAAAGTCTATTTAAAGGCTCTTTCGATCTATAAGGAAGCTGAAGCTGTCCGTATTTTCCAAGGCAATACTCGTTCCTCGCACCACTGCCCTAAGTGGATCTTCAGCAATCCTAACAACCAATTTTGTTTTCTCTGACAATCTCTTATCCAAACCTCGCAATAATGCACCTCCTCCTGTCAAATAAATACCTCTTTGGTATATGTCAGAAGATAGTTCCGGAGGCGTAATTTCCAAAGCCTTTAATATTGCTTCTTCAATCTTTATGATCGTTTTGTCTATTGATCTGGCCACCTCCTCATGGGTGATTGATTTCTGTCTCGGTAAGCCCGACATAAGATCCCGACCATTCACAAAGTAGGGCTCCGGAGGGTTTTCCAAATCTACAATTGCGCTTCCAACATTGATTTTTATTTGCTCCGCCGTTCTCTCACCTATCAATAAATTATGTTCGTGCTTCATATAATTGATGATGTCACTGGTCAGGTCATCACCGGCGATTCGGATAGACTGATCCGCCACAATTCCGGATAGAGCAATTACTGCTATTTCTGTTGTTCCCCCTCCTATATCTATGATCATATTACCAACTGGTTCTTCCACATTTAATCCTATTCCCAAAGCGGCAGCCATTGGCTCATAGATCAGATAGGTCTCTTTCGAATCAACGTGATCGGCGGAATCAAAAACAGCTCTTTTTTCAACTTCTGTAATACCTGAAGGGATGCAGATTACCATTTTAAGATGACTAAAAAATCTTTTCTTCTCTACTGCAAGCTTAATCAATCCCTCGATCATCTTTTCCGCAGCCTGAAAGTCTGCAATTACACCATCTTTGAGCGGCCTTGTTGTGATGATACGATCATTTGTCTTTTCGTACATCTGCATGGCCTTCATTCCAACAGCGACTACATCACCTGTTTCCTTATTGATGGCGACGATGGATGGCTCGTCAACGATAACCTCCCCGTCTTGTATAATTAGTGTATTGGCGGTTCCTAAATCTATAGCAAGTTCTTGCCTAAAAAAACTGAATAATCTCATTCGATGCTCTTCCTTTACTTTGCCCTAAGTGATAACAATAATACTATTGATGTAATCCGTTTATTTTATCGGGGAAATCTTTTAAGAATATATAAGTGTTGTACCCTGTTAATAGGCTTTAACTAAATCCTGACAAAAACATGGATTACAATACCTTGAACCAAATATACGCTTATTTTTATTTGCTTTCCTATTTTACTAATTGATTCTACTTTATGCCCCCATAATTTGTAACACAGTTAAATTTTTGCACATAATGACCATCAAAAACACCCTCAAATGAACTTTCCTATGCGACTTTTTAGAATCTCATCGGTTTTACACCATTTACCACATAAAATGACGCTAATCTTAAAAGAGATTTATTCCATTTCTGCGTTGAAAAGCCCCCCTGTAGCTAAGGCTACATCTATGTTTTCCGCCTTAAACTGAAATGAATCTCTAAATAATCTTATGCGCCATTCTATATTGTAAATGGTATTACTTCTTAATTTAAGTATCTTTGATGATTGAATTGACAAGATTCCCTCGAATTATAAAATTTTGAACAATGAAGTTTGTTATTTCCTCAACGGAGTTATATCACCATCTTTCGATCGCTTATGGAGCGATTACTAAAAATCCTGTAGTGGCCATTCTGGAGAACTTTCTATTCGAATTGCAGGATGGAAAACTTAAGATTATCGCCTCTACGCTAGATGTAACTATTGTAACCTCAACAACAGATGTCGAAATTGCGGAGGAGGGATCACTTGCCGTTAAGGCCAATATTTTGATCGACACCTTGCGGGATATGCCAGAGCAGCCGTTGGAATTCGAAGTTTTGGAATCGAACGAGGGCACAATTAGTTTGCATTCTACGCATGGTAATTATAAAATTCCGACGGAACCCGCAGAGGATTTTCCAGATGTTCCACAAATTGTCGATACAGCCATGAATTCTGTTGACTCAGAAATTCTACAAGATGCTATCGATAAGACCCTTTTCGCCACATCGTCGGACGAAATGAGACTTTCGATGAGTGGTTTGTATTTTGATCTGAGTGAAAATGATTTTCGAATTGTTGCTACAGACGCCCATAAATTGGTCAAGTATCACATCGACAGGATAGAATCTGCAGGATCGGAAAGTGCCATCGTTCCTAAAAAAGCAGTGAGAACGCTCAAAGGGCTACTTTCCAATAGTGAAAAATGCAATTTTATTTTCGATACTACCTCGGCCTATTTCATCTTGGATGACATTCAGTTTGTCTCTAGAATTATCAAGGAGAAGTATCCTAACTACAGCGTTGTTATTCCGCAAAAGGTGGCTTCTTCAATGACCATAGATCGTCTGGATCTCTTGAGCTCTTTGAAGAGAACCTCAAATTTTGCGAATAAGACGACCAATCAAGTATATTTTGATATCGAAGAAAACCAGCTGAGTGTATTTACAAAGGATCTTGACTTCAATAGTGAGGCCGTTGAGACTTTGAACTGTGAGTATTCTTCTGATGAAAAGCTCAAAATATCATTTAACTCTATTTTCTTGGTAGAAATGTTACAATCGCACGACGTTGAGAAATTGCGTTTTGACTTTACTTCAGAGCGAACTGCTTGCCTTATTTACCCCGATGTAACTGGAGAAGACAAGAGTATTCTAAATCTGATTATGCCAGTAGCTTATAAGAATTAGGGTGTTAGGATTTAGGTATTAGGTTTTGGGTTTTGGGTTTTGGGCTGGAGGTCAGGAATTCTTGGAAATGCATTACTACGAAATTTTTAACAGATGAAACGAGAATGAATTTTTTTAATCAAAAACTACCCAAAGGAGAATGATTAAAACAAATACATGCGAGTTCCTGAATGTATTATAAATTTTTTGCAGATTTCTGCAAAGCGAAAAATTTTAAACGGATGAAAATCGGTCTCTTTTTCGGAAGTTTTAATCCTATTCATATTGGGCACTTAATCATCGCGGAGCATATGGCGGAAAGGACCGATCTAGAACAGGTATGGTTTGTTGTCAGCCCTCATAATCCCTTAAAGAAAAAGGATAGTTTGGCCAATGATTACGATCGGCTACACCTGGTAAATATTGCCATAGAAAACAATTCCAAGCTCAGCAGCTCATCTGTCGAGTTTGGACTGCCACAACCGAATTATACCGTTAACACACTGGCTTATCTGAAAGAAAAATATCCTCAGCATGAGTTTTGCCTCATCATGGGCGGAGACAACCTGGAAAGTCTGCACAAATGGAAGAACTACGAATATTTACTGGAAAATTATAGCATTTATGTCTATTCCAGACCCGGTTATGAGCTACCTGATTTATCCGGTAGAATTACCATTGCCGATGCACCAATGATGAATATATCCGCCACTTATATCAGGAACTCTATTAAGGAATCAAGATCTGTTAGATATCTTGTCCATGAAAAGGTTTTAGAGCATATTGAGGCCAGTGGAATGTACAAATAGGTGGGAACACATTAACATCTCGAAATGCAATATTTCGCTGTTCTTTAGGTTTATTCTATTATAAATCCATCTAATGAAACGACTAACCATATTTTTCCTATTTATTTTGTGCTGTCTCTCTCAATCCGAAGCACAAGTGGGACCATTAGCTATCGGTGAATGGTCGGCCATCGTGCCCTATCAATTCGGAGAGTCAATGGTCGAGACCCAAAAGAATATTATTTATGTTTCTAATCACGGGTTGCTAAGTATTGACAAAGAAGAATTGAACACGCAATTCACTAGTAAGATTGACGGCCTGTCCAATGCGAATCCCAAACTTATAGCCTACAACGAACAAAGCCAAAATCTCATGATTGCCTTTGATAATAGCGATCTTGATATCATAGTAGATGGTCGAATTATCAATGCCCCTTTTATTCGAAATAGCACTAGCATCATCGGAAGCAAGGAGATACACGAATTGGTATCCATTGATCAGTACATATTTATTTTGACTGACTTTGGGGTGGTGAAATTTGATATTCTAGAATTGGAAGTAGTAACCACTTTGAGAACTGATTTTGCCGTATACAATTTTATAGAGGCCAACGATCGCTTTTATATGGGTACTGAAAATGGCTTGTTCTCCATCGACAAGAACTCCACCAATCTGGAATTTTCCTTCATCGATATTTGGGATCTGGAGATGAAAGATAATGGTGAATTGATTGAATTCGTAATTCCATCATTAGCGGCATACAACGGAGATGTCTTAATTGGCACTAATCAAGGGGAAGTCATTCGATTCGATGAGCAAAACAGCTTCGATACATTGTATACTGGAACTGATCAGCGAGTACAATTCATCGGAAAAGATAATCAAGACGGGTATTTCTATATTTTGCGCTGTCGAGAAGGCGCTCCAACATGTAGCGGCACACGAGAGGTATATCACGTTAATGCAAATGGTAGCCGTACCTTGCTCAATTCGGGTTGTGTGGATAGACCGACAAGAGTTATTCAGGATGAACAGGGAAGGGTTTGGCTTGGAGATAATTTTGGGGATTTTAGATGGCTGGAATCCATCTATGGAGACTGTAATAAGATCAATACCAATACTCCAAGAGATGAGAGTGTTTTCGATGTGGTTCAAACGAATTCCGGTGAGCTATGGCTGGCAACAGGTGGTTATGAACTTAGGAATGTAGGGAATTTTTCCTTTTTAGACATCACCTATATGTTTTATGAAGATGGCTCATGGAGATCCAGAAGCTGGAAAACGGATTCACCACTTGCAGAGAACAATCTTGGTGTGATCTGCAACATGGCTTACGATCCGATCAGAGACAAGATTTATCTCGCTTCGTATTTGGATGGCTTACTAGAAATAGATGGTGAAACTCAAATAGCCTATAACCACATCGATGATAATTTGGGATTTGATACCGGTGATCCAACAAGAACAAAAGTATTTGATGTCGAAGTCGAAGAAGATGGGGATGTATGGATGTCCAACTTTAGGACTTCGGCCCCTATACGAGTCAAGCGAAATGATGGAAGCTGGGAGCAATATACCGCGCTGGGAAGAACTCAACTTACAGACCTGGTGATCGATGATTTTGGCAACAAATGGTATGTTGACATCTCCAGTACGAATGGATTGGTCGTATTCAATGACAATAATACTTCGGATGTTACAGATGATCAAATCAGAACATTCAGCTCATCGAATTCTAATCTTACTACCAATGAAGTAACTTTTTTGGAGAAGGATATAGACGGATCCATTTGGGTGGGAACTTCTGTTGGGGTTTTCGTATTTGATTGTGGTTTCAGTGTCTTTGAGGATATTTGCCGAGGATTTCGTCCTATTATTACGGTTGATGGCCTACCGGAGGCCTTGTTGAATGATGAGTATGTCACCGCCATTGATATCGATGGTGGAAACAGAAAATGGTTTGGCACCAACAACGGAATTTTTGTTCATTCCCCGGATGGACAAGTTCAAGAATTCCACTACAATGAGGACAATAGCCCCTTATTTTCGAATAATATTTCGACCATCAATGTCGATCGCGCAAATGGGGTTGTATACATAGGTACCGGCTCCGGCTTAAATGTTTTACAGACGGATGTCAAGAAAGGAGGAGACTTTCATGAATCTGAAATTACTGTATACCCCAATCCTGTATATCCCGATTACTCTGGCCCAATAGCTTTTGATGGCTTCGCCCAAGATTCTGATTTTCGAATTACTGATGTTAGTGGCAGATTGGTATACAGAGATAAGACCGAGGGAGGACAAGCAGTCTGGTATGGGGAAGATCTCACCGGTGATTATGTCAAGTCAGGGGTTTACTTAATTTGGGGAGCAACGGATGACATTAATCAGTCTGATGGAGTGGTTGGAAAGGTGCTGATAATTAGTCATTAGTGGGTCTTTAGTAGGATACTTTGTTTTCTTCTAAAACTCCTTCATAAATAGACTCGTATCTCAAGACGATATCGTCCAGATTGAACTTGTTGGCTTGAGTCAAGGCATTCTCTTTGAACTTAGCATGAACTACATCATCACCTATGATTTTCATAGCGTTTACTGCCATATCCTCGACATCTCCAACATTGGATAAATATCCACTGAATCCATTCATGTTTACTTCAGGAAGCCCACCTGCATTACTTGTAACCAAAGGAACTCCGCAAGCAAGCGCCTCTAGTGCGGCCAAACCAAAACTTTCCTTTTCACTGGGTAATACAAATAAATCCGAAACAGATAATAACTCCTCTACAGCATTTTGCTTTCCAAGAAAGTGAACTTCATCACAAATACCCATTTCCCGACAAAGACCTTCGTATTTTTGCCGCTCAGGACCATCTCCAACCATGAGTAACTTCGCCGGAATGTGTTCTAAAATTCTTTGAAAAATCAGGATGACATCCTTGATCCGCTTTACTTTTCTAAAATTCGAAACGTGGATGATGAGTTTTTCTCCGGACGGAGCAATTGCTTTTTTGAAATGAGATTTATCCTGTATTCTAAATCGAGCGAAATCGATAAAGTTGGGAACGACTTCAATTTCATTCGCAATGTTAAAGGTTGACATAGTCTGATCCTTCAAGCTCGAGGATACAGAAGTCACTGCATTGCTTTTATTGATAGAAAACTCCACTATTGGAGCAAAGGCCTTCGTTCTACCCACCAATGTGATATCTGTCCCGTGTAATGTTGTGACAAAGGGTAAATGCACCCCCTTCTCCATTAGAATTTGTTGTGCCAGATATGCGACTGCGGCGTGGGGAATTGCATAGTGAACATGAAGTAAATCCAAATTGGCAAAAGTCGCTACGTCTACAATTGTGCTGACCAGCGCCGATTCATATGGAGCTTGTTCAAATAAGGGATAATCTGCTTGTATTACCTCGTGATAAAATACATTTTCACTAAATCCACTTAGTCGAACCGGTTGTTTATAAGATATAAAATGAACCTGGTGTCCTTTTTTGGCCAAGGCCATTCCCAATTCCGTTGCTACAACACCGCTACCTCCAAAGGTAGGATAACACAAAACTCCAATTCTCATGTAACCAAGATTTACTTTTTGTGCTCGATAGCACTATTCAATACCTATAATCTTAAATACTTTTGAATCCGTATTTGTTTTGATCATGAGAAAGTTTATTCCTCTTTTAACAGGACCCATTTTAAGTCCGTCAGAAGCTTGACCTAAGTCTGAAAAACTTATTTCCTCGTATACTCTGCCCATATGATCTAACAGGAGGAATTGAGTGCTGCGATCTAAATCAACCCTATTTAAATCAATAGAAACAAAAGCTCTAGTAGGATTAGGATAGGCTACCAGACCATCCAAAGACGAGCCTAACTCAGTACTTTCATTATTGTTCGTTGTGGTAAAGTCAAAGACATAATTATACTCACATCCGAACTCATTGGTAATTTTTAGCCTGTAACGCTCTCTCCCTAAGTTTTCTATTCGATCCACATTATAGAATCCATTGCTCCATTCGACCTCATAATCACTTAAATCGCCTTCGATAGACTGTATTCGAACTTCTCCATTATTGAATATTCCTCCTTCATCCTCTATGACTTCAAATGAAATCTGTAACTCTTCAGGACAAGTTCTCACCTCAAATTCTTCTATGAGTTCGCAACCATAAGAATCAGTAATTGTCACCATATAGGTGCCATCAGGTAAATTCGTATTCACAGGTCCAGCAGTACTATTACTCCATTCGTAGGAGTAGGGTGGGTTTCCATTGACTGCCTGCACTTGTACACTTGCATCCGTACTATCTGGATGACTATTATAGCTTATCTGAGACTCTAGTCCCAACAGATGGCATGATCGAATATTGAACTGGTTAATCGACCCTACGATCGTACTCATCCCATTATTTTTGAACAGGATGATGAAGTTTGCCGTCATTCCCTCAAATCCTTCGAGACTAAGCGTCACCAATGGACCATCCACTGTCGGATCATAGTTCTCTGAAGTAAATACACCGATCAATTCCTGCGTTTCAAAACAATCGGTAGAGATGAAAATACAGATGCTGTCCTGATCTTCTAAGGTTACATACTCTAAATCCTCATTCGTCCAGTTAATTTCCAATTGTAAATCATTTTCTATTTCAATGGGGCCAAAGCTCGGTGAGACAATTTCCCATCGTTCTCCTGAATCCAGCGTCTTGCTCTCCACGAAAAACTGATTAAAGTCGAATAGTATATTTTCCGATGAATCAAAATCCCATTCCGGTAATTGGTCCAATTCTAACTCAAGGAAATAAGGTACTTCTTCCACCGGAAAGATTTCAAACTCTACCTGGATTTGATTATTGCTGGCCTCTTGATCTCCATCGTACTCTAGGGTAATGTCCAAGTCCACCAAATTGGAATTCATGCTGATAGGTAATACAAAATTGAGTATAGTATCTGTATTGGGAGCTAAAGGAAAAGAGTATGAAAATTCTGTAGCCATTCCTCCGTCCTGACTGATGAATAAACTAAATGAATTGGCCACCTCTTCACCGAGGTTTCTCACCCTTACATCAAAAGCGATCTCTTCTGAGCCGCAATTCCCTGCAAAATCCGTGTCTAGTAAATTAATCGCAAGATCTCGTCCGGCCCTGGGTATAATTTCAAATGCATCTATTTGCCATCCGTCACCAGTATCAAAGAATCCTGATCCCGCGCGATAATATCTCAATCTAAATTGTACATTTCCTTCTCCTGCCAAATCTGCAGCAATATTTTCAGCTACACTCCATTCCGATGCATTCAACGGACTATCCCATGCAATACCTCCCGATCGGCTATACCAATTTTGCGAGGTAGGACTCGCTTGAACTGTTTCCCAATTCTCTCCTCCATCCTTGGTACATTCGAAAAGAAGCACATGATCTCCTCCGACAAAATCATCTGAATACAGGGCCATTTTAATGATCGGATCTTGAGAAAGTCCGGAAAAGTCGAAACAGGGGCTGATCAGCGAAGCCAAGATATCGTTTTCCGTATCCACGTCTTCTCGCACTCTCCATAAGGTAGGACCATCAAATGGTTCCGTACCTTGAAGGGCTCCAGCCCTGGTCCACATGCTGTGTTCTTGTATGATTGTATCAGGATACCATCCTCCGGACCACTCCTCATAAGATTCGAAATAAGGATATTGGTCTATAATCGGGCTATTCGTTATAGTGAAGAAGGTAGTATCATTGAATTCAAATTCGTCTCTATCAATCTCCGTCCATACCGCTATCTCATAATCCCCGGGTTCTGGAAAACTGTATCTATTATCGAAGAAAAAATAATCTGCACTATCGGGACCCAATAGGCCGGTATACAATCCATCCTGAGGCATTGATACTTGCTGCAATCGATCATTGATCGAATAGAAAACAGGGACCAAGGTCAGCGGTTCTCCTCCGTAATTGATGATGTTAAATCCGAACTCAATAGGGTCTAAATCACATCCAGATTCAAGTGGTTCTATATCGCGAATCCCTCCATCTACTGTCCTTCTCGTTCTCCATTGAATAGGTCCAATTGTAGTGGTATCCATATCCTGCAAACAAATCGAAGTAAAATAGATGTCGTACTCTGTGAAAGCATCGAGACCATCCAAAACTATCATGCTATCTCTTGTGGTCTTTACGGTTCCTGCTCCAAGCATGAAATCTCTTTCTCCGTATTCTATAATTTGCCTCTGATCCGGAGTACTCACTGTATTCCAACTCAACCAGATTTCTCGGTGATCATAATAGATTACTGTTGGGGTCGTAATCTGACATCCACAAGCGACGAACTCTAGAACATCGCCAATAGCCGGATCCGGTCCATCTGAAAAAATGAGTTGTCCGAGATTGTCATAGAGTTCGTAACGGACCTCATTGTCAAAATCTCCGCTGACGTATTCCATGGTTACCACTACATTGTCTGGAAAGCTGACCGTTTGAGTCTCTTCATTGACAAAATTCTCTAGAGAAACACTCTGAGAAGTTCCATCGTATTTAAAAACTAAACTCGCTCCATTCCAGGTGTCTCCAAATGTGTCAAACATAGTTACAAAGAAATCACAGGTTTGTGCTTGAAGGTCAAATATGAGATATGCTGATAAAAATATCAGGAATAAACTTTTTTTCATGGATCTGATTATATCTTTGATTCTTGAAGTGATTTAAAATCGCCTTTAATATCACTTCTAAAGTTACTATTTTTTGTATAAAATTCAATTTAATTAAGATGACTAGATTAAGCTTTTTCCTTTTTGTAGGAATTATGAGCCTTCTTTTTTCGTGCACTTCTGCTCCTGAAGGAGAGAAAGCAGTTACTGAGGAGAAAAAAGAAGTAAAACAAGATGTAAACGTACACACACAATACGTTTTGGACGCCACTAATAGTAAAATTAAGTGGAGAGCTTCAAAGCCTACTGGTGAACATACGGGCGAGATAGGCAATATCATGGGAGCAGTTTCACTGGATAATGAAGGTAAAATTGCTTTGGGTAAATTCGTCATTCCCGTCGCTACTTTGACAGTTACTGATCTCGAAGGAGATTATAAGCAAAAGCTGGAAGGACACTTGAAGTCCGGAGATTTCTTGGATACGGAAAAACATCCTACGGCAAACTTCCAGATCACTGGCGCAACTCCTGCTACCGGAGAAGACAGCAGGACGCATATGATTACTGGAAACTTGACTTTGATGGAAGAAACCAAAAGTGTTAGCTTCCCTGCGATGGTAAAAACTACAGATAACTCTTTCTTTGCGAAGAGTATGCCTTTTACTATTGACAGAACGCAATGGGGAGTTAAATATGGTTCAGGTACTATCGGTACTGTTCAGGACAAATTGATTCACGATGAAGTAGGGCTGGAATTATTTATTGCAGCTTCTAAGGAAATGAAATAAACATCAGTTTTAAAGGCTCTCCAATGATGAGAGCCTTTTTATTTATCCATTCTGATTTAGCCAGCACACCGTAGGTTTTTCCACATTCTTGTAGTCACATATCCTCTAAAACTGAAAGTTCTCTCAATCTCTTCAAGTGGGACATAGATGTTCGAATCAGGTTATCATAGGAATAGTATGGTATATCGTTTTCCTTTGCAAACTGGACCAATAAGGGTGTAATGAAAGGATAATAATTGTGATTAATATTAGGGAATAAATGATGGGCCAAATGATGATTGAACCCGCCAAAAAAGTGAGTAAAAAATGAACTAGTCGTACAAAAATCAGCAGTTGTTCTATATTGATGCTCTATCCAAGAGTAGGGTAGCATTTTATTATCCGCGGATATTATTTCTTGTGGTTCTCCAACATGCGAACTGATCAGAACAAATGTAGTGCTCATGCTTGCCGCAATATGCATGCAGAAAAATCCGGACAAGATCAATTTCCACTCTCCATTAAGTAAATAAGGAATGATGACAAAGGCCAATAAATGCCATATTTTGGCTAGAAACAATCGGATTATTTGACCAGCAGGGTGCCTGGGGACGTATTTGCAGCCGAATTCCTTTCTACCAATATCCTTAAAGTCCCTGTACCAAAACCAAATTAATGTGTACATGCTATATAGGATGGGCATAAAGTAATGCTGAATTCTATGAATAAAGTGATGGGGCTGAAATCGAGATAGTCGAATGATATTGCTTTGTTCAATATCCAGATCCCAATCCTTGACATTGACCATCAAATGGTGTGAGGATAAATGTCTTAGTTCCCAGAAATACGGACTGGTACCAAGCAAGTAAAAAATATTCAAACCCATGCGATTCAACCGCTTCTCTGAACTTAAATTCCCGTGAACGGCTTCGTGGCCAATATTCAGTACAATGGGCAAACACAGAATTCCCAAGACTACAGAACACAGAATATATATATAACTATTGCTTACGCTGAGCCATAATGTGAGTAAACAACTGCAGTAAAGGACTAAAAGTACGACTGCCTTTATCCTTGATATCGACTCCAGATTCAAGTTTTTAGATTGAACGATTTGAGTGACTTTTTTACTTAGTTGGGCGAATTCCACTGCTATAGAATCCCGTCTAAAATAAGGTCGGTTCATTGCTTTACATTTTTGTTATACTCAAAACTGCAAAGTATAGCTCGACAAAACTTATGTAATTATACCAGTCATTCCATTACCGTCACGAAAAGCTTCATTATTCAATGTTTAGATCAGACGGCGATGATCATTGCTGCAAAATATATCTCTTAAAACCATCGTTTATTATTTTATGCAAATATTTTTCAATTTTTAATCCCAATATTATTAAATATTAATAATGAACTATCAGATAGTTTTTTTACAGACCTGTAGCATGCGCCACTCCGGAGGCAATTTTGCACAAGAGCTGGCTCAGCTACTAAATATTAATATAGATTCGGCATACAGAAGAATTCGAGGTACGACCTCTTTGTCGCTGGAAGAAATAAGATTGATCTGTCACAAGTTTAAAGTGTCTTTCGACGCCATCATCAATTACGGTGAAAAACTGGTTCCTTTTCAGTTTAATGCTATGTTTAGAGAAAAATTCGAAATCCTAGAATACCTCCAAGGCATTGCTCAATACATGCAGGAAATGGGAGAAGAAGAAGGATCACAAATCATTCTATCTGCCATGGATATTCCCTATTTTAGATTATTTGGATTCAAAAACCTCAGTCGATTCAAATTGTTCTTTTGGCAAAAAAGTGTTCTCAATCTAGATGAATACCGGTATCGAAAATTTAATGTTGAAGAAGTCATGGAAGATTTCGAAGAGATTACTTATGAGATTCATCGGCACTACCACAACATCAATTCGGTTGAGATATGGTCTACCGAAACGATGGAGAGTACAATAAAACAGGTGCAGTACTACTATGATTCCGGATTATTCGAATCAAAAAAATCTGCCCTCGCCATTTGCGAAGACTTGCACTTATTGCTGGATAAACTGGAGCATGAAGCTCAACTGGGTACTAAGACTTTGATTCAGGATGGGATCGTTTATGAAAGCAAATTATCCATGTACCAAAGCGATCTGTTCTTGAGCAATAATTGTATTCAAGCCATTCGACAAGAAAAAATATATACCTATATCAGCTTTAATTCCTTCAATACGATGATGACTTATCATCCGGAATTTTCGGTCGAATGCCAAAAATGGATCGGCCAGATTAGGTCAAAAGCGGTCTTACTCAGTGAGGTCTCGGAAAAATTGCGTTACCAGTACTTATTAACCATGAAGAATAAACTGAATCAATTGGTTGACTCCCTTAGCGACTAGGAAAGACTATTATACGACCATTAATTTCTTTAGGCCTTTAAGGGCATTCTCCTCCATGATATCCCTCTTTCCATCGGAATCAAAAAGGTGCTTGACCTCTTCGATGAACTCCTCGCGGTCCGTTGATGTGAAATTCAAACTTGTAAACGAATTCTGAATCTTATTTGCCCGATCAAAATCCTTGTCACCAGAAAACTCTGCATATATCTTATCGAATGTATCATCTCCAACCTTATTTCTTATGTATTGAAGTTCAGCATCCGCTTCAACAAGATCCGCTTCCATACAATAGATGAGCAGGTAAGCTAAAAATTCTTGTTTCGTTTTAAGGTATTCCATTTTTCATTGATCTGTGAGCTGCAATATACGATGATTGTAGCAACTATAGGTTTCCTTTTTTGGGCAATTTTGACTACTCTTAGATAGTCGAGCCCAATGGACTCAATCCTTCAGAATTTGCGTCATCTATGGGGAAATAACGCGGTATAATTACTATTATACATACGTCAGCAATCCGCAAAATAAAAAACAGGGAAATATGAGTGAAGAGCACTTTCTGAAACTCCAAAATATGTATACATCCACAAAAGTAAACACCCTACTCTACGAAACTACTGAATGTAAAATAGAATTAGAAAAAGCTACCATTTCGTTGACCATATCAGATAAATACTTTCATGCACTGGGTGCGATTCATGGATCCGTATACTTTAAACTATTGGATGATTCTGCATTTTTTGCAGTAAATTCAATCGTTACTGATGTATTTGTGTTAACTACTTCTTTTAACATTAACATTATAAGGCCAGTAAATAGTGGAAAAATAACGGCAATTGGCCAATTGCGATATAAATCAAAAAATTTATTTGTTGCAGAATCTAGGATGTTTAATGATGAGGGGAAAGAAGTAGCATTTGGAATAGGTAATTTTTCGAAAAGCAAAATACCACTTACATCAGAAATTGGATACAAGTAAATATTTTTAAAGAAATAATTCTGCACCCAATGAAAACGAAAAAAGAAGGACAATGATATTTATACTATAAATTTTAAAGCAAAACACATTTTTTACTTTATTTTTTAAAGTATTATCTTTATTGTGTGAAAATAAAATTTCGATCCTCTTGTATGATTGCCTCTGCCCTGGATCTGATCGGGGACAAATGGTCTATTCTGATAGTACGGGATATGCTACTTCATAAAAAGACGACCTTCAAGGAGTTTATTGCTTCTGACGAAGGAGTAGCCAGCAATTTACTGTCATCAAGGTTGAAATTGTTGGAACGCTTGGAAGTAATAACCAAAAACAAACATAGAAGTAACAAAAAAGAGAACATTTATCTCTTGACCGAAAAGGGAATAGATCTAGCCCCCATCATCATGGAGCTTGTGATCTGGAGTGATATGTATGTAAGAGAACATCATGCAGAAATGAATACTTCAGACACTGTCAATATGGACAAGAATGAAGTTATCAACTATACAAAAAACCAGTACAAAGCATTTGCTAATCAGTTTAAACAAGATATAATTGAGTTAAAAAATAAATAACAATGAATTTGATCCTTAAAATAGTAAGCCTCTTTTTGATAGCCTCTACTTGTTCTTTTGCCCAATCGGATGACTGTACCTCCGCAGAAACTCAGGGCCATGAAATGCTACTAATTGGAAACAGTTTTTTTAGACCTTATGCTGATAAATTTGATGCCATGGCCATGGGTTTAGGGTTTGAGAACCATAACAGTACAACAGTGTTCCGTGGAGGAGAAAATGGTAGACCAATTAATTTTTGGCAGGATTCTACAAGTGCTGAACATCTTGAAATCAAAGCTACTCTTGATCAAGGCAATATTGAATTTTTCGGAATGACAGCAGGATTATTACCTGACAACCCGACAGATGGATTTAGAGAATGGATAGAATATACACTAATTAACAATCCCGACATAACTATATTCTTATCCATACCCCCTATAGATTTTCCGGCAAACTGGGACCAATTAGCAGAGGATAACGGTTTTCAGTCCATACAAGAACTCTATAATTATTTTGTCAATGAAGTTATTCATGAAACTGTAGTTGACCCGTTGCGAATTGAGTTCCCTTCAACTAAGATTTTTACAATTCCTACAGGCTGGGCAACCATTAATTTATATCAAATGAATTTGGATAATGAATTACTCGATGAAATAACAATGTTTGGTCCACGGGAATCTTCAATATTTACAGATAATAAAGGACATCAAGGGGATATTGTTAGAGAAACAGGTGGAATGATATGGCTCAATAGTATCTACAATGTTGATCTAAGCACCTTTGATTACGAGACAGGATTCAATACAGATTTGCATTCAGTTGCAAGAGATATTGTTAATGACCATGATACTGATTACCGTCTTTGTTTTGATCTGAACGAAGTACCGGAAGTATCATGCGATAGCACCTATGCCGTTATCCTTGAGGAAGATATAATCTATGCTGAGGGGTTAATCCATGACGCCAGCGGAACTATGACGACAGCCGCACCATTATTGCTTGATCTTTATATACCTGATAATGATTCTGACAATAGGCCTCTGTACATGTTTATCCATGGAGGAGGATTTCAAGGCGGCACTAAAACTAAGCCTGAAATTGTAGCTATGGCCCACTATTTTGCTTCTAGGGGATGGGTTTTTGCCTCTGTGGATTATAGAACTACAAGCGATTTATCAGGTGATATTTTTACTGGAATTGCGCCACAAGAATGGATCGATTTTACCCTTCAGAATTCTTCTACACCCAGAGATGGCAAGACTAGTATAGCTATGTATGCAGCCCAAAGAGATAACAAAGCTGCCCTACGATGGCTTATGGCCAATGCAAATACATATAACATAAACAAAAACTATATTACCGTAGGTGGTGCCTCAGCTGGAGCCATTACGACTATTGCCTTGGGTATTTCAAATCAAGAAGATTTTAGAGACGAAATTTCTGTTTCCGAGGATCCTACACTTAACACTACAAATCTTGACGAGACGTACATAGTGAAAAGTATTGTAGACTTCTGGGGTAGTAACGTAAAATTGAACCTGTTTGAAGCAGTATATGATGAGGAGCGATATGATAATAATGATCCTCCTTTATTCATAGCTCATGGCACTGAGGACCCTACAGTACTTTATGATGAGGCAGAAGAATTGGTGAGGCTTTATGATTCTACAGGAGCACATGTTGAACTATTTACTCTTGAAGGTCAAGGACACGGGGCTTGGAATGCTCAAGTGGATGGTAAAAGTTTGTCAGAGCTTTCTTTTGCATTTCTGGTTGAGAAGCAGGAATTACTTTTGGAGGAAGGATGTGATATTATGACTTCAACTTTTCAACCTGCTGAATTAGAAGTCAAAGTTTTTCCAAATCCTGCCCACAGTTTTATTAATATACATGTAGCTGGAGTTCTTCATTATAAAGTGACTTTGTATGATATAAATGGAAAAATACTTGATACTAGTGTGAATGCAGCTTCGGTTAATACAGCTTCACTACAATCTGGCATTTACATACTTGAAATAATAGATATCGACTCTGGAAAGGAAATTATCAAAAAAATAGTTGTTGAGAAATAGACACCTTGTATTTAATGGGTATATGGTAAAATTTCAAATACAAATATTACTTCCAATGGAATAACCATTAGGTGATTTAAAAAATAAAAATTAAACAAAAGAAGGGTTATGAAGACCATGGCTGCTAAACGTACGCTACCCCTTTTTTGAGACCCTTAGTTATAAATCAATGACGAGAGTACAAACTTCAAATAGATGACGACAGGACTAAACATATTTACACTTCTCTGCGCGTTGATCTTATTGACATCCTGCAACGGACAGACTACAAAATATCAGTTTAAAGATGACAACATTGTAAAAGGCGATACTGTAGAGGAACTTGGAAACAATATCATGGTCATTCATCAAGACAAAAAGAATATTTATTGGTTTGGAAGTTGGGAAACGGGAGTATATAGATATGATGGAAAGTCATTAATCAATTTTAACACTAAGCACGGTTTGCCGAACAATAGAATTGATGAAATAAAAGAAGATAAAGCCGGTAACATCTACTTTGTCGGTTGCCATCCCAATTCTACGATATCTAAGTTTGATGGAAATAACTTTGTGACCTTATCCCCAATCCCCAGTACTAATTGGAAACTTCAATCAGATGATCTATGGTTCAGGCATTCTTATCAGAACGAGAAAGTGTACAGGTATGACGGCTCTAACTTATTTGAATTGCAGTTGCCCAAGCCACCAAAACTCTCAAATCCTTTCGAAATCTATAGCATTTATAAAGACAGGGAAGGAAACATTTGGTTTGGTACGAATCCATCAGGCGCATGCCGCTATGACGGAAAATCATTTGAATGGATTACAGAAGAGGATGTAACAGAGTTTCGCGACGAAGGGGCAAACGGAGTGCGTTCGATTACCGAAGATAAAAATGACGACTTTTGGTTCAATACTGAATATCGTTATAGTGTTTATGACAAGGCAACACTAAAAAGTGATAATTTTTACACCAGACATGAAAGCATAGGTGGCTTAGATGGGAAAAAAGACAGCAATTTGGACGAGTATCTGTCAGCAGTAATAGACAATAATGATAATTTATGGTTTGTAACTTATCGTGACGGTGTTTGGAAATATGATGGAGTAAAAATCACTCAATATACAGTTCAAGATAATTCAAAAGACATTACTTTATTCAGCATTTATAAGGACAACAATGACGACCTATGGCTTGGGACACACGAAAATGGAGCATATAAATTCAATGGTATAGCATTTGAAAAATTCGCAAGATGATGAGTAACTAAGTGCAAATGGACAATAACCAGAAAAACTTTAAAGGTCATTACAGCGAGCCCATTAGCCAACGGCTTAAACTAAATATTATGAAAGAAATAATGATTTTATTGGTTGGAATTTTGATAATCTCCTGCAATCAAACAAAGCAAGAGGAGACGAAATCTGACTTGGACGAGCAGCGAGTTGAACAAAACAAAGGACCTGAAAACTTTGATTGGTTATTAGGACAATGGAAAAGACTCAAGGAAGAAGAGGGAGTAGAAACTTATGAGACTTGGAAAAAGAGCTCACCAAATAATTTAGCGGGACACGGTTTTATTTTAAAGAATGCGGATACTGTTTGGCAGGAAAAGATGGTTTTGAGTAAAAAGGACTCCATTTGGACCTTGGATATCGAAACACCAGGAAATAATGATTTAGTCCAGTTTAGATTAGTTAAAAACAGTTCGAATTCATTTACAGTTGAAAATCCAATGCACGACTTTCCCAAGGAAATAAAATATTGGAGAGATAATGATCAATTAAGAGCCCTTTTAATGGGGGATTCGATGAAGTTAGAATATGAATTTGAGGAAATTAGATAAAAACTATTGGATAAAAGTGTATAAAAAAGAACTAGCTTTAAAAAAAGGACTCCAGTTTTTGTACTTACTCTAAAAAACAAGCGTAATGAAGTATTTCACCATTTTGATCGTATTGATTGGTGTAATCATTCAAGGAAAATCACAGGACAGTCTGACTGACCGAAAAAAACAAAATGCTGAGATGAATGAAGAAACACTTAGGAAAATAGTTTTGGATGAATTCGACAATAGAATTGGACTTGATATGGGTCTCGCCATAGTGAATTTAGCAAAAGAAAGAAACCAAAATATAGCTGTTCAAGTCGACAGATTAAATCATGCGATTTTCTTATTTGTAGACGATAACTTGCCTGCAGATAAACATAATTGGATAAGAAGAAAAGCTAATGTCGCAAAACACTTCGAAGAGAGTTCGCTAAGCGTAAAATATGATCTTCAAAAAGGAAATATGACCTTATCCGGGACATTTGCTCTAGACGAAAAAAAATACTTAGCCAAGGGTGGTGCTATTCCGATTTTTGTCAAGAATGCTGGAATGATTGGAGTAATAACTGTTTCAGGACTTCACGATGTAGAAGACCACAAAATAATTATTGACGCTTTGAAAGGAAAATACATTGAATGAAATGAATGCTTCGTCCAAAAGCTGAACTGAATTAAATTGTAGTTCAGGCACACTTTATACTCAAGTAAATAGTATAAACAATATGAAATTTAAATATTTTACATCATTTCTTCTCCTAGTAATTATTACTCTTTCTTGCCGACAAAAAGACACTTTAGATGTCCTAGAGATTCCCGAACCGATTAAATTAGATCAACTCTTAAATCATTATGTCAATGAAGGATTCTACCCCTTCTTATATGCTAGATTAGAAGATATAGATGGCAATGTTTTGTATGAACACCAAGCGATAAATGAGAATCTATTGCCCGACACAGAAGTAAATGGGGATACATGGATTCGAATCTGGTCAATGAGCAAAATAGTAACAATATCCGTTGTCTTGGATTTAATTGAAGACGGCATTCTACAATTACATGATCCCGTATCAATGCATATCCCGGAGTTTGAAAATCTAAACGTTGCGGTTTCGAATACTGAAAGAAGTTTGACGGAGTATAAATGGGGACAAAGAGAGCAGGCCTGTCCGATTAAGTTGGTGGCCAATGATTCGATTATGACTATTAGGCAACTTCTCGTTCATGAAGCCGGGTTTTACTACGCAAATACAGGTTTTTCCTGCCTAGACTCAATGATGGCTGCGCAAAATTTGCCGAAAGCAAAAAACTCTGAAGATCTCATCAATAGAATGTCCAAGTTACCATTGATACAACACTCAGGAACGAAATATTTTTATGGTACGAATACCACCGTTTTGGGACTCGTGGCCGAGAGAGCAACAAGCAAAAGTCTAAAGCAATTAGTCAGAGAGCGTGTAACTGAGCCCATGAAGATTAATGGCTTGCAGTATGGCTTGTCTGCTGATGATACATTGATACCAAAATTTACTGGTAGGGACTCCATCTTACGAAAAGCCAAAAAAGGAGAGCTAGATATTTTTGGACCTGATGTTCCCGATTATGATGTATCGCATGAGTTGTATCTAGGGGGAGAAGGAATGGTTGGAACGGCTGACGGATATGCGGATTTTTTAAGAATGTTATTGCGAAGAGGAGAATTGAATGGCCATCGATTTCTAGACATGGAAACGGTGGCAGAAATGCATGCACCTCAGACCCAACTGGACAATCCATATGGACACGATGGATACAACCTATGGGTTAGTGGAGATTCGATGAGGATAAAAAAGCAAGGTGATGCCGGACTTTGGATCGGTGGGGGTTATGAGTGTACCCATTTTTGGGTTGACCCTATTCGAAAATATGTTGGCATCATCATGTCACAAAACAATCAAGTCAAAGCACCCGGATATGAATTAAATAGTAAATTCCGTGGTGAATTGTATCAACAATTCTGGGAGAATGAAATCAATAAACAGTAAAAATTTAGACAAAACATAAGCACGATGTTTTGATCCAATCAATTCAAAATCAAATAAAATGAAAGTTACCGCGGAAAAAAATGAAAAGCTTGCCAATATGGTATTTGGAGACATATATCCTCTGTACCTCAATAGACTGGAGAAAAATGGTAGAACAAGAGAAGAATTTCACCATGTCTTAGAGTGGTTTACGGGTTTTGATGAAGAAAAATTACAAGCACTGATTGATGAAAAAGCAACCTATAGAACCTTTTTTCAAAAAGCCAAAATTCATCCAAACGCACACATGATCAAAGGCGTTGTTTGTGGTTATAGAATTGAAGAAATAGAGGATGAATTTGAATTGTACAAACAATGCAGGCAAATGGAAAAGCTGATTGATGAATTGGCAAGAGGTCGTAAAATGGAGAAAATTTTACGCCAAGAAAAAAAGTAGGAACAGGCGTTAGACAACATACTTCTTACAATCACGTATCATTTACTATTAGTACACATATGGGGTCATGGAGTGAGCATATAGACAACATTACGCAAAATTTTATGGAGACTTTTGGGGACCTGAGTTTTGAACAATTAAATTGGAAACCCAACTCAGAAACCTGGAGCATTGCTCAAAATATGGAGCACTTAATGCTTATCAATGAAACATATTTTGCTGAAATAGAATCAATTCGAAAAGGAACATACCAATTGCCCTTATCGGGAAAAATAGGGTTTTTAGTCTCGTTATTTGGTAAAACTGTTTTAAACGCAGTTCGAGCTGACCGGAAAAAGAAAATGAAGACCTTTAGCATTTGGGAACCGGCAGGAAGTGAAATTTCCCTTGATATTCTCCATCGATTCGAAGATCATCAAGCTAAATTGAAAGGCGTAATTAGAAATTCCAAAGATTTGCTGGAAAGAGGGACGATCATTTCATCCCCCGTGAACAAAAACATAGTTTATACACTGGAAAAAGCATTTGAGATTATTGTAACCCACGAAAAAAGACACTTTGAACAGGCCAATGAAATATATCAATTGATAAAAGAACAGTAATTGGCTAAGTGAATGAAGAATAGCGATAAAATGAAAGAACTAAAATCCTATTTAAAGCTATTTCACGATGTAAGTGATGATGTTATTGACAATTATGTTTCCTTATGGAAGGAATATAATGTCTCGAAAAAGCAAACACTGATAGTGCCTGGACAAATCGAAAAACACTTTTACTTTGTTGTCGATGGAGTTCAAAAGTCCTTCTATCTACACAGAGAAAAAGAACATGTCATTGCCTTTGCTTACCCACCTTCATTTAGCGGAATTCCAGAATCATTCCTTACCCAATCTCCTTCAAAGTATTATTTGGAAACTGTCACTCACAGCCAACTGCTAAGAATATCTTATGAACAACACCTTAAGTACATGCTTGAACATAGAGAAATTGAAACACTCTTTAGAAAAATCACTGAATTCTTTCTGAAAGGCGTCATACAACGGCAACATGAAATCATGGCTCTGAGCATGGAGGAAAGATTTAGAATATTTGTAGGCAGAAGTTCTCACTTGTTACAAATTATTCCTCAAAAAGATATAGCATCTTATCTCAATATCGACCCGACAAACTTTAGTAAGCTCATCAATAAAATTCGAATCTAAAATCTTGGTTAAGACCAAAATTAATTGGCAGTAAATATCTGAGATTTGTCCCATTATTCATTGCAAAAACATATAATCATGACAAATCAGGAAATAGTTGAAAAATTTTTGAATGGATTCAACGACCCCACCAAAATTGGCGAATCTCTAGCTTTGTTAGCGGAAGAATATAAATTTAAGAATCCCATGGTTCAACTCAACTCGAAAGCAAAGTTTATCGCTTTAGCACAAGAAATGGGTAAGGTATTAACAGCCGTAAATATCATACAGATATCTGGAAATGATAATTGGGTTGCCGCTTTTTATGAATTCAAATCTTCCATTCCCGGCTTAGAAAGTAATCTGGGGACCGAATGGTTTAGGATAAAAGATGGTATCATTGAGGAGTCTATTTTGATTTATGATGCTTCGGAATGGCGTAAAGTTTATGAACTAATGGAAAAATAAAACACTCTCTAAGAAATGGTGAAAATTTACGGCCTCTGTGAACAACGCTTTACCCGGTATTTTGGTTTAAGCGCTATATTAAATTCTAGATGAACCTGACAACAATCATACTGATAGTACTTGCTGTCCTGACCACATTGACAAGTTGCGAAGGTTTTAAGGTTTTGACCATACAGAACAAGTCAGGACAGGAAACCAAATTAACTCTAAGGCCAGGAATTGATTATTTTGATAAAATGAAGATCAATGATTTTCCGAGTAATCAGATGCCAGATAGCTCAGTAATTGTTTTACAACCGGATAGTTCTGTGACCATCCTTTCAGTTTTTACCGGAATAATGTTTAATGTGAAAATACAAGAGAGAGATCTGCGGACGGACTACTTGAAAATTGAAACACCATCAGACACGATCATTGCAGCTTCCAGAGAAGAAATTATTGACCTAATTTACAAAAGGAGAAAGGGAAAAATTAAGGGAGAAGGAAGGAACTTTGCGACAATAAAAATTGAATAAAAAAGCATCACTATATTGTAAATTAAATCAAAATCGCCTTTTAGAAGGCCATGCTTCAATTAAAACTAGAAAAATGAAAACAAAACTATTAGGATTAATTTTTTTAACGGTCATAATTTCAAGTCAAGCTCAGGATAATCCCTCAACACAAACGATGGAAAAAAATTCGGCCGTTGACCTAAAAAAACAAAAAGCATGTGAAGCCATACCCCTGGAGACCATTGCCAAATTAATGGACGTAGATAAATCTCTTATTACTCAAGAAGATATGGGCTTTGGTGAGAAAAGGTCAATTTGCTACTATTACACAAAGGAAGGAAACCGTAAGTTTTTTATCCGTATGGCATGGAAAAGTGAAAAGGTCGAAGGAAACATGGTATTACAAAATCAATATGCCAATTACCTTTCAAACGGCGACAATAATATAAAAGACTACCAGGAAATACAAAATACAGCTCAAGCTCAGATTTTGTTTGGTATCGGTCAAGACCACGAGAATAAATACATCCACATCCTTCGCAAACGCTATGGCAACAAGGCGGAAGTTCAATTGGAACTCACCAAAGAGAAGAAGGACGAAATGGCGAAAGACTTTCTTATAAAGGTGTTAAAAGGATTAAATTGAGAACTGCCAAGAACATAGTATTTGGACACCATTGAGGAAAACCTGCTTTTAGCAAAAAAAGACAATGTCGGGAATTGACAAGGAATTACAAGCAGATTATAAAAATCGAATTAACCAAGTTTTTGAATTCATTGACAATAACCTGGCATCTGACTTATCTCTGAATACCCTTTCGAAAATTGCTTTTTTTTCGCCGTTTCATTTTCATCGAGTTTTTAAATTTATTACCGGAGAAACTCCGAATGAATATGTGATCCGGCGAAGAATTGAAAAATCAGCGTTGGATTTACTGCATAAAAAAAGCAGCACAACGGAAATTGCTCTTAAATATGGATTTGGTGATATCTCGTCGTATTCTAAAACTTTTAAAAAGTATTTTAGCCTGAGTCCAACGGCTTTTAAAAAAGAAAACCCTCATCGACATAGCAAGATTCGACAACTTAAAAGCAAGAATGGACAAGAATACCCGGACTACGAAAAATACATTTGCATCATTGATGATCTAAAAAATTGGTTAAAAATGAATGCAGTGATCGAAATCAAAGAAACTCCTGAATTAAATCTTGCCGGAGTAACACATATTGGCGTAAACGGAATAGAAAACGCTTTTGAAAAACTCATAAAATGGGCAATTCCCAAAGGTCTGTTGGAAAATCCTAATGCTAAAATGGGAAGAGTATTCTTTGACAGTTTTAAAGTTACGGCTCCTGATAAGGTCCGCATGAGTGTCTTCTTGGTAACCGACGAGCCATTTAAACCTGAAGCTGAGATCAATAAGCTCACGATTAAGCGAGGAAAATGCATTGTTGGGCGTTTTGAAATTACCCCCGAGGAATTTGAAAAATCTTGGACAAGTCTATTTATTTGGATGAATGAAAATGGGTATAAGAAAGGTATCGAAAACCCATTTGAAATATACCATAATGATTACCGCGAACATCCGGAGAATAAATTTATTGTGGATTTATATATACCCATTGAATAACTGGATTGGACCATATCATTTATGAAAGAAAGCTTGTTCTCATCAACTTTTTAAAATAGCTTAGGGTTTAAAGGCTTGCCTTACGACAAGAAAACTTATAGCAAATTTGGCTATACGCATAACAAGATTACATATTATTGCATATATTTACTAGGCACAAATAATTCATGTTTTGAGAGTGATTTTGAAATTTATAGTAGCTTAATTATTGGCCCTTAAAGGCTAATACTTCATTGTTCGGATATTCTTCCGAAGCAATTTGCATTTAATCAATTTTCGTGTGTTGATTTACTCGCACTGATATAGTCAGTCTGGTTAATTTGTATGCAGGCTAAATTCCACCGCAGATTATCACATACGAATTATAGATCATTGAACTATAAAATACGATCATTCATGAAAAATAAAGAAGCCAAAAAAAACCCGGAATTTTTAGAGTATGTTCTCGAATTGAACGAGGATAACAAACTCAATGAGGCATTAGATAAAAGTCTAGATCAAATTGATAAATTAGACCTTGCCGCAATGCATAGGATTGGTTTGGATACCTACGAAAAGGGCAAGTGGACCATTCATAAAATCTTACAACATCTCATCGACTGGGAAAGAATTTGGTGTTTTAGAGCGATCATTTTCGCTCGTGCGGAAGGAAGCATTCCCGAAGCACATGACCAGGAAATCATGGGAATGAATTCGAATGCGGATGAATTGCCCTTAGAGCAATTGGTCAACGAGCTTAAAATTGTTCGACAATCTACCATAATGATGTTCAAGTCATTCAACGAGAATATACTCAACACGAACTGTAGATTTTTTGAATACGAAATGCCTCTTTATTCGATTGGGCTAAGCATTACAGCCCATCAAATACATCATTTCAACATTATACAAGAGAGATACATCCCTTTGAGTAAGGTTGAAGTTGAAATAAGAGCTTTGACCAAGGATTTAAGAGAGGATTATTTGTCTTTCTTTGACAACATGGTTTTTGAAGATAATCCTGACAGGTTAAAATGCTATTGTTACGACTATCATTTCACTGGAGATGTAGAGGCATGTACTCGCGAAATGAGCCGTTCTTCCGTAATCAATTTAATCAATGAAAGTAAGCTGACCGGTTACTTGGCCTTTGAAAATGACCAACCAATCGGATGGTGTAATGCCAATAACAGATCAAATTATCAAAGATTACTGAAAGACTATGACTATGTTGACAATCCCGATGATAAGGTTTGTTCCATTGTATGTTTTTTAATTCACCCCGAATATAGAAGAAGAGGGATTGCACAAAAGCTTCTGAAAAGAGTTATTGAGGATTATTCCGATACTGACTATGATTATTTTGAGGCGTATCCGAAAAAAGCGGAATCCTCATGTGAGGGAAACTTCAAAGGACCTATAGAGTTATATAAGCGATTCGGTTTCAAAATACATAAGGAGTATGATACTTATTATGTCATGAGAAAGAGGATTGAATAGGGACTGTGCATGTTATCAAAAATAATAACTGAAATAGTAGTATTTTAAAGCTATGGAGCCCGTGGTGTGGTACTTTCTCGTCATGGGTTTCTTTTTTAATTATACCAATTACAATGTGTAATGTCGCATAAGATTATCTAGAGATTTGGTTCAGTACAAGGCGTAAAACGCAGGCATAGCCTGAGCTATGGCGAGAATTTACAACGCAGTAATGGAGCAAATCTCTCTTAAGATTAGCGTCATTATATATTGTATTTGGTATTAAATACTGTTTATGCCATCAACTAAAGAAATGAAAAATATTACGCTCAATTCTTTATCATTGAACAGTGCAATACTTAAAAGCCCGACCCTAATTGTGGAGTGCTTTACCCTATTCGATATACGTTCTTGTTTTGATGGCCTATTCTAAAGAGTTGGTTCCGAAAAAGTATCGCTCATTGGCACGGGAAAGCTTATTATCAAGTAATCAAAACCAATCTCTTAGCGAAATCCTTGTCTAATCCTATCCAATCGCTGACGATCTGTTGGTTTCAGCAAATTGTAGATATAGTCGTACTCCGAAGGACGTTCGAGGGCATATTGAAACAATTTGCCACGAGCGGGAGAAAAGCTCGGATCAATCTTGTATGCGCGGATGTAGTCCTTTAATGTTTTTCGCCAATTTCCCTGTCGCATGGCTTCATTCCCTTCCAGAAAGATTCCAACAGCTCGCCAGGTTTTTTGGGCCTGCATTTGCGATTCTTTAGATTCAAATTCGAATATATTCGCTGGGAAACTTGTCCTGTACTTTCTAAGTTCTGCTATGTTTATTTCAGCTTTTTTTGCCTCCGATTCATAAATATGTTTGGGAGCGTGAAATAGTAACCGCGGAAAAAGATCTGTATTCAAGGGTCCATCACCAGCATACTGAGCAAGGCCCTTTCCATCCATAAGATATGAAGCAACAAGATCCTCGGTATTTTCAACAGCCAAGCTAACATTGTAATGTTGCCTAATAAAATCCTTTACCCTCGTCGAATTAATAGAGATATCCTTAGGGCTTGCAACCAATGCGATCACCGGAGATTCTAAACTGTAGCTTCCTATTAATGCGTGTGCATTGGGAAAAACCGACAGGAAAGTCCGCACAACCATCTTCAGGCCTTCACTATCAAATTGATGTATCGGCAACCAAAAAGTAAGCAATCCATCATCAGATAGCCGATCCCTTAATAGCTCAAAATTCTCTTCGCCAAACAGAAGACCCGCACCATCTCTGGCAGGATGGAACAGATCAACCAAGATAAAATCATATAATTGACGGGTTCCATTGATAAAACGCCTAGCATCTGCAAGATGAAAATTCACCCGACTATCCTTTGACACTAAGAGATTGTGTTCATCAAATAGTGGTAATACCTCTTTAACCTCTTTTACAATTTCTACCGCATCGACTTCACGAAAGGGGTAATCTGCTATCACCCCAAGGGTAGTTCCGGTACCAATGCCGAGGAAAAGCGCATTTTCATAACTATCCGCCATCAGAAGGGATAAATTGCCAATTCGACGCTCTAAGAAACCAGCCCCTCCTCCCATTCGAAATCGATTATTGACCTGCAATACTCTAGCGGGCAATTCATATGGGCCCACTTTTTCTTCCTTTTCCATAACTGCAACCACACCCATTAATCCTTCGTGCTTTTCTACAATATCATACCCCGGTATGATTTTCACTAAATTGACACCCTTAAAAAGAAAGCCAGTCAACAGTAGAATATTTATCCCCGCCAAAATTAAAGGACGACCTGACCAACTCCATCGAATGATTCCCCAGAGTATAATAAGTACATACGCAGCCCAGCACACGACCAAAGCCATCTGGCCTCCTATCTGTGGTATCAACACCAATCCAAAAATAAACGGAGCTAAAACTGCGCCCAGAGTATTTATCCCATAAGCGACACCTAATTTTTCTCTGCTTACTTTTGATATGAAATAACTGAAAATCATTCCCATCAACACGGTCGGCAGGAGAAAAACAAGGATGGCAAGTTTGAGTTCAGCAAATATGTGGGCACTAAATGCAGTGTCGTTTTCCGGTGTAAAATAGAACAATATGTCTGAGGCATTCGATAACATTAAGCTTGCCAAAAGGACAGCTGTCGCCAAGAACCCCATCAAAAGCAGTGGGGATTTCATAACTTTTTTCTGATAGAATCTTTGAAAAAGCCAGGCACCTAAAGCATTCCCTAATAGATAAACCGCCAATAAATTTCCAAAGGAAAAGATGGTGTTTTGCAGAATTTGCTTAAAATGATGAACGATTAAGATTTCTAGGCCTACGCCCAATAATCCTGTAAAGAATAGAATCAATAAGTAAGGATTTCGAAAAACAGATGTAGTTATTTCTTTTTCTACATGAAGCTTTTGGTGGCTATTAGTTTTCGCTTGAACATTTTTGCTCCAGAAAAAAGCAGAAAGAATCGACATAGTACCAAGTATGGAGAAAACTACAGCAGCACCCTTAAATCCCATCGCCGGCATAATCAAATATATGCTGAGGAATATTCCCAGAACGGCACCAAAGGTGTTTGCCGCATAAATTTTTGCAAGACCCTTTTCTCTGTCCTCTCCGGGGAAATTTCGATGCCAGGCTTCCACCAAAAAAGCAAAATTTGCTCCCATTCCTATCGTAGCAGGTAGCAATATAAGTCCAACACAAATTATTACAATGGAAAGAGAGAGCAATGAACCTGATTGACTAGATCCATGGCCCAACCAAGCTGGAAGAAAACTGCTTGTATAATGGATGATATGAGGACTGAATAATCCATACAAGGCAATGGCCCCCTCCAATATGAAGAAAACCTTAATTGGAGACTTACTGCGAACCGCCTTTTTACTAAACCAAAATGCGCCCAGCGTCATCCCTCCAAAGAAACCCGCCAAGACTCCGAGTATGCCCAACAGTTCTCCTCCAACCACAAGGCCTAGTAAACGGGTCCACATCATTTCATAACCCAGTGCGACAGCACCTGAAAGCACAACGGCGAGTAAAAGCCAATTATCCTTGATATATTTTTTACTTTTCTTTTTACCCGACATCCCTTTTCTCCAAATACAGCATTTTAATATACGTGCAATCTCTGAAGGCAATCACCTCAGAACAAATGATGTTCTCCTATTCTGACTTCTTCCTTCTTCCGAAGCATTGTCTGCTACAAAACGAGTCTCTCCATAACCCTTCGCTACTAGACGGTCCTTGGATATGCCTCGATCCAGCAAATACTTTCTCACTGCTTCCGCTCTTGCCTGACTAAGTCTCAAGTTATCCTCATCTTGCCCCACATCGTCCGTATGACCCTGAATTTCGATCTTTACACCCTTCTCCTTTTCTAAGAACTCAAAAAGTATATCGAGCTCTTTGGTAGATTTAGGATCTAATACACTACTCCCTGTTTCAAAGAACACATTTTTCAAAATGAATTCTTTAGAAGTCTTTCCAACTTCCACATAAGCAATTGGTTCTAGCATGAATTTCTTCTCTTGAATTTGATCCTGATCAATGGAATCTCTTCCCAAATAGAATTGTTCAGAATGTATAATATACTCTCTTTTTTCGACGGAAATTCCGTAGTTCTGATCTGCGGCAAGGCTGAGGAAAAAGCTTCCGTCTTTATCTGTGAAAAGCACTTTTTCATAAGCCCGGTCTAGGTCGAAGATTTTTATCTGAGCATTGGGCAATGCCTTTCCCTTATTAGACACCACCTTGCCTTTTAGATAAATGGATTGCGTTGGTCTGTATTCCTCTGGCAATTCGAAACTAAACAGGTCCATGTCCCTGAAATATGACGTGTAGTACTCTTTCTCTCGGGCATAATACGCCCTATTTCCCTGAATATTGGTGATCAAACTCACTTCCTCCAAATGACTATTGATGGGTGGAGGTAAATGATATATGCTATCCCAGTCTCCTAAGTTTCTTCGTGCTAGGAAGATATCCTGCTGCCCCATCCCAGGATGGCCATTGGACATAAAATACAGCTCCTTCCCCGAGTAATGCAAAAATGGTGCTCCTTCATCTCCACTGCTATTGACGATTGCCCCTAAGTTTTGAGGTGTTTCCCATTGGCCATTTAAAAAACGTGCTCGATACAAGTCTTTCCCGCCCACTCCTCCAGGTCGATTGCTGGAAAAATACAGTTCTTTTCCATCCTCGGCCAGGCAGGGTTGAGATTCCCAAGAGGGAGAGTTAATGGTAGAACCCATATTTTTCGGTTCAAGCCACTTTCCATCTACTTCTTTGGTCCAATACAAGTCACAACTGCCCAAACCATCCGCCCTTTGACAAGCAGAAAAAACAATGGTTTTTCCATCTGAAGAAATGGACTGTGTGGATTCATTTTGTCCTGTAGAAAAGTCAATTCGCTTAGGAGCGGACCATACTCCGTCCAGTTTTTCTGCCAAATAAATATCTTCCTGTCTTTGGTTAATTCGACCAAAGAAAATCCTGTTCTCTTCCGCATTCAAGCTGGGAAATGTCTCTGGCTGCTCGGTATTTAGTGCCTCTATCCCATATATATCGAGATCTATGGACTGCCCCAATCGCTCTTCACCAAACTCGGCCTTCCGGATCAATGCTTTTATGTCATCTTGATACTTCCGATAGTAATTACTTCGACTTCTTAAGCTTTGTATACATTTCTTTCCCTCAGTATACTGACCAGAAGCAACCAAACTTTCTCCAAGACTGTACAAAGCATGTAAATTATAGAATGAATCCAGTTGAACGGCATTGGACAAATACTGTATCTTAAGTGTTTCATTTCTACTGAAGTCACTTTGATATATTTCCGCCATAAGCAGATGACCATCAATAAAATCCGGCTTCTTTACCAAAATTTCATTTAATCCATTAATGGCCTTTTGATTTTCTCCCTTATAAAAAAGGCTTTTAGATTCCTCATAGTCTTTTTTACAACGCTTCGAAAGATCCTGAACTTTGGTGTATGTCTGCCCTGCAAGTGGTGTGATGCCCATCCAGAAAAAGAAGAGCAAACTAATATTAAAGCTTATAATTCTTGTCGTCATTGACAATACCGTTTTGTTGTCGAATGGCCTCCTGATGAATACACTGCATCAAATCCGCGATAAAATCTTGGGATAAACTTAAGACCTCCCCTTTATTAATCCTTTTTTCGAAGAGCAATTTCCATCGCTCCATTTGTAGAACGGTAGCAAAACTATCTTTCTTGTATTTACCTATTTCGCGCACTACATCCATCCTTTGTGAGAGCAGGTCCAATACTTCATTGTCGAGTTGATCAATGTCATATCTCAATGCTTCAATATTGGCCTTGATATCCGGATCTTCTACCCGCTTACTCTTCCAGACGATTCCGTTTAGAATTTCACTTAAGCCGTCAAAATCCAATTGCTGTTCGGCGTCACTCAGCGCTATTTCAGGATTGGGATGTACCTCGAGCATCAATCCGTCAAAGGCCAAATTGATCGCAGACTGTACGACCAGAGCAATCCAGGATCTCCTTCCAGCAATGTGAGAAGCATCGCATATAATTTTCAAATCTGGCAACCTCCTTCTCAATTCGATAGGAATATCCCACATAGGGCTATTTCGATACGGATGAGAATTATAGGTAGAAAAGCCTCGATGTATTGCTAAAATATCATCATTCCCAGTAGTCTTTAGGATTCTTTCGATTGCTCCATTCCACAAATTGACGTCCGGATTAATAGGGTTTTTAATGAAAATCGGAATAGAAATCCCGCGAAGTGCCTCGGCCAACTCCTGCACCATAAAGGGACTTACTACTGTTCTTGCTCCCAACCATACAGCATCCATTCCACTCTCGAGGACTGACTCTACGTGTTGAGGGGTAGCCACCTCTGTACAAACCGGTATTCCAATTTCTTCCCGAACACGAGTCAACCAGGGAAGCGCTTCATTACCTACTCCTTCAAAGCTATTGGGACGGGTTCTGGGCTTCCATATTCCCGCTCGGAAGTAATTAATTCCATATTGCTTTAATTCACGGGCAACTTGTACAACCTGCTCTTCAGATTCTGCACTGCAAGGACCAAAAATCTTTATGAAATGTTCGGGCGCATCCATTTTACTTTCTTCCTCTTGTACTTCAGATTCAACTGGTGAGATATTCATACCGATTTATTCAAACTCGAATTACAAAAGGAACAATGGATAAACTGCGATTGTTGACTATTCTGCTTCTAAAAGGGACTCGGCCTGCTTACTACCCAACTTTTTGGCCTTTTTCCACTCTTTGATATAACCCTCGTCTCCTATTTCCTTCAATATTTTTCCCTTCAAAACAAGAATCATGTCATCGCTAATGGCATCCTTGGTCTCTTCAATTTCAAGTGCTTTATCCAAGGCATTGCATGCTTCTCCGTATCGCTCTAGTTCGAATAGAGATTTGCCCAGCATGAAGTAACAAAATTTCAGACTTAGATAGTTCGGGTCATCTTTTTCAAATTTTCTTTTTGTGATCAGGCTGAACTCTCTCAGTGCATTTTCGAACTCTCCCATCTCAAAAGCTAATTCTCCCCTCATTCTTCGCGCTTTCCAATATACACTTTGATGAGGTATTGTCTTAGTGATCGTATCGTCAAAAGCTTGTGCCGCTTCTGCTTGCTTGTCCAGCTTAAGACAAGTCAAGGCCTTGCCGAAATACGCCGTTCCATTCTGAGTAAACAACTTGATACTCTTGTTAAAATCATACAAGGCATCTTCGAAGTTCTTCAATTGATAATTGATCAAGCCCCTCTTTTCATAAGCCAAAGAGTGCTTTTCATATTTATCAATAACCTTATCAAATGTATGCAATGCGGACTCATTATCTCCTTCTTCCATCATCTGACTGGCCTTGATATAGCGCTGAACAATCATCTTTTCAGAATTGGGTTCGATGGTTTTTCTGACAATCATCTGGCCGTCCTGAATTACCCAGGCATAAATCCTTCCGACCACGGCAAACTGAGATAAATACTCAATCAAATTGATGGTATTCTTCCATACTTTCTCCGTGAGATTATAGACTGTTCTGGGTATTACGAATGAATTATCCTCCTCAAAAAATACATCCTCGTTTGCAAAAGCTATATCGGTGCGGTAAAGACCGTCAAATTTGACATCAGCCATTTTACGTACTTTCTGAAAAGTCTTTTCCTTTCCGAAGTCGAGTTTGCCTTTAATGATGGTTTTATAATACATTCGCCAGTTGATTTTATTGGGCCAAGTTCAGGTTTGTCTTAAACCTAACTTAACAATTAAATAATTGAAGAGGATTGGAATATCAAAGATAGTATATTTACTTTACCTACCCAAAGCTTTTTCCCTATATTTTCTGCCTTTCCCGGGTAATTTCCTTTGAATTACAATGAATTAGATCCTTTCACCTCAATTTTTAGCTTAAGTGACTATTTTGAGGCCATCGAAAATGCCATAAGAAGCGCTTTGCACGGATTGCTTAAACTATACTTAATGGCATAGTGTTTCTCCTGATCAGAACCAATGGCCATAAATTCTTGACCTTCTGGCGAACTCAAAAAGGCCTGAATTTCTTCTTTCTTTGGCAATTCTTTGCACCCTGCCAATACGGATATTTCGTTGCCATTAAGCACTGAACTTTTGGTGATACTCTCCGGAAGTGAATCCCAACCAATGGTTTTAACCGTTACAGGCTGAAAAAGAGTAAAGACCGCATCCCCGCTGGCCCGTACATAATAGGACCTTCCCATTCTGCCGACAAGATCGATTTTATGGGGATTGATTCGACCATCATCTATCACTTCATCTTTAACGTGCATGACAACAACATCACAGAGGATAAGATGTCCGGCCCCACCGTGATTTCCCAGAGTTATAATATCCTTTACCTTGCATTCCAGGCTGACGGGTGATTCATCCACTAAAAATGGATTGACTTCCATGGCAGGTCGAGGGGTAAGTCCACTTTTATCGAATTCACTGATATCACTATCAAAGTCTATACTGCTCAAGGCCATTTGACGGACAATACTGTGATTGACCATATTGATCACGACTTCTCCTGTTTCCCGAATATTGTGCAAGGTATCTTTTGTCGAATTGTCAAGAACTCGACGATTCGACGAAAAAACCAGTACTGGAGGATTCGAACTAAAGGCGTTAAAAAAACTGTACGGAGCCAAATTTGGCCTCCCCTGCTTATCCATGGTAGATGCAAAGGCAATAGGCCTCGGAGCCACACTTCCCAATAAAAATTGGTGAAAATCTCTGGTCTGAATCTCTTCAGGACGAATGATCATATCGATTTATTTTATCTTGAGCGAATATAACAATCTCACTAATATTTCATTTAAGAATTAGTGCTTTTGACTTAAAAAGAAACAATGCAAAAAAATCACATTTTCTTCCTGGTGATCTTGCTTGGTCTCGGAGGGTATTACATCGGTAGAAAGCTTTATCTCAGTTCCAATCTGAAGAATGGAAATCCCGCCCCGGAATTCTCTGCCATCAACATAGAGGGAAAACCCATCGATAACGAAACTTTCAAGGGGCAATATTTACTGGTCGACTTTTGGGGAAGTTGGTGCGGACCATGCAGAAAAGAGAGTCCTATTCTAAGAGATCTGGTTTTGAAATTCAAGGATGCAAAATTTGTCGATGCCAGTGGCTTTGAGATTCTATCTGTTGGAATTGAGTCTAGTGAGGCACGATGGAAAAAAGCCATTCAAAAGGATCAACTCATTTGGCCAAATCATATCAGTTCTTTTACTCAATTCAAAGAACCGATGGCCATGGACTACGATATCAAATCCATCCCTCAGCAAGTGCTTATCGGACCACATGGCAATGTCGTTTTAGTTAATGTAGGTCTAAATGACATTGATTCCTTCTTGTCAAAAAAGATGAAGTGACAAATTGACCGCTTTTTGTGACTGGCAATGTAATTGCATGCACAGAGAAAAAGCTCATGGGAAATAAATCAAAGAAAAAGGAAGAAAACTTGGATCAGGAGGTTCAAGAGGAGAAAAAAGAAGAGTTGGATCAGGAGTTGCAACATGATGCTTCCGAGGAAACGGTGGAGAAAGACGATAACGGAGCAGATCAACTTCTGGCTATGAAGGAAAAGTACTTGAGGTTGGTTGCGGAATTCGACAACTACAAAAAAAGAACCAATAGAGAGAGGATCAATTTGATGAACACAGCGGGTGAAAACACCATCATGAAGCTCCTCCCTGTTCTCGACGATTTTGACAGAGCAAAGCACAGTGCAGATGATGATAGTTCAGAAGAGATTTTCACAGAAGGTGTGCGACTTGTCTACGAAAAACTCCACAAGGTTTTAAACCAAATGGGATTAACGGTTATGGAAAGCAATAAAATGGAATTCAATCCTGAATTGCATGAGGCCATTACTAAGATTCCGGTTGAAGACGATAAAATGAAAGGAAAAATCGTTGACACGATTGAAAAGGGCTATAAACTGCATGATAAAATTATTCGACATGCCAAAGTGGTTGTCGGAAACTAAGCATTAATTCATGGCGAAAAGAGATTATTACGAAATTCTGGGAGTTAGTAAAAATGCTAGCGACCAGGAGCTAAAAAAAGCTTACCGTAAGGTGGCGATAAAATATCATCCGGATAAAAATCCGGACAATAAAGAGGCCGAGGAAAAATTCAAGGAAGCTGCTGAAGCTTATGAGGTTTTGAAGGATCCTGACAAAAGAGCTCGATATGATCGTTATGGCCATGCCGGTGTAGACGGCGCTTCCGGAGGATTTGGTGGAGCCAGAAGCATGGAGGATATCTTCGATCAGTTTGGAGATATTTTCGGAGGGAGTCCATTCGAATCATTTTTTGGCGGCGGCAGTCGCTCAAGAACTGGAGGCCAAAGAGGATCCAACCTTAGAATTAAGGTAAAACTCTCGCTCAATGAGATCGCAGAAGGTGTCAACAAGAAAATAAAGGTCAAAAAACTAATCAATTGTTCGACCTGTCAAGGAACAGGAGCAAAAGATCCTAGCAGCATTTCCACCTGTTCGACCTGCCAAGGCGGAGGTTATGTGCGTCAAGTAAAAAGCACTTTCCTAGGTCAAATGCAAACAACTACTGTCTGCCCAACTTGTCAAGGTAGTGGTCGTTCTTATACTGAAAAATGCACAAGTTGTAGGGGTACCGGGAATGAACATGGAGAAGAAACCATCTCTATCGATATTCCGGCAGGAGTTTATGAGGGCATGCAGCTCAAGGTCAATGGCAAAGGTAATGCCGGCACCAATGGAGGGCCGAACGGAGACCTGATGGTGGTTGTCCAGGAAGAGACGCATGATTACTTGAGAAGGGACGGAGCCAATCTTCTCTATGACCTATACCTGAGTTTTCCTCAGGCAGCATTAGGCGATAGCATCGAAGTTCCAACTTTGAAATCTAATGTCAAAATCAAAATTCCTGCGGGAACTCAACCGGGCAAGATATTTAGATTAAAAGACAAGGGTATTCCGGATATTCAAGGTTACGGAAAAGGGGATCAATTGATCTATGTCAATGTATGGACCCCTAAAAAAATCAGCTCCAAGGAGAAAGAGCTGTTGGAGCAAATGAAAGAAATGCCCAACTTCAAGCCCAATCCGGGCAAGGGAGAGAAGAGCTTTTTTGAGCGAATGAAGGAGTATTTTGCATGAGAAGAGAGCTAAAAATTTTATGGTTTATTTCCTTGGGCTTTCTATTCTCTTGTTCTGAAAATCATGATTTCCATGCCACTGTGACTTTCGACAATGAGTGGGCCTACTCGGATTCTCTCTACTTTGATTTCAACATAGCAGATACAAGCAAAAACTATCAGCTCGGGGCTGAACTTGTTTGGAATATCGAAGAGTACCCTTATCAGAATTGTTATTTTCGCGTCATTACACTGATGCCCAATGGAGAAAGACAGTCAGATCTAATTAATCTTGACTTTCTGAACAAACAAGGTGTTTCCTTGGGAAAATGCAGAAGTAATTCTTGTAAGACCAAATACATCCTTCAACCGAAGATACAATTTGACCAGCTGGGCGAGTATCGGATTGCAATAACACAAGAAACTCGCCAGGAGTTGCTGCCGGGTATTGAAAAGTACTCCATTTACTTGGATGTTATGGAATAGAGGAAGGGATGAGAGTGGTCTCATTTTATCAGAAAATTCTGCAAAAATTTCATCGGCTAAAAAAGGGATTAATGCATCCAATGCTGCAGGTGCTTTATGAGTGCTTCTATTTCTCCTACTGATGTCAAAAATCACGGGAAAACCCTAAAACCTAAGAATGGCAGACAATTGAAAAGAACTCAAAACATTCGATCAAGAGAATGATCCATTTTCAATTTTTAACTATTCATTTTTAATTCAATCAATACCTATTCTTCATTCGATCCAAATCTCTCTTGACATCTCTTTCTTTGATGCTATCTCGTTTGTCAAATGATTTTTTCCCTACAGCCAAGGCAATCTCTAACTTTGCCAGCCCGCGTTCATTGATATAGATTCTCGTAGGAACAATTGTCTGTCCTCTCTCTTTCACTTTCCTTAATATCTTCTTCAACTCACTTCTCTTAAGTAGCAATTTTCTCTCTCTCTCCGGCTCATGATTGTGAACATTGCCAAATTTATACTCTGATATATGCAGGTTTTTGACAAACAATTCATTCCGCCTGAAGAAGCAAAATGAATCCTTCATATTGACCGCTCCCAATCTGATGGACTTAATCTCTGTTCCCTTGAGCTGCATCCCGGCTTCAAAACGAGTATCCAGTTGGTACAGAAATGAAGCCTTCTTGTTGAGAATTTCAATTTGTAAATTTTCCGTCCCCTGTTTCATGATTAATTATTCACTATCAGTTATTAATTATAGTTTTTCCTCGATAAAAGAACTGATATGATCAAACAAATGCCACCTCGTAAAAGATCCGTAAATCCCGTGATTTTTATTCGGATAAAAAGCCATATCAAAGCGCTTATTGTGCTTGATCAATTCATTGACCATCTCGAAACTGTGCTGGGGATGGACATTATCGTCTCCCGTTCCGTGAACGATGAGATAATCCCCTTCCAATAAATGCGCAAAATTAACTGGACTATTGTTCTTATATCCATCTTCATTCTCTTTTTCTGTCCTCATAAATCGCTCCGTATAGATGCTGTCGTACCATTTCCAATTGGTCACCGGAGCGACCGCTACTGCAGCATTAAAGACATCACTCCCCTTTAAAATGCACAAGGTAGATACGTAGCCCCCATAACTCCAGCCAAATATTCCTATTCTATCCTTATCTACACTGGACCAATTCCCAAAGTAACTTGCCGCTGCAATTTGATCCTCGGTTTCCTGTTTTCCGAGTTGCAAATAAGTTGACTTCTGAAACTCTTCTCCGCGAGCACCTGTCCCTCTATTGTCTACACAAGCGACATAATATCCCTTTTTTGAAAGCATTTGAAACCACCAATAATATCGCGGCATTTTATCTAAAACTTGCTGTGAGCCAGGACCTCCATAAACAAACATCAGCATTGGATACTCTTTCCCTTCTTCGAAATCACTAGGCTGAATAATATATGCGTTTAAACTGTCTCCCTTTTCGTTGGGTACTTTGATCAGATCAACACTTTCTACCTTATGCTTACTCTGTAACTCCTTAATCGACTGATTGTCTTCCATTTCATTAAGGAGCTTTCCTTTTCGGTTGACTATACTGTAGTTGGTAGGATGGTTTAGCCTAGAATAGCCATCTATAAAAAACTCGAAAGTGCTGTTGAAGGTGGCAGTATGATAACCTTCTTTGTTGCTTATTTCATGGGACTTATTATCGGATAAGTCGTAACGGTAAATCTCTCGTTGCATCGGCGACCGTTTTGCAGCCTGATAGAATAGCTCATTGTCCTTCTCATCATATCCGTAAAAACGGGTAACCGGCCAGTCTCCGGAAGTAATCTGATTGATTAAGTTGCCGTCTATCGAATAGTGATAAATATGGTAGAAGCCAGACTTAGGGCTTGTCCAGAAAAAAGACATACCATCAGAGCTAAAGCTCAAATCATCCGTAATATCCAAATAGTAGGGGCTCTTTTCTTCCAGAATCGTCAGAGTCTGCCCAGATCCTGCATCGTATTTATTTAATCGAATATGATTTTGATGCCTATTAATATCTGTTATACACAGCGAATTACCCCCTGGGATCCATTCAATCCTAGGGATATAATGTTGGAATTCGATATCATTCACTTCTTTAGTCTCTTCATTCGAGGTATCGAAAACTTTCACTTTTACTTTCGCATTATTTTCTCCTACCTTAGGATACTTAAAGTGGTAGTCGTCGGGATATAAGTCCCCGGTATAATATCGCATATAGAATTCCGGAACCTCACTTTCATCGAATTGCACATAGGCCAGATAACGGCCATTTTCAGACCAGTCATACATTCTTGTGATGCTGAATTCCTCCTCATAAACCCAGTCAGCATGTCCGTTGATAATATGGTTGATCTTTCCATCGCTACTTACGCGCACTTCCTTCTTCGTGCCAATATTGTAGATATAAAGATCATTCTCATAGACATAGGCGAGCTTTGTGGCATCTGGAGAAAAATGAGCCAGCTGAATTTTATTTTCGGATATCTCTAATAGATCTTTGGCCTTGCGGTCGTATAAATACACTTTCGATCGGAAAGACCATCGGTAAATCGCTTCTTTATCAGAAAAAATCAAAACATACCGTTCATCCGGTGAAAAACTATAGCTGGATATAGAACCCTGAATTTTATCCTTCCAATCATTCCCATTGAAAATAACTTCCTCTTTTTCCCCTGGTCGCAAAAAATTGAGCTGCTTAATCTTACCGCTTCTCAATTCCGTATAGTGCACTCCGTCATCGAGGAAATTAAATCCGGGAACACTTTCCTCAAGAAAACTTCCTTGATACCAAATCTCTTCGTTGTTCAGTTCTTGTGCTGAGCAAAAAAATGTAAATAGAAGAGAGTAAGCAAAACATGCTAGTATTTTCCTAATCATCATAATAAGATATTTTCAATTTCATCTAAAATTACTTAAAATCTGCTTTATGTTCGAGTCCTTTCCTGATGAATAAACCACACCGCGTGCAATCTTATTTCTTACTTCACGTAATAAGTCTCACACCTTCGATAAACCAAATACCTCGTTAATGCCTCGGACTACCCAACAAGATAAATCAAGGGATTAAAGCTTCATTTATACACTCATTTGGTGCCAAATTTGAGCATCAGAAGTACAAGTTTGCACTTGATTTGGACGTAAATTGATTAAGTCGCCAATTGGCGCTAAAGTATATCACAGAAAACTATAGCCAGCAATAGATTCTACAATTAACATCCTAAACAGGTGTCACAATTCCCCCTAGAATTTTAATAGAACAGAATTAAAAAATTAGGATTATGAAATGCTATAGTCATCTATGCATACTATTGTTTTTGGGGTGGACTTTAAGCCTTTATGCAAAAGCAAACGACTCAGTCAGAACCGGGCACGAGACAAACATCTTTGATTTTGGAACATCGGATAAAGCCGTTGCATTATCTATCAATGGTGAGCCTACTTTTAATCGAAATGGATCTAGTTCGGGTTCTTTTGGTTTTGGCATACCTATCGATACTAGTTCATACGACCTTGAGCGAAAATCCGAAACCATATTTTTCGGACCCATGCCCATGTGTTTGCCAGGAACATTGACAACTTCAAGTTTCGCATATGGACATTATCAAGGAGTGAACTCTACAGATGCCTCCATTCTAACCGTAGATTACAGCGCAATCGGAAGCAATCCTGCTAAGGTTACAGAAGCTCAAATTTCAGATTTCGGATCTATTTATGGCATGGCTATTAATCAGGATAACTCCACTGCTTTTTTTGGCGCATATATGAAAAGGCACGCTGGATTCGGCCCAAATGGCCCTGGTGCGATCTACTATATTGACCCGGGAACAGATGGAGTGCGAGGCACCGCAGATGATGTCAAGGGACTTTTTACAAATTTGAGTGCAGGCACGGATCCTCACCCACAAATTACAGAAGCCAATGGCGGGGATTGGTTTCACGATACAGATTCATGGGAGCCAGTGGGAAAGATTGGGCTAGGAGACATTGATATGAGTGATGATGGAACTCAATTGTACACCATTAATCTATTCGACAGAAAACTCTATTCCATGGCCATTTCCAGCTATTCTCCTCCTACCATTGGTTCGGTCGTAACAATTGACCTACCGGAACCTTCAGGATGCCCGATTGATCCGGCGACACAACCCGGTGAAATGAATAGAAATATAAGACCATTTGGACTCAAAGTGGCATCCAACGGAAACATCTATGTAGGAATGGTCTGTACGGCTGAATCAACAGGCCTAGATACAGACTTAAGGGCCTTTGTATATGAATACAGCGGTGGTTCTTGGAGTCAAGTTCTGAATTTTCCTCTGGACAATGCGAATTATCCTAGAGGAACGGATATCGGCGCCGATATAAGATGGAGACCTTGGATCAATAATTTCAACCAAACCCAGTTTCTGGCAGTGGATAACAGTTTTCGATATGCGACGCAACCATGGTTGACTGATATCGAATTTGACGGAGAGGATATGATATTAGGATTTCGCGATAGAACGGGTGATCAACTGGGGAGATTGGCAGGAAGTCCAGATGTCAACGACTCCGGACAGTACAATGGACTCGCTTACGGCGACATTCTAAGAGCTTGCGGAAGTTTCTCCACTGGCTGGACCTTAGAATCCAACGGATCTTGTGGTGGCACAACAACCATGGGTGCTAACAATGGGCGTGGTCCTAATGGAGGAGAATATTATCATGGTGAAGGAGTCGCCCATATCAATTCTTCCATAGGTTCTTTGGCGGTGAATCCCGAAGAGGACGAGGTTGTGACAGGATTAGTCGATCCTGAACCGGGAGTGACAGCTGGACTACAGTGGTTGAACAATACAACAGGAGATGCAGAAAAAGCAGCTGTTCTGTCCAATGCGGGAATTACAGCCCAGGGTTTTGGTAAAGCCAATGGGCTTGGAGACCTAGAGATACTTTGTGGTGCCATCGAAATTTGTAGTCTTAACGATGCAGGCAAGACAAATGAGACTTGTAACGATAACGGTACCGAAGATGCAGCAGATGATTTTATTACTTTCGAACTTAATCCCACCGGATCAAATTTAGGAAGCAATGGTTATCTGGTAACCGTAGACAATAATGGTGTCCTGAATCAAACAACAGGAGATTATGGCGGCTCCACTGCTTTCCAGTTGCAGGCTGGCAGTGCTGATGGAACAGTGTATACCATAACCATCACAGATGCTGACGACCCCAATTGCTCAATCACCACTACTGTGCAACAAAGTCCCTGCAGTACAACTTGTCCCCCTAATGAATTTGTCATTTGTGATGACAATTCTAATGTTGCTACACTTACTGCCGATCCGGGATACACGAATTACGTGTGGTACGAATACGATGAAGCTACGATGACCAAGGGCATTCAAGTTGGGCTTGGCCAAGTTTTATCAGTTACCGGAAGTGATATTGGTCCTGCGGGTAGCAGAAAATGCTATGTATATGAGGCCAATGACAGCCAGGGATGTTTGGGAGAATTGTGCTGTCCTGTATGTGTCACTACAGAGAATTGTTGCCCTAATCCAAATTGTTATACTGTTCAAGTGCTTACAAGAACTGAATAGCGCATCACTACCTAACACCCAGTTTACGTTTCGATTAAAAGCCGTTGATACAACAGTATTAATGGCTTTTTTTCTTCTTACAATGATATAATACTAGTAATAATTGGACCTATAGAAGGAGAAGACGACTGCGCACTTCATGTCTTTTCCGGGCGGAAACCACATACTTTTTACCGTTATCTAAAAGTATTTCCGGTGTTTTACCTGTTCCCAAGCGTTTTATCCTATGGATCGAAACAAGATGATTTCTACTTATTCTTATAAAACCCTTGTTGCCCAATTTTTTCTCATAAAACCCTAGGTTGTGCGAAGAAAAGTAACTTTTGTCATCGCATTCTATCCTTGTATAATTTCTATCGGCCTGAAGGGCGAAGATATCTTTTAAGTCCATAACGATTAATCCATCTGCTGTCGATATAGATATCTTGTCACTACCCTTATCGCTGTTTAATAAAACACTGCTCATCAATGCATGAATATCCTCCTTTTTGATGCTCTTATCCTTGTACTTCTTCTTGGCTTCAATCAATTCTGTGGGTTCAATCGGTTTGAGCAAATAATCAACCACATTATGCCTAAATGCCAATGCCGCATGATCTTTATTGCCTGAAATGATGATCACATCAAAGTCATTTTCTCGTATATCGTCGAACAAATCCATTCCATTGTGGGGCCCTAGTTCTATATCCAAAAATACCAGATCAATATCATTGAGTTGCAACCATTCAACTGCTTTTGTATATGAGCTAAATTCGTGCTTAACAGATACTTCCGGCCAGTTTTCTTTAATTTCATATTTTAATACTTCGATGCCATTGAGGTCATCTTCTATAATGACTGCCTTGATCATATTCATTTCACTTTGATCTTAAATTCTACAATATATTCAGCCTTTTTCTCAGGATTTATTCCTCTACGGATACTAGTATTTTCGCCATTGTAAAGGCTCAAACTTTTCTCTAAAAGGCTCATGGACGATTGCTCTTTCTTTTTGTTATACTTGCTTAATCCTGCCTCATCCGGAGCTGGAGTATTTTTGATCTTAATCAGTAATTCATCTATTTTCTTTGATATGATTAGTTGAATTTTTATGGTTTCTAATTCATTCGAATTACTGTGCTTTATGCAATTTTCAATAAGCGGCTGAAGGATCATAGTGGGAATTTTGATAGAATTTTGATCATCTTCAGACAGCTTTATTATCTCTTTTTCGAATTCAATTTTATTGATTCTTTTTGTGGATTCCAGTTCGATATAAGAATCGATAAATTTAAGCTCCTCTGCGACACTTATTTCTGATAGATTCGAATAGCTGAAGAAGGATCGAAGGTGTCTTATCAACAAATTCATCATAGAAAGTGCCTGACCAGTATTTTCTTCAATTATTCTGGATTTTAAGCTTGTGAGCAGGTTATACAAGTAATGCGGATTCAACTGATTTCTCAAAAGCCTAAACTTCAGGACATTCAAAGTTGATTTCTGCTCCAATTTTTCTTTTAATCGCTCATTCTTCCTCTTCTGCATTCGATTGAATACGATGATTGAGACAAGAATCAGAGCGAAAGAAGAGAAAAGGTAGAAGGGCCATCTTTCGTAAAAGAAGGGTATAATTCTGAATTCCAAAACCTGCTTGGATTCCATATTTTTGAATGGGCTTACGGAAAATCGATACGTATTTGGGGCAAGATCTGCAAAGCATATTTGTTCATCACTCTGAGTCCTTATAGAAGGAGGCGTAGAATTTCTTCTTAGGGATTCCAGATAATAATAGAAGTTATCGCGATTGGTTAGAAAATTGATTTGCTCTATTTCAATGCATATTTTCTGGTTTCTTTTCAGTTTGATCAAATCGCTGAATGCTTTATAATCTCTTTTTCCCGATGAAACACGCTTGATTTTAAAAACCGGTCTTTCGATGTTTGAAAGAACACTTTCTGGCACATACAATAGTTTATCATTCGTTTCAATAAGCATTCTTTCCCCTTTCAAATTGATGTCCTGAACGGCTGAATTCTTTGCCAGAAAACTACTTGCCGGATGAATCATGAATTCGTCGTGTGCATCGTTTAACCAATAGATATGGCCCTGGTCAGCTATTAAAATATCCTTTTTGAATCGTGTCAATAATTTGATGTCCTGAATTCCGGAAAATTCTTGTAAAGAGTCTGCCTTAATATCATAAATTAGGATGGAACCCGTCATCGTGAGAACAACCAGTCTCCCATTAATGTATTCTATTTTCTTTGCAGCAATTTCCTCAAGCCGCGCAATACGGGCAACTTCTTTGTCAACGATCAAAGAAATGCCCTTCTTATGACAGGTAAAAGTGCTGTCCGCATGGATGGTAAAACTGTGGGTCCTCTCACAAATTAAGCACAAACCCTGACTGACACCATGCTCAATCGCTTCTTGCACAGGAACTACCAGATAACCCCAATTTGAACATATATGTAATAGATCATTGTCGATGATGTGTTGTTTAACACTGATATCGCTTGCAACGACGACATCCCTACCGCTTATTCTAAGAATTAAAGTGTCGTTCTCTACCTTACTCTTTATTTCAAAAGAGCTGTTGATCGATTTTTGCCATGGGTCTTCTGTCTTTCCAAAATCATCAATCTTCTGCTCTTTCACTTCAAAATCAGGTACACAGATTAATCCGTGGGATTTGGTTCCGATCCACAACCGGTGCTCCTTATCCTCATAGATGATATTGATATCTTTAATATTGCTTAAATATTGCTTCTCACTTTGACCATTTTTTATTGCTACACCGCCATTCTTAAGGCTTGCAATTATTCCATTTTTCGTCGAATAAATGGCCGACTTTACATCATCATCGAAAACATGAGATCGGTAAAGATGACCTATGGATTGATGAACTTCTACCGTATTACTTTCAGCATATACAATTACATCCTCATCCTCGGCATTAAACAATCGGACCGGTGGATTTTTGTTGGTATATGATTCCTTTTGGACCTGATTACTTCCTTTGACAGAACTCATTTTATGAGCAGCCGATCTCAAATAAATCAGAGAATCTCCAACAACAAAACTATAATCAGTAATCGCGTAAATTGGGGCAAGTGACAATATTTCTTCCACTATAACCAAATCGCCTTTATTCGAATGACTTACTTCATAAAATACATTTCGCTTCAACGTATCTATCGCATGCAGGTACATTTTATTTTCGTCGAAATAGAAGTCGAATACGGATTGTATGTTCGCGGGTAGTTTCAGTAGATGCACCGTATCTAAATCTACATATCCGAATTGTCCGTGAAAATTTCTGAAATAGCAATGATCATCATATCCCATTCGAACCATAACGATATAACTGTCATCCAAATGGTTACAAGGGATATTTTTAAAATTCTGACCATTGAAGTATGAAATTCCGTTGTCATGACCTATCCAAATCCTTCCCAAACAATCCTCAGCAATCCTGTATATGTTATTGGAGGGCAGCCCATCGCCAAAATCATATCTGAAATGAAGAGGTGTTATAGAATCTGATACAGCACTTTGAACTTGCCCTGGCAACAAAGACATGACCAAATAGGCAAGAATAAAAATATTCTGGGGAAAATATAAGTTCGTGCTGTTCATTTAATAAACAGAAGTCTACGTTCAATTAATGTGATGCCCTATTGAATAAATAGGACTTCATCAAATCATGTTAGTCTACGTTATGTATTAAATTGGGGTTTAATTCTTCGCTCTAAATGTAAAAGTAACATATAGCACTAAAATCAACAAAACATATAAGCATATATTTTTTATTTTTCGCGAAAGGCAATATTTTATTTCTTTTTGACAGAAATTTCTTTGTTTGATTTTGTCCTATCAACCAGAAGGAATTTTATCGTATCGCAGATAAAACTCTTGATAGCTCTCCAATTATGATTTAACCTTGAAATGTACAGGTACGTATTATAAAAAAGAGGCAGAAGTGATTGGCATCACTCCAGCCCCTAACTTAAACGTAAACTTTTACTCAAGTTCCTATTTTTCAATTTACTTTACAATAAAATATATCGTTTGCAGAATATTTGTAGTATATATTTTGTAAAATCTGCGCATATGAAGTGTAAAAGTAGATTTTACAATTCCTTTACATAGTGCAAAAGAGAGCTTTTTTGAGAAAGATTTAATTTCTTCTTTAATCTGTACCTAGCAGTTTCAACTGTTCTGACTGAGACATTGATTAAACCTGCTACATCTTTAGCACTTAGCATTAACTTGATATAAGCCAAATGTTTTAACTCTAAATCTGTTAATCCTGGATGAAGTTCATTTACTCTACTAAAGAAATCCTGATCAATTTCTCTGAAATGTAGTAACAATGGGTCTATCTGCTTTTCACCAATACTTAAACTCTTTACTCCCGACTTTAATTCTAAGTACTCTTCACTTTCACGGAGTTTAATTCCATATTCTTCCTTAGAAGCAAGAAAATCAATATTGCTAATTACAGCTTCAATTTTGCTTCTAAGTAAATTCATTTCAAGTAAAACCTTGTTCTTTTCTTCTAGTTGCTCTAGAATTTTGCTATTCTTACTCTTGATATTTTCAATGTTTTGAGTTCTTTCTTCCAAGATCCGTTTTAAGTTTTCATTCCTTTCAGTCTTATACTTATTAGACTTAAATAGCGTAAGAAGGTAAAGTAGACCCATTACTATAATAATCAAAAAGCATATTGCTATCCATCTATTTCGGTTGGTTTTAGCCTGAGATTGTTTAAGTTCGAAGAGCCTTTCCATTTCCTGTGTTTCTAAGGTCCCTAACATTTCTACCATGTCCACATTTCTTTGCATGACTTCTTCCGCCTGTTTATTTTTCATCGATAGGGCATTAATGCTTCCTATCAAATACTTTTCTCCTAAGCTTTGATTATCTTCCAAAAACCAAAACAATAATTGATTTAATTTAAAAATCAAATCATAGTCTTCTTCGGTTTCAACCTCTTTGAGCAGTTTCTGTAGCGGCAATTCAAAATTCGACAAATATTCACGAATAATTGATCGAAGTTTTATCTTGTCTTCTATCTGCAGATCATCAACTATCATGTAAAGCGTCTGTACAAAATTTGCAGTATATAGATGTTCTTTGATTGGAGTGACTGCAATCATTTTGAGGTTGTCTGCTGTGTATTTTGCTATGTTATTTAATTCACCCACCGCTATATAAAAATATAAGGCTAAATTGTTCCAGTCAATAACATCCAAATCGTTCAGGTCTTCCAGGTAATTGGATTCAAAATGCTCAATTTTAGACTTTGCCTGATCATACTGCTTCAAGTTGACCAAAGATTTAATTTCGATACCTATTCGGCTTAACAAAAGCTCTTTGTCTTCCCAAATGAAATCATCACTAATCTGGTCAATTTCACTTAATGCTGAGGAAGGATTGTCAGATACTCTGAGCACAGAAGCCTTATTTAAGATTGATTTTATATACAATCTCTTCTTGCCTACACGTTTGGCCAACTCAATAGATTGATTAAAATAATGGATAGCAGAATCCAGGTGATGACTCTTAGAATAGTTGAATCCAATGTTAATATATGAACCAATTATTGAACTAGTATCGCCAATAGACCTATATTCTTTCAATGCCATTTTATGTAATTCTATACCCTTGGAAAAAGACCCCAGGTTATCATATATCTGCGCTTTCGACTCCAATAAGTCTGTCTTATACTGGTAATCAGGATTGGATTGTTCGACTTCTGCAAGGGCACTAGTATATAAGACCATAGCACTGTCGTTCGCCCCTTGCATTTGATATAAGGCGCCCAAATTTTGTACGAGATACAAAAATTCGTTAGGATAATTCGGAGATTGATAAGTTCTTGCTTCTTGCAGGAGTTGTTTGGCTTTGTCAAATTCGCCCATATCCATAGCAGCTATAGCGGCTATTCTCCTTGCTCTCCCCTTCCAGTATCTATTCTCAGTCTTCGATTTTTGAAGTAATAGATCTGCCCAATGTTTAGATTGACTGAATTCTATATTCCTGTATAACGCAAAGGAATCGATAATTGAATTTAAGATCGAGTCGGTTGAATTTTCTACATTTTGCGGAAAGGAAAGGCCATAGATGAATAGGATTTTGAGGAAAACACATATGTACTTTGCTTTCAATTTACGTTTATTGGACTGATAACGATCAAATATCGCTATATAGAAGCGTTTCTTTCAAAATTTCACTACTTCAAAACTACTACATGGAAGTCGCCTAAGTCATTTCATTGTTTAAATCAATTTCTTTTTCTTTCTATTTTTAACTATAAAAAAATAATTCATTGTATTTCTAGCACTTTTTATCGTTGAATTTTGTGCAATTAACCATAACAAACATTTCTAATCAGGGAATCAATTGAATTTAGTTAACCAGTACTAAAACATTCTTAATTTCGTCAATGAAGGCTTTCTTATCCAGTTTTTTGCTTTAAAAATACTACATCTCTACTACATAGCTGGTAATCAGACTGTTACAATTGATCTTTTTCGTTTTTTGGCACTTTAATTGATCCTTTTATCAAAAAATAGCATTTCATAATTTTAAGATTTCATATAAGATGAATTTCAAGAAAGTTAACTTTACAATCATTGGGGGAATGATTATAAGTCTAGTATTTCTTCCTTCTTTTCTAAAAGCTCAAAACAATCATTGTGTAGGACCCTTCGGTGGAGCCGGTGATATTGGAGATCCAGCCTACTGGACATACATCGATGATGTAGGCAACCCTTCTGATGGAGGATATGGAGCCGTTAATTATAACTATTCTTATTTTGATCGATTTGTCAGAATTGGAGATTACTTAGAATTTCTAAATGATGTTGATCCCTCAAATACAGGTAACTACGAAGGAGAATTGGTCAACATGGGATTTATAGAATACACCGGAGGGCAATGGCAGGCGAGAACTTGGAATATTTGTCAACCTCATAATGGGCAGCTACTATCGGCCGCTGAAGTGGAGAAAATAGCGGTTTCTTACATCTCGTTTAATCAAGCCGCAAGAATGGCCAACTGGATGGACGATGGTGATGTAAATACAGGAGCCTACACATTTGCATCGAATGATGGAAATGCAGGTGTTACCAATATAAATCTTAATTGCAACTGTATTCGACTTCCAACTGAGGATGAATTCTACAAAGCTGCTTATTATGACCCCGGATCGGGAGGATATAATCTGTATGGAACAACCGTATTAGATGGTGGAGGAGAACCTCTACGCTCAACCGTAACATCTAACGGTATATATAATACGCCCAATGGTCATGCATATGACCTATCCGTACCTTTGTTTGTTATTCCAGGGATATCCTCAGGTGGTCACTGCTTATGGCAAATTCAATCTGGACAAGGTGGTCAAAGTGAATATGGCTTGTATAATATGGTAGGAGGATTTCATCACTATCTAACAGACGGAGCAATTTCGGGTAAAATGGTTTTGCGCCCTCAGAATCAATTGCAGGGTGGAGCGCCAGAACAATCCAAAAACTGGCGAGATGACTCATTGGACCCTTCCGTTTTTTATGCCTCTCCCAGTTTTCACTTAGTTATTGTCGGTGACGAATGTGGTGGAGAATGTACCGTTAATATCACAACCAATCCTGGTTCATGTGATCCAAATACAAACACTTATACACTCACAGGTGCTGTTACATGGGACAATGGTCCAAGTAGAGGAACTGTGACAGTAAATGTAGATGGACAGTCTGATTCATTCACGGCGGATGTCAGTAGAAGTGGAAATTATAGCATTTCTGGATTAACCGCTGATGGAGCGTCACACACAGTAATGGTAAGTTTTAGTGAGGATAGTGGTTGTAACACGTCTACCACCTATACTGCACCGACATCTTGTACTGCTTCCTGCGGATCGAGCGTAACTGCTTCTGCCGGAGCTTGTGATCCCAATACCAATAGCTACACAGTCACAGGTACTGTCACATGGACTAATAGCCCTGGAACAGGAACCGCAACGGTCACCATTGATGGCCAAACGGATCTTATCAATATAAGTTCTACAGATGGGTCTGCTAACTTCAGTATAGCCGGGTTAACCGCCGACGGGGCATCTCATACGGTTTCAGTGGTATTTAGCGATGACAACAATTGTAATGGCACAACCACTTATACTGCACCAGCGAATTGTAGTCCAAGTTGCTCAGCAACTGAGGTACATGCCAATCCCATATGTAATGACAATGGAACTCAAGACCCAGATGATGATTATTTCACTATTGAAATTACTGGGACAATTAACAATGGTAGTGGTCAATACCTTGTAAGAGTCAACAGTTTTGTCACATCTACAATAGCCAGTGGATCGCCAGTAAACATTATCGGAGATGGACAGGGAGGCAATCCGCTTTTAGAAGCAGATGGAACAACCATTTATACTTTCAGAGTAGAAGACGCAAATGATAATACTTGTTTTACAGAGTTTACTTTAGGCGCTGTAGATCATTGCAGCTCCTGTACCCCTGAAGAATATACCATTTGTGATGATGATAGTAATAGTGCCATGCTAACAGGAGAACCTGGCTATTCCAACTATGTTTGGTTCGAGTACGACATCAATACTATGATGAAAGGAGTCCAGGTCGGAACTGGTCAAAGTATCACTATTATGGGAAGCGACGTAGGACCTGCTGGTAGTCAAAAATACTACATTTATGAAGCCACAGATATTTCAAATTGTACAGATGCTTTATGCTGTCCAATATCCATCCAAACGGAGGAATGCTGCCCCAACCCAAATTGTGCAGGTGTCAGAACCGAAATTAGATCAAACAATTAAATAAGTGATATCAATTCGTTATAACAATTATTTTAAGATGAAAAGACTATTGATTTGTATTGTTCTTATAAACATTATTGCAATTGGACAGGCACAAATTCATACTTCTAAATGGGTATATGCTTATGTACCCACTTATCAGCAGCAGGGAGACGGGACCATCCACTTTATGGATGCCTCGGACTACGACAAAGTAACGCACATAGGCCATCACGGTCCCTATGTGCATTCCGATGCCTCTATTGATTTGAACATTAACGGAGCAACAGCCACCCGGATGGCAGCGGGGGTTCAACAGGCTCATGCCAATAATACTCCGATATTGTTGAGCATTGTCTCCTGGTATACGGATTATCTTCCCGCCATTAGTACGGCAGCACTTCGAACGACTTTGGTCGAAAATACAATGCAGTTGTTTGATACCTACGGGTATGACGGAGTGGATGTCGACCTGGAACCAATCATGTCGCCCTTTGTTGCCGGTATTCAAACAGCTAATCCGGAATTCGAACTGTTTGTCACTCAGTTATATGATTCGCTACAAACAAGAACAAGTAGTTTTTTAGGATCGACACCTCTATTAGTAGTTGCATCTGAAGGATATGGTGCTCCGGTGTTAAACAACTTACAGGATAAATTAGATATGATCAATATCATGACATACGATATGGCAGGCCCATATCCAGGTTGGATTACCTGGCATGATTCCCCGGTTTATAACGGAGGATATATTCTGCCAAGCACAGGAGCCACATTACCCTGTGTCCACAGCGATCTGCAGGAGTGTCTCCATGCCGGTGTTAATCCGGACAAGTTGGGAGTGGGAATTAGCTGTGATGCTTTTAGATGGCAGGGAGGAACCGGAACCACCACGGGAGGAACAACAGCTCCTCTACAGTCCTATTCTACTGATCCAAGCTGGACAAGATTCAGTTATAGAGATTTTGTAATGAATCATCAATCTTCTACCTCTTACCATTACGATCCGGTTGTGCAAATGTCATATGCTTCTCGTGATGAGGTGGCAGACTCCAATGATGAATTTTGGAGTTTTAATGACCAGGCTTCATGTGAAGCAATGGTTGACTACGTTTGGACCTATGATCTGGGAGGAACGATGATATGGGAGTTGGGTTCCGGATACATCCCTGATGGTTCCGGAGGATTCGATAATTCGCAATTGTGTTTTATTTACGATCGACACCAGCAAGTATCACAAACCAAACCATTGAAATTTTTTCAAGCCGCTGTATCCATCCAAAATAATTGACCTTAGATATATTTACGTCTGATTAGAACATTACCGGTCCCCTAGAAGTAGGGGAGTCGGTAATGTTTCTATTTCATTATTACCAAAGTTCAGAACTCCCGAATATAAGCAGCAAGAGCTACTTCTTTTGGCAAACCTAATTTTTTCTTCAATCGATAACGCGCTGTCTCAACTGTTCTGTCAGAAACATTCAAGAGCTGTGCGACATCCTTGATGCTCATTAACAACTTAATATAAGCCATATGCTTCAAATCCAATTTGGTAAGGCCTGAATGTCTCTGATTGACCCGTTCAAAAAACTGATGGTCAATTTCCATAAAATGATGCAGCAATGGATCTGTTTGATCCTTTTGAAACTCTAACTCTTCCATTTCTGCTTTTAATTCCCGGAATGGAACACTGGATCTAAGTGTTTTACCAAACACCTCATCTTTGGTCAACTTGTCAATGTAATTAAGCACTGCTTCCATCTTCTCTTTTAAAAGATCCTTTTGAAGGAGAATTTTATTCTTTTCCTCTAATTGCTCAATGATCTTTTGATTTTTAGACTTGATATTTTCAATGTTCTCATTTCTCTCTACTAGCCTTTCTTTAAGAAGGCCGTTTTTTGCCATTCTTAATTTGTCCGCCTTTTTCAACAACAAAACAACTACCACTAATGCCACAGTTGCCAATGAAAGGAACAGTATCAGTAACTTATTCCTTTCCTGGCTATGTTTCATTTTAGTCGCATGCAACTCCTTTGCGGCCATTTCCTGTTCCATTTTGCCAATGGACTCTAGCATCGAAATATTCCTTGATTGAGCTTCCTCTCCCGTCTTCATTTTTTGGTACATCGCATTTATAGAAAGTCCTAAATATTTGGCCTGACCTTTATAGTCTCCCTCCATTTCATACAATTCCGCCAGGCACTGATGAATTTTCATAAGCAAGTCTTCCGTGCCTATTTTTTCCCCATATCTATCCTCCCATTCTAAAAGTTTGCTCTTCAGTTTCCCTTGATTCCCAAATTCTCTCTTAAAAGGAGAGGTCGAAGCCATTGAATTCAGTCCGGTTAAATAGTCCTTAGTGAATACCAAAAACCGATCAATTTCGAAGAGATCATTTTTGATCGAATCTATGAGCAGTTCGAAATTCTCCTTATACCAATGACTTGCTCCGTCCCAATCTTCTAATTTCATCAAAGAAGTAGCAATTTTCGTATTTCTGTACAAATAATCGGAAAGTGTCAATGAATTCCAATCTAATTTCAAAAGAAACGAAACACAGTCTTTGGCTTTCTTGGTTTTACCCATCGCCAGATACGATTCAAGCTGTATGGCATAGGCATCAATAAGCTCTTTCTTATCGAAGTTAATAATGCTTGGAATGGCTCCATTTACTATAGAAATCACCTCATCATGACGTTCAAGCATCTGTAAAAACATCGCCTTATTGAGTAAAGATCGAATATACCATGGTTGCATCCCTGCCTTATCCGCTATTTCTACCGCCTTATTAACATAATAAACAGCCGAATCAATCATTCCAATATCTCCATAGTTCGTTCCTAAGTTCATTAACGTTAAAGCGATTTGACTACTATCTTTTACCTCTCCCCATTTACCTAACAGCATTTTATAAATAGGTAAACTCTTGTCAAGACGTTTAGTAACATGATTTATTTCCGCCAAGGAGGAATAGAGGTTGAATAAAACTTTTCCATCAGGATAATCTCTTTCAACTTCTTCTATTGTTTGAGAGACAATTAGAAATGCACTATCCAATTGATCATTCAACTTATAGACCGCTGCCAGGTTTTGCTTTAATGAGTAGTATACCTCCCTTTTCTCTTTGGGGATATTCTTTTCCGCCTTACGTAAATACTGAATGGCGCTGGAGTATCGACCCTCATCTATTTCTGCTATGGCTGCTATTTTAAATCCCCGACCACGCAAAAAAGGTTCTGCATTTTGAGTTAGTCTTAAAAGACTATCTGCCCACATTCTCGAAATGGAAAGATTTTGCATTCTGCTGACACTGAAAGAATCGATTATTGACTTTACATCTTGTTCACTAACAAGATCCTGGCCATTGGTTAAACTAAATACACCTTGCAACCATAGAAGGACTACAAGAACAAAAATTGGCTTTTTCAAGGGACAAAGTTTACGATTATTAGAAACTATAACTTTTATATAACAAAACTCTAAATTATTCTGTGATATGCCCTATTTGTAGTACTACATTTTCACTTGCTCTTGACCCCCGGAAGTGATTATCCTCTTAAATACTACTTTATTCGGAAAAATTCATACGCAGGACTTCACAACAATTCTTTCCGTATTCATAAGATCCTGTCAGGATTGAGTACAAGCTTAAACTTAAAAAAACTCTACATTCTTTTTCTTTATAACACTGTATCACTTCATTATCACTTCATTTTGATTATCAATTACTTATGACCCAAAAACCCATAGCATTGGTCTTATTATTGCATTTCCTCCCACTGTACCTGAAACTGTTTTCAGGACTGCTTCAAGAATATTATAAAAGATATATGAACGTAAATCCAAGTATTATTAAACTCGGTAAGTTAGCAAAACTCCTGGTCAGCTTCTTTCCTGCTCTTGTTTTAACGTTGCTTATTTGTCATGGCAATGTCAAAGCTCAATCGAGTGTATTTGAAACAGCCTATGGTAAAGACAGCATTGCCGGTGTAAAAATGGAATATTTCTACCTGGATGCCATTTCCGAAGGGGAACTAATCCAGTGCCTAAACGAAAAAATGAGCGAATTATCCTCTAGTGGAAAGCATCTTGCAGAGACAAGCGCAAAAATCACCTGGGACTGGACTGGTTATGGATCAAAAGATTGTGATCTGTCAACCGCTCAAATCAATAAGCATATTACTGTCACTTTCCCGAGATGGGATATTCCTGATCACATTGCCGATGAGGTCGTCGCCCGCTGGCAAACATTCATATATAAGCTCGCAATACACGAATTAGGACACATCAAAATCTCACAGGAACATGCAGATAAAATTCACTCCGTGGTAGCAGGTAGTAACTGTCTGGAAGCAGATAATCTCGCCAGGGCAGAATTTATGGTGATGGAAAATAAACATTACAACTATGATCAGTCAACTCATCATGGACTTCTCCAGGGTGCAGTTTACAAATCAAACAAATAAGAATAATTGAATTTATAAAAAATAGCATAACAATAAATTAATCGAATATGAGAATAACTAGGTTTCACTTTTGGGGGAAAAGTTTATTATTTTTTCTCCTATTATTCTTGGGGATGAACAGCGATCTCCAGGCACAGCAACCATGGAAGGGTTCAGAACTTTTTGTATACCACATGGTCGGAACACCTCCTTTTGCCAATAGAACTCCGGAATGTATGAAGTTTGTAAGCTTTACATCACCCGATCTTTATTGTCCTCCGCCTCCAACTCCACCTGAAGATCCACCATCTCCGGGTGGTGGTGGTCAAAGTGATCAAGGAGGTGGAATTGTGCTAGACGAGACAATATCAAGTAATATGATGCCCCTACCTCCCGGAGGAGTATTCGATGCTTTTGATGATGATATCATTGGTTTGAGTTTTTATAGTACCAATGCATCCTGTACATGGACCAGTGATGCAGCAACGCTAACCGTCTGTCCTGCAAAGGGGTCTGGTACTATTATTAATGGTTTTTTCTTTGAGTACGGTGTCAGTATGACTGGAGGAGGGGCTGCCGGTATATCCTCTCCAACTTTAAGAGTACTGGTCAATGGAGTCGAAGTCTTTACCCAAACTTTTCAGTCATCAGATCGCTACAATGGCTTTTATGCTGCCTTCCCTGAAACTTTAAACACTACTTTATGGGAAGGAAAAAATGTAAGCTTTGAAATTACCGATGTACGTGAGCGCATCATCGACGACTTTGCCATCATAGGAACCAACAACTGTAGTGATAATAGAGTTTGTTTGGGGAATCTTGTATGGGAAGACACCAATAACGACGGTCTTAGAGATGCCGGAGAGGCAGGGATAGCCAACGTTACCCTACAAGTGTTTAGAGATGATGGAGATGGAAATTTTGAGTTGCCAACCCGAGATTATCTTTTCGAGGATGATATGGATGGTTTGATCGCTGTGACTACCACCGATGCAAACGGAAATTACAATGTTTGTCTACCGGAAGGCGATTATTATGTGCGCGTAGCACCCAACAATTTTGATACTGGAGAGACCCTGGAAGGCTGTTTCCCGACGCTGGGAGCTGCAACTTCGGGCAACTCTGATATCGATAATCAGGATCATGGCGATTTCAAAGTAGCCTATAAAGAATATGGAAGTGTAAGTAGTGTGGTAACTCTGACTTCAGGTGGAGAGCCTACCAACGATGGAGATGATGCAGATACCAACAGTACCATTGATTTTGGCTTTTCTTGTGATCTATCTCTGCTCATGAATTTAGGTAATTTGGTGTGGGTCGATGATAATCAGGATGGTTTAAAGGATAATGATGAATTAGGAGTTGATGACGTATTAGTTCATTTGTACTATGACGAGAATGGTAATGGTACATTTGATGTAAATGATCTTCTAGTTGATGAAACAAGAACGTCTGGTGGTGGAATCTACGGATTTAGCGGTCTTCTACCAGGTGATTACCTAGTGGTTATTCCCGCTATAAATTTTATTCCAATTTTTGGATCGCTGGCTGGAGCTGAGCCAAGTCCCGGAAATGATCCTGCTCCTGATCCTGACAATGATTTAGATGATACAGATGATGGGATAGCCAATTCAATTGAGCCAATAGCTACGAGAGCTGTAACACTGAGCTTTAATTCAGAACCTACTTCAGATGGTGATGGCAACAACGGAAATTTAACAGTAGACATAGCAGTTTATCAAGAGCCTGTTTGTTCAGAGTACCTTTTCGTTAGTTATAGTACCAGATTTACAGGAGAAGGAACTGCAATATTTGATACAGATGGGAATAAAATTCATGGAGTCGGTAATTTTGCTGGTGCCGCAGGTGATGACGTTTCGTACGACTATTTAAATAACAGACTTTACACAGGTTCTGGAATGACTTCACCAAGAATATGGCATGCCATATTAGATCGGCAGCCAGCTGGTGGTTTAAGTGTTACCAATGTTAACAAAGGCTTTTATAATTATGATCCTACTGGAGGCCCGGTAAATTTTGTATATGGAAATTTTAAGCTCGCGCCTGATGGCAATCATTATGGAGTCAATAGCACAACAACTAGCAGTTCTGGATTTAACCGCATACAATTTGATCAAGATGGAAATTATTACGTGGATGAGTTAAATGGAGCGTCGCCATCTATAAATGGATTAGCAGGATTCACTTTTGATGATGATATGAATGTATATTTTTATTATGGTGGTACTATAGGTAGGTCCTCATATCTGTCTGCCAGTGATGAATTTATTTCTCCTTTTGAAATACACTCTGAAGCTCTTCCTTGGTCTCCAGGTTCCGGCGCAGGAACTCGAAGCTATTTAACCTATGATCCCGTTACAGAAAGGATTTATTTCACTAATTTTTTGCCCGATTTTTCTAGTGCGGCAATCTATAGCTTGCCTAAAGAATTTGCCCAAGACGAATCCCCTAGACTGGAGTGGGCGCAATCAGATATAACTCTTCCATCAAATTATGCACGTGGTCTAAATGTCATCCAATATGATCCATACGAAAGGAGGATAATCTCTGCATCGTACGGTAGTACCTCCGTGCCCTCACAAGGTGCTGCCTTCGTTTTGAATATTGAAAATGACGGTTCCTTAACTTATGATTTTAGATTCGATATACCAGAAGGAGCGAATCGAATTTTTGCAATCCCTTGTGGTGGTGGTGGAGAAACACCTCCTCCCCCGACAGGTGGTGGATTACGGTTAGGTAACCAAGTCTGGCTTGATTCCAATAAAAGTGGAACAATAGATGCTGGGGAAAATGGTATAGCAGATGTAGGGGTCGTTTTATACAAAGACAACGGAGATATGATCTTCGATCGTTTAACCGACACTCGTTGGGATAGTACAACTACGGATAACAACGGTAATTATTTATTCACTGGTCTACCAGATGGGGATTACTATGTGCTTTTACCCAATTCGAACTTCTTAGAGGGTAATGCGCTGCATGAACTTTACAGTAGTCCCCCCACGGAAGCTGATCCCAATACCGACATCGATAACGATGATAACGGTATTAATCCGGTGATGCCACGTTCCCACGTCAACGATGGGGTAGAAAGTGGAAAAGTGACATTAACGCTAGAAAGCGAACCTACCAATGACGGTGACGACAACAATGGCAATATGACCGTGGACTTCGGCTTCTATCAACCGACCATTGGCGTAGATGATATCCTGCGTCTGGGTAACCGCGTCTGGGAAGATGCCAATAACAATATTTGTATCGATGCAGGGGAAACTTTCTTTGATGGTGTTGCCCTAACGCTGCTCAAAGATGACGGCGACTTGCTCTTTGACGCAGCAACCGATGTCGTGGTCGCAACCACTACAACTTCCGGCGGTGGTTTCTACTTATTCGATAATTTATTGCCAGGAAATTACTTCGTTCGTGTAGATAAGGAAAACTTCGACGATGGACAGCCCCTACATAAATATCGAAGTAGTACCGGTTATTACGGAGCCAATACTTGTTTCGATAGTAAAGACAAAGGTAATGAGGTCGCTTTCTATTGGTGGGTCGATGGGATCTTGACCAGTTACATATCTATGGAACCAGGTGAAGAACCTCCATTCGAAGTTGATGGTGATGATCAGAACGGTAATATGATTCAAGACTTTGGTTTTTATCGACCGGTGCGACTAGGAAACCGTGTCTGGCATGATGTCAATATTGACGGCAGTAGAGATGATGCTGAAGCAGATATCAATAATGTACTGGTCAATGTATATAGAGATAATGGTGACGGGGTGTTCAGTGCGTTGCAAGATACTTATGTCTCCATGCGTACCACCATTGATAGTGGATACTACAATTTCCATGACCTAACTCAGGGTAGCTACTTTGTAGAAATACCCTCTTCCAACTTCGTGCCGGGAGGTCCTTTGGAAGGATTCTACAGTACTCCGGATCATGTGGGCGAAGAACCGCCGGCCAACGATACCGATCACGGTATAGACAATGTCGCTCCTATAGAAGGTGGCATAGTGTCTGAGATCGTAGAATTGACCTGGGATATGGAGCCCGAGGCTTCAATCGACACAGACAATGAGGATGGAAACTTCACGATCGATTTCGGATTTAATAATACTTGTCTGGTTGACACAACGAGTATAGGAGTCAACTGTCGTGACAATAATACACAACAAGATGAAACTGATGATTACATCCAGTTGACCGTGGAGGCAACAGTCCTCGGAGGAAGTGGTAGTTATGTAGTCATTGTCAATGGAGTAACCAGTTCTCCTACAGCTTCAGGTATGAGCATTACGATATCGGGCGACGGGCAAGGGGGTAACCCGAGTTTGGCTGCTGATGGCAGCAGCACTTATACCGTAAGGGTTCAGGATGAGACCGATGCTACCTGCTTTATGGAGTTTTCCATAGGCCCAGTAGATAACTGCAGTATTAATTGTACTTATCCAACCGTTGGATCGGTCATAACAAGCCAGGGAACTTGCGACAATACAACCGGTATGGCCAATAATGATGCAAGGGTTGAGATTACCGGTATTAGCAATGCCGATCAAGCCAATATCATGCAAGGAACCGTATATACCCCCGGAGCAGACTATGGAGATGCTGCCAACATGAACGTCTCTACTGGCTCAGCCAACTTTACGGGCTTAATGCATAATACTGCTTATGTCATTAGAATTTGGAATGCCAATGCCAACTGTTATCTGGACATTCCTTTTACAACTCCTTCACGTGATGATTGTGTAATGTGTGTGCCTGATCAATATACCATTTGCGATAACGGAAGTAATAGCGCGCAGCTTACCGCAGATGCAGGCTATTCCAACTATATATGGTATGAATATGACCTGGCAACAGAGACCAAAGGAGCTCAGGTGGGAACTGGTCAAACTCTTACCATTACAGGTACCGATGTGGGTCCTACAGGAACCACTAAGTGCTATGTCTATGAGGCTGAAGACAATGCCGGATGTGATGCCGGACTTTGTTGCCCGGTTTGCATTACAACGGAGGAATGTTGCCCTACTGAAAATTGTTTTGGGGTACAAATTCAGGTGAGAACCAGAAATTAAATATCCGCAACTGAAGATATTGCTATCCCCTTTGAAATCTTAATATACCTGACTCAAAAGTTTACGCTTGATTCAATTATACCGTCCTTTCAATCTTGAAGGGGCGGTTTTTTGTAATCATCATAAGTAGAATAGGTGAAAATAAAAAAGAGGCAGAAGTGACTGACACCACTCCGACCCCTAATTTAAACGTAAACTTATTCACAAGTTGTTGTTTTTCTTTCTATTACACAAGATCCAAACCTGTTTGCAGAACATTTGTAGTAGGGTTTTTATCCAATTACCTCAATATGTAGTGAAAATGTAGACATTAATTTTGCCCGCTATACTCAATTTAAACTCCGTTTACCCCTAAAATTTCTTCAAATAAAATAAAGATCACGCTTCTACTCAACAAGATCAATATGTCATCTGTTGAACACAAGTCACATTATAGAACCGGCTTTTATGGCCGAATTATTTGATTAATGCCATAATTTTATATCTTTATTCGCTTTAAATAATCAATACAATGACCATGAAACAATTAACTACTCTCTGCTTTTTATTACTGCTGAGTTTCTCTATTTCAGTAGCTCAAGAATGGGAACCTGCTGGACAACTTCCCACAGAACTTCCCCAAAGAAATCATCCCGTTAACTTTAGCTTGGATGGAAAAGCTTATATCGGTACAGGATTCTATGCGCAAGATGGAAGCAATTTCTTATTGGAGGACTTTGGACGATATGATCCGGAAACAGACACTTGGGAAGTGCTTCCTAATGCTCCCGGAGGAGTAAGAGGCTTCGCATATGGAGATACTACCGAAAATAAAGGATATATGGGTTTTGGTATAAACTGGACTGATTACCTCAACGATCTGTGGGAGTACGACCCTGTTACTGAAGCATGGACTCAGCTTCCTTCTTGTCCTTGCGATGGTAGAAGGCATCCGGCGTTTATTGCGCATGGTGGTTATGTTCATGTTGGTCTTGGAGACAATAATATCAATGGCAATCTAAAAGACTGGTGGGTTTATAATATTGAAGATAGAACCTGGACTCAAGCACCAGATCTTCCGGGTGTTCCAAGGCATCATCCGTATTATTTCGGCTTAAATGGCAAAGCTTATGCTGGGTTTGGACACGGAGCAGGAATTTTCAAGGACTTTTACATGTACGATCCCGAGACCAACGAATGGACCAAATTGAATGATTTTCCCGGAGAATCTAGAGTAGCCGGCACCCAATTCTCAAGAGATGGCAAGGGATATGTTTTGAGCGGTCAGGGTTCTGATCACTTGAACTTTGATACTGGCGAATTTTGGGAATATATTCCGGAAACGGATACTTGGGTAGAATTAGCACCACACCCTGGCACCGGTAGATGGGCCCCGGGATCTTTCCTAATAGATAACGACGTTTATTTGATTGCGGGCAGAAACAACTTTGGCGACCAAAAAGATATGTTTAAATATTCTTTCGAACCGCCAACCTCCAATGAGGAACCCCTTGATCTCAGCAAGAATGTTACAATTTATCCCAATCCGATTGTGGACAACGTAAGCATTTCTTCGGAGGTTCAATGGACCCAGATGGAAGTATACAATGTTTTAGGAGAAAGAGTATTCAACGCTCCATATCAAACAGAAGTTAATTTAGAAATGCTAACAAGTGGAGCTTATCAATTGCTTTTAAGTAATGATGAGAATAAAACATCCATTGCGTTTTACAAGAACTAAGCGATTCAATTAATGGCCAGCTATATAATTGGTGATGTCCATGGGTGTTATTACAGTATGCTGGCTCTGCTCGATAAGATATCACCTAGTACCTCTGATAAGATTTATTTCATTGGTGATCTGATCAACAAAGGGAAATTTTCCAGAAAATTAGTTGATCAGATCATTCAATGGAAGCAAGAAGGGTGGAATATTGAAGTTATTAGGGGCAATCATGAAGAAAAACTACTTTCGCTCGAGGGAGTTAAATCGAAAACACTCATAGCTGAATTCACCGACTGGTATTCTGGACACAAAGCGTACCAAGAGTTTTACAATCAATCCTCAGAACTTGAAGACCCTTATCGTCAATTCTTTCTCAAAACGAATTATTTTATCGAATTGGATGAATACTTCTTAGTTCATGCCGGGTTTAACTGCAAGAGGAATCAAGCATTCATAGATCGTCATGCCATGACGACCATAAGGAATTGGTCCGGAGATTATGACCCACGAGTGCTTAAGGGCAAGGTCGTTATTCACGGTCATCAAAGTGTTTCGTTGAGAGAAACACAAAAAGCAGCTGACAATGAAAACTCTAAGACCATTCCCATAGATAATGGTTGCGTCTATTATGGGGCTAAAACTGACAGAGGGTATTTGACAGCTGTACGACTTGAGGATCGAGCAGTATTTTCTGTAATAAATATGGATGATTGGTTGTTTACTCGGTAGTGAATTTGAGCTATTCTTGGTTCAGATCCATATAAATACAGAAACAGAAGAAATGGTTGCTCCTCAGAATATGTTGGAAAAAATCCTTAACTTATCTTTCGTAGTCTAATCTAAACGCCATGAATAACACAACCATTATACTTCTCCTATTGGGTTTAGGATTATTTCTTAATTCCTGCGATGACGGACTTTGTCCAAATGACCTGTGCAAAAATGGAGGCATTTGCAATGAGGGCATCTGTGATTGTCTGGGGGGATATTATGGTGAGTATTGCGAAAAGGAGTACTTGTGCTATAATTCTAACTGTGGAAAGAATGCTTTCTGCGACACATTAACGGGTAATTGTATTTGCTTTCCGGGATATACTTCCTGTGACTCAACGTATTCCGCTTGCCTTTGTGAATTGCGAGAGGATTTATTGGGCAATTATTCAGCAAAAAATGTTTGGAACAACTCATGTTTTCCTTATTACACCTCACATCGTATAGTACCCTATTGGAGATCTGCAGATTATATAGTAATCAATGATTTCGGGGGTTTAGGAAATCCCGTAAACCTTCCAGTGAAACTAATCAATGCAACTCAATTTGTAATACCACCTTATAAGGATGCTTGGGGAAGAACATTTATAAGTGGAACTGACGACGAACTAGGGAATGATTCGACAGATATAGGGACTTATTACCCTAGCTCGGGAGTTCTAAAATTGACTTATAATGTTGTTTGGCGCTTAGGGGATTCAGACGTATGCGAAGTCACTTTTTATCCTCTTTAGAGAAAATCATACCAGCGCATGGTCCTATACTAGTTGCAAAAACTCCCGAGAAGCAAGAAACTCAGCCAAATAGGAGCTATCTTTGAGTCATGAACATCAGAACAACGGCGGATTGGCTTCCCATCACCAAAAAAGAATTGCAACTTCACGGTTGGGAGGAATTGGATGTTGTTCTTATCTCCGGAGATGCTTACGTTGACCACCCTTCATTTGGAACAGCTGTAATTGGCAGAATACTGGAAAGTGAAGGCCTTAGAATAGGGATCGTCCCCCAACCTAATTGGCAAGATGACCTCCGGGATTTTAAAAAATTCGGAAGGCCAAAGCTGTTTTTCGGAGTGACCTCTGGCTGCATGGATTCTATGGTTAATCACTATACGGCGGCTCGTAGAAAAAGAAAAAATGATTCTTATACCCCGAATGGTGAAGCAGGGTTCAGACCGGATTATGCCGTCAATGTATATTGTTCTATTCTTAAAAAGATATATCCTGACGTGCCTATTTTGATCGGTGGGATAGAAGCCAGTCTGAGAAGAATCACACATTACGACTATTGGTCGGACCGACTTTTTCCCGATATTCTTAGTTCCAGCGGAGCTGACCTTCTAGTATATGGTATGGGAGAACAGCCCTTGCGGGAAATTGTCCGCCTTCTAAAAAAGGGTGTTCCTTTCGAGTCGATAGATACTGTCCCCCAAACAGCGCTACTAAAAGGAAGCCATAATGATATTCCTAAAAATAAAAATTGGCAGGATGTAGAACTAAACAGCCATGAAGACTGTCTAAAGAATGCCATTAAATACGCTGCCAATTTTAAGATAGTGGAGCAAGAATCTAACAAGGTTCAAGCTAGGAGGATTGTTCAAAAAGTAGAGAACAAAGTTTTACTTATCAATCCACCCTATCCGCCGATGAGTGAAAAAGATATCGATGCCTCTTTCGACCTTCCCTATACCAGATTGCCTCATCCCAAATACCATAAGAGGGGCGAGATACCCGCTTATGAAATGATCAAATTCTCGATCAATATGCACCGCGGATGTTTTGGGGGTTGTAGTTTCTGCACTATATCTGCTCATCAGGGAAAATTCATCGCAAGTAGGAGTGAAGAGTCCATCTTAAAAGAAGTCGAACAAGTCACTTCAATGGAAGACTTTAAGGGATATATCAGCGACCTTGGTGGTCCCTCTGCGAATATGTATAAAATGAAAGGCAAGGATCAAAGCATTTGTGATCGCTGTGTTGCCCCGAGTTGCATACATCCAGTTGTTTGCAGTAATCTGGACACGAGTCATAAGGCAATGACGGAATTGTATAGAAAAATAGATAAGCACCCTAAGGTCAAAAAAGCCTTCGTAGGAAGCGGAATACGTTATGATTTGCTGACCAGATCTTACAACAAAAACGCCGATGATAGTATCGATGAATACATGGATCAATTGGTATCCAGACATGTCAGCGGAAGACTAAAGGTAGCACCGGAACACACATCGTCTCCTACCTTAAAAATTATGCGAAAGCCCGAGTTCAAACACTTTCATAGTTTTAAACGACACTATGACAAGGCAAATAAACTACATGGCCTGAATCAACCCTTGATTCCCTATTTTATCTCGAGTCACCCGGGTTGTCACGAGGAAGATATGGCCAACCTTGCTGCTGAAACCAAGGATATGGGCTTTCAATTAGAACAGGTACAGGACTTTACTCCTACTCCTATGACGGTGGCTACAGTCATATATTATAGCGGAGTGCATCCCTATACGCTTAAGCCTATTTATACGGCAAAGTCTAAAAAGCAAAAGAAAGATCAACATCTATTCTTCTTCTGGTATAAACGAGAAAATCGCCATCTCATTCGAAGTAAATTAGAAAAGCTGAACAGACCTGACCTCATCGAAGCCTTGCTGGAAAAACAGAGAAAAGAGCAGAAGAGAGATAACATAAAAAGAAGGGCAAAGTCTAAAAGAAAATGGAGTTTCAAGCGAAAATCTAAATAGGCCCTAGCTTTACTTTCGAGAAGAATTGACCAATACACTCTATCTTTAAATGCCTATATTCGACACTCATCAGTCCAATTACATTGAAAGAAATACTCCGTATCATCGAGTTATACGATCAACAAAAAAACAGTGATCAATCAATGGCGCTGGCTACGGTAGTCCATGTGGAAGCATCTTCTTACAGAAGACCTGGAGCTAGAATGTTGATCATGGAAGATGGAAGCTGGATAGGGGGTATCAGCGGAGGGTGCTTGGAAGGCGATGTACTTCGGAAAGCCAAGCAAACCATGATGGACAAAAAAGCTCGAATTTTTCGCTATGATACAAGAACGGGAGACCCGTATCAGATTGGGGTTGGTCTTGGATGCAACGGTTTAATTGACATTCTAATACAAGCCATAGGTCCAACAAGCCAGACAGATCCCATTGAGTTATTGAGAATGGCGGGTTTAAATAGAGCGCCCTCTGTTCTTCTTACCGTGCTGGAAAGTCCACAGGAAAAAATACAGGCAGGGTCTGTCATTTCGATGAGTGATATTGAAAGATATTTTACTCCCCTAATGTCCAATGCTTCTGTTGAAGCTTTATTAAAACACTGCAAGGACATAAAAGAAGTGAAGAGATCAATAATACTGGAATCTCATGACAACGAAAGCTCTTGGAAGTTTTTCGCGGAATACTTAATTCCCAATCTGCAAATTTTCGTTTTTGGTAGCAACTACGATGTCCTTCCCTTGATTAAAATAAGCAATGAATTAGGCTGGAACACAGTACTGGTCTCGAAAATATCTAAACTGAGTCGTGAGTTATTTCATCTTCCGGATAAAGTTCTGGAACCAGAATCAGTGACCAAATACATTGATGAATACTCTGCTGCGCTTATTATGGCCCACGACTATGCCACGGACCTTGCTAATCTTCGACTGGCTGTTAATAGCAAAGCCAGTTATATTGGGCTGCTTGGCCCAAGAGACCGGTCCGAGAAGTTGTTTGCGGATCTGCGAAAGGAGGGATGCCTTATTGACGAAGAAAATATTTTTGCTCCCGTAGGACTGGATACAGGAGCAACCACCCCGGAAGAAATAGCCATTTCTATTTTAGCCGAAATTCGAACTCATCTATCGGGCCGACAAGGAAGTTTTCTCAGAAATCGGAAAAAGCCTATCAACGATTAATCCTTCATAAATTTGAGATCCTCTTGGGTATCTATATCAATATGACCTTTATCAAAAGGTATATACTTGACCAATGATCGATGCTTTGCCACTACAGTTTTTGCCCCATCGTCACCTTTCAACTCACTCAGCTCATTGAAAAACTTCTTATCAAAATAACACGGCGGTCCCGCGCCCTCTTTATACTTGCATATTACAATATTCTCCCTGGCCTCCTTCATCATACTCAACAAAACACCTCTCTCCAAGTGAACTTGATCGCCTAGAACCATGATTACTCCATTCAAATCCTCTTTATCCAGCGCTCTAACACCAAATGCTATTGAAGATGAAAGACCTTCTTCCCAGTTATGGTGAATTCGATAGTTGCAGTTTAAATTTTCAATTTCCGGTATTATCTGATCAGAATAAGCTCCTAATACCACTTCAACCGGTCCCAAATTCGACCCTATGGCCTCTTGCACCACATGTTGAATTAAGCTACTTTCTCCATAAGGGAGTAGTTGTTTCGGTCGTCCCAATCGAGATGATTCACCCGCTGCCAAAACAAGAATATGTACCTGCATTTCGGAACTTAAGTTAATTCTTTTGAAGTTACGATTATTCCATGTTTTCAGCCTGTTCTTTTGTGATAGCCGATTTTCGGTCCACTTAGATTAAAGCCCCTAGATGAAACAATGTCATCCATGAGTACCTTAAGCCTCTTCGTACATATCATAAAGAAAAGAGAGTATACTTTGATTTTCAGGAATGTTTAGTTTCTGCTTTAGTCGATAACGGTGCATATTGACACTTTCGGTAGCAACACTTAGAATCTTAGCCACTTCCATATTGCTTAAGTTTAACATGATAAAAGAGCAGTGTTTCAGATCCAAAGAAGTCAAATTGGAATTTAAGGCTAATAATTTTGAAAAAAATGAGGGGTTCCAACTTTCAATTATTCGATAAAAATTCTCCTGTCCTTTTATTTCATCATTGAGTTCAGATGTTATTTTATAGAATTCCATTAATCTTTTGGCCATCCCCTGATCAGAGGTTTTTGTCTTTTTTAATTGTGAAGACAATTTTTTTAATCCATTACTTAAGAACTCCTCTTTGGTGTTAAAAGCTAATTTCTGCTTGGCAATTTGATTTTCAAGTTCCATCGCCCTGAGTTCTAAAAGCCTTTTCTTTTTTTGGTTAGTTCCAGCTCGCCTAATTAAATAGATTCCAACAATTCCTAAAAATCCTATGAGCACAAACAAATACCGAATAAACTTACTCTGACGGGTCGATTTTCTCTCAAAACTATCTGCTGAGAAAAGAAGGTTCTTTAAAAAAGCTTCTTGAATACGCTCATTTTCAAAATAGCGATCCAAGTAATCTGCATATTGTATAAGCTCATTGGATTTTCCAACAAAATGCAGTTTAAAATGCTCGAGGATTTCTTCTATATGGTAACTGGATTTAAATTCTATTGCTAACTCCATTGCTCTTTCCATATACTCTCTTCCTATATTTTTATCTCCACATGACGTATGCCATTTGCCCATATTGATTAAAGGAATCAAAATATACCTCGCAGAATCATGGTAGAATTTGTTTCTTCTTAACATCGTAGAATCCAGATTAAGGATATCATATGCTTCTTCACATCGGCCTACATTTCTGAGTGCTACACCGTATTCTTCTATACCTCCTCTTGGAGAGTTTAGCGCTACAGCCTTTTTTAAAAACTCATACTCCTTCTCATGATTTTTATACCGCCTTTCTAATAGGCCTTTTTCCTTGTAATACTTGAACTCTTCAATATCTTCGGCCATTAATTCCAAGTATAAACAGGCCGTATCGTAGTTGATAAGAACGTACACATCGTAAATTGCCTCAAGAGCTTGTCTATAATAAGCAGTTTCTTCGCTCTGGTTTGAGGCCCTTTTGTAATGGAATTTTGCCAAATTAAGAGCCCACTCCTTTTCGAATGGCGAAGGGTTATAATTCTCAATAAGAGATTGAATGATCAAGAAGTCTATTTCCGATAAGTCTTTTCTATCGCAGTTTTTTTGAACGTATATTAATAAGTTAACAAGTTCATTCAATGATTCATCTCTTCTAAATCCCCTTAAGTAGGCTTTCGATAGTAGTTTCGAGGCTTCGTAAAAGTTGTCACAATCATTATTAATGGCTGCCGAGTATTTTATCATTTCCAGGGTGTCAATTTTTTCCTGGTCTTTAAAAAAAACGGTAAATGACCGGAGAAAATCTTCCTGATCTATATTGCTGACCTTAATTTCACCAAATCCGGCTTCAGGCCTTTGATATACAGAACCTTTTGGTCGAAGAAAAACAAAAAAGAAAATCGTAGTAAGAAATAATAGAAATACTATCAGGACTAATAACCACTCTATCTTTAAAAGTCTACGTTCTTTCATTACAGCAGTACAATTAAATGATATGTATAAAAATTCCAAAAAACTCCATGTTCGAAAATTTTAATTATCTCATTTTCCGTACTCGAACAAAAATATAGAAAAATGCGAAAAACGAAATCTCAATTGGTTAATGATATTGACTTCAGCCTCATAAAATAACAGGCCACCCATACATATACAGATGACCTGTCCAGCGTAAACTTAATATGATATATCTTTAGTTATCCCTGATGATAACCTCCACTTCCAGGCAGTTCTCTGTTGGACAATCAGAACAAGGATCTTCATTCAGATCGAAGTCGATTGTACAAGTCGCATCAGAATCATCAGATATCATCAAGGTAATTGTATTTCCATTGGCACTTCCATTCTCCAGACGGAAGCTTTCTACTTGCCCGTACTTGTTAGGCGCACTTTGCTCTGTTACTGTATGGCCCGCAGAAGAAACCGAATACGTCTGGCCTGTATTTAAGCCACTTATATTAATCGTGAATTCAATGTAATCATCATTCGGATCGCTGGGCGTAGCATTATCATTACAATTCGACGAGACAATAGGAGGGTTTAAAACACAACTTGAGCTGCAAGTCCCAGGATCAACCACTGTTCCTGAAGCCGTACAACCCGGATCAGAACCATCAGTGATTGTTATGGCCACATTACCTCCTCCAGCGCTTCCATTTTCCAATCTGAAATTTTCTACTACACCATAACTGTTTGGAGCACTCAATGCCGTCACAGTGTGACCTGCGGCAGTTACTGTATAAGTGGAGCCCGTATTTGAACCGGTCACATTAACCGTGAATTCTATATAATCATCGGATGGATCTCCTGGAGTGTTATTATCGTTACAACTTGAAGTAACGACCGGATCGTTCAAAATACATGATGGAGACGAAAACCCGAAGTCGAAGGTATGATTGTTCTCCCCAGGCCTTCCATAAGATTGCGATCCACCCAAAGAAACACGCGCAGCATGAGTCGGCAATGTCCAGTTACCTGCAGTATTGAACACCCCATCACTATCGAGGAAATCACTCCCTTGATTAACACTTGTCAGAGATAATCCGTTAAGTGGTCCTGGCTGTGAGCCATCGGCACCTTCAATTACTATTTGATACCACCAATCAGGAACCAAAGGGTTTGGAGCGGATTCCAGGTTATACTTTCTGCTCTGAGTATCAGTCCCGGGCCAACCGGAAAAATAGTATTCTCCATTGGCATCCGTTATCGCTGTTGTTATTAACAGCATGGGTTGATCCACCGGTTGACCTCCTCTCAATCGATACATATATACCGTTACACCTTCTATCCCTGGTTCATCTGGATCCTGTATACCATTATTATTGTCGTCTTGCCAGACCCTATTACCTATCTCTATTGGCGCTTTGGCACTTAGGAGCTCTACATCTCCAAGACCTGAAGCTTTTGCAAAGCCTCCGGGAATGGTTAAATCATAAACATGATATCTCATAATATTGGGATCACTATTCAACGCTACATCTCCGTTGCTCAAATTGCTGACCTGTGTTCCTCCGGTCCAAGGACTAATCAACGCTGTTCCTGTACTTACTACCTGTCCGCTAAAATGCCTTGACGCCAGTGCCCCCATAGCCGTTTCGTTGTGTATTCCACTGCCATCGTCAAAGAATTCTCCTCCTCCGATACCCTGTCCATTACCAATCCCCTGACCATTTGGTCCTCCGGGAAAAGATCCATTGTTTTCCAGCGTATAGCTTCCATTCGAATTTTTCTTTGCGAACAAGATATCTCCGTGGTTATGTCCGACAATAAGTGGATTGGTTCTACCATCTGGCCAGTAGTTCTCATGTCCTATTTGATCTCCGGTTCTATCTCGAATTCCCAAAATCATATTCCCATTTTCGTCAAATTCAATATCACTCAAAGATGGGGTAGGATACCAAACCGATATACTTCCGGAAGAGGGGTCTCCCACTTGATCCCATAAATTGTGATTGCTTGTCCAGGGGTGAAAAGTATGATCAAAGGGTCCTGCAGAAGGATCATATGGCGGTGCATATGGGCCTCTAGCGTAATTCAACGGAAAGTTGATTATAGCACTACCAAAACCAGAGGATCCGAACTTATATACATATCCTCTTAGCTGATTAGGATCCTGAGATCCCTCTGCTCCGCAAACACCTCCAACATATATTTCCCCTTGAAATTCTCCCAGCCCAAAAGGGTGCCATTCGTTAATATCACCACATGGGTTGGGAATACTGAACTCACCTATCAAAGATGGATTGTCATAATCAGAGATATCGATGGCGACTAAAGTTTTACTGAACATATTTACAGCGTACAATGTATTTCCATCATCGGATACTTCGATATCGCCAATACCATATTTATGAACAAACCCAACAATATTGTCTACAGAAGGAAGGGTTTGATTTCCAGGTAAGGAGCGAGCAGGCAATGCCCCCAGATTAATATTGAATGGAGCTTGTTCCAAATCAATATAACGGGACACAGAATGTCCTCCTATTCCATTGGCATTTCCTATGACATAAATGCTACCTATCCCTGATAAACCCGAGTGCGCCTTTAATCCACAATGGCGTTTTACAAAGGATGAAGCAAAAGCTCTATTGGATTGATAATGAACAGACAGACCATAGACTGCCCCTGTTTGTTCCATTGTTGCTAAGGTATTATTGTCCGGAAATCGATGCTTGGTATAAGGATGACTGCTCACCGTAAATAATCCACTATTAGGTTGACCACTGCCTGACGAACCATTGACAAATCTCGTGACCAATGTTCTTCGTTCATTCTCTCCTCTATCATATTGTGCTGGGTGATGCAAGCCAAAATTATATCCGCACAAAACATTCTGGACAAATCGTACACTGGTTCTATTATTGGTCCCGTAGATGCTACTTTCCAACCAGGGCAAATCTGTCCAATCATATTCAATTCTAAATGGACGGTTTGCAGAATTGACAACCATGGAGTAAAAGCCACTGGCATCAGTGACATCGCTCAGTACATTACCTTGAGCATCAGTCACTCGAACCGTTACCCCTTCTATGCCAGGTTCATTCGCATCCTTGGTTCCATAAGTATTTAAATTGGTTCCATTCAATGGGACATCTAGATAAACAGTGCCTCCAAAATTATCTCCGGGATCACATTGGGCATAAGATACATTCCACGCTGCGAGATATAAAACAAACAAAACTACCCATTCTACTAAAAATTTACGCTTCACAAATCTAATTTTACACAGTTAATAAACACTTCTCAAGAAAAAATCAGTAGGGGGAATAGATCAAATGTTCATCATTCGATTCAACACAAAATTAGTTGAGAAACAAGGCTATATGGGCGTCTTTTCAGCTTGTAGAGCGATTGTAAGGGTATAAAACTTAGCTTTTCATCCCCTTGTAGAGAAAATGTGATGAGCGATCAAATGTGTTTTTACGCGTTTCGAATCAATTTGCTCAAGAAAGAGTGGATACTTTGGTCTTCAGATATTGCCAACTTTTGTTTTAGACGGTATCTGTGCATATTAACACTGTCTGGAGCTATATTCAATATCTTGGCGACTTCGACATTGCTCATGTTCATAACTATAAAAATACAGTGTTTCAAATCAAGCTGTGTGAGCTTCGGATTAATGTCCAATAGTTTGGCGAAAAAATCCGGGTCCCAGTATTCAATAATGTTATTGAATTCATCTAGTTTTTCCACTTCACCACTAAGGGAAATCACCAATTTTTTTAACTCCTCAACATTTTTTGAAATCAGCCGATCAGACGAATCAATTTTCTTCAGTTTAGAAAATATAATTTTCAATGAATTGCCAATAAACTCGTTTTTAGTATTGTAGGCTAACTTTAATTTGGCCATATCATTTTCACGCTTCATGGCCTTGAACCTATCTCCCACTGATTTCTTTTTATCTCCTTTCGACCTCCAATACAAAAAGAAAATACCAAGAACTAAAAGTGAGAGCAAGAATAGAAGATATCGAATATAACTTTCCTGTTGATTGGATTTGGTTTCGGTTATATTATGTGAAAAAAGCAGATTCTTGAAAAGTGCCTCTTGAACATGTTCTTGTTTGTAGTGACTGTCGAGATATAAAGTGTACTTCATTAAATCATTGCGATTTATAAAATGTTCTTTATAGAATTCGGCAATTTCATCAACATGATAACTTGACTTTCTATCCAGTGCCATCTCCATAGCTCGTTCCAAATATTCTTTTCCTTTAATGGAATCCCCGCATACCACATGCCACTTTCCGATATTGATCATAGGGATCATTATGAAAGAGGGCCCTCCCTCTTCCATAATTTTTAAATTTCGTTGTAATATTCCATTGAGAATAAAATAGGCAGAGTCACATTGCCCTAAATTTCTATACGCTACCCCTAATTCATCATTAGGCAAACTTTCTCTATTGGCTTTCAAAGCCTTCCTCATGAAATATAATTCATTGTCGTGATTTTTATATCGTCGTTCTAGCCTTGCTCTTCGCAAAAAAGTTTTGTCTTCACTAGTTGCCAATTCTATTTTCCTCAAATAATTTAAGGCTGAATCATAGTTGATCAACTGATAGGTTTGAAAAATCGTGTTTAGTGCCTGTTTGTAATACAAGCTGTCTTCAGGTCTCTTTTGGGCTTCCTCTAAATGGTATCTAGCCAAGCTTAGTGCCCTTTCTTTTTCAAAAGTAGAAGGGTTCCATGACAGTAGTAAAGCGCGAATTATAAGAAAATCAACTTCTCTGAAATCATCCCAGTTACAATTCTTCTGAATGAATATTCTTAGATTTATTAGTTCGTTTAGTGCTTCCCCTCTTCGGAAATGTTTCAAATGAAGCTCTGCCAGAAAGATCGAAGACCTATAAAAATATCTACAATTGGACTCCATGGCAGAAAGGTACTTGATGGTTTCCAGGGTATCCATTCTTTTAGGAGAATCATAATGATGATAATTCTCTTTCCCAAGGAACTCCTTTATATCAATTCGATTACCTTCTGTAAAATCAAGTGCAAGACCAGCCTCTTGGTGTGTTTGAATGGCATTCGAAAAAAACAATACGTATCCTAGGATAGAAAATAAGATAAAGACCAGTCCAACTATGACAACCTTATTATCAAAAAAAATACTTCTTTTCATTCACCTGCGCATTAAACGGAATAACAAATACATTATATTACCTCTTCCTAAAAAAGGAATTGGTTATCTATCCCATTGTTTACGCAGATGTAAAAATAGAAAAAATTACTCCAGACTACCCAAATAAAAAAACGGTCATCTGTACGTTAACAGATGACCCGTTGATACGTAAACTAAATAAAATCGGTTTTTAATTATCTTCTCGGACAATAATCTGAATGCCGAGGCAATTATCTGTAGGACATCCCGAACAAGGATTTTCAATCAAATTGAAAAGAGCTGTACATGTTCCATCCGTGTCATCAATAATGCTCAAAGCCACAACACTTCCGTCTGCGCTTCCAGCTTCTAGTCTGAATTGCTCTACTATTCCATAATTATTGGGGGCGCTTAGTTCTGTTACCGTATGGCCTACGGCAGTAATCGAATAGGTACTCCCTACATTCTGTCCATCTACTAAAACAGTGAATTCTATGTAATCATCTCCCAGCTTTTCGGGAGTACCATTGTCATTGCAATTCGAAGTAAGCTCAGGAATGTTGATTACACATTCTGAACCACACGTACCGGGATCAATGACCAGTCCCGTCATAATACACATATTGTCCAATCCATCAATTATTGTAATGGTCACATCTCCGCCTCCAGCACTACCATCTTCCAATCTAAATCGCTCTACTACTCCATAATTATTGGGCGCACTAAGTTCCGTTACAATATGCCCCACAGCGGTGACGGTATAACTACTCCCCACGTTCTGTCCATCTACCAAAACAGTGAATTCTATGTAGTCATCATCCGAATCTTCTGGGGTTCCATTGTCATTACAATTCGAACTTATTACTGGAGTAGTCAAGATGCACTCAGAACTACATGTGCCAGGATCTAGAACCAATCCTCCGACCGTGCAACCATTATCTCTATCATCTATTATAGTGATGTTCACATCTCCGGATCCTGCACTGCCATCTGGAAGTCTGAATCTTTCTATCACTCCGTAATTATTTGGAGCACTTAGCTCCGTTACGATATGCCCCATGGTGGTGACCGTATAACTACTCCCCACGTTCTGTCCATCTACCAAAACAGTGAATTCTATATAGTCATCATCAGGATCGCTAGGGGTATTATTATCATTGCAAATCGAAGTAATAATAGGTGTGTTTAGGGTACATTCTGCTGAACAACTGGCTGGGGGTTCTACACGCACATTTACCCGACATTCATCATCTTTGTCATCAATGATGGTTAGCGTCAATCCTCCTCCACTGATCGGAAAGAATCCAAACGGTCCCTCTTCGATCCCATAACGTAAATCATTCTGTGTATCATCACCAATTATCCCGTATGTTCCAACCGTATTGGTTCCTGTCACTAAAATATAATAGACATATCGATCATCGCTAGGATCACTTGGCGTGCCGCTGTCATTACAAACCGTGCGTACTACTGGAGCATTCAATTCACACTCTCCTGAACATGTTTCCGGAGGACTAACACTTACTCTTATGCTACAGCCATTGTCTTTTTCGTCTACAATGGTTAGGTCTAATCCGGTCATATCACCATTGATAGGGAAAAAACCAAAAGGACCTTCCTCGATCCCATAGCGCAGGTCAGTCTGCATATCATCACCAGTTATTTCATAGCTTGACCCTGTATTGAAACCTGTTACCGTGATATAGTACACATAACGATCATCACTGGGATCACTCGGGGTGCCGCTGTCATCACAAACGGTACGTACAACCGGAGTATTCAATGCGCAATCAAATGAACAAGTTGAGGGCGCGATTACATCGAAATCACCATTGCATGAATTGTCCAATTCATCCGTCAAGGTAATTTCCAGATTCCCATCATCAATCGGAAAAAACCCAAACGGTCCTTCTTCGATGCCGTATCGCAACCCAGTGCGCATATCATCTCCGGTTATACTGTAGTTAGAATTATTGCTTAAATCATTATTCGCCGTTATGTAATATTCGAACTGGTCGTCCGATGGATCAGCCGGGGTTCCATTATCATCGCAAACAGTACGGATATCAGCTGTAAAATCACAAGCTTCAGAACAGGTTCCAGGGTCGACAATTGTAATTTGATCGCTGCAACTGTTGAATTGATTATCTATTACATTAATACTAATGTTTCCACCTCCCGCACTTCCGTTTTCCAAACGAAATGTCTCTGTAGTATTATAGGTAATCGGTGAGCTTAATGATGTAATCGTATGGTTTCCTATTGGGTCGAGAGAATAGCTTATCCCAGTATTGGTGCCGGTAACGAATAAAGTAAATTCAATGTAATCGTCGGAAGGGTCTCCTACTGATCCGTCATCCCGACATTCGACTGAAAAAACGGTAGCATTAATTGCACACGCCTCAGAACAGGTTCCAGGGTCCAAAATGGTCCCAGTGATAAAACAACTTGGATCATCAATATCTTCAAATCGTATGGTAACATTTCCGTTACCCGCACTGCCGTTTTCCAAACGAAAAGTCTCCAGTTCTCCATACTGTACAGGAGGAGAAACTGGAGTCACCATTTGGCCGGGGCTAGTAGCTATATAGCTCGATCCCGTATTAGTACCAGTAACAATTGTACTGAACTGTATATAATCATCTGAAGGGTCATTGGGTGTACCATTGTCAACACATTCTACGCCGGGTACAGTGGTGCTAATTGAGCACATGGCTTCGATAAAACCAAAATCGAATGAATGATTATTCGCTCCAACTCTTTCTATTGCATTATTCAAAACTACAGAAGCATAACTCTGAGTGAGACTACCGTCGCTATCGATAAAATCCGCATTGGAACCAGATCCCGCATCGTCGATTGTCAATCCATATCCATCCAAAGGAGTCTGCTGATTTCCTCCCGTGACATTTGGAATTCTAAGTTGATAACCATCTTCAGAATTGAGTTCATTAATATTATATCGATGACTTGAACTACTTGATCCTGGTCCATTGGAAAAGATATACTCACCGTTAGAATTAGTGGTCGCAGAACTGATCAATACAAAAGACGGAAAACTGAATACGTACAAATCGATTTGTACTCCCGCAATGCCGCTCTCGCCGGGATCCTGAATTCCATCCTCGTCAGTATCAAACCAAATTCTGTTTCCTATCTCAACAGGAGGGGGAGCACAGAGTACTTCTATGTCCCCCATTCCATTGGTTTTGGACCAGTCGCGAGTATTGCGACTACCGTAAATTACATATCTGCCGTCATCGTTTCCAGTAGCATTGTTGAGATTGTTCTTGCCCTGTCCACCGATAACCAAATTATCGTATGCGGTGGTGACCAAGTTATTTGATCCGCTCAGAAATGCCAGAGCTCCCTGTCCAATTTCTTCATGATCTCCACCTTCTGACCCATTGACAAAATCATTATCACCACAATAGAATTCTCCTCCTCCTGGCCCTTCATTTGATCCTGCTCCGCAACCGTTTTGACCACCAACGCTAGCATTATTTTCTATGGACCATGAACTCGTCGAAGTTCTTGAGGCTTTCAATACATCCCCAGCATTGAAGCCAAAGTATTCCAGAGTACTTGGATTAGCATCTATTCTCGGTCTGTAATTGGCCCAGCCCCATTGATCTCCAGCCCGATCTCTCAAACCTATCATCATATTGCCCGTATGGTCAAACTCAATGTCGGTTATCATCGGTTGAGGATACGCAGCAGAAATAAATGAGGCAGGGGGATCATCAACCAAAACATGCTTGTGGAATACATCATTCCATGCATTCCATCTTTCAATATGTGGGTTATTGGCATTGGTTGCCATTTGAGCCGTGATGGCGTCATTTCTGGCATAAGCCAAACTAAAACTTAATACTGGGTTAGGATCAAATCCGGATGAAGTAAACCGATATACCCTTCCCGTCATATTACCGTGCACTTGCGTTGATTGCTCGGTACAGACTCCTCCAACATATATTGTTCCTTGCCAATATTTTATGGCAAAAGGTCTCCAGTCACTTCCACAAGGATTTGGAATTGTAAATTCTCCGATAAGGGAAGGGGAAGACTCCGAACCAATATCATAAGCGACCAAGGTCTTTTCATAGAGATTTATAAAAAACAATGTTTCATCATCCTCGGATAACTCAATACCACCGATCCCCAGTTTCCCAATCTTATCAAAAGCTGTTGTATCATAACTGGGTTGGTCTCGATCATTGGGAAGATCCCTGGTTGCCAAGGCTATTTGAGAAGACCCTACATCCACCCCGTCTGATTCACATTCGATCATCACTGTTGGTGTTCCCTGTTCCACCCCATTTAGTACGTCGTACTTGTAGATGGCATCCATACCCCCGGGTCCAAACCCTGTGTGACGCTTTAAATAAGCACTGTGATAAACGGAATTCTTGGTTCGATTATACGCTGTTCCCCAAACAGAGCCCATACTGCTATGTGGATAGAAGTTATGGGGGGAAGGATACCCGGAGGACCCAGGCTCTCCTTCATCATAATATTGAAATCTATAATTCATTACCCGGTTGCTTGAAGTTCCAGAACCTAATGGATTTCCGTTGATCATAGAGGGGACGATCAGTTGAGGGTTGGCAGTTTCACAATATTCATTGGGCATGTAGAGACCAAAATTGACTGAACATGAAGGCGAATTCCGAAATACTATAGAACTGCTATTATTAGCTCCTACAACACTGCTTTCGAACCATTCCATATCATCCCAGAAATATTCGACACGCACAGGAAAATTAACGGGAGGAATACTGAACGAGAAAGATCCGTAAGGTTCCGTTAGAGTTTGGTATAGATTTCCTGCTGCATCAACCACTCTCACACTTACACCATCAATTCCAGGTTCGTTATTATCCAGTACCCCATAGGTATTGTTAAGCGTCCCATTGGCCGGAAGGTCCTGATAAACTGTTCCTCCAAAATTATCCCCCCCATCGCACTGACTATATGATATAGAAAAACTCGAAAGTGCAATCATAGCCAACATGACCAATCTTAAAAGTTTCCTTTTAAGACTGGTCAATGAAGGATAAGAAATTCTAATTTGACGGGCCATCAACCAAGGCCATTGAGATCTAATTAGATTTCTTTCAAAAACAATAAAATTATACTCCACTTTCCTAATTTTTAACCATTAATTAATTGGTATCAAATAATATAAAAAGGGGGGTAATAGCCGACCGCATAAAATCGTGCTATCAAATACAAAAATAGGCTGCAAGCAAGGTAAATTGCGACCCCAAGAAGCTCCTGTCTATTGAATGCAATAGGCTAAACCAGCCTTTTAATTAGAATTGTACAGAGATTGTCTTTGGATTTTTTTTCAATAATTAGCTCTTTTGAAACAAATCACTGAGAAAAGATAGTAAGCTGTGTTTTTCAGGTATCATCAGTTTTTGTTTTAGCCGATATCGATGGGTATTGACCGTTTCGGGAGCCACATTTAAGATTTTACTTACTTCTATTTTATTCATGTTAAGTACAACAAAAATGCAGTGCTTCAAATCCAATTGGGTCAGCTTTGGGTTAATTTCCAGTAAGCGCTTAAAAAACTCGGGATCCCAATACTTAATTAAGTTGTCAAATTCATGCTCCTTGAATGCGTCATTTCTGATTTCTTCTATCAATTTATTTAGCTCCTCCAGTCTCTTAGAAACGTTTTGATCCGTAGACCTAATTTTATCAACTTTAGAAGACAACTTTCTCAAAGAGCTATTTAAGAATTCATCCTTAGTATTTTTTGATAGTTTTAATTTGGCCACGTCGTTTTCGTGCTTCATGGCTTTCAACTCATTGCCCAATGACTTCTTTTGATTCCCCCTTGACCTCCAGTAGAAAAAGAATATACCCGATCCAAATAGAATCAGCATCAGAAGTAAATAGCGAATATATTTTTCTTGTCGGCTGGATTTGGATTCAGCGGTATTGATCGAAAAAAGAAGATTTTTGAAAAGCGCTTCTTGAATTTGTTCTTGTTTATAATGTCTGTCCAAATAGATCGCATATTTCATTAGATCATCATGGTTTAAGAAATGCTCCTTGTAAAATTCTAAGATTTCATCAACGTGATAACTTGATTTTCTATCAAGCGCTATTTCCATGGCCTGCTCCAAGTAATTTTTCCCCGTGGTAGAATCTCCACATACCACATGCCACTTACCCATATTGATCAGTGGTATCATCAGAGGAGACGGCCCTGTATTTTTGGCGACATCCATTTTATTTTCCAATATTGTATTAAGTATTTCGAATGCTTTATCACATTCCCCCAGGTTCCTCCACGCCACGCCAAGTTCATCCCAGTCCGATTTACCGCCCTTTAACTCCCTTACCTTCTGGAAAAAATCAAGTTCTTGCTCATGATTGTTGAACTGGCGTTCCAAATATGCTCTCATTCTCAACGCTTCTCCTTCTCCCACAATCTCCTGTATTTTTTCTAAATAGAATCGGGCAGAATCATAATTGATCAATCGATAAGTATCGTATATGGATCTCAAGGCCTGATTATAGTACAAGCTATCTTTTGGCTTTTTCTGTGCTTCTTCAAAATGAAATTGGGCTAAACTCAATGCTCTTTCTTTTTCGAAGCTTGAGGGATTCCAAGAGCGTAAAAGAGAGCGAATAATTAAGAAATCAATTTCAGAAAAACTTCCCTTACCACAGTTTTTCTGAACGAAAATCCTCAAATTAATCAACTCGTTTAGGGCTTCGCCTCTTCGAAAGTTCTTCAAGTGAGTCTTGGCCAGAAAAATTGATGACTTGTAAAAATTTTCGCAATTTAATTCTAGGGCAGATAGGTATTTAATTGTTTCAAGGGTGTCTACTTTGTCAGATGATTTATCCCGACGGTAGTCGTAATCCTCAAGAAATTGCTTGGTATTAATATGATTTACCTTGGTGTAATCCAATACAGAACTCGCATCAATATCTGCACGACTATTGTTAAAGAAGAGCAAGTACCCGGAGAAGGACAATAATATAAGCACGACAAGACCTGCTATTAAGCCCTTTCTTTGAGCAGAATAATCACTTTTTTTCATCTGGTTTACGAATTAAATGGGGCCATAACATTCTTACACCACCACCACCAAAATAAATTGGCTGCCCATCCCATTTGTTCACGCGATGATAAAAATAAAGAAATGATTGGATATATAACTTTTATATAACTAAAAAGCGCCAGTATAAATACTGACGCCCCAATTCTCTTATAGAAATGCTTCTGAGCTTTATTTCAGATACTCTAAACTATTCGATACAAAATCAGATAGCTCCTTTCCTTTGAGCATTCCCTGATTCAATTTTGCAATTGAATAAAGATGTTTTACCAAGCGCTCCTTATTTTCTTCTTTTCTTATCGCCAAAAGCTTTTTGTGGATCAATTCGTTATTCGTATTAACGATGACTTGGCTCATATCGAAATCCATTCCTGCCGGGCTCGGTCCTTGCATCATTTGCATCTCTTGAAAACGTCTCATAAACTCGGGCTTGACAATCATTACCGGAGGTTCACTCGGAGCTAATGCCTTCAATTCGAGTTTGGAGGCTGTTTGTTCTCCTAGAATTCCTTTGAACAACTCTTCGACTTTCTTAGATTGCTTTTCATCAAGCACAGATTCTTTTACATCGTCTTTTTGGACTAAGTTAGAAGGGATATCAGAGTCGACGCGAACGAACAATACATCGCTTTCCTTCTGCTCTAAACTCTGCAAAAAGTGGTTGTCAATGATGTGATCAAAAACCGCAATATCGTAATTGTATTCTTTTACCTGCTCGATATAACCGTGCTGCAATTCTTCATTGTTCGTGTAAATACAGACTTTCTTCTCGTTCTTATCCGTCTGTAGCTCCTTGATTTTCTCCTTGTATTCTTCAATGGTAAAGTTCTTTCCCTCCGTATTCTTGATCAAGGCAAAGTCTTTTGATCTGTCATAGAACTTATCATCCGTAATCATTCCATACTTGACAATTGGTCCGATATCAGACCATTTTTCAGCGTACTTTTCACGGTCCTCCTTGAACAACTCTTTTAATCTTTCCGCGACTTTCTTACTGATATAAGATCCTATCTTCTTGACATTACCGTCAGCCTGTAAATAACTTCTCGATACGTTGAGTGGAATGTCTGGAGAGTCAATTACTCCTGTCATCAAGGTCAAAAACTCAGGAAGTATGTCCTTCACTTCATCAGTAACAAATACTTGGTTACAATAAAGCTGAACCTTAAATCTGTTTTGATCGAATTGAGTGGACAGTTGCGGGAAGTACAATATCCCTGTTAAGTTAAACGGAAAGTCAATATTCAAATGTATCCAGAAAAGCGGTTCCGGTGAAAACGGATATAACTCTCTATAGAAAGACTTATAGTCTTCATCACTTAATTCGGAAACCGGTTTTTTCCAAGCGGGCTTGGGATTATTGATCACACGATCAACCTCATATTCTGTCTTGTCATCTCCCTCTCCTTCAGTTTTGGTCTCCTTCCCCATGATAATTTCTGTAGGAAGAAACTTACAGTACTTTTCTAATAGCTCTAAAAGCTTAGATTCGGATAAGTAGTCCTTTCCTTCCTCTCCAACGTACAACCATATTTCAGTACCTCGGTCTTCCTTTTCGATATCTTCTACACTGTACTCTGGATCACCACTGCATACCCACATCACGCCTTCAGCACCCTCTTGATAAGATTTAGTTCTCACCTCAACTTTATCAGCGACCATAAAAGCCGAATAGAATCCCAGACCGAAATGGCCAATAATTCCATCTTCGCTTTGATACTTTTCAACGAACTCCGCTGCACTACTGAATGCCACCTGGTTCAGGTACTTCTCTACCTCTTCCCCAGTCATCCCTATTCCTCTATCGATAATCTTGATAATCTTGTTCTCCTCATCCAATTCTACCCTAACGTTAAGATCCCCAAGTTCACCTTGAAAAACACCCTTATTAGCCAGGGTTTTGATTTTCGTGCTGGCATCTACTGCATTGGAAATCAGCTCCCTTAAGAATATCTCCTGGTCGGAGTAAAGGAATTTCTTGATGATGGGAAAAATATTCTGAGTCTCTACTGAAATAGTTCCTTTCTTCATTATTCAATTTTTTTTCATACTCTTCAATATCAATGCCACTGCGGATTCCTTGACATTTTGACTTAAGCACTGACAAATTTTTTCTTCTTCAGGAAAATATGGCATTAAAATTGAACTACCCTCCGTAGCATATTTACAAATTACTTAAGAATAGCCTAATGAGGCTTTCCGGGTGAGTTGAATCAGTAACTGGGGGGTATACTGACTTCTTCTCACCTTTTTTTATTCCTTTTTTTCATTTACGGCAGCGTTTTGACTCCGGGGAGTTTTTTGAGGGTCCTAATTAACTCCAAAATAAAATGAAAACAAATCTTTACTTAGCAACCCTATTACCTATCTTTTTTTATTCATATTTACTTCAGGCTCAATGGCAACAACACGGAAATCTTCCAATTGGCGAGCATCTCCTGTACGATGAAATTAGTCCGGGGTGGTCACACCATGTTCCGAGTTTTTCAATTAATGGGAAGGGCTATATCATTGATTGGTCAGAAGCGACAAACAATAATGGGACTTTCTCTTATGATCCGGTTACGGATACATGGGAACGCCTGGAAAATGTAGACTTTCCGGTGGGACGCCAAACGCTATCCTATGCAATAGCTTACAAAGGTTTCGGTTATCTGACCTATGCGGAGAATGGCAACCCCAATCAACAATTATGGCGATTCGATCCTGAAAATCCTGCTTGGGTTGAAATGGCTGAATGCCCATGTGAAGGCCGCGGGCATCCCGCTTTTGCTGCTGCAAATGGAAGAATTTATCTGGGTTTGGGTGAGCGTGGCCAAAATCTAAGAGACTGGTGGTCCTATGAGATCTCTTCTGATACCTGGAGACAAGAAGAATTTTTTCCTTCCTTTGAACGACACCACCCATATCATTTTTCGATCGGAGATGAAGTATATGTCGGCATGGGACATGGGGCATCCATTTACAATGATTTTTATCGATTCAATACCAATGATGGGCAATGGACGACGATCAGTTCTCTTCCCGCCGAAGGCAGAGTGGCAGGGACAGAATTTTCTTATGAGGGGAAAGGATATGTGCTGAGTGGTCAGGGAGAGGACCATGAGGACCTGGACGAAGGAGAATTTTGGGAATATGACCCTATTTCGGATTCTTGGAAACAATTAATCAGCCATCCCGGTACTGGAAGATGGGCTCCCGGATCCTTTGTAATAGATGGTGAAGTCTTCTTTTTTGGCGGGACATTTGACTCTGGAAACGAAGTGGAAATAGTTTTAGGCAATGGGGATACGATAACTATTCCAATACATTATACCAGTGAAGTATGGAGTTATGATTTAAAGGATGATATCACCAATACCCCAGAAATTGACAGACCCTCTATTGAGTTCTATCCCAATCCGGCAAGCAATAATTTGTCCATCAGAAGTCCCGATATGATCAATGAAATTCTGGTGTCAAGCCTAAACGGTCAGAGAGTGATTTCTATCAGAGACATCCATCTTTTTGATTACAATTTGAACATAAGTCATTTAATCCCAGGCCCGTATTTTCTAAGGATAAAAACGGAATATGGAAAAATTGAAACTAGACTGATGGTCAATAAATAGTTTTTTATCAAGAATTAAGAAAGACAAAACGGCCAGTGACACGGGCTTCACTCAATGTGATAAAACCCAATTATTAATTATTCATTTTTAATCACTGTTGTCCGGTTAAATGTCGGACAGGATTAAAATTAGTGATATTTAGTTGATTATCAATGGTGGATATTATAGATTTAAAATGATAGCCGCTGATATTAAGCTGAACTAAATAGATTAGGGATATTTTGTTTTCTGCGTAAGTTATTGATTAGAGCCTTGTCTGGATTTTCCAGGAACTTGAATATGTGAATATAGGACATCAGATGAAGTCTTATCATGGAACTAAGGTTAGAATAGGCCCACTTTCTTTTCAGCTTAGATTTTAGGTATTTGATCAATAGATCAGCAATCAAGACACACCACACCTGTATTTTAATGGCGTTTTCATTGTCTCCCAAAAAGTATTGTAGAGGATAAGCTTGTTTTATTCTTTTAAATAACAATTCTATTTGCCATCTGTGCTTGTAAATTAACGTGATTGTTTGAGCTTGAAAAACGATGTTATTGGTGATAAAATAGAAGATCTTATCTTTTTTAGGATCATAGTAAGTGATTAGTCTGGCCTTAGTTCTTGTAACATCATTATGAGAGGTATGTCCCAATATGATTTGTTCATCAGCGATAATGCCCATTTTTCTTTGTTCATCAGTTAATTGAAATTGATCAGTTACTTCAAACTTGGCGTCCTTTCTCATTCTAGTTACCCATGTCACCTGTTCAGTAGTCCATAAATCGTATTGATAATAATTGAGATATCCCTTGTCGAATACTATGATTGATCCTTGTAGTAGTTTCATGTTTTTTATAAAAGTTACATCATGAGAAGCTGCTGAAGTCATCTTAATTAAACAGGGTACATCATGATCTGCTTTAATAAGGGTATGCACCTTCATTCCTCCTTTTCGTCTTCCGTTAGCTGGAGTATTTCCAGCACTCTTTAAAATCTCTTTGAATAAAGTTATAGTAGTTGAATCAGCAATATAAAGCTTAGAAAACCAAGATTCTTTAAATCGGCTGTCCGGTAAACTTTTGTGTAAACGATCATACAAATCCATATATATCTTCTCAAATACTTGTGCATTCCTAGCCCTATTGGCATCTGAAAGCGTACTCCTTCTAGGGCAGTAACTCATGCCGAGGTGATTTAATTTAAGAAAACAGGCCTGCATCCCCGTTGTCACCTCACGCAATGAAGTGCATTTATGAAAAATGCAATATAACATCGTTGTTAAATGATGGTAGGTAGTAAACTTCTTGGTGTAATGGTCAGACTTATACTTCTTCGCTAGTCGGTAGATTTCTGATTTATTTATTAAACTAATCAGCTGAGAAAATATCGGCTGTCCGGTAAAATTTAGATCTTTGTTCATATTGACTAAAATTTGAGTGTAGGAACTACAAATTTCGTCATCCGCAGGAGATTCTTAACTCTCCTGCTCATTTTTTACCGGACAGTAGTGATTTTTAATTATTAATTCTATTCCTATTTGCTTCGAAAAATAAAATAGGAGGCCAGAATCAAAAACACGCTGGCCAGAACATAATCCCAGTCAAATTTCTTGTTCATCACAAACATGGAAAAGGGAATGAACATGATCAGTGAAATACTGATCTGAAGAATCTGCAACTGAGAGAGATTAAAGACCTCTATTCCAATTCTATTGGCAGGGATATGGACCTGGTATTCGAAAAAGGCGATCCCCCATCCTAATAATGCCGCAATAAACATAGGTTTGCCTTGCAAAAACTTGAAGTTCAAATGCAAATACCATGCACAAAGCATGAAAAAATTCGACACCAATAAGAGCAGAATTGTTTTTAAACCGGGACTCATAGATTAGCTATTCTTTTTGCGATTTTAATATTGAATTGTTCTTTACTCATAACTTCTGATACCGCATGATCATCAATCCAGATCACATCCGAACACAGTCGATCGATATCCTGTAAATCATGAGTGATCAACAAGAGACAGAGCTGGTATTTGTCCTGAAAATCTTCTATCAGACGATACAGCTTCAATTTGATCTCCAGGTCCAATGCTGAAAAGGGCTCATCCATTAAAATAATCCGTGCTCCCTGGGCCAAGGCCCGCGCAATCGCCACTCGCTGCGACTGACCACCAGACAATTGATGCGGATAACTATCGGCAAGCTTAGCGATTCCGACATCTTCCAACAATCCCTGAATATTTGACTTCTCCAACTTTGCTTTCGGAACGGCATATTCGATGTTCTGTCTAACCGTAAAATGAGGAAACAGATTATTATCTTGAAAAATGTAGGCTATATTTCTTTTTTGTGTTTTGGTAAATGCTTTGTCAGATTCGGAATACCAGATCTCATTATTAAAGCTGATCAATCCGCGATCAGGTCGCACAAATCCTGCGATCATATTAAATAAGGTCGTCTTTCCCTCACCAGAGTTACCAAAGACCGCGGTTATTCCGTCTGTCTTGACAGAAACATCAATCTTCAGGCTTGTATTACCCTTAACAGACTTGATCCCCTTGGCAACATCAATACGTAACATCAGTAATTCTTTTTGATCCGTATAGATTGATAAGGAAAATGATGAAAATAGAAATGACCAATAAGATCACAGAGTAGAAATGAGCCGCTGTATAATTGAGCGCTTCCAGATCACTGTAAATTGCCAAAGATGCGACCTTAGTCACTCCCGGTATATTTCCCCCTATCATTAGTATGACGCCAAACTCTCCCATGGTATGTGCAAAAGTGAGCACAAATCCCGTCAAGATAGCGTGTTTAATATTGGGAATAATCACCCTCCAAAGTGTCTCTAACTTGGTCTTACCAAAGGTTTCAGATAATTGCCAGTAATGCTTGGGAACGTTTTCAAATGCCCGCTGTATAGGTTGTACCATAAATGGAAAACTGTAAATCAGAGAAGCTATCAGGATTCCCTGAAAGGTAAACGCAAGCTTGACCCCTGCTTTAGCCAGGCCATTCCCCAAAATACTTTCCGGGGAAAATGCCAACAAAATGTAGAAACCTATAACAGTAGGTGGTAGAATTATCGGTAAACTGACCATACTTTCCACCAAAATTTTGGCCTTCGATTTCCACCTGCTTAGAAGAAAAGCAATGGGTAATCCTATCAGCAAGAGTACGACTGAAGTCAATGAGGCCAGCTTCAGGGAAAGCCATATTGGTGTCCAATCAACAGCCATATTTATTCGGATAAATGTTTAATTCCATACTCTTCAAGGATACTTTGACCATCTTCGGATCGAACAAAATCAAAAAACCGATGCTTTAATTTTGTAGAATTGTCATTTTTTAAAATGACCATCCCCTGCGGAATCCAATACCTCCTGTCCAAGGATTGATATTTGCCTGCTCCATTAATTTCCGGTGAACTCACTATTGACTTAGCACCTACCGCCAACTCTACATTTTTGCTCAAAACATACTCGTTCACCTGTGATATGCTCTCTCCATAAACCAACTTTTTTTCTACGGATCGATAGAGACCGGTATCTGACAAAAAGCTAACCGCCATTTCTCCATAAGGAGCATTTTTAGGATCAGCAATCGCAATTTTATCTATTTTGTCCGATTCTAAGACCTCTTTCAGATCGTTTAAATTGATATCTTCATAAGCGGTCCACAATACCGGTATTCCATAACCATAAACTTCTGTTCTTCCCTCTACTTTGTTTTCTTTCACCAAAGCATCAGGATAGAATGTATTGGCAGCAAAGAAAATATCAAAGGGGGCACCGTTCAGAATTTGAGTGGTTAATTTTCCGGAAGAAGAACTGATCATCTCGACATCAACATCGTGTACTTCAGAAAATTCATTCGCCAATTTTTTCACCGCAAACTGAACACTTGCGGCGCAAGCTATTTGTAGCTGGGGACGCTCTCCTTTATCGCTACAAGCCAATAACAACAGGCAACTAAAAACCAAGCTAAGGATCATTCTATACATAGCGCAGTTTTTTGAGATACCAGTTTACAGATAAAAAGGAAAGCGTAGATAGGAGTACTAACAGAAGAAAGCTATTGCCATGTACAGCATTGACATATTGTATGTCCAGCATTCGATCTCTTAGTATTTCACTTAGATGAGATAATGGGTTATAGGCCGCGAATTTTTCCAACCAGATCGGTAAATTCTTGTTGGGAATTAATGCAGTACTGGTAAATATGATGGGAAGGTTGAATAAATGTATAAAGGAGGCCAACATCTCAGATTGTTTGGTTTTTAATGCTATCAAACAAGATATAGAAGCGTAAAAGAAGGTAAAAAGGACAGTACCTAGAGCGATCACCAGAATGCCATCTCCTACAATCGCAACATGACCGACACCTATCAAAACTCCGATAAAGATGATAAGTAGAATTTGTACCATGATCCTGCTGTAATCAGCAAGGATCTTATAAATTAGAAACAGGGACTTCGGAATTGACGTATAATGATACCTCCCAAAGAAGCCCGATTTCAGATCTTTGATGAATTGGATGCCGGATTGAGCACTGGATTGTAAAACTGTCATTGCACAAACCCCTGGGAGTAAATAGGAAAGATAACTCCCTTGATCAAAGTCGAATTTATTTCCAAACAAGTAACCAAATATGGTCAACCAAAAAATAGGCTGGATAAAGGAAAATACCAAGTGAATGGGTCGATAGTACAACTTCTTCCACATCCTTAGAAAAATATGATATCCTGTTCCCGAATAACTCATGCGCGCCCTTTTCTTTTTTTTCTACTCGGTCGTTCCTTTCTGTTATTAGAACCCAATTCTAATGAAAAACCATAAGAGCCTACCAATGCAGCACGCAGATTATTCTTAAACCGCCTTAATCCGATAATTCCCTCTTCATTTTCTTGTAAAAACCGATCCACTTGATAAGTGTTTTTTTGATCCAATTTATAGCTCAAAATTATTCTATGGTGTTGTTGAACATAAGGCAAGCCATCTAAACTCGTCAAGTTTTTCTTTCGCCCTTCCTTAAAATCCAACTCCATGAGACAATATGGATTGGATGCTATTAAGGTTCGGGGTGATTCAAAAGCTTTCAAATGTCCTTTGTCGAGAAAACCAATTTTATCCGCATTGTGTTCCGCCAGATCGATATCATGAGAGACACAGATTATGGTTTTATTCGCTGACTTTAGATAAGCCATTACCGCAGATTTTGTACCATAATCCAATCCAACAAATGGCTCATCCAAAATTAGAATCTTTGGATCATGCAACAAGCCCAAACCAATGTTCATAAGTTGCTTCTGTCCTCCCGATAGTTGTTTGATCCTCTTTTTCATAAGAGAAGTCAAGCCCAAACCATGGACCACTTCATCGAGGATTTTTTGTCTTCTAATTTTGCTCAAAGGAAACAAACTGGAAATCATCTTAAAGCTATCTTCTCCAGTCATTTCTCCATCAAGGCCATGATCTTGTGGAACGTATCCGATAAAACCCGATCTCTGTCTGAAGTTGGATTCGACTTTAGAGTCGAATTTTATTTTTCCCAAAACCGGCAACAAAGCCCCTAATATTAACTTCAGTAATGTTGTCTTTCCGCTTCCATTCGACCCCAAAAGAAAGACTGTCTCTCCGGAATCAATTGACATATTCAGCCTATCCAAAAGAATTGCTCTCTTGCTATAAGAAAAACTCAGATTGGATATGCCTATACTACTCATATTTCGAATTGTGAATGATCGTGCCCACATGCTCGCCATTGATCGCCGCACTAATCCTTTCCGGATAGTTTCCGTTGACAATCTGAAAAGAGTTACAAGATCTGTTTCTCTCTAAGATATCAATAACTACTCGATTGAAAGGCAAGGTCTCTAAGTTTCTCTCTTTTAGTTCCTCCGTACTTATTTTAGCAATGAATTCCGCATCATGAAATTCATTGGGATCTTTATCATACAGACCATCGACATCCTTGACCAAAGTGACTGACTTAAAACCAAAGGTCTCTGCTATGATAACCGGTCCTGCATCGGTCCTATGCGAAGGAATATTCCCAATTTCCGAAGGGTGTTCCCAAAGAGAATAGGGAGGCATTCCGGCATAAACCACTCCGGGAACCGCTCTTAAGAATAAGGGCAACAAATGACCAATGGACTCCGGAGGAATAGCGATCACTCCTTCTGGAGACAGTAATGCACCTAATATATGGGCGTTACCCAGTGCATCTTCCGCTGCTAGTTGTGCTAAGACTCCGGTAGGCATACCCAAATCTAATCCAACAGAGAATAGATGCTTCGATCTAGCTCCACCACCAGTACTAATGACCAGCTTTTCTCTTTTTAAAACCTCTCTTAATTCGTCAACTACCGGATAGGTAGTCTCTCTTCCCTTATCGACGATGGAACTAGCCCCAATTTTAACGATAATGTACGTGAGGAAGTAATTTAAAAGTAGGCGTTCCCTCTCCGGTTTTCATAACCTTCTTATCCAATAGACTTTCTCTCATCAATAGAGAATGCATATGATTGTTGTGCTTCATATTTCCTTTGTTCTACGCTGAAGTAATAATGGTTCCTACATGTTCTCCGTTCAATGCTTTGGTCAAATTCCCTGGCACCATACCATTGATGATCTGAATTTGTCGTCCGTTTTTAGCATGCATCATCATATTCAAGACTTCACGCTCAACAACGACATCGTTTAAATCACTTTCGACCAGTTCGGAGACCGTAATTTTTGGAATAAATGTGGCACTAGGATCTTTCTTCGGGTCATTCGTATACAAGCCCTTTTCATCCTTTACGTAAATCATGCTCTTGGTGCCATAAGCCTCACTAATCAGATAGCAGCCAGTATCCGTTCGATAAGGTGGGGATCTTCCCTTCTTCCGGATTTCTCTGCCAATAGGTATAAGGAGGCATTCCAAAGAAAATAACCGCATTATTCTGCTTCAAATACAAAGGCATTTGTGAAAAACCTCCGGGTTCGATATAGGGAATTCCCTCTTCTGCTAAAAGATAATGGATGAACTTCGCATTTTGAATGCTTACAAAAGTTCCCAGCAAACCCAAAACACCAGTAGGCATCCCCTGGTCAATTCCTACACTGTAGGCATGTCTCGCCCGCGTCCCGGCGCCAGTCCCGATCATCATTTGATGATGTGGAAGATTCTCCTTAATCTCTTTAATGAGAGGGGAAAACAGCAGCCTTCCCTCTATCGATAAAGCTTTGTCCCCCGATTTTAATCACATGAGCATTAGGCAATAAGCGCCTAGTAGAATATTGTGCGGTATCCTCCAATAAACTCGGTGCTTCCAAATTTTTACTCAGTAATTTTCCGTTAAACCTTGAATCATAATTATTAAATACTCTTTTAATTGTTATTTAAAATCGAATTTGACATAAGAGACCACCAGACCTTGCCTTTCGAATATCAATGAAACATTCTAGAAATTAGGATGAATATCAACAGCATTGCATCCATCAGTTTGCTCAACATTCGTTGGAGAATATCCCTTCCCCTCTCAACAATAAACTATGCAAAAATGGATGTTACCAGTATTCCTTATCAGTCAATAGTTGTGCTAAATCAGTCATAGGATGGTGATAAATCTCTTGATCAACTACTTGTACTCCGACTTTTCTAAGACCGGAAGAATCAGACGCTTTTATGGAATGTGTAATTTTAAGTTCACTTGAATACAGTTCTTGTGTATCCTCCAATTCGGCCGATGAATTCGACCATACATAAGCCGTCACCACAAAGACCACCCACAGAAAAACTTCACTATAAAATTCCATTGTTTTCCGTTTATTCCTTTTCAAAAACACCTAAAACAAGCCATAAGTCGGGCTGAGCGAAGCCGAAGCCCCCCTATTAATTATCAACTATTAATTTCAAAACATCCTTCGCTCCTTTCGAAGAAGATATCTCCACCACATACAAGCCCGGGCTCAACACATTATCAAATGTAATTTCCTTTTGATTTCGATTAATACTACTTTCTACAGACTGCTCAAACGCTACTCTCCCCATTCGATCATAGATCTTGAGCATGGTCTCTCCCGAATCATCCGCCATCCAATCCAAATTCATTGCCGTTCCATCATTGGGATTTGGAGAAATTAAATTGATGTGAACATTGTCCTTTCCTTCAAAACTGGCCGATACTATATTGCTTATTTCAAACTTCCCATCGAAATCGATTTGCTTAAGCTTATAATAGTTATTACCCTTCACCGGGTTGTCGTGCACATAGGAATACTCTTGTTTTTGATTGGTTGTACCATGTCCTTCTACAAAACCAATACTTCTCCAGTTTCCGCTATCTGTGGCATATAAGACTTCAAATCCCCTATTATTGAACTCGTTATATGTCGTCCAATCCAGTTTTACTTCTTGATTCTGGTATGGTCTGGCAGACAAAGTACCCAAGGTAACAGGCAGTGAAGGTAAATTATAACAAATGGTAACGCTTCCATGGCTCGAAAAACTTCCACCATCAGTACCCGCTGTTGCAGATCCTCCAGTAACAGAAGGGTGGATATAGCTTCCACCACCGCCGCCACCGCCGCGTAGGGTTCCATTTGCACCGTGGCCACCGGTATAACCTCCTCCTGCACCTCCTCCTCCGGCATGCAAATAGCCATTTCCATCTGCACCAGCCCCACCACCGCCAAGACCCCATCCTCCATTGCCTCCATTAGCTCCAGAACCACTTCCGCCATTTGCTCCAAAGCCACCACTTCCAGCATCACTAGGGCCACCGCCACTACCAAAGCCTCCATCCAGGCTTATTCCTCCTCCTCCATGACCTCCTCGGCCATCAGTCAAACCAGTAGTACCAGGTCCACCTGCATTGGATGCACTCGCCCCGGATAAACCTCCTGTGCCATCAAAAGCTCCTCCTGCACCGCCTCCACCGCCTGCAGCTAGCATCACGATATCACTGGCATCTCTTATCCCGGAACCTCCTCCACCTCCAGCTCCTCCTTCTAAACCGTCTCTATTGGAGTTACCACCAACGCCCCCTACAACAATATCCAAGACATCTCCGGGTGAAACCGAAAATCTCCCGCTTACAACAGCTCCTGAGCCACCCGATTCCGGATCGGTGAGAACATTGTTACCGCCATCTGCTCCGTAAATATGAACTTCTATTTCCGATTGACCTGCTGGAACCGTCCATGTTTGTACTGCTCCTGTATAATTAAAATCTATGGACGAAGCACCTGCTGGGCATTGGGCTAGTAAGTCGCCGCTACCGGAAAAAACCATAGCCCAAACTAATAAGTAAAGGCTCTTTTCAATGTAAAGTCTTATCATTTTCTTCTCTTTTTGTTATCTCGATGTAATTCTTATCTAAACTATTTCTCAGGTATTTATATCCCCCGCCTTCAGTTCCTTTTTGCCAGGACTGAATGCTTATATTTACATATTGTCCCTCTTCTAATAGACACAGACAGAGCGACTCGTTGAGCATGTATTTATGCCCACCACACTCTTTGGTCAATTCTTTGTAGCTTTTAAATGAGAGATATTCCCTCTCCTGACAATCTCCATGTGCCCATAGCGTTCCTAAGGGACTCAGCTCTCCAGCTTCCATCTCTATTTTGGCGTTGTATAAATCTTTAGATTGGGCCCTAGTCAGCCACACATTCTCGGTAATTCTATCTTGGTTGATTTCAAGAGTGGGGTCAGCATATGCCTTTTTTTCGAAGATGATATTCCCTGGGATTACAGTTTCTTGAGAGTAAGATCTTATACCCGATAAAACAACGAATAAAAACACAAGGGTATTTACACCAAACGCTTTTAAGTTTAAATTACTGTAAACCAGTTTTTTGTGATAGCATTTTTGTGATCCCATACCAGCCCTGTTCTATTTCAGAGTAATAAATATAGAATCACCCTACATTCCTTATGCCTAGGATGTGGTGAACGGATTTAATATGTGGCGAATGGGTGTATTTGGGGTTAGGGATTAGGAATTTGTATATGCCTGAAAAAGGTTGACCGTTATCTAACTTAAATTTTCAACAATAGGGATGTTAAGATTCATATTGATTGTTTTGTTTTGTTGGTCTAATATAGGGAATTGTTTTTCAAATTCTACAGGGGTTATACGACACAAACTTAAGTGAGGCTTATCATGGTTGTATAATCTCACTGCTCGGTCAACTTGTTTGGTTAGTTGACTTAGATTATTGATAGTCCAATGTTTTAGATAGTTATTTTTTATAATGCCATTAAGTCGTTCAGCTTTACCATTTTCATAAGCGAATTCACACATACTATTGTTGAATTTATATTTTGCTGTAAGGGCTAAGAATGCTTTGTCATAGTATTGACCTCCTCCATCAGAATGGAATATTATTCCTGGAGGTAGTTGGTGATTTCTGTTTTGAATAGCCTGTTTTAAAGCAGGTAAAGTAGTATGTTCAGTAAGCAATCTGGAGGAGACTTGATGCCCTAAAATACGTCTGGAGAAACAATCAAGAATAAAGGTGATATAGTAGAATGTATTGTCTATTTCAAAATAGGTAATATCACTGCTCCATAATTGGTTTATGCTGGTTAATTTCAGACCTATAGTAAGGTTGTCAAAACGAACAACTCCATTGCTATTAGTGGTTCTACGCGCAGATTTATTGTTATTAGACATATAACCGTATTGTCTACATAATGCCTCAAACCGATCTCTGCCGATGAAAGAGGGGTTGATTTTATAATACATTGTTCGACAACACATAGTGGGGTGATCGATTCTGATATCCCTGATTATTTTGAGCAATTGACAGGCTTGTTCATCATTTCTCAGACGAGCATTTAGATGCTTGTGAAACCCTTGTTTAGTGACTCCCATTGCGCGATACATACTATTCAAACTCCAGTTATAATCCTGTCGATGTCTCCAAAAGTAGATCAGGGTTTCTTTGAAGACTTTTTTTTAATATCTACCCCATAGGTCTGTTCAGCAATATCAATGAGCTTGTCTTTAAACTCAATCTCAATCTGCTTTTGACCTAATAGACGCTCCAAGTCTGCTATTCGCTTTTGTAAAGCAACGATCTTTGACGTATCACTCTTTGACTCCACTATTGTCCGTTGTGGCTTTTTCAATTGACCATACTTTTTGATCCATTTGTACACCGCAGTATCTGTAACCTCATAAGCCTTACATACCTCTATTACAGTGCTTTTCCCTTGTTCAATCTCCCTTACCTTCTTTTGTTTAAAGGTATCACTAAATCTTCTATAGCGACGCTCCGTCGTACTTTGATTGAAATTCTTCTTGTAATCTGACATAGTATTTTCCACTTTTTTAATTAATAAAGTGGTCAACCTATTTCAGGCAATGACAAAAAATTATCGATGATGATGGATTATGCTTTGCTTGAACAAAAAAATCGTTGCAAATAACATAGTATAAATCCGATCAAAAGAATTTGTGAATTCTTAATGCTCAAATAAGTTCTTTTAAAACTAGAGAAGCATCATCTGGATACAAATTTTCATAACTTTGCCGATTATTAAATAAGATTGTATTAAGTATTCACGCATAAGCTGTTCATGACCATGAGTGATTTGTTTGTTTATAATACCTTGTCGAGGAAGAAGGAGAAGTTCGAACCCATTAATCCTCCTTTTGTTGGGCTTTATGTTTGTGGACCAACGTTATACAATAGAGCCCATTTAGGTAATCTGAGATCTTTTATCAGTTTTGATATGATATTTCGGTATTTGGAGTACTTGGGATACAAGGTTAGGTATGTTCGAAACATAACCGATGTAGGACATTTGGTAGATGATGTGGATGATGGAGAGGATAAAATTGAGAAGCAGGCAAAATTGGAGAAACTGGAGCCCATGGAAATAGTCCAAAGGAATACGGTTAGTTTTCATCGCCTATTGGATCAGTTCAACCTAATTCCACCGAGCATTGAACCTACTGCTACACAGCACATCACCGAGCAAATCGAAATGGTACAGCGCATTATCGACCACGGTTACGGTTATGAGGTGAATGGCAGTGTGTATTTCGATGTGCATCAATATATGGCTGATGGGCATCCATATGGGGCCTTGTCAGGAAGGAGAATAGAAGAGCTCATGGAAGAGTCGAGGGAACTGGAGGGTCAGAGCGATAAGAAAAATCCACAAGACTTTGTCATATGGAAGGGAACTACTCCGGATAAATTAATGAAGTGGAAAAGCCCTTGGGGAGAAGGAGTACCCGGATGGCATCTGGAGTGTTCCGTGATGAGCACAAAGTATCTAGGGGAGAAATTCGACATACACGGAGGAGGAATGGATCTTAAGTTTCCTCATCACGACTGTGAGATTGCTCAGTCTGTCGCAGCCGATGGTACAAATCCTGTTAAATACTGGCTTCACGGAAACATGCTGACGGTGAATGGAGGAGAAAAAATGAGTAAATCCAAGGGAAATTCGATTTGGCCTGAAGAACTGGTTTCTGGAGAGCATAAATTTTTGAATAAGGGTTTTAGTCCTTCCGTCATTAGGTTTTTCATGATGCAAGCTCATTACAGCAGTGAATTGGATATTACGAGTAGTGCACTGGAAGCTGCAGAAAAAGGGTATCGAAGAATGGCCGAAGCCATAAAAAACCTGGATAGAATTCAGGCGGTTGCCAATGCGAATTCGGGATTGGAAGAGGTAGAGAAAATTTTGGCAGAATGTCGTGATTGCATGAACGATGACTTCAATACGCCAAAAACCATTGCCAAGTTGTACGATTTGGTGACTTTGGTCAATAAGGCGATAACTGGAGATGTGCAGTGGGGGCAAAATGCCATAGATCAAACCAAAAAGGGGTTCAATGACTTTTTGTTCAAAATCATGGGAATTGCTCCTGAGTCCGGAACTGATGATAATGTTACGGATGGATTAATGGAATTGATACTGGATTTGAGAAAAAAATCACGGGATAAGAAAGATTGGGACACATCTGATAAAATTAGAGACGCGCTGAATGAGTTAAATATCGTGGTGAAAGACGCAAAAGAAGGCTCGACTTGGACAATTAATAATTAATAGTGAAAAATTAATAATGAAGCATATGCAATGGAGGTTTTTGGCGATATTATTTGGTTTTGCCTTACTCATGGCCTGTAAAGGGGAACAAAAGGAAGAAGTCAAAGAAGAAGCTAAACCGGTTATAAATCTTAAAGTGCCCTCTTTCAATAGAGACTCTGCTTATCATTATATCCAAAAACAAGTAGATTTTGGCCCAAGACGACCTAATACTGATGCTCATGTAGCGTGCAAAGATTGGTTCGTTCAGCACTTTGAAGGCTTAGGGCTAAAGACTATAGTTCAGGAGTTTGGGGCTACCGCATATTTTGGAGAAAAGATGAACGGTTTCAATGTTATTGCTCAGTACAAGCCGGAACTGGAAAAAAGAGTGGTGATCAGTGCGCATTGGGATACTAGATTTAAGGCAGAAAAGGATCAGGATCCAAATATGCAGGACAAGCCTATTTTGGGGGCAGATGACGGAGGTAGCGGTGTTGCTGCGATAATGGAAATTGCCAGGATTTTGGCGAAGGATGATATACCCTTAGGAGTGGACTTCATTTTATTTGACCTGGAAGATCAGGGAGAAAATGGAAATACAGATGTTAGATCTTGGTGTTTAGGATCTCAATATTGGGCAAAGAATCCTCATATTTCGAAATTCAAGTTTGGCATCAACCTCGATATGATTGCCAGTAAGGGTGCTCAGTTTAAGAAAGAAGGATATTCCTTGAGATATGCACCGGGTATCGTCAATAAGGTCTGGACCTGGGCTAAGAGATTGGGATATACCAACTATTTTAGCAACGCTACTGGCGCTCCAATTACGGATGACCATTACTTCGTGAACCAGGGAGGAATAGGCCCGATGATCAATATTATTTATACCACAAACCAGTACGGCGGTACTTTTGGTGCGCATTGGCATACCCACAATGATGATATGGATAATATCGACAAGAACGTATTAAAAGCGGTAGGGCAGGTCGTCACCAATGTCATTTATAAAGAAGCTGAGGGAAGATTATAAGAATAAGGAGGGTTTAATACCTAGAATCCCTCGATAAAATCATCATCTCCATTATCATCTCTTGACATGATGGGTTCGAGATATTCCTCTTTTTTTTCGGAGCTTGATGGAAGTATGTCTTCCACATCCAACCATTCTGTGGGTTCGTATTCAGGATTGGTTATATTGGGATAGGCCCTTTTTAATTCTTCATAGATGACATATTTGTGTACTTGGCTCTCTTCGAAATATGACTTGACCAATTTCTTAGAATTCTTTACTTCGTAGTCTTGGACCGTGCCTTCCATATTGAAGTACATATTAAACATCCCCTCCTTTTTAGCAGGTAGAGGTTTCCGGCGACTATCGTGTTTTTTAAGCTTATTCAATAGGATTTGTCCCGCATTGAATTTAAATCCATAGCGAATATTACTATCGAATCCATGTCTTCCGGCTACGGTCATATTCATCGCTGAACTTTGTATGAACATCTGGGGAATGAATACCGTCTGATTGGAAACCTCCAGATAATTGTGAAGGGTAGAAAATTTGATAGCCATCAGATCCCTGAGTTTAATAAATGAAGACAAGTCATAGAGCATGGTGAGGCCTTTGAGCTCTCCATCAGTAATTCTGATATCGCTATACATTTCCAGACGGTCTTCCAAATACTCTCCTTTTTCATCCCAAAACAACCGGATAACATTCTTTGAGTCCATTTTGCCCTCTATATTCTTATCCATCACTACTTCCTGGTCAAAATTGTCAAAATTCTTCAGCAGTTGTTTAATCTTGACTTTTTCCGTTTCCAGATTCAGATGAAGTTTAGGAGCGGACGACATATAGTATTTGCCTTTTGCATTTAGTGCACCCTCATAGGCCAGGGATTGAATATCGAAATCCAGTATGCCCCTTTTGGTGTCTATATTCAGATCTGCGGTGACATTTTTAAACTCATTTTTTTGATATTGGAAGCGATCTACACTGCCGGTTAATTCTCCATGCAGCCGCCATGGTTCTGAATCACTTTTATCATCTTCACTTATAGAGGCCAGCACCTTGTTCAATAGATCGTAATTCAGCTTCTCGGCATTGAGATGGGCAATAAACTGCACGCTGCGCTGTCGCAGATTGTCTTTCAGATCGGGTAGAGAAAGAGAACAACGAAATGGATTTTTATTGATAAAAAGTTCTGCAGTATCAGAATAAATCAATTCCTTATTCAGGGACCAGTGACTCTTGGGTATGTCGAATATCTGTTCATTATAATCGAATTTTACATGTTCGAAAGAAAGTTTGCCATCGGCTTGGTGGATGATCCAGTCAGACTCGCCTTGGGTAAAATCGAGCTTGATATCGTTAGTACTCATCACTCCTTTTTCGAAGGCAAAGTTCGAACTAGACATGATCTCGGATAATGGAGATAAAGCAATTGTGCCCGAGCCGGAAACTTTATAACGGGTTTTTTTTATTCCTTCCATTTTAATATCACTGTTAAAATTGAAGTTTTCATTCGAGCATTTTAGATCGGACAGGGTAATGGAAAGATTATCCCAAGCAATATTTTTAGGTTTAGACAGAACATAATTGCCCGACATCGAATGAAAAACAGATTTCCCTTTTTTATTTTTTAGAGAAGCATTGGACAAATTGCCGGTCATCTCAAATTCTGCGATGCTGTTATTTTGGGAGTATTTGATTTGCGCCTGATACTTCCCTTCTGGTGCTATATGGACGTCTTCTGGATAGAGGTGCTTGAAGAGATCATTAATACGATCTAATTTTCCACCTTTCTGATCGATGTCAATGTTGAGCTGGTTTTTTGCATTATTGAGATACTTTCCGGCAACGACAAAATCCTCTCCACCAAAACTTAGGGACTCAGAGGCGAAAACCCATTGATTGTTTTTACTTGAAGCGTCGAAGTCGAATTCAGACGGCACCTTAATTAGAATGTTTTTATCCTTTTGTTTGAAGTGGTTCAATGTTCCGGAAATGCGTCCATCCAAATCCAAATCTTCACCACTCGCCATGATATTAACTTTAGCCGTTTTTACATTGTATTCGAAGGCCCATTGGTCTTGATAGTTTTTCATCGAGACCAAAAAATTCTTTAACCGGGCATATTCGATATTAAACTTCCGGAAATAGCTTTCTGTTTTCGAATCAGAATTATTGAACAAAAAATCATAGTTATACTTTCCCTTTCTATCCGCGGTCAGATTTAACTGTCCATTTTGAATTAGAATATTTTCAATTTTCAGTTCATTGTCCCAAATATTGAGCAGGCTTAATCGGAGGCCAAGTACATCAGCTTTGAGCAGAATATTAGACTTTTGATCTTTAACAACAATCTTTTGTAAGTCCAGAGATACGAGGGGAAGGGACTTCCACAAGCTAAAATCCTGATCTTCTACGGTTATTTCTGCTGGAGAATTTTGTTGGAGTTCGTGGATGATTTTGTCTCCCAGTTCGTCTTCATAAAACCACAGAAGGACCGATATAGATATCATAGCGCCTATGAAGGCACTGATCAAAATCAACAAAAATTGAAATAGCTTTTTGAGCAAGAGTATCTTATTTTTAATAAAGCTTTAAAATAATTGTATTTTATTTTGACATAAACTATATTTGCAGTCCTTTTGAAGAAAAGGGCATTAGTTGAGAAATTTAGTGAATTGAATCCGTTTATTCTAAACTTGATCTTCATTTGATTTCTTATATAAAACTAAAATTAATTTGAGGGCGGTTAGCTCAGTTGGTTCAGAGCACCTGGTTTACACCCAGGGGGTCAGGAGTTCGAGTCTCTTACCGCCCACAAAGAAATGAACCCGTATCAGAGATGGTGCGGGTTTTTTTAATCTATGGCCTATGCAATTCTACACCTACATTCTCTATTCGAAATGGGTAGACAAGTACTAAGTAGGATATAATTATGACTTGGCTTTAAAGTTGACGAATACCAATTGACTAAGGTAAAATTGGAGATATTAGAAAAGTTGAAGGCCCCAAATTCAAAGCTGGGTAACAAATACCGCACTCATTATAAGTGGTAATTAGAAACTTATTGTAAGAATATTTAATGTTATTCTTATTTCAAGTCAATCTACAATGGAAAAAACCAAGAATGACATAAATCTATCTTATTTATTGCGTTGTTGTAAGTTACTTGTTATATTTACTTGTATTGTTTTTTTCATAATACTATAAAGGTTAATTTAAATGTCGGATAAAACTAATGTATCTAATGCCATCGAGGAAATTGATGTGATTTCTCAAACTATCATTAATGCTGCTACTAGATTGGCTGAAGTTGGTAAGGTTATCGATTCTAATCCAGATAGCATTGAACAAGAACTGCTCCTTAAGTTACATCGCAGGGTTACTGCGGCTAAGGCTTTAACAGCTGATCTGGATTATGTAGAGCCTTCGTCAACGAGTTGTTCCTGTCGAGTCCAATAATTGGCAAATTTAATGTTGCTCCTTAGTACTCAAGCACTATAAATGTCAGCTTGCAAGAGTATTCCTCTACTTCAAGGCTCTATTTACCACTTGGAGTTCGAATTTGCTGCGTAATCAACATTTGATATACGAATATTGGTATGTATGAGTATCGAAAGGAAGAATAGTCTTATCCCGATTCCCTATCTCTATGCTAATCCCTTTTACTACGCAACCTTAGGAGATTACGTTCCGCGTAAAACATATCTGTCTTTATTGACTCGTTATGCACACGAAGATTTGGAGCAAATTAGAAATGGCGCATGGTGGCATGTTATTCCACGTAATTCTCGACTTCCCAAATGCGGGTATAAAATACATCTGAGTTCTGCTCTTGAGCCTGCCGCAGAAATGCTCAGTTTAGTTGCTAAATTTGCAATTGGCAAAGCTATATCATTTAAATTTTTGGTGGATGAAGTTATTCATGAATTAGCTAATTCCAAGAACTATAGCTCATGGAGTTGTGGGAAGTTTATTACCGTGTTTCCCAAAGATGAGGAGGAGTTTTTCGACACTGTTATGGATTTATGTAATATTCTGCCTGAAGGCGGAGGTCCTTATATTCACACCGACCGACCTGTTCCTGGCTCAAAGACAGTATTTTTTAGATATGGATCATTTGAACCACCTAAAGTCGTGAACGTTTTTGGCGAATATGAAAGATATTTAACTATCGAAGGGAGAAGGATCAAAGATGGTGTTTTATCCTTAGTTTCAGGTAATCTAGGAGAAACCAAGTTCTTTTCAGAAATAGATATTGAGGATCCCATAATTTTGAACAATCGATATACCATAACGGAAGTGTTACATAGTTCAAATGCAGGATCTGTTCTACTTGCAAAGGACTTATTGGATGATCGAATAGTTGTTGTAAAAGAAGCCCGCCATGGCATTGTAACTTCCGGAGTACAAGCCACGAAACTACTAATCAGGGAGTATAGCATTCTAAATCTACTTAAGGATTCTGGTGTTACACCAAAACCAATTGATTTTTTTTGGGTAGCGAACAATTCCTTTATTGTAATGGAATATATTGACGGGATCGTACTTTCAAAATTTAGGTCTTCACCGGTATTCTCGTCTCTACATGAATCTAACCCTTCTTTAATAGATATTCGCAATGCTTATGAAACCTTTAGGGTGATTTGGGAACGTTTACTCATCGCCCTTCAAGAAATACATAAAGCTGGTGTAATCATTGGGGATTTAGCACCTCAGAATGTAATGATCAATCCAGCGACTTTGGATATTTGGTTAATTGACTTCGAGGCTGCCAGATATACTGGGGATGACTTGGATGTTCAAGTATATACAATTGGATATCAAGATCGTAACAATACAGCCGTTACAACCGAATCAGATCTGAGAGCACATCGTAAAGTAATCTCAAGTCTAATTCTTCCGGTCCAGGTAGGCTCGTCGTTAAATCCTTTATTAAATTGGAGATTAGTTCGACGGTTTTCCTCAGACTATCCTGACTTCTTGGACATTTGTATTCAGATAGAACCCAATATACAATTGGATGACTCACGTCACTCTTCATTAGAAAGAAATGAAATACTAGACGGACTAATGTCTGGTATAAAAAATGGGATCGGTGTAGCTGCTTCAAATTATCTTTGGGCGTGTGACTACCGTGGGTTAAATAGTAATCCTCTTTCAATGGCATTTGGAGCGGTAGGTACAGCGCCAACGTTCTCACTTGTCGGAGAAACTGTTCCAAGCAAAGTACATGATTGGATTTCACTAGCTCTTAATGTCGATCGGAATTACGCTCCAGGATTGTTTATGGGTAGCTCGGGAATCTCTTGGGGATTGATGGAGTTAGGTCGATTTAAAGAAGCAGAGCAATGGTTGAGGCGTGCTTTAAACAGCGATTTGTTAATGGACAGAATAGATATCTTTTTTGGCGCAGCTGGTGTTGGAATGACCTGCTTGTATTTCTTCTGCATTTTGCGGAGAGAAGAATACCTGGAGAGGGCAATCAATATAGCGGATAAAATCTTAGAAATGTCTAATCCAGCGCCGGGTAATGGTTCATATACTTGGGAATTAGAACGGAATGGCTTTGGACATGGACATTCAGGTTTAGCTTTCTTTTATTTGACCTTGTTCAGAATTGCCCAAATACCAAGATATCTGGAAGTTGCTGAATCAGCATTCAAGACTGAAATCGCTAGATCTTATTCAACTGAAAATACCACACTCTACTGGCAAGGAGGAGGTGATGATATCCGTCAAATGCCTTATTTTAGGATAGGATCCGCTGGAATTGGATCTGTAGCTTGTCGCATGTACGAAACAACAAAGAATCCTGTGTATTATGAGTATGCGAAAAAAATTGCAAATGGTTGTAGTCTTAAATACTCAGGGCATCCTGGCCTGTTTACCGGAATTGCAGGCATAGGAGAGTTTTTTCTAGACTTTCAACAATTCTTTCAGACTAATGAATTTGATGATCAGCTTGAAAATATTGTCGATTGTATCAAGATGTTTACATTTGAAACAGAATTAGGTCTTTGCACGCCTTCTGAATCTCTCACCAGGGTTTCCTTCGATTATGGAACTGGATCTTCAGGTATAGCACATTTTATTCATAGATTAATTAATCCCGGGTCACAACGAAGGCTTTTTGATATAGAGCAAAGTTTTGAATTTCGATAAAATAAATTTTAAGCTCTTCACCCTGTAATTAGATAAGTGAATCCATAATCTTTCAATACAGTTCAAGATTTTAATGCGATAATTTTGAAGATAAGAATAGACCATTCTGGTATATAGTTTCTGTATTTTGTAGGTTAGAAGACCGGTGTTCGAACAAAACGATATACCTCTGCCAGAATAATTTTATATATGGCCCTGATGTACTGTTCGTTTTCTTCTATCCAAGTCGCAACAAATGATTGATGGAGGGATATTAGCACTTGTTCTATCTTATATCCATTTAAAATATCTGGAACAATGTATCTGGATACTTTAGTAGCAAGGGGGTCCGACAATAAAAGATCAAACATTTCACTTGTAGCATCTGAAAGCCAAGTAATCGGGTCCTCGTCAGGAAATTCTCGAGTTATTGCCTCCAACAAAACGGTTCGAGAAGGAGCAAATAGTAGCATGCCTGCAACCATTCGAGAACGATCCGTTGTTAGCAAAGGACGTGCATCCCTAAGTATTGATGAGTGTTTTTTTGTTGGAGGCATCTCACGAAGTGGAGCCGGCAAAGCAGCAAGTACTTTTTTTCTTGTAAGGGGACTAAACCTTTGTCCGACTTCGGAAAAAATAGACCAAATTCGCCAAATTGGGAGTTCATCTAGTGCCTCTATTAGTGCACGCTCGACCTCTATCCAAGGCCTGAAAGCAATTAGATTTCTAAAGGCATGTAGCGGGCCGTCATTGGCAACTTGACGACCTGTACCAATAACTTGCAGGGAAATCTCCGGTTTTGGAAGAACAAATTGATGAGTGTGATCGTCATCTTTTTTAGTGCGTAATACAATTGTAATAGAGGGTGCGTGCCAGTGATAAAGTCCATGTAGAAACTCAAGTCCTGGCTTAATTACATGTGCATCACCAACTCGGAGTACCGACAGATCTTTTAGGACAACTTCTCCTAAAACGAGTCCTGGCGAAGACCATTTAACTTTCTTTATTGCATACGAAGCATGAACGCTTCCTCCTAATAAGACACGAAAAGCTCCCGAAAAAGAGTGGCTATGGATGTCGGGAGAACTGGACTCCCAAACCAAAACTTCAATTACAAAATGATCATTTTGATATGCTAAAATATTGAGATCTCCAAAATCTGAGTGGTTTCCAACACGAAGTGCATATCCTTCCACTTCTTTCCAAGAAAATGGTGGAAGTTCTAATGTCGAGAGAAACTCATATGCGCAATCCGCGAAATTCGCGCATTTGGGCTGAGATTGCCAGATTGTATCGAACTCTGCACCTAATTGTCCAAGCCTTTCAAGTAACGCCATGATTTTTCCTTTTGAGCCTCGTTTATTTTTCAATTGTCAAAAAGCATTACGGAAAACAAATGTATTTCTTAACATCAGTAATATTCAGTTATTAATTACTGAATTACAAAATGAATTTAGTTATGTACAAGTTAGAAATTTATAATAAATCCATTATTCGAATATTTCGAAATTGAGGCACAAAATGCATCTACTTCTTTTGATTTTCCGCCAAATATCTTATTCAATTCCGGATCCTTGATTGATTTGCCTTGCAGAACGTCCATAGATTTAATTTCGTTGATGTTGTTCATTCGTTCTAAGCTTAGCGCCTTATGATTTCAAATATAAACTATTGACAACTTAACGCACAATAGTTTATTTGCACTTGGACCTAAAAAACTTTGTTCTAAATGGAAATTCTAATATGATCAATGCTCTTGGCGCCCACAGAATTTGTTTTCTTTGAAGTGACTTTCCTTTTTTGATACCACGTTTATTCCTTAATTTTACCCAAAAGCCAATATGTCAAAGCTCAAGATATATCACAATCCAAGATGCAGAAAAAGTAGGGAGACTCTTGCCTTGATCGAAGATTCCAAAACAGAAGTAGAAATCATCGAATACTTGAAAACTCCTCCTTCCCAAGAAGAGCTAGGGGCTATTATTGAATTGTTGGGTATTTCTCCGGAGAAATTATTGAGAAAAGGAGAGGCCATTTTCAAAGAGCAATTCAAAGGGAAAAGCTTGTCGGATCAAGAATGGATAGAGGCTATGGTGGAATATCCTAAATTGATCGAAAGACCGATCGTAGTCAAGGGTGACCAGGCGATTATTGGACGCCCACCTGAAAATGTGGAAAAATTACTCTAGTCATCATTCCTGCTCATGAACTTAAACCACAAAGAAATCCAACAACTGCTGCAAGAATACTGTCAGAATGAACCGCGACGGGAATTCAGAGATTTGCTATCGGGAATACTGTTATTCTTGTGCTTTGCACTGGTGGTTATATTTGCAGAATTTTGGTGGCTGGGAATAATAGGTTCTCTGGCATTGGCTTTGTTGGCGATTCGATTTTTTGAACTGTTCCATGAATACGAACACGGTGTGATTTTGAAAAATTCGAGGCTGGCTCGGTTGTTTTTTACCTTTTATGGGGCTCTTGTGATGTTTCCCAGTTATGTATGGACTTATACGCATAATATCCATCATAAGAATGTCGGTAGGTTGAGTCCGGAATACCTCGGTTATTATCCTATGATAGATACGAAAACCTATAGGGCAATGCCAAGTTTCGAAAAGTTGAAGTATCGCGTCTTTCGATCATCCTTGATGGTATTTTTATCGCCCTTGTATGCCTTACCCATGTCTCTTTCCACGGCATTGAAGAATAGAAAATCCAGAAGAAATGTGATTTTTAGTGTATTCCTGTATTTTTCTGCCTTCGGAGTGATCTGGTATTTATTCGGTTGGCAGAAGCTTCTATTGTTGGGGATTTTACCTTTTGTGATGTTCACCTGGCTTGGGACTGTTCTTTTGTATTTACAGCATAACTTTCAGGGGGTGAAATACTTTTCGGGCAGAAAGAACAACTATCTGGAACGCATCCTTGGATCAAGCAATACCATATTGTCGAATGCTTTTTGGAAATGGGTCATGTGTAATTCCGGCTATCATTTAGTACATCACATAGAACCCAAAATACCCTATTATCGATTGGAAGAAGCGCACAGAGCATTAACAGAACACATTACTGTTCCTGAAATGAAGTTCACCATGTCGAATGTACTGGAATGCTACAAGCAGAAAATATTCGATGCAGAGTTAGGTCAAACTGTTCACTGGAGGCAGTTAAAATTATAGCTATCGATTGATTAACTCATAGTCTTCCGGGTTGAATTGATTGCAGCTCTTTCGATAGTCAGAAATCGATTTGGACCAAAGTGCAAAGTTGTTCCCTTTATTGTCTAGGTACCAGCTCTTACAATGACCCTCACTCCACATGGTGTTACTCAGCCTTCTTTGAATTTCATTGGACCAATCTTCTTGGGTAGCTATGTTCACATTAAGGATCTTATCCGGGTGTTCGTAGGAAGCTCTAATACTCTTGATAATATATTCTACCTGAGATTCCATCATAAGAAGAACAGAATTGTGAGGAAGGCCCGTATTTGGTCCCATGATAAGGTGAAGCTGTGGGTAATCCGAGAGAGCAATCCCTTTTAGGGCTTTGGGCTTAGAACGCAACCAGGTGCGAAAAAGACTGTGCCCGGAAAGTCCTACTATATCAATTTTAGTAAATGCCAGCGAGGGGTAAAATCCGGTCGCCCATATAATGACATCAGCATCTATTTCAATATCTCCCTTCAGCAGAATACTTTTTTCTGTAATCGAATCAATGCCTTCCGTCCATAAGTGAACATGAGCCTTATTGAAACAGGGAACATAATCCTGAGATTGTAAAATTCTTTTACATCCCATGGGATAGTCCGGAGTCATTTTATCAACTAGCTCTTGATCATGTAGGGTGCTTTTAAGGTGATCCAGGGCTGATTTTCTTAAACTCCTATATCCTTTGTCTTTGCGAAGAAGGCTTTTCAATAGACGCTCTCTAACTAGGTAAAAACTCTGCCGATACAGCTTTTGGATAAAGGGGAAACGGCGAAAAAAGAACTTCTCCTGAGAGCTATACTTTTTATTCTTTCTAGGAAGAATCCAGGGTGGCGTGCGTTGTAGAACATGCAATTCCCCAACCTTTTGAGCGATACTGGGTATGATCTGGATGGCACTGGCTCCAGTCCCTACAACTACAACTTTTTTCCCGTTTAACTGAACGGAGGAATCCCATTCCGCGCTGTGCATGGTCTCGCCTTGAAATTTTTCAAACCCCGATATACTAGGGATTTTTACTTGGTTCAGTGGCCCAGTGGCTAATATGACATGTTTAGCCAAATAACGATGTTCAGTTTTTTCTTTATTGACCATCCAATGCGCCTCTGACTGGTCAAAATGTATTGATTCTACAGCACAATCAAATCTCGTCTTATTGAGTAAATCAGCGTCTTGGGCTAATCTGTTTAAATAGTCGAGTATTTGTTTTTGTGATGCATAAATCTGGTCCCAATCATACTTTGGATGATCTTCTAAGCTGTAGAGATGAGACGGGACATCACATCCACATCCGGGATAAGTATTATCTCTTCATGTACCTCCAAGGGAGGGCGCTTTCTCTAGAATAAGGAAGTTGTGAATGCCTTCTTTCAAAAGTTTCTTTGCCGCGATCAATCCGCCAAAACCAAAACCGACAATAATGACTTCGTGTATAGGATCTTCTTTTTGGTGGGAGTTCATGATAGTGTATATTGGCAAGGTTTATATTCAGATGCGTAATTGTTGTATTTAATTCTAAAATACAACAAGTTTCTCAACCGGCATAATTGAATTAAATTAGAGTAAAAATCAAAGTAATGAGAAATATTATCCTCTTAGTTCTTTCCACTTTCTTTTTATCTCTATCTGCTCAGTCTTATAAAGATGATCTATTTACCTCTTACTTTCAGAGATCTGATGGGGGATGGATTGCTTCCGATGGTACAATTTCATTGCCCTTGCCTGATGGTCGCACTATGTGGATGATGGGAGATGCTCATGTAGACCAAACTGTTGACCAGAATAATGAGATTCCATGTTTGTTCAACACACGAAGTTGTATCCTCGTTCAGGATGATATGAATCGCGACAATATTTCAACTTTTTATAATGCCAATGGCGCAGATGTTTATCAAAGGCAGTTTGTTCAAATGGAAAGAGACGACAGGGTAACATACTGGCCTGCCCACGGTTTAGTGGAAGCGGATACCGCCTATACCTTCTGGACAAGATATGCTTACGATTCTACAGAAGTATGGAATTTGAAATTGACAGGGATGGTTGTTGCCAAGATTAAACTTCCCGAAATGGAATTGTCAGAGGTCGTACCCATAAAATATCCTGAAATAGAATATGGAATGGCCATTGTCAAAAGTGAAGAGGATGGATATTACTATATCTATGGTAAATACTTGGATTGGATCGTTTTCAAACCGGTTTTGGCCAGATGCAGATTTGATGAACTTACAGGAGACTGGGAGTTTTACTCAGGATCCGGAACTTGGTCTGATTCTCCAGACGATGCGGCTTTTATTGCAGAAGAAGCAGCTCCGGAGTATTCTGTGTTCTATCTTAACGGGGAATACCATATGTTTTACCAGCAGAATGGTTATTTGCAGTGTGGAGAAGGTAGGGAGATGTATATTTATAGTTCTGAAAATCCTGAGGGTCCTTTTGAAAATCCGGTTTGGGTTTATACCATGGAGGACCGTTTCCTAGATACTTTTCCACTTACCTATAATGGGCAAGCCCATCCACAGTTCATAGAAAATGATGAATTATTAATCTCATATAATGTCAACAATGTTTGCCCTAGTGTTTGTGCAGACGACCCTTTTGGTGCGAGATATAATCCTGATTTGTATAGGCCTAAATTCGCCAGGGTTCCTGTGACCATGTTTTCGGACCCAAGTAGTAATGTAGAAAATATCGAAAGAGAATTATTGATCGGGCCTAATCCTTCCAGTGGTATATTCTATCTGGGAAGAGAAGCGCAGCATTATACTGTTTTTGATATTCATGGGAACTTAGTCAGTAATAAACTTGGAAGACAGATTGATCTCTCGCATTGTCCGGACGGGACTTACTTTTTACAAATCAAGGGAGAGAAAGAGGCGGTCATGAAGAAGTTAATTAAATATTAAACTGAATAGGTATAAACCGAAATAGACTAAATTTAAAGTGCCAGTATATAATTCAATTTAAAAGCTCGTTATGCGATATTTTTTAGTCCTTTTATTGATTCTGTGTTTTAAAACTCATTACGCACAATTCCCTCAAGAATTACAAGACGATTTTCAGGAAATTATAGAAGATCAGCTGGAATCTTTTGGTGCAATTGGGATTAGTGTTGCGGTCAAATCTGCGGATGACGAATGGGTCGGAGTAGCGGGAAGAAGCTCGGCCTCAGAGGATGTTACTACTGATATGACATTTGGTGTGGGTAGTGTTAGTAAGACAATTACTTCTGCAGTGATCATGGATCTATGGTCTGAGGGTCTGATTCATCCGAATGATACACTTGGTCAATACGTACGTGATTTCAATAATGTAGATCCGGGTGTTACCGTCCATCAACTATTGGATCATACCAGTGGGATATACAATTATACTTCACATCCCGATTTTTTCCAACAGGTTCTCCTGTCCTCTTCCACCATTCTTGTCGATACCCATATCATAGAAAACTATGTATTGCCAGCGGTCTTTCCGGCTGGAGAACAATGGTCGTATTCCAATACCAACTACCTTTTGCTTGGAATGATCGTTGAGTCCATCACTGGAAATCCTTTTTACGTGGAAGCTCGAGAGAGGTTCGATTTTGATACAAGATATCCCAGTTTAAATATGCCGCCATTTGAGGGCAATTTTGACAATATGGCCCATATGTGGGGAGACTTAGGCTTGGGCAGGTTAGATCTTTTTGAAGCTGGAATTAGCATGAATGGCATCTTCTCAGCAGCAGGTTCTGCCGGTGCTTACCAGAGTACCGCCCTGGATATATGCAATTGGGCTTATGATTTATTTGGAGGTTCTCTGCTTGATGAGCAAATATTGGATGCGATGAAGGAAGTGAATGCCCCTTCGACCAATTATGGATACGGCGTATTTCTTGCTTCGTTGCCCTGTGAAGTAGATGTAGTTGGACATACCGGAGGTATTGGATATACTTCGGCAACTTTTTACAGTGAAGAGAATGAGCTAGCCGTAAGTGTACATTGCAACGATAGTGATGTTGAGAACATTACCGTATCAATCTTGGCAGAGCTAATGTGCACCTATGATGAGTTTATGACTACAGATATTCAAGACTATCGGGTGGACTTTGATTTAGCCATTTCGCCTAATCCAAGTACAAGTTTTGTAGAGATTAAATCGAATTCCATTACAGAATTAGAAGGAGACATAGAGCTTAAAGTATACAATACACTTGGTGAATTGGTTTATGTGCAAAACTGCAATATACATGAGCTTAATTCAGGAGTCGTGGTCCATCATCTGTGGCCAAAGGGTATGTATCAAGTGGTCTTATCTTCTCAAGACGGTTATGCCGTCGAGAAACTCATGGTAATGGATTAAAAAGATGTTCTTTTTGTATTCATTTCACAGGGAGTCAAGAGCGTTAGGTTATAGATTTTAGCTGTATCTTGGAATTATGGATGTTAGTAAAGAATTGCTCTTCTTTTTTAGCGCTCTGGGAGCCTTCAATGGCTTATTCCTAAGCATATATTTTCTATTTTTTAGCAAACCCAAGAAGTCATACAAACTCTTTCTTGGTCTTTTGTTGCTCGCATTGAGTATTCGAATTGGGAAATCTGTATTTTTCTATTTCAAACAAGATTTGGCCATAGGCTATTTAATGTTTGGTCTAACGGCTTGCTTCTTCATTGGCCCCTTTTTATTCTTGTATGTGAGGTCTTCTTTAGGTCAGGGAAAATCTACCGAATGGAAATGGCATATTTTGCCTTCGATACCGGTTATTGCCGGCCTGATGTATCTGTATTATCAAAATCAAGGCCTGGCAGTTAAACTTATTTACCTTCAATGGTTGGTCTATGTTATGTTGAGTTGGTATAGTGCTAAAACATTACTGAAAAAACTTTTTGATCGCTCGCAAAGATTGCTGGCTAATGAAGCATGGATGATCAGTGTCATCATCGGTGTTAGCTTAATTTGGGCAGCTTATTATTTTTCAAGATACACGAGTTATATCAGTGGAGCTCTTACTTTCTCATTCTTTTTATACTTGATGATTCTGTTCTTATTCTTCAATAGAAAGAAGTCGGTCAAGCTATTCAATGAAAAGTCGAAGTATGAAAACAAAAAAATTCAGCAGGAGGAAGCCAGAGCATTACTTAGAAAGCTAAACACAATAATGCATGAAGAGCAACTGTATAAGAACTCCTTGTTGAAACTTTCTGACTTAGCCAAAAAAATGAATATCTCACCCCATCACTTATCACAATTGCTCAATGATAATATTGAGAAAAACTTTTCCCTTTATGTTAATGAATTTAGAATAAAGGAAGCCCAACGCATGATAGCATCCGATTCGCAATTGACTCTTGAGGCAATAGGTTATGAATGCGGATTCAATTCAAAATCTACTTTTTTTACAAGTTTTAAGAAAATTTCCGGAAGCACTCCTTCAGAATATAAGGCTTTGATCTTAAGGTAATTGTCGGTTGTTTTTTATAAATACGAACTTCGATTCTATAAGTTGACACCCTGCTTTGCTACTGAGTATTCATTTTTACACAAAAAAATTAAAGAAAATGAAAATCATAGCAACATTACTATTATTTGTAAGTACCCTAAGTTTTGCTCAAACCAAGCAGGAGTTAATTGAAAAGACCCTTAATAACTACATGAACGGAAGTTCTTATAATCAAATAGAACAGCTAAAAAGTGCATTTGCCCAGGATGCGACATTATATCTGACAATGAGGGATGGTAACTTTAAGCGACTAACTAGGGAAGATTATGCAGGGTTTTTCGAAAATAGGACTCCGGGCGAGTTCAACGGTAGAATTGGAACAATTATATCCACCGACATTGAAGGAGACATCGCAACGGCTAAAGTTGAAATTCTATTTCCCGAGTACAAGTGGCGGTTTATTGATTTATTTCTGCTAAAAGAAACGGAGGAAGGATGGAAGATTATCAGTAAAACGGCCACCAAACAAACTGAGGCAAAGGAAGAAGGGAGTCGAATTCTATTCATTACTTCCAATGCACATTACTACGATGGCAGTGATATCCCAACCGGAAATAGTTTTGCAGAAATTGCACATGCTTATGACGCATTCATCACAGCCGGATTTGGCGTCGATTTTGTCAGCCCTGAAGGTGGGGCAATACCATTGAGATATATCAATTGCTCGGATGAAATTCAAAAGAAACAACTGTATAACCGGGATTTGCTTTTCACTTTAGAACATACAATGAGCCCAAAAGAAGTAGAAGCTTCTAAGTATAAGGCGGTCTACTTTGTTGGTGGTGGCAGTGCTATGTTCGATGTGCCGAACAATAAGGAAATACAGGATTTAGTAATGGAAGTTTACGAAAGACACAACGGAATTGTCTCTTCGGTTTGCCACGGAACTGCTGGTATAGTCAATCTCAAGATGGAAAATGGCAAATACCTGGTCGATGGAAAACGGGTCAATGGCTACCCCGATGAATATGAAAGAAAAGATGCGGACTACTATAAGACTTTTCCTTTTCGAATAACCCAAACTATAGAAGAACATGGAGGAAATTTTAAATATTCGCCTCGCAACACCGCGCATGTTGAAGTGGACGGTAGATTGGTGACAGGGCAAAATCATCTTAGTGCGGAACCCGTCGCCACAAAGATTATCGAATTGCTAAGTGAGGTAGAATGAGGCTTTTTAAATGGGTTTCCCTAAGTGTCATTTTCATTTTCGCTGGAACATTTCTTTTTGCTCAGGAAACAGGGAATGATAGTTATACCATTCAGCGGTTGATCATCTATAATGAAAAGGGAGAAATCCTATTGCAACAACATCCCAATGGTTGGATGACTCCTGCATTGAGACATAATACGGAGGTCACAACAAATCGCGGTTTGCAAGATTTGGCTTCCGGTTTTGGTCTGCAGATAACCCTGCCACAGCTACAGGGTATATTTATGTATTTTCACAGCGATCACAAGAAGCCTTCTTTTAGACAGCATTATAGTGCGCGTTTGGAGGGAGGTCAATTGTCCATTCCTGAGGACTTGTTGGATGCTCAGTGGTTTTTACCGGAAGTAGCAGTGGAAAAAATGCTTTTACCGGAATCAAAAATTGTAGATGTGGTCGGAGAGACAACTCGGCAAATACTATATCATCCGGATACGATCTGGGGCGGTTCATTTTTATTGGTGAAAACTGATGAGAAAACTAGATCAGAAGTAATGGAGAGTTATTATCCTATAGGCAGGATTGAGTAAATGCAAAGAAATTGGTGGCATTTCTGTTGTTGGCCTGGGTCTCAGCTTAGTGAAGTTGTTCTTTAGATTGAATAAAATCTAAGATGTTTTCGATTTTTTTTCGATCATTTGACAAACGAGGAATTTTATGTTGACCGCCATACTTTCCCCGTGAGTGTAGCCAATTGACAAAAGTCTCTTTTGGGACGGATTTGATCTTCAGACGGTCGAGAGCCATTCCTTTATAGCGTTTTGCCTGATAGTCCGTATTGATGGCTTGGAGAGCCTCGTCAAGGCGATCGGCGAATATTTCAAGATTGGCAGGTTTTTTATCGAATTCTATCAGCCACTCATGTCCTCCTTTTCCAGGCTCTCTCATGAAAATAGGTGCCACTGTATATTCTCGAACAATTGCTTCTTGTTCTTCGCAAACCTGTTTTAAAGCTTTTTCCGTATTGTTGACCATTAGCTCCTCACCAAAGACATTGATAAATTGCTGAAGTCGTCCTACTACTTTAATTAAGTATGGTTTTAGATGGGTAAACTGAATGGTATCTCCGATGACATACCTCCACAAACCGGAAGAACTGCTAATTACCAATCCATAGGGCTTATCCACTTCGACTTCCTCAAGCCTCAAGGTTTTGGGATTAGGATTGCTCCACTCTTCCAATGGCATGAATTCATAGAACATGTGATTGTCGGTAAAAAGGAGCATCCCTTCTTCCGTACCATCATGTTGGGAGGCAAAATATCCTTCAGAGGCATTGTATACCTCATGGTAAAGAAAATCTTCTCTAGGAATGTACTTTTTGAATTGATTGATATAAGGATCAAATCCGACTCCTCCATGAATATATACCTCCAGGTTTTCCCAAATTTCCAACAGATTATCTGCTCCATAATGCCGGAGCATTTTCTCAATAAGGACGACCAACCAAGTCGGCACTCCTCCTATCATTCTGATATCTTTGTGCGCTGTTTGACTGATGATCTTGTTGATTTTGACTTCGTAGTCTTCCAGCAAGGCAGTCTTAAAATCTACCCCAAAAAAAGGTCTTCCCACGGCAGGCATGTGGTAGGTCATAATAGCTGAAATATCACCGTTTTTGGATTTTGGATTTTCTTCGAATGGAGATATACTCCCTCCCATGATGATATTTTGGGCGCCAAAAGCTGCACAGTTTGGCTTTCGACTATAGATTAAACTCATGGTATCCTTGGTCCCTTTGATATGATTTTTTCTTAGATTGATATAAGGGATAGGGATATACTTACTCTTATCATTGGTTGTTCCCGAGGACTTGGCATACCAGTTAATCCTGCCGGGCCACAGAACATTTTTTTCTCCCAGGATCATTCTTTTTATGAAGGGAAATATGGACTCATATTGTACTAAGGGTACATTAGATCTGAAGGTTTTTAAAGTCGAATTGGTCTTTATCCTATGTGATTTTCCATATTCGGTCTGAGCCAATTGAGAAATCAAATACTTAAAGGTTCTCTCTTGATTCTCCAGGGCGTTCTCCTTCAGCTGCCTTATACGACGATAGCGTTTTTTGAGGACGAGCTTTGCTAAGTTGTTACTTACCTGGAACATGGGGATCAAATCATTACTCTTTAAAATTAAAACTTTTTATCTTTCAAAAAAATTAATTCGATGAGTGCTTTAGACTATTTTAAGGATGTTGTTTTTAATAAATACGCTCAATTTGACGGCAGAGCCCGAAGAAGTGAATTTTGGTACTTCGTTTTGATTAATATGCTAATCCAACTCGTAGTAGGTGGATTAGGTGAAATGATGGGCAGTTTTCTCTTTCAGGGATTATCCGGATTGATATCTCTAGCCCTGTTGGTTCCCGGAATTGCGGTCGCTGTAAGAAGACTTCACGATACGGGACGTTCCGGATGGAATCTATTGTGGGCCTTACTTCCTATTGTAGGAGCTGTTATACTCATTGTATTTTATGCTAAGGACAGCGATCCTGGCAGTAATCAATACGGTCCAAATCCAAAAACGGGAGAATCTGACGATGGACTATTTGATGATTTCGTAGGACAGGAATAAGGAGAAATAACTCTCTTAATTGCCATTCTATAAAATGGACTTAACGGGTGAGGAAAACATAGTCGCGAAGTACTTCCTTGAGGAAAACTATGCGTTTCTTATCCGTGATATCCACATCCAATACTGAAGCTACTTTCTTGCTGAGTTCAGATATGATTTTTGAAGAATGTGGAGTTGCCTTGAGCTCATAACGTTCAATGGCTTCTTTGATCAGTAGAATTTCTGATTCCAAGAGACTTAATACACCGGGATATTGGACTTCGTGCTCCAGTTTATTTAAGGATTCCAAAGTATTTAGATGAACTAAGTTCTGCCGCGAGATTTTTATTACGGCGGTATTGGCCAATAGGTCTCCCAGGCGTTGATTCTTATTAGATCCAAGAATGGATAGAATGGCAATACTGGAAAGAGAAATGGCTATATCGATCAGACGCAACGCCCAGCGTATAATGGCTGATTGAATAGTGTAATATCCGCCATCCAAGTCAATTACGCGTATTTTTAAGAACTTTTTTCCTGGAGACTGTCCATTGAATAAAATTTCAAAAAACAGATGATAGAGAAAAAATAGTGGGACCAGGAATATGTAATTAAGCGTTTGGTCCCTGACGGTAAAGCCTATGATAGAACCGAGTAAACTGACGATCAAAATATCGATTACAAAAGCGGTAATCCTGTCAGATACGTTTGCCAATTCGTAGCGTAGAATGATATTTTGTGCAGTTCTTACTTCTATGTAAGCCATTCCGGTTTTTATTTAATCTCTAGGCAAATTAAAAAAAGAATTAAGTAATTGATATCTTTCCATAGTGAAATTGAGATAGTATGAGGGTAGTCAAAGGTCTTCTTATTTTCCTAGTATTGGTTATGGGAAGCAATATTTTAGAAGCGCAAAAGAGAGATAACATCACTTGGAATTCGATACAAGTGACTCGAAATCTTTCTGATAAGTGGAGTGTGGCACTTAAGCCGACCATTAGATTCCACAACGAGTTGAGATCTTATCAAAATTTTTCCATTGATGCTTCAATAAAGTATCGATTGGGTTCTTCATTTTCTTTGACTTTCTTAGAGAGAACCTGGTTCCTCCCAGATAATAGAATAAGACAATTTTTATGGCTTGATGGAGATCATAAAACGAGCTTTGCTCATTTTGATCTTCAGAATAAATTGAGAATACACTATGCCTTAACGATAGATGACAGAGATGATGCCGATTTCATTAGATATATCCCCACATTGGTTTTGAAAGTATGGGAGAAGTGGAAGCCCAATGTCGGTCTGGATGTCTTCTATCGGTTGAACGAACTAAATCACGTTCAAAGGGTAAGATACAGGGCAGGAATTACTCGTGTTATTAGTAAGAATTGGGCGTTTAAGTTAGAATATTGGAATGAGTATTTTTATGAACCTGATCATCTATTTGATAACATATGGACTACGACCTTATCCTATCATTGGGCTAGCAAATAAAAAAGGGATGCAATTCTGATCGCATCCCCCATGAATATACTTTTAATTTACCTTGCCTAAAACCCAAGCGATAATTCCGCCTCCGAGACCACCGTATACTGCGTTAGCGAAGACATCTACAACAACAGCGGTCACATCTCTTAAATTAAAATACGATAAGTCAAACAATCCGTAAGAAAGACCTAAGAGAACGGAAATTATTGCTCCTGCCTGAAGTCCTGTCTTAAACGTACTAATGTTAGCCCATCGATTAAAAATAATGGCGTAAAAAAGAGCTGAAAAAATCATGGATACAAACATCAATATCATGTTTGGAGGCTCTTTGATTAAGCCATCATAATGCGTCATATGATCAGCCATAAATCCTTGCAGGAGCATCCCCCATATAATCCAACCTAATAGGAAGAAAGCAACTGCGCCAACCAATGTCGCTACTAAAATTTTCTTAGTATTCATAAAATAAAATTTGGAAACGTAAAATAAACGGCTACAATATAATGAATTGCATTGAATGCATGAACAAATAGGGCGCCTTATTTGATTGGGTCAGTTAGATGTTTGGAATAAATATATGAATGATTTAATAGCTTTTGATTCGATGAAATGGGTCAATGTATTATTTAAGTATCAGTAAAATGAGGAGATTTTATTCGTTGAAGGTTTCAATTATCCATTCGATATTTTGATAGTAGAAGGCAGCATTTGATGGTTTTTTAAAGTTCTATTTCTGGAAGCAGTCGCAATTTAGATTTAATTCATTCTAACTCCAAAACTAAAACAAGAGGCCATTATGAAAGCATTATATGCTATAAAGCAAGTTATCTCCAAATTAAAGAATACCGTTAGTATACTTCTTCTGTTGGTAGTATTGGTAAACAGTATTGCTTACGGTCAATTCGATAGATCTCACGAAGCAATAGTGGTTTCAAGTGGTGATCTCGCTTGTTTATTGAACCGGGATATACCTGATCTTGTAGGGTTTTCATTCGACGGGACTCAGTGGAATCAAATACCGATTCAAATAGACGAAAGAGCGATGCTGGATTATAGTGTTCCTTATAATCTGCCAGGTTCCACCGGCGTAGAGACTCTTTTTTATACCGATGCCAATACCCATACCGGTGCCGATCCAAATCCTCTTCTGGACGATAACGATGAGCTAGTATTTATGTATAAGGATCTTGGCGAAAGAGCCATGGGTATGTCCAATCCCCCTGGCACTATTCAGAATACGGATTGTCTGATTGCTATACTTGATCCGATCATGGGCGATACTTCATTCCTATATATTTATGATCAGGACGGAAGTTTGTCACAGGATGCTGGCGTTGATTATGTGCACTATGAGTTCGATCTACTTTCCGGACCTTATCTCTCTACTTATGATATGGTACAGGGTCCTAATCCTGAAAATTCCATTATATCTAGTGATTATTACATCCATCATTTCAGTGATCGTTGGATATATGATGAGATGTATCTGATTGAGGGAACGGATACCACACCAGACTTATTAGACAGGCATAAGAATTTGACATACCCTGGTTTTTGCGGTAGATCAGAAGATACTTTCAGTGAAGGTGGTGGTTGTATTATTTCGAATGTGGATGGTGCCATTCGGGCTATTCGTGCCTATATGGGTTCTAACAGCGGTATATACACCAATAGAACAAATTACTACTATGAAAAAACCCAGTTTGTTGTCACCAATCTAAGAGTGCATCCTATTCCAGCCATGTTTGATTTTTATGATTTTAGCCCTGCGGCAAGTGGATCCTCATATTTTAATTCCTATAATGAGTTTCACACCATTGATGGTATTCCCGAAATGGCCAATCAGAATTTACAGGAATGGGAGGTCATTAATTTTCCTCAAAATCAGGCCATCTTCGTTGATTACAACTTGGAAGGGACTTGGCAAGAGGGAGCTGATGGATCACTGGGGCGACATTGGGAAGACAACGCAATGAATCCTATTGATACCTGTACCGGAGATGATTTTTCATATGGAGCTAGCGGTGGATATGTCATTTTTGATCCGGAGATTTGTACGGATAATATTGCCGCTCTTTGTCCTGCTGGCACCTTTAGAACTTTTTCGCCTAGACGACATGTGCTCTACGGTCAGACTAATATCAATATTCAAGAGGCGGTCCGACTGGATTCTGTTTTTGACAATCCTCTTATTATTGTGGACTTCGATTGTATGGCCAGTTTTGCACAGATAATGGTTGAAGATTGCGATGAGTATCGATCTCCAAGTGGAAAGATCTTTGATCAAACAGGACAGTACGTGGATACCATTTTTAATAGAAGCGGTTGTGATTCTATTATTGCTATTGATCTCACCATTAAGAATTCACAATTCTCTATGATTTCGGCTAGTGAATGTGATGAGTATCGCTCTCCTAGCGGTAAGATATTTGATCAATCAGGTCACTATCAAGATACCATTACCGCCAGCAATTTATGTGATTCTATCATAACGATCAACTTGACGATAGTCGGATCTCCTACAAGTTCGATCAGTCCAATTGCGTGTAATAGTTATCAGTCACCCGCGGGAAATACCTATACCCAGACAGGAGTGTATATGGATACGATACCGAGTAGTCAGATGTGTGATTCGATCATAACGATCGACTTGACGATAGTACGAAATCAACGCAGCTCCATCAGTCCTACCGCATGCAATAGTTACCAGTCACCCGCGGGGAATACTTATACCCAGACAGGAGTATATGTGGATACGATACCGAGCAGTCAGATGTGTGATTCGATCATAACGATCGACTTGACGATAGTACGGGATCAACGCAGCTCAATCAGCCCAACTGCATGTAATAGTTACCAGTCACCCGCGGGGAATACTTATACCCAGACGGGGATATATGTGGATACGATTCCAAGTAGTCAGATGTGTGATTCAATCATAACGATCGACTTGACCATAGTTCAAGAAAAACGCAGTTCGATCAACCCGACGGCTTGCAATAGTTATCGATCACCAGCCGGTAATACCTATACCCAGACAGGAGTGTATATGGATACGATACCGAGCAGTGACATGTGCGATTCTATTATCACTATAGACTTAACGATAGTGCGGGAACAGCGCAGTTCAATCAGTCCAACTGCCTGTAATACCTATCAATCACCGGCAGGGAATACTTACACCCAGACGGGGATATATGTGGATACGATACCGAGCAGTCAGATGTGTGATTCTATCATAACGATCGACTTGACGATAGTACGTGAGCAACGGAGTTCAATCAGCCCAACTGCTTGTAATACTTATCAATCACCAGCCGGGAATACTTATACCCAGACGGGAGTGTATGTGGATACAATACCGAGCAGTCAGATGTGTGATTCGATCATAACGATCGACTTGACGATAGTGCGAGAGCAACGGAGTTCGATTAGTCCTACGGCTTGTAACACCTATCAATCACCAGCAGGGAATACCTACACCCAGACAGGAGTGTATGTGGATACGATACCGAGCAGTCAGATGTGCGATTCGATTATAACGATCGACTTGACGATAGTGCGAGAACAACGGAGTTCAATTAGTCCTACGTCCTGTAATACTTATCGGTCACCCGCGGGAAATACCTATACCCAGACGGGAGTGTATGTGGATACGATACCGAGCAGTCAGATGTGTGATTCGATCATAACGATCGACTTGACCATAGTGCGAGAGCAACGGAGTTCGATCAGTCCTACGTCCTGTAATACTTATCGGTCACCCGCGGGAAATACTTACACCCAGACGGGAGTGTATGTGGATACGATACCGAGCAGTCAGATGTGTGATTCGATCATAACGATAGACTTGACCATAGTGAGGGAACAACGGAGTATGATCAGTCCTACCGCGTGCGATAGTTATCAATCCCCAGCGGGGAATACCTACACTCAGACGGGAGTGTATGTGGATACGATACCGAGCAGTCAGATGTGTGACTCAATCATAACGATTGATTTGACCATTGCACGTGAACAACGGAGTATGATCAGTCCTTTAGCATGCGATAGTTACCTGTCACCGGCAGGGAATACTTATACCCAGACAGGGGTGTATGTGGACACGATACCGAGCAGTCAGATGTGTGATTCGATCATAACGATCGACTTGACGGTGGTAAGGTTTAACGTGCAACTCAACTTGGATGGACAGGAATTGAGCATTGAGGATTATCCTGGTGCGAGTTACACTTGGATAGATTGTAATTCAGGAGCGGAACTCCAGTTAGGGACGGATAATACCTTTATGCCCAGTTATACCGGAGACTTTAAGGTGAAAGTAGAATTTGGGGATTGTGCCGACAGTTCGAGCTGTGTTAATGTCATCATTAACAATACAAACAATTTCAACTCAGAGGGCTTATTAATTTTTCCAAATCCATTTAGAGAGTATTTAATTGTTCAACAGTCCAATAGAGTTTTTAGTTACGAAGTACTAGATGTATGGGGTAGAGTTATTTACTCAGGAAAAGCACAAAGGCTGGAGACCAGAAATTGGCCTGAAGGAATATACTTTATCAGATTCGAAAATGATCAGATTCAAAAAATATTGAAACTTTAGTACTCTGACCCAATAAATATTATAGTATCATTCGATTTCTTTTGAGCCATATCTGCGTTGGTCATCCGTCGGGTAACATGGGCTATCTTCCCTCTTCCCGCCTTGATCTGACCCAAAATATTTTCGAATTATTCGTAAAATCTTTATTAGGTCAAAGCACTAGATTTTCGTAAATCGAGAAATTTCTCCTTGATGGGTTCGAATGAAGTACAAACCTGCTTTTAAGGAAGCAACATTGATTCGTTCTGTATCTTGAAAAATATGCATGATATTTCCCATGACATCGTAAATTATACCAGAACGACCCTGGCTCAACGCTATCCAATTCGAACAGGGATTGGGATAGCTCTTCAGGGTAGCCATTGATAATTCCGGTGTAGAATTAATCAAACTACCTTCAAAAGCTCCTATGCTAGGAGGAAAAAAGAAAGTTTTTCGGTCATGATCTAAATTGAGGTCGTCGATTTCCGTACCCATTCCAATACAGGGACTATCTAATTCCAAGTGAAAATCTTGCATAGAAGCATCCTTAAAAAGAGGGTCTTGCTGATACAATGGATTGGTCTCAGTAACGGGCAAGGAAGGGCCATTAAAAGAGGGATCATCGGGTTTGAACCACAAATTATGGCTAATAGTGAAGCTCTCAGGTCGAGTATTGGGTCCTATGTTGAGGTCCCGATGAACATCGCCATAAACGATGATATTATTTCGAAACAGATTATCTCCACAGCTTACAAACCTATTCTCGTCTACGTTCTCTTGAAGTATCCTAAACACCCAATTTTCAGGATAGTAAAAAGTATTATTGGCAACATCTACTCTGGTGGAACCCACATAAGCTAAACCAGCCCAGCCACCAATGAAGATGTTGGAGTAAACTTGTAAATCAGCAGCTTCAAAGGGTGCATCTTGCGGTCGAAAAAAAGCGAGACCAGTAGAGCCACCCAGATTGATGTTCCTCAATCCGCCATTGACAAAAGTATTTCGAGATATTCTGATGTGCTGTGTCCCACCTTTGGCTTGGATGGAGTTGTTCCCCATGTTTTCAAAATAACAGTCCTGTATAAAGCCCATGTGACAGCCGACCATGTCTAAGCCACTTCCTCCAGGCGATCCATTGATAAACTTGCATTCTTGTATCCAAAAACTATCCAAGCCCGAGAGTTTTAGAAGGTCATTGTTTCCAGTAGCTGCAATATTTTGAAAAGTGCATTTTCTGATTCTAATATGATGGGTAGGGGATTCGAAAGATCCAGCATCATCGATGTTCATGCCATTAGCTCTTTGTCCTTGAATAATAAAACCTTCCACATGAACATACTCCGCATCACTGAACTGTATCGAGTTATTGCCTCCTTCGATAATGACATCAGTGTTCGATTCGGAAATGATATAGATCCAGTTTTCCGGTGTTCCTTGTAGGTTGGTGATATGCATTCCACCAGGGTACGTACCTTCGAGGACAAAAATTGTGTCACCCGGACTGGCATCAACAGCCGCTGATTGAATTGAAGCATATCCCGAGCCACCAACAGTTAAAGTAGAGGAGTAGAGGAAGCAGGGTGCTGATAAAAGTATTATGCCAAAGCATAATTTTACGATACTAAAATACTTGGTATAAGATACTGATGTCTCCATAGTATAGTTTTTTGGAAGAGTTTAAATATTCTAATTCAATAGTCCATAATAAGACTTGAGGATCTAAGGGTATTCCATTTACCATCCCATCCCATAGTCTGGTTGAGTTTAGAACCGGCAGGTTGTTTTGCTCATAGAGTAGTTGTCCCCACCTATTGAATACTTTAAGTGAATTTATGGAAGAATATAACGTAGGTTTTCGAAAGTGAATAGACATTTCATCATTGACTCCATCATTATCGGGGCTAAAACTATTTGGCACATAAATGCAGGCTTCAATCAATTCGACATCAATAATTCCTTGATGATCCAAAGGACATGAGTTTTGATCTTTGACTAAGACTACTTTTGTTTGTTCCGGATTTATTGCAACAAAAGATACTTTAGATCTGGCAGAACTGATTTCCGTATTCAAAGAGACTATGCCGTCATTAATTTCTACCTCATAAGGAAGTATTCCATCGTTGAGAAACTCGATTTCTATCTTTTCGCCAGAGCAAACAGCGGACTCCACGTAATAATTTACAGTTTTACGTTCTTCCAAAATCATACACGAACTTACATCCAAAATTCGAACACAGGAATTGATCATTTTAGGACTAGATACTACTAAGGATACTATTTCTATGCACATAGAATCCTCAACTTCTGATAGATCCACAATTACTTCAGCTTCCTCTCCTCCTGCTACATGCGCATTGTACTTTTTCTCATTATTTTGGACCACAAATGATACCTTTCCTTCGAAAGGGATGTTGCTTTCCGAAAGAAAAGTAATCTTGGCTTGCTTGCCACAGTTGATTTCTTCCATTTTGTGGTCAAGTAGAATTGATATTTCCTCCATTTCAATTTTAACCACATTAGAAGGACATAGACCCGCGGTATCCTCTTTAGCCAATGCTGTACCATAATAGATGCCCGGTCGTTTTATCAGAGCTGAGGTGCTGTTCGATTGGAGATCGTTCGACTCGGGAAATTCTGAAAACCATAAAATATTAAGTTCTTCGGTGGAATAATTTTCACTGATCTCAATTACATAATCGGATAAATTCACCTCCTCAGTTAAAAAGCAGACTGGATCGGCATCCGTAATTTCCAATAAAGGAGGAGCGATAACTTGTATTTTAACACAAGATTTTTTTCTATCACAAAAATTGGTGATTTCGGCGCAAATCTCAGTATTGCCCACAGCAATAGCCTTAACTGTTACTTCGCGAGGATCGTTTGACCCTGTTAATTCTATTTGTGGATCTTCATTTTCAAGCCACTGATAGATAAGACATTGATCGTTGGTATCCAGAATGAATAGCTCTTTACTATCTCCTAGACACATTTGAATAGACGAATCTTCGGACAATGAAGGAGTATTGATTTCTGCTGCATCCTCTCTTATGCCTGAGACATCAACTCTGAAATCACAAACATCACCAACATTACCATCGATCATCAATATATAAATTTGATCTTGTTCTAGCTGAATAGAGATATTAAGGCTTAGTTGGAATTCTTCTGAAAAACAGAATACTTCTTCCAGGCTTGCATAACTTTCTATATTGTATATGATCACCTGAATTCCTTCTCCCTGAATACAATTGGTGGCTTCGACACTTAGTTCAATGGTTGAATCATTTGGGCAAAAAGCATAGAATAGATTATTGTGTGTTCGACCACAAGAGAATTCAAGAGGAGGAGAAGCAATAACATTCTCGTTTGACAGAGTAATTCCGTTGTTCTCAACCAGGCAAGCCGCAGTTTGAATTGTATGTCCTAAGGAGCCATCAGATGCCTGACTCCAATAAATGGAAGTGGAACAAAAGATCAAAAATAGAGTCACCAATATCCTCATTTCCTTAAGATCATCAAATAGTAGATTCAATATAAATAAAAAATGATGCCCGATGGCTCAATATCCCATCATATCTGCCAACTCGTTCCCGATCAAACTGCCAATGGCCACGCCCATTCCTCCTAGACGAACAGCACAATAAGTGTTTTCATTGATCTGTTTGACTATTGGGTTTTTCAATTGTCCAACACCCATAATCCCAGCCCAACTTCCATCTATATTGATGGTCGATTCGTGATGAATTTGATGGAGTAAAATGTCCTCGAGATGGGCTATGATCTCATCTGTGGTAGTGAGAGATTCAGTAGTTTCTCCTTGAATGTTAAGATTTCTTCCTCCTCCGAATAGAATTCTATTTCCCACATTTCTGAAGTAGTAGTATCCCCTGTCAAAATGATATATTCCCTTCCATTGAAGCTGAGGTATTGGTTCTGTGATCAGCACTTGAGCACGAGCTGGTTTAACGTCCAAATCTGGAAAAAACTTCCCAGTAAAACCATTCGTGCATAGAGCCAATTGATTAAATTTTATACACCCAAGACTGGTTATGACTTCGCTTGAATTGAAAGAAATAACTTCACATGAACTCAAAATTTCTACTCCTGTATCATATGCTTTGCGAATTAGATTTTTCATCATTCTACCCGTATTGATCTGTCCTTCGGCACGATTAGAAATGGCATAGTCGAATCCCTTAAAACCGGATTCACGAATGATGGCCTGATCAATAGAATAATTATTGTTTATGCCAGTCAGTTCATGCATGTGTTTGTTGAGAAAATCTAGATGATCTCTGGATTTTTCGAAAAGTTCTTTGTCCTGATTTCGAAAAAGTTCGTAAGAACCATTTTCCCGATAATCTATTGCTTCATCACCTAAAAGTTCTCTCAAATATAAGAGGCCTTTCCATCTTCTAAAGATGGTGTTGAGTACAGATTTCAGATCAGCTTTTTCGAGGTCGTCAAGAACTTCGGAAGGGCTTCCAATGCAGGCAAAACCCGCATTCTTAGTACTTGCTCCACTGGGAAGTGGCCCTCTTTCAAGAACTAAAACTCGCTTCGAGGGATGATTCTTTTTGTAGTGAATCGCGGTTGATATTCCTACAATTCCCGAACCTATTATAAGGGCATCTGCCTTTCCCAAAAAAGCTTGCTTTTCCCAAAAACTGAATTCGTAATTCATCAATTAAATATAAGTTTTTTGGAATTATTTGCAGCGATATAAAAAACGAAAGGGTTAAGGGTGAAAATTTACCACAATGAAATATCAACTTTTAATTGGCCTTTTTATGCTGGTTTTTGGCTTACAAAAAACTACAGCTGTAGAAACCAAATACGCTTTGGATTTTGAATTGGAAATTCAACTGGACACCCTTGATGAGGATTCCTGTTATGTGGAAATCAGAGGTTGCACCAGTGGAAGTATTCTTTACGCGTTGCCTTTCGGAGAGGCGCCCTTTACTTTTGAATGGTCTGACGGACAAGGGAATCAGGTAATATATCCGATTTTAGATAGTTTGACCGAGTATTGTGTGACAATAACAGATGCTGTCGGATGTGTTGCTATCAGTTGTGTCGATCTGAATGAAGACCCTTCAGAGGATAGTTGTGCGGTTTTCATTAGTTATTTTGACTCCGCACTTCATGCTAATGGTGTTGGCGTGTCGCCGTTTCAGTATGAATGGAACACGGGAGAAACTACTGAATCTATCTTTCCCACTTATACAGGGTGGTATTGTGTAACAGTCACTGACTCCCTTGGATGTACTTCAAGTAATTGCTTCCATATATTTACTAATCAGGACACGCTTTGCGATGTTGTATTGGCCTATAATGATTCTTTGATTTTCGCGGATGGCTGGGGAGAAGAGCCACTTACTTATGAGTGGAGTAACGGAGAAACGGGACATACAATAGAAAATGATGGGCCAGGAGATTATTGCGTTGTTGTCACAGATGCTGTGGGGTGTGTTGCACGTAGATGCATTACGATATACGATATACAGGATACCTTATGTGATGTTACTTTGACGTATAATGATTCCTTGATTTTTGCAGATGGTTGGGGACAGGAACCACTAAGCTATCAGTGGAGTAATGGAGAAACAGGCCATACCATAGAAAATGATGGGCCAGGGGATTATTGTGTTGTTGTCACAGATGCTGTGGGATGTGTAGCCCGTGATTGTATTACCATTTATGAAGATCAGGATACACTTTGTGATGTAACATTAACAGTTGTTAGTGATAGCGCTGATGCTAAAATAATTACTGCCCATGCAACGGGAGTTGCTCCATTTACGTATCGGTGGAATACCGGAGAAATAACTCAATCGATCATTGCAAATCAGACCGGATCATATTGTGCTACCATCGTTGATGCGGAAGGATGTAGAGCAATAGCCTGTGTAAGGGTTTATGTTCAGGTGGATACCTTATGTGATGTTACTTTGGCTTATAATGATTCCTTAATTTTTGCTGATGGTTGGGGACAAGAACCACTTACCTATGAGTGGAATACCGGAGCAACTGGTCATACAATAGACAATCCGGGGCCTGGCACGTATTGTGTTACAGTAACAGATGCTGTGGGATGTGTGGCTACGGCCTGTATTGATATTCCGAACAACTGCAATGTTTATCTGGATATTGATACTCTGGCGAATGGCAATTTTGTGATCATAGCTAATCCTTTGGGAGAAGCACCATATACATATCTGTGGAATACTGGCGAAACGGGTAGTACTATATATCCTGTGTATGCTGGAATATACTGCGTAACAGTCACTGATGCCACTGGATGTGTGGCAAGGAGTTGTGCTCAGGTGACGGGTGTGATATCTCCGGATAGTTGTTATGTGAGCATTGTTAATCAAGATTCACTTCTTTTTGCCGATGCACAAGGAGAAGCGCCGTTCACCTACGAATGGAGTACCGGGGAGACAGGGAATACCGCCACCTATTCAGGACCTGCGTGGTACTGTGTTACTGTTACTTCGGCTACAGCTTGTCAGGCATCCGCTTGTAAGTTCATTGACAATACCAATTATCGCAGGTTAATACGAGGAAGTGTGATTCATTACTTTGATACTACCGATATCAACGTTAATTATGAAGATCTTGGAAAAACTGTATTGACCCTTTATCAATTGGATGAAGAAAATATTATTGAATACGGCAGTATTGACCTCGATCAACTTCCGGGTTATAGAAACTTCTCTTTTGAAGGAATTCCCGATGGAGATTATATTATCAAGGCGGAACAAGAGATTAATACTCCATATGCCGACCAATTTGTACCGAGCTATCATATATCAGAAATTTTGTGGGATGAAGCTAATATCATTAGCATTCCTAGACTTAATAATTATCCAAATGATAACATAGTTATGGTGGTCAATGAGAACAGACTTACCGGTGGGTCAGGACGCATCACTGGAAATGTGGATGATCCGGATGGATTGTTATCGAATGCGGAAAACAAATCTCGAGCTGACGATCCCGTTGAAGGAGCAAGTATCTTATTGTTTAATGCTTTTGACCAACTGGTAGATTATAGGGTTACTGATGCCTCCGGAAACTTTGATTTTAATGAATTACCGCTGGGAAGATATAAGGTGATGCTGGAATTGGTAGGATATGAACATGCCCACTTCTGGGTAGATCTTACTGCAGATGATCCGACCAAATCAGGATTGCAATTCGAACTGACAGATAATGGTGTTACTACGGATTTGGAGGAAATCCAAGATGCCAATATCCTGGTATTTCCAAATCCCGTCGATCAATATTTAAATGTTAAACTTGGCGATGCTTGGAACGGAAGTAGCAAAATTGAGATCATCAATATAGGCGGAGCCAGAATGATGGAGATTGATCACTTCAATTCCTCTGAAGTCTTGAAGATTAATTTGAGTGCATTGAATACTGGAATGTACATGTACAGAATAAGTAATGGCGAACTTGTTAAGACAGGCAAATTTGTGAAAAAATAGATTTGGTAAGTTCTGTTGGTAAGGAGGTCATCGTTTAGGTGGCCTCCTTTTTTTGTATTTGTTCTAGCCGCTTACGCTCCATTGATGATTCTTCCTGGATTCAATAAGTTATTTGGGTCGAATAGTTTCTTGATGGACTTCATCATTTCAATGTTTTCAGGGCTTTGACATAGAGCCAGGTATTCTTTTTTATCCAATCCAATTCCGTGTTCGGCTGAAACAGAACCATTGAGCTTTTTTATTCCCGAGTAAACTATTTCATTGATTTGTTTTGTTGCCAGAGTATCTGAATTGGTCTTTCCTACTATGAAGTGTATGTTCCCATCCGCCAGATGACCAAAAGAAAATACTTTTTCCACATAAGGAAGTTCGAGCAATGCCTCACTTGCTTCTGCCACGTAATCACCTATTGAAGGAATGGGTAAACTAATGTCAAAATGCTGATCAAATTGACATAAGGAGTTGAGAACATGAACATCTTCTCGAATTTTCCAGAACCACTCCATATCCAAATCCGTGTATGCAATACAAGCATCTTCAATAGTGCTTTCTTCTAGCAATTTCTCCAGAAGTTTTTCTAAATGCGTTCTATCTAAATCTTGATTACCGCCTAAACATTCCACCAAAACATAATAGGAATAGTTATAGGGAAGTGGTGATTTATTCAGTCCTGAAGTCATGGCTATAAAGGTGTCCTTCCACACCAGCTCGTAACCACTTAGCGATGACCCCACATCGATATCCAGTCTCTTGAGTACATCTATAACTTTTGCAAAATTATCGATGCCTAACCATGCGCTATTCCTGCTTTTAGGAGCTTCAACTAACCTTAATACTGCCTTGGTCACAATACCTAAAGTACCCTCCGATCCTATAAATAGTTGCTTTAGATCATAGCCCGAATTATCTTTCACCACTTTTTTCATATCCGAAATTACGGTACCATCTGCCGTTACAACTTCTAGTCCAAGGACCAAGCTTCTGGTCATACCGTACTTGAGGACCCTTAGTCCACCGGCATTGCTCGATATAATACCTCCTATCTGTGCACTGCCTTTAGCGCCGAAATTCATTGGAAAAAGAAGATCGTGTTCCGCTGCTGCATTCATCAAGTGCTCAACAATGACACCGGATTGGACTGTAGCTGTTCTGCTTTGTGGATCAATTTCCTCAATATTATTCATTTTCTCGAGAGAAAGAACAATTTGGTGTTTTTCTACTCGTGTAGCACCTACCAAATTGGTCAAGCCTCCATGGACGATGATTTCCTGATGATGACGATGACATATTTTCATCGCTTTTTCAACGTCATGTGTGCTTTGAGGAATGAGGAGTCCATTGGCAAGATATGGTTCGTCCATTTTCCATATGTGTACATATCGTTGGGTAAGCTCGTCCGAACCCAGAACTTTTTCTTGCCCCAGGGCATTCTTCAATTCAAGAATTACATCATCCATCTGTGTATTGATGCTTACCTATTATCCAGCCGTTTTTCTTAAGATACTTTACGCCATCATCAGCAGCAGGATTTTCCAATTGAGTTCCCATGCTATCATTCCATCTGTTCAAGTATCCGAATAGAGCAACTACTCCTAGTATTTCTACTATTTCGCCATCATCCCAGTGCTTTCTCAGATTATCGGCAATTTCATCATTGACCGCATTCGGAATTTGAGAAGCAGCTATGGCAAAATCAAATACTGCTCTTTCCGCTTCTGAAAATGCAGGATAAGTTTTGTAATCCCATATATTATTTAGTTTATCTTCTTCAGAGCCGTATCGAGCAGCTGCGCGAATGGCATGAGCCTCGCAGTAGCGGCACCCCGCTGTCTTGCTTGACAGATAAGCCAACAAGCGCTTGAGCGCACTCGTTACCCTCCCTTTGTTTTCCATTACCGCCTGATTCATCTCCAGGAATGCCGCAGCTATCCTAGGGCGATGCATCATAGTGAATAGACTATTGGGAGTAAACCCAAGTGTTTCCTGATAAAAATCAGCCATTTTTCTTGCTTCCGGATTCGCATTTCGATCCAAGGGGCTAACCAATGGTTTCTTCATAGTTTTTATTTTTCAATTCCTTCCAAATCCATCATAAAGGCATATTCTAGAGCAGTCTCTTTATACCTTTTAAATCTTCCAGAAGCTCCTCCATGGCCTGCTTCCATATTGGTTTTTAAGAGTAAGATATTATTATCCGTTTTCATGTCCCTCAATTTAGCAACCCATTTAGCCGGCTCCCAGTACTGAACTTGACTGTCGAAAAGGCCAGTAGTTACCAGAATATTTGGATAATCTTGTGCCTTAACCTGATCATAAGGTGAATACGATAACATGTAATCGTATGAATCCTTATTCTTCGGATTTCCCCATTCATCAAATTCATTGGTAGTAAGAGGAATGCTTTCATCCAACATGGTGGATACAACATCCACAAATGGTACACCAGCAATTACCCCGTTAAAACGATCGGGAGCTTGATTGAGAACGGCACCCATCAATAGTCCTCCTGCGCTTCCGCCCATGGCATAACTGTGCTCTGGTGAAGAGTAGGAAATAGAATGCAAGTGTTTCGCACAGTCCACATAGTCGTTAAAAGTGTTTTGTTTCTTGAACATTTTTCCGTCTTCATACCATGATCGCCCCATCATCTGACTTCCTCTGGGGTGAGCAATGGCAAAAATGAATCCCCTGTCCAATAAACTTAACCTTACACTGCTGAAGCGAGGATCTACCGTGACACCATAACTGCCATACGCATAAAGAAGCATTGGTGTTTCAGCCGAAGGATTGATGTCTTTCTTATAAACCAAAGTAATTGGAACCTTTTTGCCATCTCTGGACTCAGCAAACATCCTTTCCGTCTTATAATTCCCCGGATCATGACCTCCTACAACTTCTTGTTGTTTTTTGAGCACCTTCGTCTTCTTATTCATGTCGTAATCGTAAGTGCTAAATGGCGTTGTCAAACTCGAGTAGACTAATCTCAACTGTTCGGTATTGAATTCCGGATTGACCGAGGTATAAGTAACATAGGCCTCTTCATCAAACTCAATATAGTGTTCACTGTTGTTGGCCTGGTCGAAAACTCTAAGATGAGTTAAGGCATTGCTTCTCTCACTAAGGACCAAATGATTGGAGAATATATCTAGACCATTCAATAGAACATCGTCTCGGTGAGCGATTACTTCTTTCCAGTTTTCTTTTGAAGTATTCTCAGCACTGGTTTCCATTAATCTGAAATTCTTTGCATCCCAATTGGTCATCACATAGAATTTGTCTTGATAATGATAGATATCATATTCATGTTCTTCATCTCTTGGAGAAAAAGAAGCAAATTCTCCTTTGGGATTATCGGCATTCAATATGTGATAGTCGGATACTAGAGTACTGGTGTTATAAATAATGACATACTGATCAGACTTCGACTTATAAACTCCGATATAGAAAGATGGATCCTTCTCATGGTAGACCATCACATCTTTATTGCTGCTTGTTCCTCTTTCATGGCGCAGGATTTTCTCAGAGAGTAGCGATACTTTATTCTTGGTAGTATAGAATAGAGTCCTGTTGTCATTGGCCCAGGCACATCCGGGCTCTGCATTGCCCATTTCATCTGGAAGGATTTCTCCTGTAGTCAAATCCTTGATTCTGTACGTGTATATTCTCCGGCTCACGGTGTCCTCAGCAAAGGCCAGATAGCGATTGTTCGGACTCACTTCCAGTCCAGCGGCACTATAATAGTCCATCCCTTCCGCTCTTTCATTGGCATCCAGCATGATTTCCTCATCCGCTTCCAGAGAATCTTTCTTTCTACAATAAATCGGATATTCCTTTTCATCTTCGAATCGAGTATAGTACCAATATCCATTTTCGAAATAGGGAACAGACTCGTCATTCTTTTTGATTCGACCCACAATTTCTTCATAGAGCTTGTCTTGCAAATCTTCAGTATGAGCCATCACGGTGTCCGTATACTCGTTTTCATTGTTAAGATAATCCAATACCTCTTGAGTCTGAGCGTCTGGTTGTTCTGCTGTCTTCTGTTCATCCGAAAGCCTCATCCAGAAGTAGGGGTCATTCCTTTCGTTGTCGTGAGTGACCAGTGTCGTATCTTTCTTAGCCGCTATAGGTGGGTTGACATTTATATTATTTTCTTTATTCATTGTATTTGTCGAATTTTCACAAGAGCTCAAAATTAGAGTAATCAATAGAATAGTGCTTACTGCGAAATTGTTTATTTTCATAATATAGCTTTTGTGCAAAATAGGGAATGGTGTAATTAATTAATAATGGATAATGAAAAATTAACAATGTTTGGACCTGGGAAGAAATATTCAAAACATTAATGGATAATGAAAAATTAATAATGTTAGGGCCCGGGGTGATATATTCGGAATCTTATTCAAACTAATTCAATATGACCACTTTTATTGTTGTTGTTTTACTGATTGCCTCGTTAATACAGATGGGGTGGTTGATAAAAAAATCAGGATGGTCCCAACTACAAAAAGAGTATAAAACAGCATTAACGGCCAAAGAGCTTAATGCGAAGAAGCTGGCAATATTCTGGTGTGATTTAGGAGGAACCGGATTCAAGAACCTGCTAATTCTGTATGACTCGCCAGAGGGATTGCTCATTAGGCTTAGATCAAGAGTATTTGTTTTGAAGCTTGAAGTAAAACCAGAGGAACTAGGCATTTTAGTGCCTTGGGAGGATTTTGTAGAAGTGAGTGATGTCACCAAGAAGGTTCTTTTTTTAGGGAAAGAGAAACACAAGCGTCTTCTGATAGGTAAACCTTCTGTTAGCTATGTAGAATTATTGGAAAAGGATTATTCGAAAATAGTGGAACGATTGCCTCATCTCATAGACGGTAATGACTAGGCAAAAGGAGAATTTATTTCGAGTGGACTTACTGTTTTCTAAAAACAGTTGAAATTGCTCCTTCCCGATTGAAAACCTTTAACAAATAGATTCCCGGCACGAACTCACTTACATTTATTGGCGAAACTGGACGTTCGATTCGCCTTACCAATACTCCTAATTGATTATGGACTTCGATTCGAGTAATACTCTTCTCGGTGAAATGAAGAAAGTCTTTTGTGGGATTGGGGTAAACAATCATAACATTTTCAGGTTCTTCTTCCTCGTTATTGACCAAACAATCTGTGTATACCTCAGCTTCCAGATTTTCAGAGTTCAAGAGACTTTCTATTCTATGGATTTCTCTAGAGTCGTTGTCCACACAAATTCTTTCCAGGCTGGTATTCCCGGAAATTAAAACTTCTTCATCCCTGTCATTATTGATATTCAATTCTATCAAATTAGGATTATTGGAACAATCAAGTTTTTCAAAAATTCGAAAACTAGAACAATTGATCTCCGTGAGTTGATTATTTGGCGCTATTAGTTCTTTGACAAGCGGGACATTGCTTGTTCGTAGACTTTCTAAGTTATTATTTCCGATTCGGATATATCGAAGATTCCTTAGATTAATGAATTCTATTTCGTTAACCTTTCGATTGCCTTGTAAATTGGCATACTTGAGTTGCGGTATATTATGTAATCCAATTTTGTCAATTACAGAGTCATTATCCTCAATGGAAAATACTTTTAATTTTTCTTTATCCTTAAGAAGGACTGATTCAATGGAGCAATTATCGATAACCAACCATTCCAGGCCATTGGATCTTTCGGCGTTAAAATTACTTAATGGCGTATTTCTGAATGATAAAGTTTTGATTAGGGCATAATCATCAGCGTTGAAATCTGTAATACCAAAATTTTTTATGCTTAAGTGTTTTAGGTTTATAAATTTATCGAGCCCTTGTATAGATGAAACATTTGGATCTCCCTCTCGAAAAAATAAGGCTTCAACGAATCCGGCTTCAATGGAGTCTATTTCTCCATCGTCGTTGAGATCAACATCTCCGATGCCCCTATAGAGCCCTTCCCCTTCAGGTACGTAAACGCAATCCGTCTCTATCAAAAGAGCCTTAAAATACGGATCAGGAATATAAATAATCTGTGCAAATAGTGAAACAGGCAGGATGATAAACAGAAATGCTAGACGGTTCATATTACTAGGTTTGTATGTTCTTTCAAGATAATACAATTTGGGACAGAAAACGCTGCATACGTCATTGAAGTCTTGTATGTTCAGCATAAAAATCAATGCCAATAGTGATGTCAGGAAACATATTTATTCTAAAGGCCGTCTAAGACAGGTTCTATTCACATATCGGGCTGAGCGAAGTCGAAGCCCGGGTATAGCTCCCCCAACCTAATCCTTTCCTTCCTCAAATACTCCTGATGTCGATCATGGTCTTCTCCAAAACCAAACCTCGATTGATGCTGTAAGGCTTTTTGATACTTTTCCATATCATCTAGGAATTCTATAAATTCTGCATCGCAATACACCCTTTTCCACTTTTCGAAAATATATTCCACCGCTTTGTCAGAGGGATGGAGCATATCATTGGCATAATAACGATAGTCCCTCAAGTCGTCCATCATAATTTCGTAAGAAGGGAAATAACGACAATGTTGATGAGCATCGACCAATTTGTGAACTGCTTCTAAGAGCCTTGATTTACTCCTATTGTTTTCGATCAGTCCATCTTTGATATGTCGAACCGGAGAAACAGTGAATACAATTTGAATATCGGGATTGATAGAAGAGAGGTGTTCGATTACTTCGTTCCAGCATAGAATAATTTCATTGCTGGTCATCATGTTCTTATCGAATTCAGAACTTGGTAATTTATGACAGTTAGCGACACGTTGTTCCGTCTTTTTATGACGATAGTAAAATGCGGTACCGAAACTAATGGTAAGCAAAGATGCCTTCTTCAATGAGTTCCTAACACTTTGGTCTGCTTTATCTATATTTTGCAATAGTTCTCCCTCAGACTCAGCAGATAGGCTACTGTGATGCTGTAAGCTGTGCCAGATATCGCGATCATTGATAGTGTGGAAGGGGACATTGAGTATATGATCTGCCACCGATCCGGGATTGAATGCAATTCCTGCCGGATTGATATTAACCGATAATTTTCTATCTGTTAATTTGCGACCAATATTTTCTGCAAAACAGGACCCCAAGAACAAAAAATGGCTTTTCTGATCGATAGAAAGCGGGGATTCATCCAATAAAATCTCAGTTCTAAACATGATGCTATTACTTCAGAGCAATTTAATTTATTGCTAAAATAATGCGATATTGCGCAGGCTAGGATATTCCAGCGATATTTCGAAACGAAGCTTTTTTTATGAGTATTCTTTCAATACAAAATGTAGTTAAAAACTATCACAATCATCAGGCCTTAAAAGGGGTTTCATTTGACGTTGCTCCAGGTAGAATTTTTGGTTTACTCGGACCCAATGGGGCAGGTAAAACATCTTTGATTCGAATCATAACGACCATTACCAGAGCTGATGAAGGAAAAGTCCTTTTCGATGGAGAAGAACTCAATAATAATCACCCCAATGAGATAGCTTATTTGCCGGAAGAAAGGGGCTTGTACAAGAAGATGAAAGTGGGAGAGCAGTTGTTGTACTTGGCCCGATTAAAGGGAATGAGCAGAAAGATGGCGAAAGAGAAGATCCTGTACTGGATGAAAAGATTCGAAATTGAGACATGGGTCAACAAGAAGATCGAAGAATTATCCAAGGGTATGCAACAAAAGGTTCAGTTCATCTCTACAGTGCTTCACGAACCAAAATTGATGATCTTGGATGAGCCCTTCTCTGGCTTGGATCCGATCAACACAGAATTAATCAAATCGGAGATTTTTAATCTACACCAGAAGGGTACAACGATTATCTTCTCCACCCATAGAATGGAACAAGTAGAAGAGTTCTGCCAAGAAATTGTATTGATCAATAATGGTAGTATCATATTACAAGGAGAAGTGGATAATATCAAGAATCAATTCAAAGAAAATGTTTTCGAGATTGGATTCGAGCAGGCTTATATCGGTGCGATGCCCGACTTTACGGTTGAGGAGTTAGAGCGTTCCGATGACAGAATTAAGTTTAAGGTCGAGGAAGGGACCCCATCGAATAATATTATTCAGTATTTTATTCAAGCTGGATGTAAGGTCAAGTATTTTAATGAAGTATTGCCGAGCTTGAATGAAGTATTTATCAATTGTGTTCAGAATGAGCAAAAAGCCTCAGTAGAAGCCATCTAAATAGCTGTGTTATGAGTAATGTTTGGGAAATAGTAAAACGGGAGTATTTAACCAGAGTTAAGAAAAAGACTTTTTTATTGACTACCTTTTTGACTCCAGTATTAATCGTAGTATTTGGTGTAATTCTAGTATTCATTCTGGGGTATCAGAGTGATGAGAGTCCCAAAATATTGATCAAGGATGATAATGCTGGATTGGTAACAGCCGAAGATATCGAAAAAGCTAAGATTAATGCGGCCTTGAGCAGTGAGGCGTTGAATGAACTGCGACTTAAGGAGGAAAAAGATTATGTAGGTGTTTTGTATGTCCCTAAAATAGACAGTCTTCTTAAAAGATCCCATGAAGTAAGTTATTACAGCGATGATGCGATTGCTCCTGATATTGCTATGAAATTAGAGAGTATGTTGGCCGATAAGATACGTAAGCGTAAGATTATCGCTTTAAACTATAATGAAGAGACCATTGAGACACTGAAAACATCTATTAAAATGAAGACTAAAGCCCTTAGCGATGAAGAAGATGCTGCGGGTCCACTTAACAGTGGCATTGCTGCTGCCCTGGGCGGGATAATGGGTATGATTATGTATTTTGCTGTTTCCATCTATGGAAGTATGGTGATGCGGGGAGTAATGGAGGAAAAAATCAATCGAATTGTGGAGGTAATGGTTTCCAGTGTGAAGCCCTTCGAACTCATGCTGGGAAAGGTTTTGGGCATTGGCGGTGTTGGAATGACCCAGTTATTGATTTGGGTGATTTTCTTTCCGTTGGTGAGTCTACTGATTTCTATCTTTTATCCAATGAACCCCAGTGATTTGCAGGCTATGACAGAAGGTCTGCCGAATAGTGATATGCAGGATACAATTTTGGAGTTCAACTCTGCCCTTAGCACGATAGATTGGCATATCATACTGCCTTCCTTCTTAATTTATTTCTTCGGTGGATATCTCTTGTATGCTGCTTTATTTGCTGCTATTGGATCAGCTGTAGGAGACGATATGGGAGAGGCACAAAGTCTTACTGTACCTGTAATGCTCCCTATTATTTTTGGTATTTATATTATGATTTCTGCTATTCGAAACCCTAGTAGTCCTTTGGCAGTGTGGTCTTCGATGATCCCTTTCTTTAGTCCGATGGTAATGCCGGCACGACTGGCTTTCAATCCACCCATGTGGCAACTGCTCTTAAGTATTGCCTTGCTAATATTGACTGTCATTGCGATTATTTGGCTATCGGGACGAATATACCGAGTTGGTATACTGATGTATGGAAAAAAAGCGAGCTTTAAGGAGCTGTGGAGATGGCTGGTTACTAATGGATAATTAAAAATTTATAATTAGGCTGTTGTGAGTTCTTAGACATGCTCTTAATTAAGACTTTGATTCTTGAACTAGTTGGCTCACGTATTTAGGGTATGTGCAGTTTACGCAAAGAGCAACTGATAGTCAATATAAGTGGTGCTCGACTTTATATGATCATTTCCAATTAATTAATTCCTCCTTGAATTTACCTGTCCAGAGCATGGGTGGCAAAAAACTTTAGATTTTCCTCTCCACTTGACGGAATCCTTGTTGAAATAATAAATTTTCCCGAATAGATGTTTTAAGTGTATAAACTTAAACACACTATGACTACCAAAACCACCATCCTCCGGATGAGCATCTTTTTGATTTGCTCGATCAGCATATTCTATCATTTAGGAGAGAAACCACTCAATTTATGGGATGAGTCCCGTCGTGCCATTAATGCCTATGAAATGTATGATAATGGACTAAGCATCGTAACTACCTATAGTAATGAGCCGGAAATGTGGGGGACCAAACCACCGCTGTTGATTTGGTCGCAGGCTCTTTCATTTCATTTGTTGGGCATTAATTTATTCGCCTTACGGTTACCATCGGCAATGGCTGGGACCATAATAGTTATAATTCTAATGTTGACGCTTAGAAGGTATTCGCAGGATGAATTAAGTTGGGTTTTGGCCCCGCTCATTCTTGTTACGATTCCGGCATTTATGGAATACCATCACAGTGTCAAAAGCGGTGATTTTGATGCTCTTTTGAGCTTATGGGTGCTTTGTTCAGTACTTACATTTTACAATTTTCTTGAAGAGGGAAAGGGACAGTATTTATTGTGGTTTTTTGTGTTTCTCTCTTTGGCGGTCATCACTAAGAGTATTGCAGGACTATTTGTTCTTCCGGCTTTGGCCATTTTTACGGCAATTCGAGGACATATCAGAAGACTATTTTTAAACCAATATTTTTATCTGGGTTTACTTGTGTTTCTGGTAGTTGTTGGAACTTATTACACTTTTAGAGAGCATGTTAATCCAGGGTATTTGGAGGCGGTATGGAACAACGAGTTAGTAGGGAGGTATTTGAATACTCTGGAAGGGCACAAAAGACCTTGGTTCTTCTTTTTTATTCAACTATGCAGTAAGAGATACAGCTTTTGGTGGCTTATCTTTTTATTATCTCCCTTGGTCATTTTTACTTGGGGAAATCGATCTCAGAAAAGATTTGGGTCTTATTTATGGTGCTTGGTATTGGTCCAGTTACTCGTAATTTCTTTTTCCAAAACCAAGCTAGCCTGGTATGATTTTCAGATCATTCCTTTCGTGGCAATTTTAACTGCAATGTCCATTTCAGTTGTTCTTAAACATTGGAGACCGAAATTGCGAAGGGACTTAATGAAGTGGATCATGGTGTTGGTCTCATTGTTTTACTTTGTTGTTCCTTATGGAAACATCATCAGAAAGTATAGCAAGACAAAACTGAACCACCAGTATCAAAAGCACGATAGAATGAATTTTTTTCTACATGGTCTTTATAGGACTGGAACGAAAGATGAGACCTTATGTTCTATTGCTTATTTTGATTATCACCCGAATTTAGAATTCTATCGCAAAATGCTTCGTTCTAGGAATAATCACATCCATTTTATTGATAATGTACGGGCTAAGCTAGGAGAATGTGTTTACGTAGAGCGAGAGAAAGACTTAAAATTATTGATGGATAGATTCAATTTTTCTGTTGTCGACACGATACAGAATCTTTTCATTGTAAAAGTAGAATGAAAAATTGCACATTGAGAATCAATGATTATTGAAGAGTGTAATGGGAATGGTTGAAAACTCAATTACTCCAAGTAGTTGATAAAATCGGGCCCACACATTTGAGCTGAAAAATGAATGTATTTCAGATATTCTTTCATCAACCTCTCTTGTCGTTTTAGGGATTTCAACTCCATGGACAATTGCCTTTTTCTAATATCCAGCAATAGAAGTGGCGAAGTGCCTTCTTTTTGAGAGATACTATTGCTTATTTCCTTCAATTGGTCGCTTTCTTCACTCTTAACTCTTTGAAATTCGTAATAAGACAGCAGATCGCTTTTAAGTTTGGTTTCAAGTGATATCATCTTTTCCTTTTTTTCACGAGCATCTCTATCGGTCCGAAGGTCTAATTCCTGTTTTTCAATCAATAATTCTTGCGTTTTCAACTTTCTATTACCGGAATTAGAGAGTTGAAAGCCCATACCTATGGATAGTTTTTCCTGGATAATGTCCGAATTCGGGCCATTGTATTGGACCTGAATAAAATCGACCAATTGTTTTTTTTCTGACAACTCCAGCTCTAGTTCTTTCTGAATCAACTCCTTTTCATGTTCCGTTTCCGGATCAATAAAGCTGTTCTCATCTTGTGAAAAAAGAGCTGACTTAGACAATTGCATTGAGATTTCTTCAACGGTAAGAAATCCCTGAAAATCCAGTTCTTGATCTTCAATGCCATACTTGTTTAGAAGAAAATCTGCCTCTGACTTGAGCTCGTTCATCTCGATCTTGGCATCGCTCATTTCAGTTCTGAGTTTGAGTAGTTTTTCCGGATCAAAATCGTAGCTACCCAATTTTTTTTGATGGACTATTTGATAATCATTTTGAACGACCGCCAATTCATCAAGAATCTTTTTATTCTCTTCTAGAATGAATAAAGAAAGCCAATCCAAATGCAGTGAGAGTACTAAGTCGCAATATATATCCTGACCATCAAAATCCTGAGCGGTTCTAATTTCATCGTAAATGGACTTTTGGGCATCGCGAATTTTTTTGGTGCTTGGAGATAATCTAAAGGTATATCTCTGTCTATCCAGGTCGAACTCATCCGTTTCTGTTCGAAACTCATATTGTTCGATCCAAGGGAAATTCATTTCTTCTGCTAATGGTTTATTGTCTTTTTGATAAGTGCTCAGGCCCAGGGCAAAAAACTGCTCGGAATTGATGGTTTGCTGTGCAAAACAAATGCAAGGGAGAAGTAGACAAAAGACAATAAGACGCATTATAATATTATTTAGGTTCATGACTAGAGCTAAAGGAAACACTGACCTTTTCTTTTTGTAAAAAGGAATTGTCTTTTGAAATCTCTATTAATACTTCCCGCCCATAGGCTTTGACGGTTTCTATTTTCCTGAGTCGAGAAGGAATTTCAACTATTCTTGATCCTAATCCGATGACCACGCCCGGATAGTTTATTGAATCATCCTTGAGGGATGAGATAGAGAACTCTTGTCCTATTTCAACTTCCAGGGTCAGATCTTCGTGTACATATCCTTTGATAATCCCGGAATGTGGTTCGTAGAATGTCAATAAAGTAGAATAGGAAGAAATGTGTTCTGCTTCTTTACAAGAAATATTGCCCACCAATCCATCTGATGGTGATTTTACTACAATGGGTTGGAATTTTTGAGACTCGTCAAATTCTCTCTCGGCAATAAATCGTCTGATTTGTTCTCGGTAAGGATTTTGTCCTAGTGAGAGCTCTTCTTTGAGCCCCTTGATTTTAGAGAGCTGCTCTTTGGTCAAATCTTCTTTCTCTTTTTCATATCTTTTCAGTTCATCTTCCAGAGGTTTGTACTCTGCATTGATAGGTTCTATGGATTTAAGACTTTCAACGAGTGATTTTTTATACTCTAGCTCTCTCTTCGTGCTTTCTATTTTTCCCTCAACTTCTGCCATTCTGGTTTGCAGATTGATTTCGAGAATCTCTATTTCATTTCGCAACTTTTGTTTCCATAGGGCTTCTTCAGCTTTTAATTCAGCAATCCGAAAACTTTGATCTTCCAGTGTTTCCTTAGATTTTCTTCTTGATAGCTCCATAAGTATCTGGCCTTCCTTAACAGCTTGGCCTGGTTTCACTAGTATTTTGTCAACGACAACCGGATAGTTATAATTGATCTCTGTAGCTCTACTTTCAGCAAAACCATAGAAGGATAATTCTCTGTGAAAATCAGGACGAAGCAAACTGAACAATAACAGACCAGTCGCGAGAATAACTAAATAAAATATATTGATCCTTTTCATTTCTATTACAGTCTAGTTTGGCGTTTTCTAAAATCAAGGCGCAGACTTTCAAGCCCTTCTATATCCTTCATACTCTCTTCAAATTCTACGAGGGAATAGGAGTCTTTCAGCGAAATAAGATATATCAACTCCTGAAGTCTAATTCTATTAATGACTTGTACAACTTCCGTTTCTTCTGGCGAGGGTCCATTCATTTTTTTCGAATTGACGAACCGTAGACGTATTAATTCGTGATTGTTACAGAGGATGTTTAACTTCTGTTCTATGACATGTCGAAGCTGGCCTGCTTCAGGTATGTGAATTTTTAATTCACCGATTAGTTCATTGTTATTATTCAATGGAGAAAATTTCAAAATTATGGCCCCAACGCAAAATGTAAGGGTTCCGGTTAAAGCGATCCCGAAGCCCATCACACCACAGGCGATACCTGATCCTATGGAAGCAAACATAAAAGTGATATTGCGCGGGTCGGTCAATGAAGTTCTGAATCGAATAATGGATAAGGCACCAATAATTCCCAATCCAATAGCCACACTCTCACCAATGGCTTGTAAAATGGTGGCTGCCACAACTCCAATTAAGGCAAGAGATTGTAAAAAATGAGCTTTCCGATAAATACTCCTCGTCGTGAACTGATAAGTCACAGCTATGATAGAGGACAGGAAAAAGGCAAATAATGCCGTTATGAACATCACTAAAAAGCTAGGTGCTTCCGGATTAAAATTCATTAGTTCGATGTCAAACATGAAACATTCTTTTCTATTTAAAAAGAGCAATAACTATTGCAATTTTATTGATCACTCTATTATTCTCAATGGCGCAGGGCTGTCGGAGAAATTGAATGAGATTAAAATTACATTAAGTTTTTGTTATTATTTCTTAAATAAAAGAGGCTATTTTCCGTCGATCGTACTCTATTTTCTCCAAGTTTTTGAAATAAATATGGAATTTACTCTGGGCGAAGAGATGCTATTATGTTCGATTCTACACCAAACTTGTTATTACAGCTAAAGATTTCTCAGCGATTCAGCCAATGTTGAGTACTTGAATTCAAAGTGCTTTTCTATAAGAATTTCGGGAAATACGAAACGACTTTTCAATAGTAATTCCGTTTCTGTTCCCATGATGGTTGCTCCTAATTCAAGTAACCAAGCGGGCAGGTTTAGTCCTATTTTTCTCTTGTACTTTGATCTTAAGAGCGTCATTGCTTCTTTATTGATGATGGGATGAGGAGCAGTGATATTAATGGGGCCTTGAATCTCAGAATTCGCCATGATGAACGTTATAGCACGGCAAAAATCTTCAAGATGTATCCAGCTCATCCATTGCTCGCCATTTCCTTGATGACCGCCAAAGCCTAACTGTGTCATCAGTTTGTATTTAGGAAACGCACCACCGGAATTACCAAGGACAATGGAGGTCCTGGCTGCTACTTTTCTTACATGATCCATTTTAGTCTTGAAGAATTCTGCTTCCCAAGCTTTGCAGATACGCATTGAAAAATCGTCACCAATAAGACCGTTGCGTTCCGTCATCTTGTGTTTTTCGGCATGAACATATATTGTTGCACTACTGGCATTGATCCATAAGATAGGAGGCTTTTCCGCTTCTTCCATAGCCTGTTGAAGAATTTGAGTAGATCGAATCCGCGAATGTAGAATCTCTTGTTTATTTTTCTTGGTGTATCGGCAGTCGACCGACTTTCCGGATAAGTTGATGAGAACGTCTGCATCTTCCAAACAAGAAACCCAATTACCCAGGCTTTGACCATCCCATTCTACTTGATTGTCATTTTGAGGGTTTCGGGTCAGTATGAATAACTCGAAGCCTTGCAAACTAAAATATGATTCCAGAGCTTGGCCTAAGAAACCAGTGCCTCCTGCAATGATGATTTTTTTCATAATTCTATGGATAAAATGATGACCAGCACAAAGACTCGATAAAGCACCCAAGATCCACTCATTGTTAATGGAAGACCTAATAATTTACATCGTCGAATATGTTCCCACAACATGAAAGACACGGCCAAGAAGAAATAAAAGATCAAGGCTATTGGGTGGACAGAATAAAAGCTTTGTATTAAAAACATGGGCAACAAAAGTATACCACCGATCAAGGATACCGTAGACATATTTCCCAAATACTCCATCCTCCTACTTTTATTGATGAAGTGAATAAAGACCCCTTGCCATGCAACTTGGCCAAAGCAGATCAAATACTCCCTCCACCAATTATAGGCGTTGGGAAAAATCCAATAAGTGAATTGCCCGAGAATCAATCCGGTAATTAAGGCCACAGAAACAATATAGATCCATCGATACCCATGATGCAACGCTGGGGTACAATCCAATTCATTAGCTGCCGGTTTAGCAGGGATGATAACTTTTCGATTATGGGAAATAAAGCTGTAGATTGACCGGGGAATCGGATAAATCATGGGGTAACGCATGATTTTCTCGAATAGAGGAAATCGGTTACCAATGATATGCAAAATAGCATCTATGCCATACCTTGTATTGTGGGTGTTGACATCAAATAGAGCTATTTCACTCTTTGCTCTTTCCAAGTTGATCTTTTTTTGGGAAGTGGGATCCATCTTTTGATAGGAGTCCACAACGGAAGGATCCATGAGTCCATAGTGCACAAAGCAGCTCGCGTAAGCCTGACACAAGGGACAATCTTGATCCAAGAATAATTTTTTATTGTTTATCATTTTAAAAGTTTTAGAAAAAATTGAAAGTTTGGATTAAAAAAATAGTTTAATTCAATAATTTGATCATTTTTTTGAAGAAACTGTTGTTGCTCATTTTATCCAGTAAGCTGCTCAACTGATCTAGTTGGCTTAGAAACTCGTCCAACTCTTTGACCAGATTTTTAAAGTGCTTCACGTCTTTTTTCTTCCCTTCGATTTCTTGAAGGGTAAGCTGATGGATGAATTCTCGAACAGGCATCATTTCTCTTTTCTTTCTCTCTCTGATGATGCTTTGAGACATGCTCCAGATATCGTGGTTGGCTTGGAAGAATTCCTTACGCTCACCAAGTTTATTGATCTTATCGACCAAGCCCCAGCTGATGAGTTCTCTCATATTGAGATTGACATTTCCTCTGGAGAGCATGGCCTGTTCCATTACCTCTTCCGTGCTCAATGAGTCTGGAGAAGCCAGCAACAGGGCATGGATTTGAGCCATCGACCGCGGTATACCCCAAGAACTTCCCAGGCTTCCCCAAGTTTGAATAAATTCTCTTTTAGCTTCTTCTAAGTTCATTGAACAAAGGTATATCAAATATTTTAAACTTTCAATAATTATTGAAAGTTTAAAATATTATTATAACATCCTTGATTTTAGTAAAAATGGTTTGATTTGTTCTATGCTCTGGAAAAAACTATCTTACAATAACAGACACAGGTTACAATTATCATGAGCAATCAAGAAATTAAAAATTACTACGATCAACTAGCCAAGGACTATGACCGGGATCGTTTTGCTAATAGTTATGGAAAGTTCATCGATCATCAGGAGCGAAATATTATCCGACGATTTTGGCCTAAAGCAACTTCTAACAGCATTGACCTTGCCTGCGGTACGGGTAGATTGATGGATTTTTGTTCGGTTGGGATGGATATCAGCCCTGCCATGATTTCTCAAGCTCAAGACAAATTTCCGGACAAGACTTTTCTGGAGGGGAACGTGCTGTCTGGTTCTATTGAGTTGAATGAACATTATGAGGCCGCTTTGTGCTTCCACCTAATTATGCACTTAAAAAAGGAAGACCTGAATACCTTCTTGGAACAGGTCTATAAAATTTTGAAACCTGGAGGATTGTTGATTTTTGACATTGCCTCCCAGGAGCGTCGAAACTTATTTAGAAAGAAATATCAGGGTTGGCATGGTGCGAATGGCTATACGAGCAGAGAAATTAGTCAACGTGTTGCTAGGAAATGGAAGATTGTCGGAGAAGAAGGTGTCCTGTTTTTACCTATCCATCAATTCCCTAAAAGCATCAGATCTTACTTTTTTAGAATAGACACGCTTTTGAATAAAAGTTTTCTTAAGAAGTACGCGTCGTACAGAGTGTATGTACTAAAAAAAGAGGGATGATTCGAAAATTAATACCCACCAACATTAAAATTACTTATCACCAACTTTTGAGGTACTGGAAAGAAAGAGTGATCCATAGATTTGATTTTGCGCGAAGCAAAGATGAACTTTTAAAGCAGCAACTATCCATTACGCTTGATGTGAAAGTAACTGATAGTTATGAAAACAAATGGCACAACCTGCAACTTGGAGCCGAAAGGATCACAGGTCTGGTGCTGTATCCCGGACAAGTTTTTTCCTTTTGGAAAATAGTCAGACGACCAACGAAAAATAATGGATATAGAAAAAGTAGAAACATTAAGGATGGCAAATTGGCAGAAGATTATGGTGGAGGGCTTTGTCAATTATCCGGGTTGATTTACTATTTAGCCCTTAAATCTGGTCTAAAGGTATTGGAACGATACAATCATTCTATTGATATCTATACGGAAGAGACTCGGTTTACGCCTTTGGGTACGGATGCTACAGTTGTTTACGGGTATAAGGATCTGATGATTCAAAACAATAAGGAGCATCCAATTCAATTCAATATTGAGCTGATGCCCGAGAGTATTATAGGTAATGTGCTCAGTCAATTCGAAATACAAGAAGTAGATCTGGAAATTAGTCTGACCAAATCTGAAAATTTTAAGAATGCCAAAGTTTCTGATAATAATGGAAACCTGCTCAATCAATCCAGGTATCGAATTCCTACATCTTGAAGTTGTTATTGGTGATCGGTGATCGGTGATCGGTGATTGGTGATCTGTTATCTGTGTGTCTCGTCCTAAAATAAGTTTACACGATTAAATAATAATCCTAGCATAGGTTGACATAGGTTTCTAAGTCCTAAAATAGGTTTACATTTTGAGTTTTTGCTGATTTCCATAAATTCTTTGGTTTTAAATTTTTGTTTGCTTCAATTTCATTAGGAGTAAAGAGTCCTATACTGTAATGAGGTCTTTGGTTGTTATAAAGTTTAACTGCTTTATCTAGCTCTATTTTAGCCTGTTTCAAGGAGGTAATTTTTAGGTCCTTTAAATACTCATTCTTTATGATTCCGTTTATTCTTTCGGCTACTGCATTATCTCTTGGATCACCAGTTTGTGTCATACTGATTGCTATACCTTTTGATCGAAGTAATGATACATATTGATAGCTACAATATTGAAATCCTCGATCCGAATGATGTATCAGATGATAAGGAGTTTCTTGTTCTAAGCTATTAAAAGCCATTTTCAGTGCCTCGATACTTTCTTTGACCTTTAGAGAGTGGCTTACATTAAATCCTATGACCTTGTGGGTATATGCATCCGTTATAAAACTGATATACAAAAAGCCTCGTACTGTTTTGAGGTAAGTAATATCACTAACCCATAACTGATTTTTTCTTTCTAGATTTATCCCTTCTATTAGATTAGGCCATTTCTTAAAATTATGGATAGAGTTAGTGGTTCGAACTCTTCGTTTTCTTCTTTTTATCAACAAGTTATGGTTTTTAAGTAAGTCAAAAAACGCATCTCTTCCCAGCTTGATATTGTGCATTTCAAGATCGGCTTGAATCTTCTTAAATAGCTTCCTTCCTCCCATAAATCTATGCTGTTTTCGTATCGCATGGACCCATTTCAAAATGAGAGCTTCATCTAATCTTTCTTGTGCTTTTCGCTTTTGATATTGATAATAAGCTTGTCGACTTACTCCAAGTAATGTGCACAACCGTTGAATCTGAACTGTTGGTTTATCTGTCTTCATCTGTTGAATTACTTGGAATCGAACTTTTTTTCAATCTTGATTTGATAAACCTCTTCCGCTTTCTTGATCATTCGCTCATACAACTCCAGCTTTAAGCGTAATTGCTCATTCTCTTGTTCTAAAGCACTCTTCCTTGCTGATTGGCTTTTCTTTTCCTTCTTAAATTCAGACAAAGCTTTTGTTTTTGGAAAGATACCCCTTTCATATTCATCCTCATAACCCAACTGACGTATCCAGTTCGTTAATGTAGAACTACCTCTAATCCCATATCGGTTAAGTACTTCTTTTTGGGTCTCTTCTCCCCTTAAATATTCCAATACCACCTTCTGTTTTAACTCTCTAGCGTAACGCTTACTTTTACCAGCTTTTCGTCCCATTTTACACCGCTTTTTGTGTAAACCTATTTTAGGACAAGACATGTTGATCACTGATCACATACCACAGATCACTAAACTCCCACCTAAAACTCACTCGTAAAATGAAATTGAATCTCAGGGTGATTTTCCTGAACGCTATTCAAAGACCACGCGGTTTCTGCTAGAAATACATCCCTCCCATGCGTATCCACAGCCATGTCATTGTTCCTCCTTCTGATGAAAGCCTTCAATTCGTCTGGATCATCCGAACTTACCCAGCAGGCTTTGTTCAGTCTCAAAGGCTCATAATCACAACTCGCTCCATACTCGTGCTTTAGCCGGTACTGGATGACTTCAAACTGTAATGCTCCAACGGTACCAATTATTTTTCGCCCGTTGGCGGTTTTGGTGAACATTTGAGCGACGCCTTCTTCCATCAACTGATCAAGTCCTTTGTTCAGCTGCTTGGTCTTCATGGGATCTGTATTATTGACATAACGGAATTGCTCCGGAGAGAAGCTTGGTATTCCCTGGAAATGTAAAGACTCTCCTTCGGTGAGACTATCGCCAATTCGAAAGTTGCCCGAATCGTAAAGGCCAACGATATCTCCAGGATAGGCCTCTTCCAGTAATTCCTTTTTAGAAGCCATGAAAGCTGTTGGGTTAGGGAACTTCAATTTTCTGTCTAAGCGCTGGTGTTCGTAGTAGGTGTTCCGCTTGAAGATCCCACTACATACTCTTAGAAATGCAATTCTATCTCTATGTCTTGGGTCTATGTTAGCGTGTATTTTGAAAACAAATCCGGAAAAAGTCTTTTCGTCTGGTTCCACTAATCTTTCTTCCGCTTGTCTCGGCAGTGGCGAAGGAGCTATTTCAACAAAACAATCCAATAATTCCTTTACCCCAAAATTATTAATGGCACTACCGAAGAAGACTGGAGATTGTTCTCCCTTTAGATATTTTTCTTTATCAAAATCCGGATATATCTCGTTGATCATGGTAATTTCTGACCTCAACTCTTCCGCTGCTTCCTCTCCTACATATTCCTCGAGCTCTGTGCTATCCAAATCATTGAATTCGATGCTCTCTTCTTCACTTTGTTTTCCATGAGGGGAGAATAGCACAAGGTTTTTTTCATAAATATTGTAGACTCCTTGAAAGCGCTGACCCATACCAATTGGCCAACTAAGTGGTACTACCTTAAGTCCCAATTTTTGCTCCAACTCATCCAAAAGATCAAACCCATCTAATCCCTCTCTATCTAACTTATTGATGAAAACCAAGATTGGTGTCTTACGCATTCGACATACCCCGACCAGTTTCTCTGTTTGCTCTTCCACTCCTTTGGCCACATCTACTACTACAATGGTACTGTCTACCGCTGTTAAGGTTCGAAAAGTATCTTCAGCAAAATCCTTGTGTCCCGGAGTATCCAATATATTGATCTGCTTCCCTTTGTATTCGAATCCATTACCGATGTAGCAACAGATATACCTCTTTGCTTTTCAATTTCCATGAAATCCGAGGTAGCAGTTTTCTTGATTTTATTCGACTTTACTGCTCCGGCCACTTGTATGGCCCCACCGAATAACAATAGTTTTTCCGTCAAGTAGTCTTCCCCGCATCAGGGTGACTGACGATGCCAAAAGTTTTTCTACGCTGTAGTTCTTCGTTAAATCCCATCTTAGTAATTGTTCGAGCCACAAAAGTAATTGAATTTATTGGTTTGTGTTCGTT
>CBDDLT010000022.1:0-8688 GCA_965230755.1 Saprospiraceae bacterium | reverse complement strand
GATGCTATCGTGAAATTCTCGCATCAATTGTCAGATAAGAGTCGAATTCAAGCTCTGGGGTATTATAGTTTTGATGACATCAATTATGCTGGTCGAACAAATTTCGACAATAACAATCTTGGAGGATCCTTGTCATGGAATCATTTCTTTAATGATAAAATTAACATGAATTTGGCCTTGGTCAATAGTCGAATGGGGCTTGGGGTAGAAGAAGTTGAGATCCCTTTTGAATCGTATAAGCAGAATAGCGAGTTGTTGCATCAGGAAGCTCGCATGGATTGGACCTGGCGTGCTCATTCGAGACATCATTTGAAATTTGGAGCCAATGCTATATTATACAAAAATGACCGAGGAACCTTTTTGCCCTCTGATGAAAGCAGTTTAATAAAGCCAATAACATTTGATGAAGAAAGAGGACTTGAAACAGGGATTTATTTAAGTGAAGAATGGAGACCTATTGACAAGTTGAGCGTTATTGGTGGACTTCGCTTCAATCGGTACAATTACTTGGGTCCGCAAGAAGTTTTCCGATATCAAGAGGATAAAGTGATCTCTGAAGAAAATATAAGCGATACACTTCAATTCGGGAAGGGAGAAAACATCATTGGCTACAATAATATAGATTATCGTCTCGCCATGAAGTATTCCATTTTACCTAATCTTTCAGTGAAAGCATCGTATAATACTTTACATCAATATATTTTTCTATTGTCGAATACTATCGCACTGGCTCCCACGGATCGATGGAAATTGGCCGATTATAATATCGAGCCAATGGCTGGCCAACAAGCCTCATTTGGACTATATGGTGACCTAGCCAATAGAAAATACAACTGGTCCACAGAATTTTATATGAAAAACGTGAGCCAATTGGTAGAGTACCGGGATGGAGCTGATTTGTTGATCAATGAATTCCCAGAACGAGATGTTCTTCAAGGTGACCTAGATGCATGGGGAGTGGAATTGACTTTTAAAAAACCTGCCGGAAGATTCAATGGTTGGATCAATTATACCTATTCGAGATCTCGAGTGACGGTGAAAGGTCCGGATGAAGCCAGATCCATTAATTTTGGAAACAGGTATCCCAGTAATTATGACAGACCACACATCGCCAATATAGTGGGCAACTACAAATTTAGTCGCAGATTTAATCTATCAGCCAATATGGTCTATCAAAGTGGCCGACCGGTTACTTATCCAACAAATACCTATACCCAGGGTGGTTTTGAAATCATAAACTTTAGTGAACGGAATAGATACAGAGTTCCTGATTATTTTAGAATTGATTTATCCGCCAAAATCGAAGGCAATCTTAAAAAAGAAAAATTATTACATGGTGCTTGGGTCTTTTCAGTGTACAATTTTACCGGCCGAAACAACGTATACAATGTTTATTTTCAATACGACAATAATCGTGTAAGGGGTTATAGGCTTTCAATATTCGCGAGACCGATCTTTTCCATTACTTATCAGTTCAAATTTGGAAATTATGACAATTAGAACTTCAATCAGCTATTGGATGTATTGGTTGGCTTTGGTCATCTTATTGCTTTTTGGTCTTATCGCTTGTGAAGAAGATTTTAATCCGGAATTGGATGATTTTGATGCAGTACTTGTAGTTGATGGTTCGATTACTGATATGCCGGGACCCTACACGATTAAGTTATCGCTTTCTTCGGGGATTTTTGAAGATGATCAACAAGTAGTGGAAGACGCCATTGTTGAAATAATAGAAGAAGGTGGAGTACGTGAAACTTTAGTGGAAAATCAACCGGGTAATTATATCACTTCGATCAATGGCATACAGGGCACCGCTGGTAAAAGCTATAAATTGAGTATTCAGCTTCAGAATGGAAAGCGCTATGAATCGGAGTATCAGAGAATGCCAAGTACCATAAATATTGATACGGTTGAAGCCGAAATAGAATATAGGTATTTGAGTATTCAACAACCCAATGTGCCCGGCTATCAGTTTTATGTAAACGCCGATGAAGCAGAGAATAGCGAGAATTATTTGTTGTGGTCTCTGGAAGCTACATTTAAGTACGAGTCCGATTTTACCATTGACTATATTTATAATAATCGCATCATATACCCTTATCCCAATCCGACCGAGTTCAAGACTTGCTGGCGAACAGATCAGATTAATGAAGTATTTACTATCAACACTTCTACACTTAGTGAACCCAAAATAGAACGCTTGCCTCTTAATTTTGCTAGAATAGGTGGGCGAGAACTTTCCATTAGATACAGTTTGCTGGTCAAGCAATTGACAATCACCCAGGAAGCATATAATTTTTGGAATAAGCTACAAGGTCAGATCGAAAGTCAAGAATCGCTATATAATTCACAGCCTTTTCAAATAAGAGGAAACCTTTTCAATACTGATGATCCGAACGAAACTGTCTTGGGCTTTTTCTTGGTTGCAGGGCAAGATGAAAAAAGGATTTTCGTCGATCATCCGGAAGAATTGGGTTTTTCATTTTCTTACTGTGAACCAGACTACATGTCCATTGGACAGTTGGGTTTCATTCCTCCTGCACATTGGCCGGTGTATATTTATCAAGATTTGGGTGGCAGGACCTTAGGTAATGATGAATGTTTTGATTGCAGAAAATTAGGCGGTACATTGACTAGACCGGATTTTTGGGAAGAATAATAATGTTTTCATCATCGAATTAAATATTACAATCGCAGGAAATAGAATGAATCTGTTAAATAAGATAAGCATTTTAATCAGCACTTTTTTATTAGGTGCAATTCAACTTTCTGCGCAGTCATCTTGTGAAGATGTGATTCTGCCGCAAGAACATGTGGTCTTGCATTTGGATAGAAATGTGTGTCTGGCCGGAGAAACCCTTTGGTTCAAGGCTTGGTGTATGCTAGATGGTAAAGTCGAACAGAATTTGAGCAAGGTGCTTTACGTCGAATTATTTGATGAATCCCAAGAAGTCATCGTTCAAGAAAAATACTTATTGAGTAACAATAAAGCAGCGGGTTCTTTCAGGATTCCCGAAGATGTCCCCAGTAAGTACTATTTTTTAAGAGCATATACGCGTTATATGCGCAATTTTTCTTCTAGTTATTATCACTATCAGCAATTAACCATTGTAAATCCACTTATCGAAGGAGGAAGTATTTCAACTCATTCATTAGAGTCAGACGATGAAGGAATTGCTTCATTGGATCAGCAGAAAGCCCTAAATATTGATCCAATACCAATTCAAATAGAACTACAAAAAGAAATTTACCAAGTTCGTGAAAAGATCAGTTTTCATCTGAAAGGCATAAGTCCGATAACCGCAGAACTTTCGACCTCTGTTCGTTTACAAGGCTTAGGCAATCTACCTTCCGAAAAAGTGATTAAGCATAATAACTGGTTGAAGTCTTCTTGCCAAGAAGATCCCTATTGCAGGCAATTTGCTCAGGAGGAAGGTTTTACCCTTGACTTACCTGATGCTTTCAAAACGAAAAAGACTCTTCCTAGGAAAATCGATCAGTTGCAGTGGCCTGCGGAAACGAGAGGCCTTACCATTAGTGGACTTGTTCAAGATGATCAAAAAGACAATATAACAGGAGCTGTGACTATGGTTTCCGTGCTCCAGAAAACACCATTATTATACATGGGAACCACGGATGAACAAGGGAATTTCACCGTTCCTTTACATCATCTACAAGATCAGAAAGATCTGTTCGTTGGTACTCCAAAGGAAAATAATACTGTGCTGATACGGAATGATTTTGATTCAAAGTATCCAAAAGTCGCATCGGTACCTATTCGATATGATTCTGTGCTTCACAGTCTTTTAGAGTTTTTGAATCTTCAGCAACAACTGGAGCGAATCTACCCGAAAAATGCATCCAAATCGGTCTATGAGAATGATCGACTGAATATTGCATCTACCAATATTGTGGAGCCAGATAGTCGGATCGTTCTTGGCGATTTTGTTAAACTATCTACGATGACCGAAGTTTTCCGAGAAATAACACCAGGTGTTAGGCTTCATAAAAAAGAAGGAAAGGAAAATCTCAGCGTTTTCAATTTTGAACAACAAAAATGGTATGATTCACCACTTATTTTATTGGATAATGTGCCTGTCTTTGATATTGAAGAACTATTGAAAGTTAATCCAGCTAAGGTCGTAGCGCTCGAAGTATATAATTCCGATTACATTCTCGGAGACTATGTGATTGGGGCCATTGTTTCTATCATTACCAGTACGGATGATTTTGCAAATTATCAGTGGGGCGAGCAGATTGCATTCACAACATTCAAAGCATTTTCTCCACCAAAGGCCTTTGAGCAAGTTTTGCACACTGAAAACAGCCATTATCCTGACTATAGGCCGGTGCTTTATTGGCAGCCTGATGTAATTCTAAATGAAGAAAAAGTTGGCGAGACTATTAGCTTTTATACACCTGATCGTCCTGGCATTTACGAGATATTAGTACAGGGCTTAACGAACAAAGGCGAGCCTTGCTTTGGACATGTAACTTTTGAAGTTGCCCTCAATAACTAGAGCTGTGCAGAAAATCAAGTTTTTTTTAGACACTTGTCAAGGTCATTAATTGGAATGGTGTGCTAATTCCAACTCCTTTAAATTTCCAATACTTTTAAGAGCCTGATTAATATCCCAGATTAGATCCTGGCTGTTTTCTATTCCTACAGAAAGTCGAATCAAGTTATCTGTAATACCGATTTTCTTTTTTAATTCGGGACAAACACCGGCATGGGTCATAGAAGCCGGATGTTGAACCAAGCTTTCCGTACTTCCTAAGCTCACCGCTAGTTTAATGAGTTTTAGCTGATTCATCAACAAGAAAGCCTCTTTTTCACCACCTTTAATGGTAAAGGAAATCATGGCTCCCGAAGAACTATATTGTTCTTTGAAGATATGATATGAGGCCGAGAACTTATCTAAATTACCCAGATAAAGTACTTTTTCAACGGCGTCATGAGATTCTAAGAATTCAGCAATATCTTTCGCGTTTCTGGCTTGTTGTTCCATTCGTACTTTGAGTGTTTCAAGACTTCTGAGCAGCAACCAACAGGTATGTGGACTTGCCATATTACCCAGAAATGTTCTTAGAACTTTGACTCTTTTAATGAGTTCGTCATTCCCCAACACAGCTCCCGCTATAATATCACTATGTCCGCCGATGTATTTGGTTGCAGAATAAATGACCAAATCAGCCCCATGTTGAAGAGGGTTGGACCAAATCGGTCCCATATAAGTGTTGTCCACTGAGATCTTGATTTCCTTGTCTTTGGTGCTGAAATGATTGGCAATTTCCTTGCACATTTTTATATCAATCAAGTCATTGGTTGGATTGGCAGGGGTTTCTATGTAAATGTGATTGAGTCGATCGCTTTTGCCTGTTTTTTCAATCAGTTCTATGATCTCTTCTTTGGTCTGGTGAGAGTAAAATCCAACGGATTCTACTCCAATCTTTTTCAGAAAACTATTGATGAAGTGGTCCGTTCCACCATAGGTAGGAGAGCTAAACAGTAATAAATCACCTGGATTCAAAAATTCGAGTAGGGTGGTGCTGATGGCTGACATCCCACTTTCAAAAACGGCACAATCATCTGCTTTATCCCAAAGGCAAAGACGGGTTTCGAGTATTTCCAGATTTGGATTATTAATTCTACTGTAAATTAGACCAAGTTGTTCTTCTTGTTCTTTTTCTCGAAGTCCATAGGCCAATTCGAAAAATGACTTTCCTTCCTCTGCAGTATTGAAAGCAAAAGTAGAGGTCAAAAACAAAGGTACCTTAACGGCTCCTTCGGACCACTCCGGCCGATAACCATGTGTCATCATTAAACTTTCAGGGAACATAAAATCTTTCATACGAGTATTTGTTTAGACTTCAATATGTATTGTAAAATTAACCTTGTTGGGAATAAATAGTGCAATTGTTATTATAAGCATGTATTTTTCCTGAAAATTAGAGTTAAACGGGAAATTGTGTCTTTAAATTTCCGGTATTTATAGAAAAAAAGGAAAGTTTCCCATGTTGAAATTAGATGCAATTGATAAGCGACTTTTAGAACACCTACAAAGTGACTCCAAGATTAATATTAAGGAGTTGACTGCAAGTTTAAATATGACAAAAACGCCAATTTATGAGCGAATAAAAAGGTATGACAAAGAGGGTATCATAGAAAAATATGTTGCAGTGATCAATCGCGAGGCTGTGAGTAAATCCATGGTTGTCTTCTGTTCGGTTTCCTTGGATAGTCAAAAATTGGAGGAAATTCAAAAATTTAGCGAAGCGATAAAGAAGGTGCCGGAAGTGCTCGAATGCTATTTAATGGGAGGAGCCAATGACTTTTTATTGAAAGTGGTAGTCTCAGATCTGAATGCCTATCATCAATTTTCCTCTGGCAAACTAGCCGCTTTGCCCAATGTAGCACAGATAAAAAGCACATTTGTTTTGAATGAGATCAAAAGGTCTTCGGTGTTTCCTTTGGATTGATATTAACATGATTGTATTTATATATAATCGAAGCCAAGATGATTCTAATTAGAAAACGACAAGCTTCTCCACAGCTTGGCCGGACTCATTACTTATTTTGACCAGGTAAACACCAGGCTTGAGATTTGCCTGCCATTTGGTTGAACTTGTGACTTCCTTCAATATCGCTTTTCCATTCAAGTCAATGATTTCATATTTCCTTTCTTCTCCTTCAGGGTTAATCAGATTGATTTGACCCAAAGATGGATTTGGAAAGAGAGAAGGGGCCGTTAATGTAAAACTGGGATCCTCGTTGTCCGTTTTTTCTTCATCTAATGTCATTCTTGTGAGACCATTGCCGTGCCTGATCCACAAATATTCATTGTTGGTAATGACCAATCCTAAGCATTCTGTATTCAATAAGTCCGAATTAGCCGTAGTATAAGCCGTAGTATTATTGCCATCATAATATATCAATCCCTCTTCTCTGGTGGCTATCCACAAATTGCCCAAATCATCTTCAAGGATATCATTGATGTAATTGTAGCGATTATCAATGTTAAGATTGTGTTCTGTCCAACTGATTCCATCATATTCCAGTAAGGTCTCTCTAGTAGCAAACCAAATGTGACCATTGGAATCTTCATAAACCCATTGCGCAATATTTATATCACCAAATTGCTCAATGTTATGTTCAGTAAATATCTCATCATGGAATTCGTATATTTTATGTCCTTCTCCCGAATTGCTAAATGCAACTACAAATACCGATCCTGAGTTGGTATATTCACAGGCTGTATTTCGCGATGGAGATAAAGGTATTGGATATGAAATGGAAGATCCATCCGGACCTACTTTAACAAGTAAACCAGTACGATCAGGTCGAGCAACTCCGTATATGTTCCCCATTGGATCAAAAGTTAGGGATCTCATTTCTAAGGGAAGTATTTCTGATTCTATTAAACTATCTTCTTGAATTTGCCAGATCGAAAAGCAGTCGTCCGAAAGTCCTTCTATCCAATTTTCGCAATTATTCGGTTTTTCAATAAAAGTGTACAATAGACAATTTTCGTTTTCCGGATTTCTAGAAATGGTTTCCCACTGATTATTCCGATATGTTTGAATTCGATGAGGAGAACTAACCATCAAATTTTCATCACAGTCTTTCACGATATCATACAATACCCAAGATAGGAAATCACTATTCACTCCAAATTGAGTAATGTTGTTTTGTTCAAGCTGGTATAAACCATAATCCTGTATCTGGAATCCACTTTCCAGCCAGACGGTCTCTAATGATTCCATATAAAGGATGTTCAAGTCTAAAGGCAATGAAGGGTACATTTGACTGACAGTGTCTAAGAGGATTTGACCATTCCTTACCTGGCCGACCGCATTTCCTGTATTTACAGTGATTTCATTGGGTTGAAATTCATAAAATTCACCAACTCGAGCGTCGGTGGTTATGGAAGACCAGATACCGTTTTCAATAGTATAAATAGTGGATTTTGACATAAAATCCATAGTGATATCATCGTAGATATATTTGATGGTCGATAACCAGTGTCTATTTTGAGAATCTACAAAATGGGATATCTTATTTATTAGGGACAAAGTGTCAGAAAAAGCTATTACATCAAAAAAATCAAGTCCGTCATACCTGACTATTGAATCTTCTAGAGTCAACCATAAATTATTATTCTGATCGGTAGAGAATAATTCTATGCCATTGGAAGTTGGGTGGAATGATCAATAAGCAATCCATCGTTCAGAGAAAAGGAATATAGTTTATAATAGCCTTGATGTTCATTGTGAATTCTACTTGCCGTAAACCATATCTTATCTTCTATCATGATCATATCTAAGATGCCTGATATGGAATCTAGGTGCAGAGCAAAATCAACTCCATTATAAGAATACATCCTTCGTTCTTCTCGACCAATTAGCCAAAGATTTCCATTATTTGCAATTTCAAGTTGATCCACTCCAAGTTCAAGAATACTGCTATTACTTGGATTTAGTAATAATTCGGTATTGGTTTCCAAATCTAAGATGAGCAGTCCACCAGAGTTAGCACAATAGGCTTTGTTGTCAAGTCTTTCAACATCATAGGTTCTTCCTACGGCAACATAATGTTCCCAAGAAGATTGTGAAAATATTTCAACGCAACAATAAAGAGATATAAAAAGAACAGAGTAAATATTTTCATAATGTGATAATTTGAATTCC